>NZ_JBFTLJ010000021.1:0-86639 GCF_056396385.1 Variovorax sp. 05T418 | reverse complement strand
TTCACGATGTCCACCGAGCCGTCGGCCTTCTTCACCAGCCAGGTCCAGCCCGAGCCGAAGTTGCCCACGGCCGACTTCACGAAGGCTTCCTTGAAGGCGTCGTAGTTGCCCCACTTGGCATCGATGGCCTTGGCCAGCGCGCCCGTGGGAGCACCGCCGCCCTGGGGCTTCATGCAGCTCCAGAAGAAGGTGTGGTTCCAGATCTGGGCGGCGTTGTTGTAGATGCCGCCGCTGGACTTCCTGACGATGTCCTCGAGAGGCATCGACTCGAACTCGGTGCCCTTTTGCAGGTTGTTGAGGTTCACCACGTAGGCGTTGTGGTGCTTGCCGTAGTGGTACTCGAGGGTTTCCTTCGAGTACTCGGGTGCCAGCGCGTCAAGGGCGTATGGCAGGGGCGGCAGGGTGTGTTCCATGGTGGGTTTTCCTTTCGGGTTTAGAAGAAATCGAATCGGATCAGGGCGCGCTCTTCGGGCTCACCTGGTAGGCGCAGCGCCGCGCGCCGGCGAGCACATGCTCGACGCGGCTCACGCTCACGCCGGGGCCCAGCACTTCGTCGAAGAGCTGGAGCTCGCTGCGGCAAAAGCCGGTGCAGGCGCGCGCCGCGGTGCAGATGGGGCAATGGTTCTCGATGAAGAGGAAGCCGTCGCCCTCGGGCCGCAGCTCGGCCATGTAGCCCTCGCGGCTGCGGATTTCGGCCAGCCGCTCGAGCTTGTTCTTCAGGCTGCGCGCGCCGCGCATGGCCTCGCGGTAGTTGGTGCGCATGGCCTCCTCGCGCGCGCCGATGAGCCGGTCCATGCCCTTCTCGCCGAACACGCTGATGACGGCGCTGATCATCTGCACCGTCATCTCGGCGTGCGTGTCGGGAAAGCGGGCGTGGCCGGCGCCGGTGAGGCGCCATATCTGCGTGGGCCTGCCGCGGCCCGCCGGGCGGCTCTCGGCATCGACCAGGCCCTCGGCCTGCAGCTTGGCCATCTGCTGGCGCACGGCCTCCACCGTGACGTCGAGCACCTTGGCGATGTCGGGAATGCCGAGCGCGCCACGGGTCTTGAGCGTGGACAGGATGCGGTCCGCCGGCTGGTGCGGCATCCAGCCGGGCTTGGCGTCGAGCGGGCGCGTGGTCATCCTTTTTTATTCAAAGAGCTTGCTTTGATTATCAAATGACAGCCGAGGTGTTGTCGAGCCCTTTGAAGAGGAGGGGACGCCTTTACGGTTTCTTTATGCGCCCCGGCCGACTCTGTTCCCCGTTTTTACGGGCGCCTGCCGAGACTCGAGTCCTTGTTTTCGCTTGAGGAGTGATGAATGGACTTCGTCTGGATGGGCGCCTTGCTGGCGCTGTGGGCCGTGGTGGCGGCCATGGCTGTGGGGCTGGACCGGCTCGGCGCGCCGAGGAACGCGGTAGCAGCAGAAGGAGACGCATCGTGATCGGCCTCGAAGCGCTCTATGGCTTCGGCGCGCTGGTTGCCGTGGTCCTGTTCGCTTACCTCGTGTTCGCACTGATCTGTGCCGAGGAGTTCTGAAATGACTTCCTCCGCATGGGGCCTGTTGGCTCTTTTCCTGGCCGCACTGCTGGTGCTGGCCTGGCCCGTCGGCAAGTTCCTTGCCGCGCTGTGCAACGAGCGCGTGCCGCGCTGGATGCAGCGCGTCGAGGCGCCGCTCTACAAGATCGCCGGCACCAGGCCGGAGCAGTCGATGCACTGGCTGCGCTATGCCATTGCGCTGCTGGCCTTCAATGCCGTGGGCGCGGTCTTCGTCTATGCGCTGCAGCGGCTGCAGGGCTGGCTGCCGCTGAATCCCGCGGGCATGGGCGCCGTATCGCCCGACTCGGCCTTCAACACCGCGGTGAGCTTCGTCTCCAACACCAACTGGCAGGGCTATGCCGGCGAGTCGGCCATGAGCTATCTCACGCAGATGCTCGGGCTCGCGGTGCAGAACTTCTTCTCGGCCGCCACCGGCATTGCGGTGGCCTTCGCGCTGATACGCGGCTTCGCGCGGCGCGGCGACGGCAAGGCCAGGGGCCTGGTCGGCAACTTCTGGGCCGACCTCACGCGCATCACGCTCTGGGTGCTGGTGCCGCTGTCGTTCGTGCTCGCGGTGTTCTTCGTGAGCCAGGGCGTGATCCAGAACTTCGATGCCTACAAGACCGTGCAGACGGTCGAGGCCACGGCGGCGGGCGGGCAGACGCTCGCCATGGGCCCGGTGGCTTCGCAGGAAGCCATCAAGATGCTCGGCACCAACGGCGGTGGCTTCTTCAACGCCAACTCGGCGCACCCGTACGAGAACCCGAGCGCGCTCGCCAACCTGCTGCAGATGATCGCGGTCTTCCTGATCCCGGCGGCGCTGTGCTTTGCATTCGGCCGCGTGGCGGGCGACCTGCGCCAGGGCTGGGCGGTGCTCGCGGCGATGACGGTGATGTTCGTGGCCGCGGTGATGGTCGTCATTCCCGCCGAACAGGCCGGCAATCCGCTCCTCGGCGCGCTGGGCGTCGACCAGCTGCACGGCGCGCTGCAGAGCGGCGGCAACATGGAAGGCAAGGAGGTGCGCTTCGGCATCGATGCCTCGGCGCTGTTCGCCGCCGTTACCACGGCCGCCTCGTGCGGCGCGGTGATCGCGATGCACGACTCCTTCACACCGCTCGGCGGCATGGTGCCCATGGTGCTGATGCAGCTGGGCGAGGTGGTGTTCGGCGGCGTGGGCA
This sequence comes from Variovorax sp. 05T418, assembly GCF_056396385.1. NCBI lineage: Bacteria > Pseudomonadati > Pseudomonadota > Betaproteobacteria > Burkholderiales > Comamonadaceae > Variovorax > Variovorax sp. 05T418. The sequence goes on along the minus strand of NZ_JBFTLJ010000021.1, from coordinate 83,944 downwards.
GCGGGCTTTACGGCATGCTGATCTTCGCGATGCTCGCGGTGTTCATCGCGGGGCTGATGATCGGCCGCACGCCCGAGTACCTCGGCAAGAAGATCGAGGTGCGCGAGATGAAGCTGATCTCCATCGCCATCCTGGTCACGCCCGTCCTGGTGCTGGCCGGCACGGCGGTGGCGGTGATGGCCGGCGCGGGCAAGGCCGGCATCGCGAACCCCGGCGCGCACGGCTTCTCCGAAATCCTTTACGCGCTGAGCTCGGCCGCCAACAACAACGGCAGTGCCTTCGCGGGGCTGTCCGCCAACACGCCGTTCTACAACGGCCTGCTCGGGCTTGCGATGTGGCTCGGCCGCTTCGCGGTGATCGTGCCGGTGCTGGCCATTGCCGGTTCGCTCGCGGCCAAGCAGCGCCTGCCGGTCACCGGCGGCACGCTGCCCACGCACGGGCCGCTGTTCGTCTCTTTGCTGATCGGCACCGTGCTGCTGGTCGGCCTTCTCAACTACGTGCCGGCGCTGGCCCTGGGGCCGGTGGTCGAACACCTCGTGCTCTGGAAATGAAGGAGCGCACCATGACCAACTCGAAGACCTCCCTTTCGCTGCTCGACGCGGCACTGGTGAAGCCCGCGCTGTGGGGCGCCTTCGCCAAGCTGAATCCGCGCACGCAGTGGCGCAATCCGGTGATGTTCATCGTCTACATCGGCAGCATCCTCACGACGCTGCTCTGGGTGCATTCGCTGAGCTTCCCCGGCGACACCGGCATGAAGCCGGCCTTCGTGCTGGCCATCACCGTCTGGCTGTGGTTCACCGTGCTGTTCGCGAACTTTGCCGAAGCCCTGGCCGAGGGCCGCAGCAAGGCGCAGGCTGCTTCGCTGCGCGGGTTGCGCAAGGACACCTGGGCCAAGAAGCTGCAGGAGCCGCGCTACGGCGGCCAGTGGCTTCCCGAGCAGGCGCCCAACCTGCGCAAGGGCGACGTGGTGCTGGTGGAAACGGGCGACGTGATCCCGCTCGACGGCGAAGTGATCGAAGGCGTGGCCTCGGTCGACGAGAGCGCCATCACCGGCGAATCGGCGCCCGTGGTGCGCGAGTCGGGCGGCGACTTCTCGGCCGTGACCGGTGGCACGCGCGTGCTGTCCGACTGGCTGGTGGTGCGCGTCTCGGTCAACCCCGGCGAGTCGTTCCTCGACCGCATGATCGGCATGGTCGAGGCGGCCAAGCGCCACAAGACGCCCAACGAGATTGCGCTCACCATCCTCTTGGTGGCGCTGACGCTGGTGTTCCTGATGGTCACCGTCACGCTGCTGCCGTTCTCGGTGTTCAGCGTGGAGGCCGCGGGCGCAGGCGCCGTGGTGTCGCTCACCGCGCTGGTGGCGCTCCTGGTGTGCCTGATCCCGACCACCATCGGCGGCCTGCTCTCGGCTGTCGGCGTGGCCGGCATGAGCCGCATGATGCAGGCCAACGTGATCGCGACCTCGGGCCGCGCGGTGGAGGCGGCCGGCGACGTCGACGTGCTGCTGCTCGACAAGACCGGCACCATCACGCACGGCAACCGCCAGGCCAGCGCTTTCCTGCCCGCACCCGGCGTGCCGAAGGGCCGCCTCGCGCGGGCCGCCATGCTCGCCTCGCTGGCTGATGAGACGCCCGAGGGCCGCAGCATCGTCGAACTCGCTCGCCGCGATGGCCTGGAGGCCGCATCTGTCGAGGGCGCGCGCTTCGTATCCTTCACGGCCCAGACCCGCATGAGCGGCGTCGACCTGCCGGCTGCACCGAACAGTCTCGACACCGACGCGGTGCTGCTGCGCAAGGGCGCCGTCGATGCGATCCGCCGGCATGTCGAATCGCTCGGCGGCAGCATGCCGGCCGAGGTGCTGCGCGCGTCCGAGGAAACGGCGCGCCGCGGCAGCACGCCGCTGGCCGTGGCCGAGGGCAACCGCGTGCTCGGCGTGGTCGAGCTCAAGGACATCGTCAAGACCGGCATCAAGGAGCGCTTTGCCGAGCTGCGCCGCATGGGCATCAAGACCGTGATGATCACCGGCGACAACAAGCTCACCGCCGCGGCCATTGCGGCCGAGGCCGGCGTCGACGACTTCCTGGCCGAAGCCACGCCCGAGGACAAGCTTGCGCTGATCCGCAAGTACCAGTCCGAAGGCCGACTGGTCGCGATGACCGGCGACGGCACCAACGACGCGCCGGCCCTCGCGCAGGCCGACGTGGCGGTGGCCATGGGCAGCGGCACGCAGGCCGCGAAGGAGGCCGGCAACATGGTCGACCTGGATTCGAACCCGACCAAGCTGCTCGAGGTGGTGGAGACCGGCAAGGCGCTCTTGATGACGCGCGGCTCGCTCACCACCTTCTCGATCGCGAACGACGTGGCGAAGTACTTCGCGATCATTCCGGCGATCTTCGTCTCGACCTATCCGCAGCTCGGCGCGCTCAACGTGATGCGGCTCGCGAGCCCGTCGTCGGCGATTCTCTCGGCGGTGATCTTCAACGCACTGGTCATCGTGTTTTTGATTCCGCTCGCGCTCAAGGGCGTGCGCTACCGGCCGGTGGGCGCGGCCGCGCTGCTGCGCCGCAACCTGGCGATCTATGGCCTCGGCGGCCTGCTCGTTCCCTTCATCGGCATCAAGCTGATCGACTGGCTGCTGGTCGCAGTCCATCTGTTCTGAGGAGTTCTTCACCATGAACAACATCATTCGTCCCGCGCTCGTGCTGTTCGCGCTGCTGGGCGCGCTCACCGGCCTGGTCTATCCGCTGGCCGTCACCGGCGCCGCCAAGGCGCTGTTTCCGTCGCAGGCGGCCGGCAGCCTGGTCGTGCAGGGCGGCACCACCGTGGGCTCCAGCCTCATCGGCCAGAACTTCAGCGATCCGAAGCACTTCTGGGGCCGGCCCTCGGCCACTGCGCCGCAGCCCTACAACGCGAGCGCTTCGGGCGGCTCGAACCTCGGGCCGCTCAACCCGGCGCTGGCCGATGCGGTCAAGGCGCGCATCGAGGCGCTGCGCGCCGCCGACCCGGGCAATGCCGCGGCTGTGCCGGTCGATCTGGTCACGGCCTCGGCCAGCGGGCTCGACCCCGACATCAGCCCCGCTGCCGCGCACTACCAGGCGGCGCGCGTGGCACGCGTGCGCGGCCTGCCGCCCGAGCAGGTGAATGCGCTGGTCGCCAGCCACACGCAGGCGCCGCTCTGGGGCTTGCTGGGCGAGCCGCGCGTCAATGTGCTGGCGCTGAATCTCGCGCTCGATGCTTCGGCAGCGGCGCGCTGAGGAGGCAAAGCCATGGCCGCCGAGCCCCGCCGCGGTTCAACGCGGGCGAGCCGTGTGCCAGGCGAAGGCCGCGCAGCCGATCTGCATCGCCGCGCCGCAGAACATCGCCAGGCGCAACCCGCCGGGGCCGCCGTGCGCCGCGGCGTACACCGCGCCGAGCGCCGCCACGCCGAGCGTCGCGCCCGCGATGCGCGCAACGTTGATGAGCGAAGCGGCCGTGCCCGAGCGCGCCGCATCCACGGCGCCGACGGCTTCGCCCATCAGCGGCCCGGTCGCCAGGCCCATGCCCAGCCCGGTGAGCATCAGCCCGAGCTCGGCCGGCACGATGGAGGCGCGCTGCGCGCCCAGGCCGATCAGCAGCAGCCCGCAGCCGATCACCGCCACCCCGCCGCAGGTCAGGGCGCGCGGCCCCAGCCACCCGGCCAGCCGGCCGCTGAACGGAGAGACCGCCACGAACACCAGCGACATCGGAATCAGCGCGAGGCCGGCGTGCGCGGCATCGAGCATGCCGGTGCCCTGCCAGGTCAGCGGCAGCAGGAACAGCGCGCCGTACATGCCGAAGGTCATGCCGATGGTGGCGGCCATCGCGCCGCGGAACGCCGGCACGCCGAAGATGTCGAGCGGCACCAGCGCGGCGGCGCCCTTGCCGCGCTCGATGCGCACGAACAGCACGAAGGCGGCCGCGGCCGCCACCCACGCGGCGGCGGCGAGCCGCGGTGCATCGTGCGACTGGATGGCGGCAAAGGCCAGGCCGCCGAGCGCCAGGGCGCCGAAGGCCTGGGCCATGGCGTCGAAGCTGCGGTCTTCGGGGTCCGACGATTCGGCAATGGACGGCAGCGCCAGCACCAGCGCGGCAAGGCCCAGCGGAATCACCGCGAGAAAGATGCTGCGCCAGCCGAAGTGGCGGATCAGCACGCCGCCCAGCGGTGCGCCGATGGCCATCGCGAGCCCGTTGCATGCCGCCCAGATCCCGAGCGCCCGGCCGCGCTCCGCGCTGTCCTGCCAGGTCACGCGGATGATCGCGAGCGATGCGGGCATCAGCAGCGCCGCACCCAGGCCCGCGAGTGCCCGCCCGGCGACCAGCAGCCAGACCGAAGTCGCCATGGCGCACAGCAGGGATGCGCCCGTGAAGACCGCCGCGCCCACCATGAAGATGCGGCGCCGGCCATAGAGGTCGGCCAGCAGGCCGCCGGTGAGCAGCAGCACCGCGTAGACCAGGTTGTAGCTGTCGAGCACCCACTGCAGCGCGATGACGCTCGCCGAGAAATATTCGCCGATGGGGCGTGTGCCGAGGTTGACCACCGCCATGTCGATCTGTGCGACCAGCACGGCAAGGCACAGCGTGATGAGCGCCAGGCCCTGGCGCTTGCCGGCGGCGCGTGCCGGGCTGAAGAGAGAGGCCATGTTCATGGGGCGCAGCTTCCGGGTTGCAACGTGGTTCATTCTGGGGACGCCGCAGATTCGATGCTTCGCCCCCGGGCGAATCGTTCGGTGCGCGGCTGGCATGCGTGTCGGACGATGCGCTAACCTGCGTGGCCGATGAGCGACATTCCCCGTCCCGACCCCGACGCATTGCTCGCGCAACTGCGCAGCGACGAGGCGCGCGCACTGCGCGGCAAGCTGCGCATCTATTTCGGCGCCAGCGCGGGCGTCGGCAAGACCTGGGCCATGCTGAGCGCCGCGCAGCGCGAGCGTGCCGCGGGGCGCGACGTGCTCATCGGCGTGGCCGAAACCCATGGCCGCAGCGAAACCGCCGCGCTGCTCGCGGGGCTCGAGCTGCTGCCGCTGCGCGAGGTGGACCACCGCGGCCGCAGGCTCGCCGAGTTCGATCTGGATGCCGCCCTCGCGCGCAGGCCCGCCGTGCTGCTGGTCGACGAACTGGCCCACACCAATGCGCCCGGCTCGCGCCATGCCAAGCGCTGGCAGGACGTTCAGGAGCTGCTGGCCGCGGGCATCGAGGTGTGGTCGGCGCTCAACGTGCAGCATCTGGAAAGCCTCAACGGCACGGTCGGCGCCATCACCGGCGTGCGGGTGCACGAGACCGTGCCCGACACCGTGCTCGACGAAGCCGACGAGGTGGTGCTGGTCGACGTCACGCCCGACGAACTCGCGGCGCGGCTCGCGGCCGGCAAGGTCTACCTTCCGCAGCAGGCCGAGCGCGCTGCGCAGAATTTCTTCCGCAAGGGCAACCTGATCGCGCTGCGCGAGATTGCGCTGCGCCGCACCGCCGAGCATGTGGAAGACGACGTGCGCGGCTGGCGCGTCGAGCAGTCGGGCGCGGCCGGGCGCAACGCAAAGGACGGGCAGGGCGGCGAGCTGCAGGCCTGGAACACCTCGGGCGCGATCCTCGCGTGCGTCGGGCCGCACGAGGGCGACGCGCAGACGGTGCGCACTGCGGCGCGGCTCGCGGGCCAGCTCAACGTGCGCTGGCATGCCGCGTACGTCGAGACGCCGCGGCTGCAGCGGCTCGCCGCCGAGGAGCGCGACCGCATCCTCGCGGTGCTCAAGCTGGCCGAAGAGCTGGGCGCAGCGACTGCGGTGCTCACCGGCTCCGACGTGGCCGAGCAGCTGGCCGAACAGGCGCGGCGCCTCAACTGCGCCACGCTGGTGCTGGGGCGCCCGGAGCCGGCCACCGGCTGGCGCCGCTGGTGGCCCGCCACGCCAATGCCGCTGCCGCGCGCGCTGGCCCGGCGCGCGCCCGCGCTCGACATCATGGAGGTCGGCCGCGCCGACAGTTCGCGCCGCCTGGCGCGTGCGCCCATCGCCGCCACGCGCGCCGACGACGGCGACCACGAGAAGGCACCCGTCCACTGGCCGGGCTACGCCTGGGCCACGGCCGCGAGCATCGCGCTCACGCTGCTGTGCACGCCGCTGGCCCATGTGCTGGAGCTGTCCAACATCGTGATGCTGTTCATGCTGGGCGTGGTCGGCGTGGCCATGCGCTTCGGCCGCGGGCCTTCGGCGCTCGCGGCGCTGCTCAACGTGGCGGCGTTCGACTATTTCTTTGTGCCGCCGCGGCTGTCGTTCGCGGTGAGCGACGTGCAGTACGTGCTGACCTTCGCGATCATGCTCGGCGTGGGCCTGCTCGTGGGCCAGCTGATGGCGGGGCTGCGCTTTGCGGCCGGCGTGTCGACCAGCCGCGAGCGGCGCGCACGCTCGCTGTTCGAGCTCACGCGCGAACTCTCGGCCGCGCTCGAAAGCACGCAGGTGGTGGCGCTGGGCGCCGCCGCGGTGCAGGGGCACTTCGGCGGCCAGGCGCTGGTGCTGGTCACCGATGCGGCCGACCAGCTCGTGCTGCCCAAGGGCCCGCCCGAAGGCTTCGATGCGCAGGTGGCCGACTGGGCCTTCCGCCACGGCCAGCCCGCAGGCCTTGCCACCGCCACGCTGGCGGCGCAGCCCTGGCACTACGTGCCGCTGCAGGCGCCGATGCGGGTGCGCGGCGTGCTTGCGCTGTCGCCGGCGCAGCCGCGCTGGCTGCTGATCCCGGAGCAGGCGCAGCAGCTCGACACGCTGGCCCGGCAGATCGCGATTGCGCTGGAGCGCGTGCACTATGTGGAGGTGGCGCAGCAGGCGGTGGTCGAGATGGAATCGGAGCGCTTGCGCAACGCGCTGCTCGGCGCCATCTCGCACGACGTGCGCACGCCGCTCACCGCATTGATCGCGCTGGCTGAGTCGCAGCAGACGCTGCCGCCCGAAGCGCATGCCGAGGCGGCGCGCGCCATCGTCGCGCAGGCGCATGAACTGCATGCGCTGGTCAACAACCTGCTCGACATGGCGCGGCTCGAAAGCGGCATCGCGGGCGGCGCGGTGAATTTGCGGCGCGACTGGCAGTCGGTGGAAGAGGTGGTCGGCTCGGCCATCCGCGCGGCGCGCCCCGCGCTCGGCCCTACCGTGGTGCAGACCGCGCTCGAGCCCGGGCTTCCGCTGGTCGAGTTCGATGCCGTGCTGATCGAGCGCGTGCTGGTCAACCTGATCGAGAACGCCACCAAGTACGGCGCGCCGCCCATCGTGGTCGGCGCGCGGGCCGAGCCCGGCATGCTGAGGCTCACGGTGCGCGACCACGGCCCGGGCCTGCCCGCCGCGCTCTTGGGCCGCGAGCAGAAGCTGTTCGACAAGTTCACGCGCGGCCAAACCGAATCGGCCACGCCGGGCGTGGGCCTGGGCCTCGCGATCTGCCGCGCCGTGGTGAGCGCGCACGGCGGCGAGATTGCCGCGGCCAATGCGCAGGGCGGCGGTGCAGAATTCACGGTCACCCTGCCGCGCCGGGAACCACCGGAAACTGCCGAAGAAGCCCAGCCCTGAACCCATGCCATCGCCCACCGCCATCGTGATCGAGGACGAGCCGCAGATCCGGCGCTTCGTGCGCGGCGCGCTCGAGGCCGAGGGCTGGCTGGTGCACGAGGCCGGCACGCTGCGCGACGGCCTGGCGGCGGCCGGCACGCGCCAGCCCGACCTGCTGGTGCTCGACCTCGGCCTGCCCGACGGCGACGGCGTGTCGCTGATCCGCGATGTGCGCGGCTGGTCGGCCGTGCCGATCATTGTGCTGTCCGCGCGCAGCGACGAGGCCGACAAGATCGCCGCGCTCGACGCCGGCGCCGACGACTACCTGACCAAGCCCTTCGGCACCGGCGAGCTGCTCGCGCGCGTGCGCGCCAACCTGCGCCGGCCGCGCGCGTCGGGCGGCGACGAAGCGGCAGAAGCGGTGTTCCGCTTCGGCGAGGTCGAGCTGGACCGCGCCGCGCGCATCGTGCGCCGCGCCGGCGCCGAGGTGCACCTCACGCCGACCGAGTACCGGTTGCTGTCAGTGCTCGTCGCCAACGCCGGCCGCGTGCTCACGCAGCGCCAGCTGCTGCGCGAGGTGTGGGGGCCGTCGCACACGGACCAGAGCCACTATCTGCGCATCTACATGGGGCATCTGCGGCAGAAGCTGGAAGCTGATCCGGCGCAGCCGCGGCATTTGTTGACTGAAACGGCTGTGGGGTATCGGTTGGTGGTTTAGCTGGCGGGGGCCGCGCTTTGTTGGGGGCACAGAGCCCTCACCCTAGCCCTCTCCCGGAGGGAGAGGGGACAAGACGGAGCGGCGAGATGGTGTCGGGCTATTGCTCCCTCTCCCTCCGGGAGAGGGCTGGGGTGAGGGCAACGGCACTTACGCCGCCACACCCTTGTTCGGATTCAACAAGAACTTCTCCCCCGTCGCCTGCTTCCCATACACCCCGATCGCATCGAGCTGCAGCGCCTCGAGCAACGAAACCTCCCGCGTGTAGTGGCTCGCAAACGTGGTCTTCAACTCGGCCACCACGCGCGCCTTCAAGCGCTGCACGCCTTCGTCTCCAAGCTTCTGCAAAAACGGAAACAGCAGCCACCCGCCCATGCCCCACGCCATGCCGAAGTTGCGCACGAACTCCGTTGGCGAGCGGTCCAGGCCGCCATAGATGTAGACCTGCTTGTGCGTGGTCGAGCCGTAGCGGCTGTATTCCTTGGCGGTTCGGTTCAGCGCCGCTTCCATGCAGCCGAGGATCTGGCCCGCGAGCTTGCCGCCGCCCGTGGCGTCGAAGGCCAGCGTGGCGCCGGTCTCGACCAGCGCCTGCGTCAGGTCTTCGAGGAAGGTGGGCGAGCTCGTGCTGCACACGTACTTTGCGCCGATGCCGCGCAGCAGCGCCTCCTGCTCGGGCTTGCGCACGATGTTGACCAGCGCGATGCCGTCCTTCTGGCAGATCTTGTTGAGCATCTGGCCCAGGTTGGATGCGGCGGCCGTGTGCACCAGCGCCTTGTGGCCTTCGCGCCGCATCGTCTCGACCATGCCGAGCGAAGTGAGCGGGTTCACGAAGCACGAGGCGCCTTCGGCCGGCGCGGTGCCCGCGGGCAGCTCCAGGCACTGGGCCGCGGCCACCGCGCGGTACTGCGAATACATCGCGCCGCCGATCGCTGCCACTGTCTTGCCCAGCAGCGCCTGCGCCGCCGCGGACGAGCCGGCCTTGACCACCACGCCGGCGCCTTCGTTGCCGACCGGCATCAATTGGTCCAGCCGCCCGGCCATCGCCGGCATGGCGCGCTCGGGCACGGTGGCCGTCACGATCGGCCGCTCGGGCGTGCCGGAGACCTTGGCGGTGCCCATGTCGGCCGCGCCGAACAGCAGGCCCAGGTCCGACGGATTCATCGGCGAGGCCTCGATGCGGATCACGACTTCGTGTGCCTGCGGTTCGGGAATCGGCTCGTCGTGCAGCGAGAGTTCGAGTTCGCCGTTCGCGCGGACGAGGGAGCGTAGTTGCAGTGCCATGGATGAGCCCCTTGTGCCTCGTGGAAGAGGCAGGTTCGAAGGTGGCCCAGGGCCACGGGGCGGCCAGTATAGGAGCGGTGCGCGAAAGCTGCAGACGCCTTCAGGACACGGCAGGAACCGCCGGTGCATGGGCCAGCGCATGGCCCATCTTCTGTGCATCGAAGCGCTCGATGTAGCGCGGGATGTTGCGCCACAGCGTGTGGTAGCCGTAGCCGCCGCGGAACATCTCCTGGCGCGCGCTGTCCTTGTCCCAGCCCTGCACCGCCATGCGGTAGGCCGCCGCGACCACGCCGGTGCGGTCGGCGCCGTGCATGCAGTGGATCAGCACCGGCCCCTGCTTCTCGGCCTCGCGAATGGCCACCAGCGCGCGCAGCACCTTGGCGTCGTCGATCGACCAGGTGTTGATCGGCACGCGCACCAGGCGGATGCCGCTGCCCGCGAACACCTTCCGGTCGTCGTTGAAGGAGCGCAGGCTCACGATGGTGCGGATGCCCAGCGCCTTGAGCGCCGCCACGTTGGCAATGCGCGGCTGCGCGCTGCGGTACAGCGTGGGCGTGATGCGGTGCAGGTTCTCGACCCCGAGCGTGTCGAGTGGATCGGCCCAGTGCCCGGGGCGCGGCGCGGCGTGCGCCGCGGCGGCCTCGCTGCCGTGCCTGCGCTTGTGCTTCCTTGCGCTCATTTCGCTCGCCGCCAGTGCCGCGTCACCAGGATCAGCAGGGCCACCGCCAGCCCGCCCCAGTAGTCGACCGGCGCGCCCCAGATCCAGTGCTTGTGCCAGAACGCATCCACCGCATTGAAGCGGGCCCAGCCGAAGGCCGGGTTGATGATGAACCAGAGAAAGTCTTCGCAGACCCAGAACACGATCAGGCCCGCCACGGCCAGCCCTGCGTCGCGCCAGGTCCAGCGTCCGTTGAAGGCCAGAGGCGCAAGGAACACCAGCACCATGAAGGTGAAGACCCAGGCGTGATAGCCCGTCATGGCGCGCCCGCCCCAGAAGATGTCGAGCCAGATGCTGTTCTCGATGCGCCACGTGGGCAGCGAGGTGGCCCAGCCGGCGCCGCCTTCGATCTGGATCTCGGCGTTGGCAAAGAAGAAGGCCATCACCACCACCCATGCCAGGTAGCCGAGCGTGCGGGCCACGCTCGTCTTCTCCACGGCGCCCGTCATGCGGCTTCGCCCAGCACGTGGCGCAGCACCGCGGCCGCCGCGCGCGGCTTGCCGAGCGCGCGGCTGCGCTGGGCCATGGCCGCCAGCTTGGCGGGGTCGGCCATCAGGCGCGCCACCTTGTAGTCGAGGCCGATGGCGTCATAGGCGAGCCAGCCCGCGCCTTCTTCCATCAGGAAGCCGGCGTTGTGCTCCTCCTGGCCCGGAATCGGCGAGATCAGCAGCATCGGCTTGCCGAGCGCCAGGCATTCCGACACCGTGAGGCCGCCCGGCTTGGTCACGACCAGGTCGGCCGCGGCCATGAGCTTGTGCATCTCGTTGGTGAAGCCGATGGCCACCACGCGCCCCGGATGGCGGGCGGCCAGGGCCTGCAGCTTGCCGTGGGCCTCGGCGTTGCGGCCGGCCACGGCAATTACCTGCAAGCCGCTGTCGCCGCCGAGCGAGAGCACCCGCTCGACCATGCTCGCCAGGTCGCCGACGCCCGCGCCGCCCGAGGCCATCAGCAGCACGGGCCGAGCGGGGTCGAGGCCGAGCGCCGCGGCGCAGGCATTGCGCGCGAGCGCCGGCGCATCGGGTTCGGAGAAAGCCGGCATCACCGGAATGCCCGTCACGTGGATGCGCCCTTCGGGAATGCCGCGCGCGCGCAGCCTGAAGGCCACTTCTTCCGTTGCGGCCAGGTAGCCCGCCATGCCCGGCACCAGCCACATGTTGTGCAGGTCGTAGTCGGTGATCTGCAGCCACACCGGGTAGTCGATGCGGCCGCGGTTGCGCTCGCGCATCAGCAGCTCGGCGGGCAGGAAGTGGGTGCAGATCACGGCGTCGGGCTTTTCGCGGCGGATCTCGCGCACGAGGGCGCCGGTGCTCAGCCGCTCGATGCCGCGGCGCAGGCGCTGCGAAGGCGCATGGTGCGGCGTGGCGTCGGTGCGCTGGTGCAGGTAGGACCACAGCTCGGGCGCGCGGTTCACGAGCTGGATGTACCAGTCGGTGTAGACCTTGCGGAAACCGCCGGCCACATGGGCCATGGCGTCGATGTGGACCGCCGTGTGCGGCGGGGTCGATTGCACCGCGGCTTCGAGGGCTTGTGCTGCGCGCACGTGGCCGTTGCCGGCGCTCACGCTGAGGATCAGGATTTTGGTCATGCGGGTGGAGGCCGCCGGCGGGCCATTGGCGCGCATTATCCCCATGCATTGCGACACATCCCGCGGGCGGCCGCCATCGGCGAAAATGCGGCTGCGCACCGCTCCACCGGGCGTGACCTGCCTGCCCCCAACCGACCGCGCCCCCGCATGACCGACGCCCCCGCCCCGATCCGCCTCAACAAACGCATGGCCGAGCTCGGCCTCTGCTCGCGCCGCGAGGCCGACGAATGGATCGCCAACGGCTGGGTGAAGGTGAACGGCAAGCCGGCCGAAATGGGCGTGAAGGTCACGCCGTCCGACCGCATCGAGGTCGACAAGGCCGCCAAGGGCCAGCAGGCGAACCAGGTCACCATCCTCATCAACAAGCCCATTGGCTACGTGAGCGGCCAGGCCGAAGACGGCCACGAGCCCGCGGTGACGCTCTTCACGCCGCAGAACCGCTGGGCCGAGGACAACGCGCGCTTCTTCTTCAGCCCGCAGCAGCTGCGCGGCCTGGCGCCGTGCGGGCGGCTCGACATCGATTCCATCGGCCTGCTGGTGATGACGCAGGACGGGCGCATCGCGCGCCAGCTGATCGGCGAGGACTCGGTGATGGAGAAGGAGTACCTGGTGCGCGTGGCCTACCACGGCCTGGGCCAGCCCGCGCCCACCGGGCAGCTGGTGCGCATGGACGACGACGATCCCGTCACCACCAATGTGCAGGCGGTCTTTCCGCCCGCGATGCTGGCCAGGCTGCGCCACGGCCTGAGCCTCGACGGCCAGCCGCTCAAGCCGGCGCGGGTCGAATGGCAGAACCCCGAGCAGCTGCGCTTCGTGCTCACCGAGGGCAAGAAGCGGCAGATCCGCCGCATGTGCGAACTGGTCGGCCTGAAGGTGGTGGGCCTGAAGCGCGTGCGCATCGGCAAGGTGATGCTCGGCAACCTGCCTGTGGGGCAGTGGCGCTACCTCGGCCCGCACGAGAAGTTCTGAGCCGCCGCCGATGGCCGTGGTGCTGAGCCAGCGCGCACTGAACCGGGCCACGCTGGCGCGGCAGATGCTGCTGGAGCGGCGCAAGGCGGCTCCCGCGCAGGCCATCGAAAAGCTCGCGGGCCTGCAGGCGCAGGCGCCCAACCCACCCTACATCGGCCTGTGGAGCCGGCTCGAAGGCTTTCGCCGCGAGCAGCTGACCGAAGCCCTGAAGCAGCGCCGCGTCGTGCGCATGTCGGCGATGCGCGCGACCCTGCACCTGATGGCCGCAACGGATGCACTGGCCTGGCGGCCGCTGCTCGAGCCGGTGCATCAGCGCGGATTGAAGGGCGGCAGCCATGCGCGGGCGCTCGAAGGCATCGATCGCGCGGCGGTGGTGGAGGCGGGCCTCGCGCTGCTGCGCGAAAGCCCGCTCACCAGCGCCGAACTCGGCCAGGCCCTGGCGGCGCGCTTTGAAGACCGCGAGCCCGCCTCGCTCGCCGCACTCATCCGCAACAGCGTGCCGCTGGTGCACCTGCCGCCCGCGGGCAGCTGGAACGCGCACCAGAGCGCACGGCTGCAGCCCATCGCGCAGTGGCTCGGCGAACCCGCCGCCGACATCGCGCCGGCCACGCAGGACGCGCTGCTGCTGCGCTACCTCGCGGCCTTCGGCCCCGCCACGCTGGCCGATGCGGGCGCATGGTCGGGCCTCACGGGCTGGAAGGCCGTGGCCGAGCGCCTGCGGCCGCAGCTGCGCAGCTTCATCGGCGAGCAGGGACAGGAGCTGTTCGACCTGCCGCGCGCACCGCGCCCCGATCCCGATACGCCCGCGCCGCCGCGCCTCGTCGCCGAATGGGACAACCTGCTGCTCTCGCACGCCGATCGCAGCCGCGTGATGAGCGAGGCGCACCGCGCCCGCGTGTTCACCGCCAACGGCATCGTGCGCGGCACGGTGCTGCTCGATGGTTTCGTCGCGGGCGTCTGGAAGATCGAGCGCGCGGCGAAGAACAACGCGGCCGCGGTGGTGCTGGAGCCCTTCACGCGCTGGCCGAAGGCCGGCCGGATCGGCGTGGAGGAGGAGGCCCTGCGCCTGCTGGCCTTTGCGGCGGATGGCGAGGGCGGGCGGCACGAGGTCCGCGTGCTAAGCCCTGCCTAAGACTCCGCTCCTACGCTGCGCCACGGCGCAGGGCACTACCGGTCATCCCGATCGCGTGCTACCTTGCCGCCCAAGGAGTCGACGCGATGCGAGTGCTGCTGGTGGAAGACGACGAGATGATCGGGCGCAGCCTGAAGCAGGCGCTCGAGGGCGCGGGCTGGTCGGCCGACTGGGTGCGCGACGGCGAACTCGCGCAAAGTGCGCTCGGCGACGGCGGCTACACCTGCGTGCTGCTCGACCTGGGCCTGCCGCGGCAGGACGGCACCGAGGTGCTGCGCCGCGCGCGCGAACGCGGCGACGCCACGCCGGTGCTGGTGCTCACCGCGCGCGACGGCCTGGACGACCGCATCCACAGCCTCGACCTGGGTGCCGACGACTATCTGCTCAAGCCCTTCGAATTCCGCGAGCTGCTCGCGCGCATGCGGGCCGTGGTGCGCCGGCGCGACGGCGCCGCGCATTCGCTGATCGGCGGCAGCACCATGCAGCTGGACCTCACCACGCGCGAGGTGCTGGTCGATGGCGTGCGCGAGGCGCTCACCGCACGCGAGTTCGCGCTGCTGCACGCCCTGCTCGAGCGGCCCGGCGCCATCCTCTCGCGCGAGCAGCTCGAGAACCGCATCTACGGCTGGGGCGAGGAAGTGACCAGCAACGCCATCGACGTGCTGATCCACGGCATGCGCCGCAAGCTCGGCGCGGAATCGATCCGCAACGTGCGCGGGCTCGGCTGGCGCGTGGCGGCATGAGCGCAGCGCCGGGCCGCCCCAAGCAAGCTCGCACCGCAGTGCGAAGCACGGAGGTATTCAGATGACCGCAGTGCCGGGCCGCTGGTGGCGCCCGCGCTCGCTGCGCACGCAGCTCCTGTTCTGGCTCGTCACGCTGCACCTGGTGGCGGCCGCGCTCACGGCGTGGTTCACCTTCGTGGCCTATGGCGACCTGGTGCACAACGCGCTCGACGAGCAGATGCGGCTGGTGGCCGATTCCTATGCGGGCAGCGATCCGCCGCGCACGCCGCGCCCGCTCGACGGCAACGCCGCCCTCGTGCGCGGCGCCTTCGTGGTGCAGCTCTGGAGCGCCGACGGCCGCACGCTGCGCGCAAGCTCGTGGCCACCGCTGGCGGTGGTGCCGTTGCGGCCGCAGCCGGGTTTCAGTGATGCGAGCGCCGATGCGCCCGCGCCCTCACGCTGGCGCGTGTTCACGGCCGAGGCCGGGCCGCGCGCCGACCAGCCGCGCGTGCAGGTGCTGCAGAACGAGGACTACCGCCGGCGCCGTGCCCTGCGCCGTGCGCTGCTCGAAGGCCTGCCGATCGCGCTGCTGCTGCCGCTGGCCTTGCTGATCCTGTGGCTCATCGTGTCGGCGGCTTCGCGCTCGCTGCGCGCGGTGGCGCGCGACGTGGCCTCGCAGGACGAGCGCCGCCCCACCGAGCTGTCGCTGGCGCGCGTGCCGGACGAGATCGCGCCGCTGGTGCAGGCCTTCAACCAGCTACTGTCGCGCATGCGCAGTGCCTTCGCCACGCAGCGCCGCTTCGTGCAGGACGCGGCCCACGAGCTGCGCACGCCGATGGCCGCGATCGGCCTGCAGATCGAGAACCTGCGCGCACACGTGCCCGCGGGCGAAGCCACCGAGCGCTTCAACCAGCTGGAAGCCGGCGTCACGCGCGCGCAGCACCTCATCGAGCAGCTGCTGAGCCTCTCGCGGCAGGACGCGCCGGGGCGTCCCATGCCGGGCGAGCCGGTCGACATCGAAACCCTGCTGCGCGAGAGCGTGAGCCAGCTGATGGTGCTGGCCGATGCGCGGCGCGTGGACATCGGCTTCGAGGGCTCGATCGCGCCCGTGGTGCAGGCGCCGGCCGCCGAGCTGCGCAGCGTGTTCGACAACCTGATCGACAACGCGCTGCGCTATGCGCCCGAAGGCGGCGTGGTCGACGTGCGGCTGCACGAGGTCGACGGCCATGCGGTGGTCGATGTGCTCGACAACGGCCCGGGCATTCCGGCCTCGGCCATCGGCCGCGTGTTCGACCGTTTCTTTCGCGTGCCGGGTGCGCCGGTGGGCGGCAGCGGCCTCGGGCTGGCGATTGCGCGCACCGCGGCCGAGCGGCACGGCCTGCGCATCGAGCTGCGCAACCGCGATGAAGCAGAAGAGGGCGGCAGTCCGGGGCTGCTGGCACGGGTGCACCTGCCTGCGGCATCAATTCCGCTCACGCCGGGCTAATTTCCTGCTCACGGCCCGCTCAGCCGGGCTGCCTAGAGTGCATGCAGGCCCTGCCACGCGCAGTTCGCGCGCTGGCACGCGGCCGGAGACAAACCCTCAGGAGCACACACCATGCGCACTTCCTTCAAGCTTCTTGCCCTTGGCTCCTTCGCTGCTTTTGCGGCGCTCGGTGCCGTGAATGCATCGGCCGAAACGACCGACGGCTCCGACTACCACCCGCTGCAGATGAACTCGCCCGAGAACCCCGAGGTGCAGGCCGGCGCGATGGCCGCCGCGCGGCCCAGCGGCACCGAGTCCATCGGCCAGTCGACCAGCGCACCGGCCATGAACTCGACGACGCCGGTGTCCGACGTGCAGGCCGGCGCCTATGCGGCCTCGCATGCGACGGGCACCGAATCGATCGGGCAGTCGACCGCGCTGCCGCTCGTGCAGTCGGCCAACGGCAGCTGACGATCAGTCAGTCGTCGCGTCGCTGTTCGCGAGCAGCGCGCGGTAGATCAGCGCGCCGATGATCGCGCCCGCGATGGGCGCAACCCAGAACAGCCACAGCTCCGACACCGCGTAGGACGGGCCGAACAGCGCCGGGCCCGTGCTGCGCGCGGGGTTCACCGAGGTGTTGGTGACCGGAATGGAGATCAGGTGGATCAGCGTGAGGCACAGGCCGATGGCCAGGCCCGCGAAGCCGCCGGCGGCGCGCTTGGCGGTGGCGCCGAGGATCACGATCAGGAACACCGCGGTCATCACCACCTCGCACACCAGCGCGGCGGTCATGCCGTACTTGCCGGGCGAGTGCTCGCCGAAGCCGTTGGTGGCAAAGCCGCCGATGTCGGCGCCGGGCTTGCCGGTGGCAATCAGGTAGAGCACGCCGGCCGCGGCAATTGCACCCAGCACCTGCGAGACGATGTAGCCCGCGAGCTGCGAGGCCTTGAAGCGCCCCGCGGCCGCGAGGCCGATCGACACCGCGGGATTGAAGTGGCCGCCCGAGATGGGGCCGAGCGCATAGGCACCGGTCACCACCGTGAGGCCGAACGCCAGCGAGACGCCCAGGAAGCCGATGCCCAGGTTGTTGGGAAAGGCCGCCGCCAGCACCGCGCTTCCGCAGCCGCCCAGCGTGAGCCAGAAAGTACCAATGAACTCGGCCGACCACTTTTTGTAGGTGCTATGTTCCATCTGCTCCATCCCTCCAGAAGTTGAAAAAATTGCGTGGCCCAGGGCCATGCGCGGGCGGATTCTAGGAACGTAAACAGCATGCGTCACGCATGTTGTTGCAGCTGGCGGAACCTGTTCACAGTTGAGCGGTCTTTTGTTTCTGACATGCGTTGCGCAAACCGCTAAACGGCGTGGTCAGGGCACGACGACGATCTTGCCGAAGGCGCCGCGCGCGAGGTGGTCGAGCGCATCGGGCACGTCGTCGAAGGCGTAGCGCGCCGCGATCACGGGCTCGAGCGCATTGGCGTCGACGGCGCGCACCAGGTCTTCGAGCGCGCGCCGATGGCCCACGCCAATGCCCTGCACCGTGACACGGCCGAGCACCATCGCGTAGAACGATGCGCTGAGCGTCTCGCCGCCGAGCATGCCGATGATCGACACGCGCCCGCCCTGCGCCACCGCCTGCAGCGAACGGTCGAGGTTCGGCCCGCTCGCGAGTTCGAGCACGTGGTCGGCGCCGCGCCCTTGCGTGAGGCGGCGCACTTCGGCCGGCCAGTCGCCCTCGCGCATCAGCACCTCGCTGGCGCCCAGCGCCAGCGTCTGCGCACGCTTCTCCTCGCTGCCCGTGACCACGATGGCGCGCGCGCCGTGCAGCCGCGCGAGCTGCACGCCGAACAGCGCCACGCCGCCGGTGCCGTGGACCAGCACGGTCTGGCCGGGCCGCAGCGCGCCGGTCTCGGCCAGCGCGAACCAAGCCGTGAGGCCGGCGCACGGCAGCGTGCTGGCCTGCGCGAAATCGAGCGTGGCGGGTGCAGCCACGGCCCAGGCCGCGTCGATCAGCACGTGCGAGGCCAGCATGCCCGGGCCGGGGCCGCCCATCGGCACGGCCTCGGCCGGCCAGTGGCTGTCGATCCAGCCGCCCCAGAAGGTGTTGACCACGCGGTCGCCCACGGCCAGGCGCTGCACGCCCGGTCCGGTCGCCACCACCGTGCCGGCCATGTCGGAACCGGGCGTGAAGGGCAGGTCGAACGTCATGCCCATGCCGTCGCGGATCATCAGCAGGTCGCGGTAGTTGAGCGACACCGCGCCCACCTCGACGAGGACCTGGCCCGGTCCGGGCGTGGGCAGCGGCAGCGCCACCTGTTCGAGCTGCTCGCGGCCGAAGGAAGAAAGTTGCCAGCGCCTGAGCGTTCTGCTTGCCTGCATGAAAAAGCCTCCACAAAAAAGAAGCCTTCATGCTATTGGCGAGTTGATCTATCCAGTGGCGGATAATTTTCAACGTCATGGCGCCTGAAAGTATCCAATGAGTCCACGCCTGCAAGGCATCGAAGAGTTCGTGGCCGCGGTGGAGGCCGGCAGCTTTGCGCGCGCAGCCGAGCGGCTGCACGTCACGCGCTCGGCGGTGGCCAAGAGCATCGGGCGGCTCGAAGCGCGGCTGGGCACGCGGCTCTTCCTGCGCACCACGCGCAGCCAGAGCCTCACCGAAGAAGGCCACGGCTACTACGAGCGCTGCCGGCGCGTGCTGGCCGAGCTCGACGCCGCCGAGGCCATGGCCGATGCCGCGCGCAGCACCGCGGCCGGGCTGGTGCGCCTGAGCATGCCGGCCATGCTGGGGCGGCTGAAGGTCGGGCCGCTGCTGCTCGCGCTGGCGCGCCGGCATCCGGGGCTGTCGCTGGAGCTTTCCTTCAACGACCGGCGCGTGGACCTCGTCGAAGACGGTCTGGACCTGGCCATCCGCAGCGGCGAGCTGGCCGACAGCGCCGAGCTGGTGGCGCGGCCGGTCGGCGTGCAATGGATGGCGCTGTGCGCCGCGCCCGCCTACCTGGCCGAGCGCGGACGCCCGGGCAGCGTGGCCGAGCTGGGCGCATCGCCGTCGCACGAGGCGGTGCTCTATGCGCGCGACGGGCAGGTCTCGCCCTGGCGCTTCCACGACGCCGATGGCCGGCCGGTCGAAGTGGTGCTGCCCTCGCGGCTGCGCTGCGACAGCGCCGAGGTGCTGCTCGAAGCCGCCATCGGCGGCATGGGGCTGGCGCGCCTGCCGGCCTGGCTCGCGGCCGATGCGCTGGCGGCCGGCACGCTGGTGCGCGTGCTCGAGGAGCCGCGGCCCTTCGGCTTCGCGCTCAACGTGATCCGCTCGCGCAGCCGCTACCTGCCGCACAAGACGCGCGTGGTGGTCGACTGGCTGGCCGAGCACCTGCCGCCGCTGCTGGCGGCCCGCTGAGCGGCTTTGCCCGCTATCCTCGGGTCGCCTTTCATCCACTCA
This sequence comes from Variovorax sp. 05T418, assembly GCF_056396385.1. Classification (NCBI taxonomy): domain Bacteria; kingdom Pseudomonadati; phylum Pseudomonadota; class Betaproteobacteria; order Burkholderiales; family Comamonadaceae; genus Variovorax; species Variovorax sp. 05T418. Next base: position 64,389 of record NZ_JBFTLJ010000021.1, on the reverse strand, counting down.
TCCACCGGAGAACGCATGCGCCCCTTTGTCCAGAGGAATGCCGCGGCCCTTGCCGCCTGCGCGGGCGCCATGGCCTTGCTTTTTGCTTCGGGCGCGGCGGCCGAGGGCACGGTGAATGCGCTGTGCAGCACCGACGCGGGCTGGTGCGAAGCCGCGGCCGCCGCCTTCACGCGCGAGACCGGCATCCGGGTGCAGCAGGCGCACAAGGGCACCGGCGAGATCGGCGCCCAACTGCGCGCCGAGGCCGCCAATCCCAAGACCGACATCTGGTGGGGCGGCACCGGCGACCCGTTCCTGCAGGCGGCCGAGCAAGGCCTGCTCGAAGCCTACCGGCCGGCCTACATCAACGACCTGCACGACTGGTCGGTGCGCCAGTACGCGATGTCGCAGAACATGGTGGGCGGCTTCTACACCAGCGCCATCGGCTTCGGCTTCAACACCGAGCTGCTCAGGCGCAAGAAGCTGCCCGAGCCCAAGTGCTGGGCCGACCTCGCCAAGCCCGAATACCGGGGCGAGATCGAGATATCGCATCCGGCCTCCAGCGGCACGGCCTACACCATCATCGCGGGCCTGGTGCAGCAGATGGGCGAGGACGCGGCCTTCGACTATCTGAAGAAGCTGCACCGCAACGTCACCAGCTACACCCGCAGCGGCCAGGCGCAGGCGCCCAACGTGGCCAAGGGCGAGGTGGCAGTGGGCGTGAGCTTCATCTTCGGCTTCGAGCGCTGGCGGTACGACAAATTCCCGGTCAAGACGGCCGCGCCTTGCGAGGGCACGAGCTACGAGGTGGGCGGCATCGCGCTGGTCAAGGGCGCACGCAACAAGGAGAATGCGAAGCGCTACTACGACTGGCTCATGAGCCCGGCCGGCCAGGCGATCGGCGGGCAGGTCGGCAGCCTGCAGTCGCCCGCCAACAAGACCTTCAAGCCCGATCCGCGCATTCCGCCCATGAGCGAGGTCAAGCTCATCAAGTACGACTTCGAGAAATACGGCAGGGCCGCCGAGCGCAAGCGGCTGATCGACCGCTGGACCCGCGAGGTGGAATCGCAGGCCCGGTAGGCCTATTGTTTTTCGGGGCGAAAGCCCCAACTCGCAGAGTTGGCGAGTCGGGCGTGCGGTCTAGGCCGCCCGGCTTAGAATTTTTTGGCTTCGATATTTCTTCTCTTCCCATGGCTGATTCTTCCAATACGAAACTCCCGTTCCAGGCTGAAGTCGCGCAGCTGCTGCACCTTGTCACGCATGCGCTCTACTCGAACAAGGAAATCTTCCTGCGCGAGCTGATCTCGAACGCATCGGACGCCTGCGACAAGCTGCGCTTCGAGGCGCTCGACCACCCCGAGCTGTATGAAGACCAGACCGAGCTGGACGTGCGCCTTTCCTTCGACAAGGCCGCGCGCACCATCACCATCACCGACAAGGGCATCGGCCTGTCGCGCCAGGAGGCCATCGAGAACCTCGGCACCATTGCCAAAAGTGGTACCAAGGACTTCGTGAGCAAGCTCAGCGGCGACCAGAAGGCCGACGCCCAGCTGATCGGCCAGTTTGGCGTGGGCTTCTATTCGGGCTTCATCGTGGCCGACAAGATCACGGTCGAATCGCGCCGCGCGGGCCTGCCGCCCGAGCAGGGCGTGCGCTGGACGAGCGGCGGCGCGGGCGACTTCGAGGTGGCCGACATCACGCGCCCCGAGCGCGGCACCCGCATCACGCTGCACCTGCGCGACGACGCCGACGAATACCTCAACGCCTGGAAGCTCAAGCAGATCGTCGGCAAATATTCCGACCACATCTCGCTGCCCATCCTCATGGAAAAGGAGGAGTGGAAGGAAGGCGAGAACGACCAGCCCGGCGACATGGTCAAGACCGGCGAATGGGAAACGGTCAACAAGGCCAGCGCGCTCTGGAGCCGCCCCAAGAAGGACATCACGCCCGAGCAGTACGAAGAGTTCTACAAGACCATCAGCCACGACTACGAGGCGCCGCTCGCCTGGAGCCACAACCGCGTGGAAGGCAGCACCGAGTACACGCAGCTGCTCTACATCCCTTCGAAGGCGCCGTTCGACCTGTGGAACCGCGACAAGAGCGCGGGCGTCAAGCTCTACGTGAAGCGCGTCTTCATCATGGATGACGCCGAGGCGCTGCTGCCCAGCTACCTGCGCTTCGTGAAGGGCGTGATCGATTCGTCCGACCTGCCGCTCAATGTGAGCCGCGAGCTGCTGCAGGAAAGCCGCGACGTGAAGGCCATCCGCGAAGGCAGCACCAAGCGCGTGCTCGGCATGCTCGAGGACCTGGCCAGGAAGCAGAAGACCGGGCCGGAAAGCGGCGAGGGCAAGATCGACGTGGGTTCGGGCGAATCGGTGCCGGCCCCCGAGCCGACCGAGGCCGTGACCGACGTGGTCGACAAGAATGCGCCAACGGCCGCCGAAGCCGCCGCGGCCGCCGCCGACGAATCGGGCAAGTACGCCAAGTTCTATGCCGAGTTCGGCGCCGTGCTCAAGGAAGGCCTGGGCGAGGACTTCGGCAACCGCGACCGCATCGCCAAGCTGCTGCGCTTCGCCTCCACCACGAGCGACACCGTGAGCGTGAGCTTTGCCGACTACAAGGCGCGCATGAAGGAAGGCCAGGACGCGATCTACTACATCACGGCCGACACGCTCGCCGCCGCCAGGAACAGTCCGCAGCTCGAGGTCTTCAAGAAGAAGGGCATCGAGGTGTTGCTGATGACCGACCGCGTCGACGAGTGGGCGCTCAACTACCTCACCGAGTTCGACGGCACGCCGCTGCAGAGCGTGGCCAAGGGCGCGGTCGATCTGGGCAAGCTGCAGGACGAGGCCGAGAAAAAAGCCGCCGAGGAAGCCGCCGAATCCTTCAAGCCGCTGCTCGAGAAGCTCAAGGAAGCGCTCAAGGACAAGGCCGAGGACGTGCGCGTGACCACGCGCCTGGTCGATTCGCCGGCCTGCCTGGTGGTGCAGGACGGCGGCATGAGCACGCAGCTCGCGCGCATGCTCAAGCAGGCCGGCCAGCCCGCGCCCGACCTCAAGCCCGTGCTCGAAGTGAACGCCGAGCACGCGCTCGTGAAGAAGCTCGACGGCTCCGAGCATTTCGACGATCTTGCGAACATTCTTTTCGACCAGGCGCTGCTGGCCGAAGGCGGCCTGCCGGCCGATCCCGCGGCCTACGTGAGGCGCGTCAACGCGCTGCTGGTGTGAAGGCCCGGCCGCGCACCGCCCGTGCAGCAGCCGCCCTTGCGGCGGCGCTGCTGCTGGCCATGGTGAGCGGCTGTTCGCACTATCACGTCGGCATTCCGCTGGTGCCCGGGCTCTCGCTCGGCCTGGGCGCCACCAAGGACGGCAATTTCTCCGTCGGCCTGAACACCGGCTGGGGCCCGCTCGGCGCGGGCGTGGCGGTCAACAACACCGGCGTGGTGGCCGGCACGGCTGGCGTGGGAGTGGGCGTTGGCGTCGGGCCGGTCGGCACCGGCGTGGGCGTGGGCAAGAGCGTGGTGCTGCACGATCCCAATGCGGGCAAGGCCGGGTACGCACCGGCGGGCGGCGCCGCGCCGGTCACGACGGCGGCTGCAGTCTCCGCGCCGCAGCCTTCCGCGGTGCGCGTCTCCTACCGCCCGCCCGCGAATGCCGCCGACGCTGCGGCCGGCAGCCCCGGCACGCCGGGCAATCCCGTCGCGCCCTGACCGCCGCAGCCCGCGGCGCTGTGCTGGAGACCGCTCCTTGGAACTCAAGCAATGGCGATGCTTCGTCACGCTGGCCGAGATCGGCAACATCCGGCGCGCCGCCTCGCTGCTCGCCATCTCGCAGCCCGCGCTCAGCGTGCGGGTGCAGCGGCTCGAGGAGGCCCTGGGCTTTGCGCTGTTCGACCGGCAGGCGCGCGGCGTCCGGCTGACGGAGCAGGGCGCGCGCCTGCTGCCGCACGCCCGGCGGCTGCTGTCGCGCGCCTCCGAAACCGATGAGGCCGCGCGCGCCATCGGGCGCGGCGCCTTCGACCGGCTGGAGATCGGCGTCACGCCCATCGCAGCGCTGTCCTTCTTTCCCGATGCGATGCGTGCCTTTTCGGCCGCGCATCCGGGCGTGGTGCTGGCGCTCACCGAGGGCCTGTCGGACGAACTCGAGGAAGCCGTGGCGCACCGCAGGCTCGACCTTGCGGTGGTGCATCCGCCGTCCTCGCGCGACGACCTCGTGGTGCGAGAGGTGGCCCGCGACCGCTTCATGGCCGTGATGCCCGCCGCACATCCGCTCGCGGGCGCCGGGCGCATCGCGGCGGCGGACCTGCGCCAGCAGACGCTGGTCGGGGTGCGGCGCGACATCGGGCCGGTGGTGTTCGACCGCATCGCCGCCTACCTTGCGCGCGCCGGCATCACCACGCAGGTCAACCAGTGCGCAAGCTCGTCGATCTCGCTCGTGGGGCTGGTGGCGGCCGGTGCGGGCATCGGGCTGGTGGTGGAATCGCTCGCCTGCATTGCGCGGCCCGACATCCGTTTTGTTGCGCTCGCCGACGATCCGCCGAGCCTGGGCTATGCGATGTGCCACCGGCCTGACCTGCCGGCGGAGCTGCAGGGCGCGTTCATGCAGGCCTTCCATGCGCCCAAGGCGGGCGCCGGCGCGCGGCCCGGGCTATGAGCCGCTGGCGCCAGTGCCGGCCGCGGCATCGGGCAGGAAGCGCTCGCCCGGCGTGAGCGGCGCGTGCCGGTAGCTCGCCGGCGTGCGGCTGAGCTTCACCGGCGCGCCGATGCCGCGGTAGCCGCCTTCCATTTCCACCACCATCTGGCGATGCGCGGTGTGCGGATGCTCGAGCGCCGCATCCACCGGCAGCACCGGTGCGGCCGGCACGCCCGCGGCCATCAGCTGCTCGACCAGCGCACGGCCGTCGAACGCCGCCATGGCCGCTTCCAGTTGCTGCTTGAGCCCCGCACGGTGCACCGAACGCGCGCCGGCCGTGCGGTAGAGCGGATCGTCGGCCAGCGCGGGCAGGCCGATGCAGCGGCACAGGCTCGCGAACTGGCGGTCGTTGCCCACCGCCACGAACACCGGGTCGGTGCCGGTGGCCAGCGCGTCGTAGGGATAGATGTTGGGATGCGCGTTGCCGGTGCGGCGCGGCTCGGTGCCATCCATGAACCAGTTGGCCGCATGCGGATGCAGCAGCGAGAGCCCGCTGTCGTACAGCGCGGCTTCCACGAACTGCCCGCGGCCGCTGCGGTTGCGCTCCTGCAGCGCGAGCAGCACGCCGATCACCGCATTGAGCCCGGTCACCATGTCGACCACCGGCAGGCCCACGCGCAGCGGGCCGCCGTCGGCTTCGCCGTTGATGCTCATGATGCCGGTCATGGCCTGCACGGCGGCGTCGTAGCCGGGCAGCGCGCCCAGCGGACCATCGGCGCCGAAGCCCGAGACGCGGCACCAGACGAGGCGCGGAAAGCGCGCGGAAAGCGCCTCGTAGCCGATGCCCCAGCGCTCCATGGTGCCGGTCTTGAAATTCTCGATCAGCACGTCGGCCTCGGTCACGAGCGCGAGCAGCGCCTCGCGGCCTTCGTCCGTGGAAAAGTCGAGGTGCTGCACGCGCTTGTTGCGGTTCAGGCCGTGGTAGTACGAAGCCACGCCGTCCTTGAAGGGCGGGCCCCAGGTGCGCGTGTCGTCGCCCTGCGGCGGCTCGACCTTGAGCACGTCGGCACCGTGGTCGCCAAGGATCTGGCCGCAGTAGGGGCCGCCGAGGATGCGCGAGATGTCGAGGACGCGGATGCCTGCGAGGGCGCCTTGGGGGTTTGTCATTTCGGTGTTCCGTGTTTTTGTGTGTTGGGTTTTTTTATTCAGGGCGTGCGCACAGATCACCGGGTACTCCCCTCCGCGAATGTCCCCCGGCCTGCGGCCTCCTCCTTGATTTCGCTGCGGGGAGCACCCGATGCTCTGTGCGCCGGGGCACGCCGCCGGTGCATCGCCGATCAACCACCGCGCTGAAAAACGATCACGCCGATGGGGTGCCTTGCGCAGCGAAATCAAGGAGGAGCCCGAAGGCCGGAGGACATTCGCGGAGCAAGGTACCCCGTCGGCGGGAGCGCGCCCTGAACAAAGGCAACAAGGTGCAAATCAATCCAGCTGCGCCCCCGACTTCTTCACCACGTCCTTCCACTTGGCCGACTCGCTCACGATGAACTGCCCGAGCTTCTGCGGCGAGGTGTCCGCCGAGGCTTCCAGGCCCTGCGCCGCGAACATCTGCTTCACCTTGGGCGAGTTCAGCACCTCGGCGAAGGCCTGGTTGAGCCTGGCCACGCGGTCCGCGGGCGTGCCGGCCGGCGCGACGATGCCGAAGAACACGCTCACGTCGTAGCCCTTGTAGCCCTGCTCGGCAATCGTCGGCACCTCGGGCAGCGCCTGCGAGCGCGCGAGCGTCGCCACGCCCAGCGCGCGCAGCTTGCCGGCCTTCACATAAGGCAGCGCGGTGAGGATGTCGGTGAAGGTCATGCTCACCTGGTTGCCGAGCAGGTCGTTGAGCGCGGGGCCGGTGCCCTTGTAGGGGATGTGCTGCAGGTCGGTGCCGGCCACCGAGTTGAACAGCACGCCCGCCAGGTGCGACGACGCGCCGTTGCCCGACGAGGCATAGCTGAGCTTGCCGGGGTTGGCCTTGGCGTAGGCGACGAGTTCCTTCACGTCCTTCACCGGCAGCGCGGGGTTCACCACCAGGATGTTCGGCAGGTAGCCGACCTGGATCACCGGCGCGAAGCTCTTGACCGGGTCGTAGCTGATCTTGCGGTAGAGGCTTGCGTTGATGGCGAGCGGGCCCGAGGTGCCGAACAGCAGCGTGTGGCCGTCGGCCTCGGCGCGCGCCACGTAGTCGGCGCCGATGTTGCCGCCCGCGCCCGCGCGATTCTCTACGATCATCGGCTGGCCGAGGCGGTCCTTCATCTCGGCGGCCAGCGTGCGGGCCATGGCGTCGGTCGGGCCGCCGGGCGGGAAGGGCACGACCAGCACCAGGGGCTTGGAGGGGAAAGGCCCCTGGGCCTGTGCGGCGGGAGCGGCGCCCAGCAGCGCGGCGCAGGCGGCCAGGGCCGCGAAGAAGAGGGTGAGGTGTCGCAAGATGATGTCTCCGTTTTTTCTCTGTCGTCGTGAATCAGGCCGTGGCCTTGGCAGTGCGCGTGGTGTTGGCGCTGTTCCAGTCCGCGGGCATCGCGTCGGGCGCGAGCGGGTCGCGCGGCAGCACGCGGTGCAGCAGCACCAGCTGGGCCCAGCGCAGGCGCGGGGCCGAACCGCTGCGCGCGGCCTCCCAGGCCATCGCGATGCTGCTCGTGCAGTGGTAGAGCGCCGAGGCGGCCTGGCGCGCCAGCACGTCGCCGCCTTCGCGCGCGGCCGTCTCGGCCAGCGCGGCGGCGCGCGCCAGTGCATCGCGCAGCGCCTTGGCAAAGGCCGGCGGCAGCGCCGCATCGGCCAGCAGCTGCTCGCAGTGCGCGCGCAGCATCGGCAGCGAGCCCTCGCGCTTCACGGCGCGGATCACGTCCAGCGCCACGATGTTGCTCGTGCCTTCCCAGATCGAGCCCAGGTGCGCATCGCGCACGAGCCGCGGGTCGCTCCATTCCTCGATGTAGCCGCAGCCGCCGCGCACTTCCATCGCGTCGCCCGTGACCTTGCGCGCATCGCGGCAGGCGCGGAACTTGATGAGCGGCGTGAGGATGCGCAGCAGCGCGTAGGCATCAGGCTCCCCGGCGTCGGAGCGCGCGAGCGCCAGTGCGGTCTGGCACACCATGGTGCGCGCCTGCTCGGCCGGCAGGCGCAGCTTGTCGAGCTGGCGCTGCATCAGCGGCATCTGCTCGAGCGTGCGGCCGAAGGCGCGGCGCTCGGCGGCGATGTATTCGGCCTCGGCCACCGCGCGGCGCATGAGGCCCGCGGCACGCACGCCGTTCGACAGGCGCGAGTTGTTGACCATGTCGGCCATCTGCACGAAGCCGCGGCCTTCCTCGCCCACCAGGTGCGCGACGGCGCCTTCGAGCCGGATCTCTCCGCTGGCCATCGAGCGCGTGCCCAGCTTGTCCTTGAGGCGAATGATGCGGTAGTGGTTGAGGCTGCCGTCTTCGAGCCGGCGCGGCAGCAGGAACAGCGACACGCCCTTCATGCCGGCCGGGCCGTTGTCGGCGCGTGCGAGCACCATCGCAAAGTCGGCATCGGGGTTGGAGCAGAACCACTTGTCGCCGCTGAGGCGCCAGCTGCCATCCGTCTCTTGCCGCGCCATCGTCGCGGTGGCCGCGATGTCGGAGCCCGCGGCCTGCTCGGTCATGAACATCGCGCCCTGCGCAAGCTCGTCGAAATCGAGCGAGGTCAGGCGCGGCAGGAAGCGCGCGACCAGCTCGGGGCCCCCGAACTTCCTGAGCGTGCGCGTGAGCGAGTCGGTCATCGAGACCGGGCAGCACAGGCCGAACTCCGCCTGCACGAAGAGATAGGTCAGCACGTACTTGACCAGCGGCGGCATCCTGCCCTTCCAGCCCAGCGTCTCATCGCGGTGCGACATCGCGGCCAGGCCGAATTCGCTGAGCGCGAGGCGTTCCATCTCGACGTAGGCCGGGTGCTTGACGATCTTCTGCTCGTCCAGGCCGGTGCGCGTGCGCTGCTCCAGCGTGGGCGGGTTGCGGTCGGCGGTGCCGGCCAAGTCGTCGAGCAGGCCGCCCGCGAGGCCGCCCAGCCGCTCGAAGTGCGGCTGCATGTGGGCCAGCAGGTCGGCGGGCAGGTAGAGCGCGAGCAGCTTGTGCAGCTCGGTGTCGGTGCTGAACAGGTTCTGGCCGTGGCGGTCGGGAATCGGGTGCGCGTGCGCGGCGGTGGCGTCGTTCTGGGCCATGCGTTTTGTCTCCTGGTTCGCCGCATTGTTGGTTTCCAGGCGATCCGTGTCTAATATCGAATAGGTCTTGTTCGATTCGATTTGCCTATTCATGGAACTGCGACACCTGCGCTACTTTTCCGTGCTGGCCGAGGAGCTGCACTTCGGGCGCGCCGCGCGGCGCCTGTCGATCTCGCAGCCGCCGCTGTCGGTGGCGATCCGCCAACTCGAGGAGTCGGTGGGCGCGCGGCTGTTCGAGCGCAACAGCAAGGAGGTGCGCCTCACGCATGCGGGCGAGGCGCTGCGCATTTCGGCGCGGCGGCTGCTGCTGCAGGCGGAAGAGGCGGCGCTCGAGGCGCGCGACGTGGCCGCGGGCTCGGCCGGGCGGCTGCGCATCGGCTTCGTCGGTGCGATGCTCTACCGCGGTCTGCCGCAGGCGCTGCGCGCGTTCCAGGCCCGGCACCCGGCGGTGCGCATCACGCTCGCCGAACTCAATTCAGGCGTGCAGATCGCCGAGCTGCTGCACGACCGGCTCGACCTGGGCTTCGTCCACACCAGCCGCATGCCGCCCGAGCTGCAGCACCGGCTGCTGCTGTCCGAGCCTTTCGTGTGCTGCCTGCCCTCGGGCCACGCGCTCGCGCGCAAGCGCGTGCTGGCGCCGGCCGACCTGCGCAACCAGCCCTTCGTGCTGTTCTCGCGCGAGGCCTCGCCCGACTACCACGAGCGCATCCTGTCGATCTGCGCCGACGCCGGCTTCCTGCCCGAGGTGCGGCACGAGGTGCGCCACTGGCTCGCGGTGGTCTCGCTGGTGTCGCAGGGCATGGGCGTGGCACTGGTGCCGCAGGCCATGCGGCATTCGGCCCTGCGCGGCGCGGTGTTCCGGCCGCTCGACCGCGCGGTGGCGCAATCGGAGGCGCATGGCGTGTGGCGCAGCGGGCCGCCGAACGTGCTGGCCGAACGGCTGCTGCAGGGCGTGGCCAACGTGCAACCGGCCGCCGCCGGGCCGCCCCAAGGCGACCGGGCCTCCCCCTCGGGGGGTGGAGAATTACACGCAGCGAAGCGAAGTGAAAAGCCGGGGGGCTGACATTTCTAGGCGTAGAGCGGCTCTTCGGCCATCTGCTCGCACTGCTCCTGCAGCACGAGGATCTGGCCCTTCCAGTAGTCGCTGGAGCCGAACCACGGGAAGTTGATCGGGAAGATCGGGTCTTCCCAGCGGCGCGCGAGCCAGGCGCTGTAATGGATGAGCCGTAGGGTGCGCAGCGGCTCGATCAGCGCGAGCTCGCGGCGGTCGAATTCGCGGAACTGCTCGTAGCCGTCGAGCAGCCCCGAGAGCTGCGCGGCGCGCTGCGCGCGCTCGCCCGACAGCAGCATCCACAAGTCCTGCACCGCGAAGCCGGTGCGCGCATCGTCCAGGTCGACGAAGTGCGGCCCGCCGCCGGGGCGGTCAGTGGGGGTCCAAAGGATGTTGCCGGGATGCACGTCGCCGTGCAGGCGCAGCTTGCGCGGCTTGAAATCGGAGGCCGGGGCGCTCACCGCCAGTGCCGTGGCGGCAATCATGTCCAGTGCTTCGTTGCAGGCCTTTTCCCAGTCGCGCTGCACGTCGAGCGGCACCTTGTCGTTGGCCAGCAGCCAGTCGCGCGAGGCGATGCCGAAGGTCTGCAGGTCGAGCGCGGGCCGGGCCTCGAAGGGCCGTGCGCTGCCCACCGTGTGGATGCGCGCGAGAAAGCGGCCGACCCACTCGAGCACTTCGAAATCGTCGAGCTCCGGCGCGCGGCCGCCGCGGTAGGGGCTCACGCTGAAGGCGAAGCCGCCGTGGCGGTGCAGCGTGCTGCCGTCGAAGGCCAGCGGTGCCACGGCGGGCACTTCGGCCGCCGCCAGTTCGAGCGAGAAGCCGTGCTCTTCGAGGATCTCGGCTTCGCTCCAGCGCTCGGGGCGGTAGAACTTGACCACCACCGCACTGCGGTCTTCCAGGTAGACCTGGTAGACCCGGTTCTCGTACGAGTTCAGGCCCGTGAGCCGGCCATCGCCGTGCAGGCCGAGCGTTGCCAGGGCGTCCAGCACCACATCGGGCGTGAGGTTCTCGTAGGGATGGGTATTCGCGGGCGCAGCGGGGGAAAGGGTCATGCGGCGATTGTCGCTACCCCGGCGCCCGGAATGTCAGAGGCCGCCCGGTTGTTTGTAAAGCGAAAGGACATGGCCGATGCGCGGGTCGCCCTTGCCGGCCAGCACCTGCGCATAGGCGGCCTGCACCGCTTCGCCGCCGTGGTGGTGCTCGGCGCGCAGCCAGGGGTTCTTCGCGTCGGTCACGCTCGCCAGGAAGTGGTGCCAGGCGGCCACCATGCGCCGGCCGAATTCGTCGGCGCCCCATTCGGCGGTGCGCTTCTTGATCTGCGCCGGCGCAAAGAACAGCGTGGCGCGCGGACCGGCCAGGTCCTTGCCCGCGCCCTTGGCCGCGAGCTGCTCCACGTGCGTGCCGCCGATCGAGCAGCTGTACTTGAGGTTGGAAAAACGCGTGTGGATCGCGTTGCGCAGCCCGGCGTTGCCCGCAAAGTCCACATAGACGCAGGGCGTGGCGGCCGCGATGTCGTCGAGCGCGTCGTAGCTCAGCACGCGGTGGTAGCAGCCCAGGCTTTCGCAGAAGGCCACGTTGGCGGCGGAGGTCAGGCCGATCACCTCGACGCCTTCGCGCTGGTGCAGCTGGAAGGCGGTGCCGTAGGCCGTCTTGCTCGATGCGCTCGACAGCAGCATGGTGTTGGCGCCGAAGAAATCGTTGTCGGCCATGAAGTCGTCGATCAGCCACGAGGTGATGAACAGCGGGCGCAGCAGCGCCTGCACGTCCTCGGTGTCCGCGGTGTAGAGCGGATCGGCGTTGCAGCGGAAGTACTGGTTGTAGACCGCGGGCAGCTCGGCACGGTGCGCGGCGGCGTAGGTAAAACGCCCGGGCGAGAGGCGGTCGGGGCTCAGCACAGCGCCCGACGACATCGGCCAGTAGCCGTAGAGCCGCTCGCCCGCCGCCACGCCCGGGTGCAGCGACTGCACCACGCTGGCAAAGCCCCACACCGGGATGCTGCCCCAGCCTTCTTCCGTGGACGGAAAGAACTGCCAGTAGCTCATCGCATCGCCGAAGGCGGCGTAGGTGATGTTGTTGGAGGTGAGCGCAAAGCTGTCGATGCGCACGCGCACCTGGCCGTCGGCCAGCGGCTGGTCGGTGGCCGTGTGCAGTTGCGTGGTGGCGAGTTCGCCCTTGCGGACCAGGAAGCTGGTGGTGGTGCTCATGGTGTGGATCTCCATGGTGGTGGTGTGAGTTGCGCGGGATGGCGCGTGCTGCAGCCACATTAGCCAAGCTCGATGAAAGGCGCTATCGCGTTTCCCTGTTCCGCGTCACCCGCGGGACAACGCCGGCCATGAAAAAGAAAAAGCGCCCCGGCTTGTGGCCGGGACGCTCTTCTTTTTTTAACCCCTTGCGCAGGGGGCGGAATCAGGCGATCGAGAGTTCGACGTCGATGTTGCCGCGCGTGGCGTTCGAGTACGGGCAGACCTGGTGGGCCGCATCGACCAGCTTCTGCTTCTGCTCGGCGTCCAGGCCCGGCAGCGTGATGGCCAGCTTCACCGCAATGCCGTAGGCGGCGCCGCCGTTCGTCGGGCCAAGGGAAACGCTGGAGTCGATCGCCACGTCCTCGGGCACCTTCACGCCGATCTTCGGGCCGACGGCCTTCATCGCGCCGATGAAGCAGGCGGCATAGCCGACCGCGAACAGCTGCTCGGGGTTGGTGCCGGGCTTGCCCGAACCGGGCGAGCTGAGCTTGACGTCGATGGCGCCGTCGCTGGACTTGCCTGCGCCGTCGCGGCCGCCGATGGTGTGGGCTTCAGCGGTGTAGAGAACCTTGTCGAGCTTGGTGGTCATGGTGGTGATTCCTTGGGTTGGTGAGGGTGGTGAAAAAGAGCTTCTTTTTTGAATCGAAGCGGGGGAAACCTGTCTTGGGTGCGTGCGTGTCAGGCCGCTTTCCTGATGCGGTCGCGCAGCGTCTGGATCTGCTGGGTGAGCGAGATGAGTTCAGGCACCGAGCATTGCGCCGCGGCCATGAGGCAGCCGGGCACGCTGGCGGCGCGCGCCTTGAGCTTGCGGCCCGCGGCGGTGAGCGTGATGTGTACGCGGCGCTCGTCGGCCACGTCGCGCAGCCGTGTGACATAGCCGATGGCTTCGAGCCGCTTGAGCAGCGGCGTGAGCGTGCCGGAATCGAGCGAGAGGCGCTCGCCGAGCTCGGAGACCGTGGGGCCGTCTTGCTCCCACAGCGCGAGCATGACGAGGTATTGGGGATAGGTGAGCTGCAGCTTTTCCAGGACCGGCTTGTAGAGGCGGGTCATGGCCAAGGAGGCGGAATAGACGGCGAAGCAGAGCTGGTTGTCCAGCTTGAGCATTTCGTCTGAGGCTTGCTTGGTGCTGCTGCGCATGGCTGGAATTGTAGTTCGCAATTGAATTGCGTGCAATGTAATATTTTTGGATGCTGTTGTCGGGTTATTTTCCGGCCGGGTCTCGCCCCGGCGGGCGACCTACTTTTCTTTGCTTCGCCAAAGAAACGTAGGCAAAAGAAAGGCGACCCCACTGTCTGCGTCCCTTCGCTTCGCTACGGGCAACCTGCGGTGCTCGCGTTTCGCGGGGTCTCGCCCAAACTCGCTTCGCTAACAAGGGCGAGCCCTGATCCGCAAAACGCTGCGCTCCTCGGCGCATACAGAGGGGAGGGCAAACCACTCGGGCCTTTGCTTCGCTCGGCCACCAAGCCACCGCGGCGCGCAGCGCCGCGGTGGTTGGGATTGGATTGGGCCGTTGGTATTGGCTGTTGGTATTGGGGCCGAGCGAAGCGAAGGCTGCCCGTTCCCACCCCTTCTGTATGCGCCGAGGAGCGCAGATGGAGGCGGGATCAGGGCCGCAGCTGTCTGAGCGAAGCGAGTTCTGCGGACCCCCGCCGTAATCGAGCACCGCAGGTTGCCCGTAGCGAAGCGAAGGGACGCAGACAGTAGGGGTCGCCTTTCTTTGCTTACTTTCTTTGGCGAAGCGAAGCAAAGAAAGTGAGTCGCCCGCCGGGGCGAGACCCGGCCCCGGAACTCCAAAAAACCTACCCCCGAAACCTCTTCCGAGTCAAAGCCAACGCCACCCAAAAAGAAACAACCCCATAAACCACCAGCACCCCCGCATGCACCCACCACCCGCCAGGCCATTGATCCATGAACAGCGGCCGCACCAGCGCCACCGCATTGGTCAGCGGCAGCCACGCCGCCACGGCCCTCACGGCGGAAGGCAGCTGCTCCAGCGGAAAGAACACGCCGCTCAAGAACATCATCGGCGTCATGAACAGCGTGAAGTAATAAGTGAAGAAGTCGTACCCCTTCGCGAGCGCATTGAAGATCAGCGCAATCGACGAGAAGGTGATCCCCGCGCCGATCAGCACCATCCACGCGACGATCAGCTTGGGGCTGTGGCTGATGCCCAGCCCGAGCATCACGAACAGGATCGCGGTCACGGTGAAGATCGACTTGAACGCGGCCCACAGCATCTCGGCCAGCACGATGTCGTCCAGGCCGACCGGCGCGTTCATGATGCCGTCCCAAGTCTTCTGCACATGCATGCGCGAGAACGCCGAATACAGCGCCTCGAAGCTCGCGGCATTCATCGCGCTCATGCAGATCGAGCCGCTCGCGAGGAACAGGATGTAGGGCACGCGGGTTCCGTCGACCGACACCTCGCCGACCAGCGCGCCCATGCCGTAGCCGAAGGCCACGAGCCAGATCAGCGGCTCGGCGATGTTGCCGATGAGGCTGGGGATCGCGAGCTTGCGCCACACCAGCAGGTTGCGCAGGAACACGGGCCACCAGCGCAGCGAGAGCTCGGGCGCGCGCCACACGGAACGGGCCGGCGGCGATGGCGCGGCAGAAGAAGAACTTGCAGTCGTGGTATTCATGATCGTCGTGGCCTAGCCGTCCTCGCGGATCTGCCGGCCCGTGAGCTTGAGAAAAAGGTCTTCGAGGTTCGCGGGCCGATGAAAGGTGCGCAGACGGCCGTGCCGGCTGAGCGCGTCGAGCAGCCGGCGCGCATCCTGCGTGTAGAAGAACACGGTCTCGCCGCTCACTTCCACGCGCGCTGCCATCGCCTTCAGTTCGGGCGATTCGGCCAAGGACAGCGCGCCGTTGCCATACACCTCGACCACGTCGGGCTCCAGGTGCTCGGCGATCAGGTCGCGCGGGCGGCCCTCGGCGATCTTGCGGCCGTGGTCGAGCACCAGCAGGCGCGAGCACAGGCGCTCGGCCTCGTCCATGAAGTGCGTGGTCAGCAGGATCGACTTGCCCTGCTGCAGCAGCACCTGCAGGCGCTCCCACATCAGGTGGCGCGCCTGCGGGTCGAGCCCGGTGGTGGGCTCGTCGAGCAGCAGCAGCTTGGGGTCGTTCACCAGCGCGCGCGCCAGCGAGAGGCGCCGGCGCATACCGCCCGAGAGCTCGCCCGGCTTGGCATCGGCCTTGTGAGAGAGCGCCGCAAACTCCAGCAGCTGCGGCACGCGCTCGCGCACCTGCGCCTTGCTGAAGCCGAAGTAGCGGCCGTACACCACGAGGTTCTCGGCGCAGCTGAAGTCGGGGTCGAGCGTGTCGAACTGCGACACCACGCCGAGCTGCGCCTTGATGGCCAGCGCATCGCGCGGCATCTGCAGGCCCAACGCGCAGATGTCGCCGCCGTCGGGCGTGGTGAGGCCCAGGCACATGCGGATGGTGGTGGTCTTGCCGGCGCCGTTCGGGCCGATCACGCCCAGGCATTCGCCGGGCGCGATCTCGAACGACAGGTCGTCCACGACCGTGGTGCCGCCGTAGCGCTTGCAAAGGCGGCTGGCGTGGAAGAGCGGGGCGGAGGAAGAAGAAGAGGAGGGCACGCGGCCATTCTGACGCAGGCCCGCGAAGCCTGCCGCCATCGCTTCAACCGATGGACAAGCCGCGCGAGTTCGGAGCCACTGCTGCCGCCGCCGCCCTACATGCGCAGGCCGCTGAACTCGGTCTTCATCCAGTCGATGAAGGCGCGCGTGCGGGCCGGCAGCAGCCGCGCGTTCGGGTAGATCACGCTCACCGGCCGCGGCGGCGGCTCGAAGTCTTCCAGCACCAGCTTCAACCGGCCCTGCGCCACATGCGGCAGCACCTGGTAGGAGAAGAAGGTGCCGAAGCCCATGCCCGCGGCGCAGGCTTCGATGGCCGGCGCGAGGTGGTTGAACTCGAGGCGGCAGCTCGGCGTCACGCTCACGGTCCTGCCGCGTTCGTGGAACACCCACTGCGGCGGCGCGTCGACGCGGCCGCGCACGCAGGGCGCGCCATGGAGCTCGCGCGGATGGCGCGGCATGCCGTGGCGCGCGAGGTACTCGGGGCTCACCGCCACCACGCGCCGGATGGTGCCGAGCGTCTGCGCCACGAGCGACGAATCCGCGAGCGGGCTGATGCGGATGCCCACGTCGATGCCTTCCTCCAGCAGGTTCACCGTGCGGTCGTGCAGCAGCACGGTGCAGCGCACCTTGTCGTGGCGCTGCATGAAGCGCGTGATGGCGGGCGCCACGTACATGTGGCCGAACAGCACCGGCGCGGTGATGGTGAGCTGGCCCGCGGGCTCGCGCGCCTCGGCCTTGAGCGCGAGGTCGGCGGCGTCCGCGGCCAGCAGCACCTCGCGCGCGCTCGGCAGGTAATGGCGGCCCTCCTCGGTGAGCGAGAGGCGGCGCGTGGTGCGGTGGAACAGGCGCACGCCCAGGTGGGCCTCCAGCGCGGCGAGCGCGCGCACCACCGCGGGCAGCGAACTGCCGAGCGCCTCGGCGGCGCGGGTCAGGCTGCCCTGGTCGGCAATCTGCACGAAGGTCTGCATGGCCTTGAAACGATCCATGGCGCCATTAAACCGGAATAAACCGGATTAAGCCGATTTACGCAGCAGTCAAATGCAATAACGGCTATTCCTTCATTCAGCGCAAGAGAGAAGAATCCGGATCACGCCCACTCCACATTGCAGAGAACCACCATGAACGCCATCGCCTCCCCGCCCGCACAACCCATCAAGCTCTACGGCAGCGCCATCTCGGGCCACGTGCACCGGGTGCGGCTGTTCCTCTCGATGCTCGGCCTGCCTTTCGAAGTGATCGAACTCGACCTGAAGCAGCGCGCCCACCGCACGCCCGAGTTCCTGGCGCGCAACCCTTTCGGGCAGGTGCCGGTGATCGAGGACGGCGAAACCACGCTGGCCGATTCCAACGCGATCCTGGTCTACCTCAACGAGCGCTATTCGCCCGATCCGGCGCGCTGGATGCCGCGCGACCCGGTGGGCGCGGCGCGCGTGCAGCGCTGGTTCTCGGTGGCCGCGGGGCCGCTGGCCTACGGGCCGGCCGCCGCGCGCGTCATGGCGCTGTTCGGCCTGGCCGCCGATCCCGCCGAGACGGTCACGCGTTCGCATGCGCTGCTCGCGGTGATGGAGATTCACCTGGGGCAGCAGCCCTTCCTGGCCGGGCCCGCGGCCACGCTGGCCGACATCGCGAACTACGCCTATGTCGCGCATGCACCGGAAGGCCGCGTGTCGCTCGACGCCTACCCGCAGGTGCGCGCCTGGCTCGCGCGCGTGGAGGCGCTGCCCGGCTTCGTGCCGATGGTGCGCACGCCGGTCGGCCTTGCGGCGGCTGAATCATGATCGCCGCACCCTTTCACGCCGGCGAGCGCGCGCTGCAGGTACAGACGGGCTGGCGCGACCGCATGGAGACCATGGGCCCGCGCGTGATCCGCGACTACATGCCCGACCAGCACCGCGAATTCTTCGCGCAGCTGCCCTTCCTCGTGGTCGGCAGCCTCGACGCCAATCTGCAGCCCTGGGCCAGCGTGCTCGCGGCGCCCGCCGGCTTCGCGCATTCGCCCGATGCCACGCACCTGCGCGTCGATGCGCTGCCGGCGGCCGGCGATCCGCTGGCGGGGCAGCTCGTGCAGGGGGCCACGCTCGGCCTGCTGGGCATCGAGCCGCACACGCGGCGGCGCAACCGCATGAACGGCACGGTCGAGTCGCTCGATGCGGGCGGCTTCATGGTCGCGGTGCAGCAGAGCTTCGGCAACTGCCCGCGCTACATCCAGGCGCGCGAACCGGAACTGGTGGCCGCGCGCGGCGGCCGCGCGCCCGTGCAGCGGCTCGATGCGCTCGACCTCGATGCGCAGCGCCTCATCGGCAGCGCCGACACGCTGTTCATCGCCACCGCGTACCCAGGCGATGCGGCCAGCGGCGACGCGGCCGATGCGCGCTCGCACGGTGTCGACGTGTCGCATCGCGGCGGGCGGCCCGGCTTTGTTCGCGTCGACGCGGGCGGCGTGCTCACGGTGCCCGACTTCAACGGCAACCGCTTCTTCAACACGCTGGGCAACCTGGTGGCCCATCCGCGCGCGGGGCTGCTGTTCATCGACTATGACAACGGCGATCTGCTGCATGTGGCGGCCACCGCCGAGCTGGTGCTGGACGGCCCCGAGATCGCCGAGTTCGAAGGCGCCGAGCGGCTGCTGCGGCTGCATGTGGAGCACGCACTGCGCCGGCCCGCCGCCCTGCCGCTGCGCTGGGGCGACGCGGCGCTGTCGCCGCACCTCGAAGGCACCGGGCGCTGGGCTGCCGCGCGCGCCTGAACGGCCTTCGCGCTCCCGTCATCAATGAAAGACGGGAATGCGCGCGGCGACCGAGGGCCGGTAGTGCCAGCCGCGCGCGCGCAGCGCCGCGAGATCGGGCGTGCGATGCAGCACGGCCTCCAGACCCGCGGCGGCCAGCGTGCAGGCCAGCGCCTGGCCCGGGCAGGCGTGCATGCCGTGGCCGAAGCCCAGCATGCGGCGCCGCGCGCGCACGAGGCTGAAGCGCTCGGGCTCCGGGTTGAGCGCGGGATCGCGGTTGGCCGCGGCCAGCACCAGCAACACCGCATCGCCCGCCGCCAGCGGCGTGCCCGCGATGGTGACGGGCTCGGCCACGAAGCGCCGCGTGTTGTGCACCGAGGGGTCGTGCCGCGCCGTTTCTTCCACGATCGCCAGCAGCCCGACCTGGGTCTGCGCGGCCTCTTGCAGCGACGGTTCGCGCATCACCGCGATCAGGCTGTTGCCCAGCAGGCCGGCCGTTGCGTCGCAGGTCTGCGAGAGCAGGCCGACGAGGTTCGCGAGCAGCGCGCGCGAGAGCGGCGCGCTGGCCTGGCTCTCGGCGAGCGCGGCCGCGAGCAGTGTTCCATCGCGTGGCGTTGCGCCTGCGGCCAGCGCCTCGAAGCGCGTCATGAGTGCGCCCGCGGCCGCGCTCGCATCCTGCAGCTGCTCTGCCGTGGACAGCGGCGACAGGCAGGCGACAAAATCGCGCATCCACCGGTCCACCTGCGGCAGCGCCTCATCGGCAAAGCCCAGCAGGTGCGCGACGGTCCGCACCGGCATGGAAAACAGCGCGTCCGACACAGGCTGCACCGGCACATCGCGGGCGACCCGCAAGGCCGCGGTGCGCACTGCGCCCAGGTCCAGCCCCGCCAGCGCACGCTGCAGCGCGGGCCGATGGGCCTGGTGCGCCGTGCCGTCGTTCATGCGCACGAGGTGGCCGAACACCTCGCCTGCCGCGCTGCCCGCAATGGCGCGCGGCACCGGCTCGGCCGCCGGCCGCACGCGCAGCGCGCCGCCGTGCGCGAGCAGCAGCGATTCGATCACCTCCGCGCGGCTCGCGACCCACAGGCGCAGCGCCTCGTTCCACGCGAGCGGCGGCCCCGCGCGCAGTTCGGCGTAGTAGGGATAGGGATCGGCATGCGTGACGGCCGCGACGGGGTCGAGCGGCATGCCGTCGAAGGCGGAGGGCGTGGGGCTTGTGTTCATGCCGCGCAGTGTGCAATTGCCGCCGCCGCCACACTTCGGCCGCGAACGAAGTGTGGGATGCGGCGGCGTCTTAGGATCGGCGCATGGACACGAGCTCTTCTTCTTCCTCCAATGCCGACGTGCAGCTGGCCCGCCTGGCCGGTGCCATCGCCGAGCCCGCGCGCGCCCGCATGCTGAGCTGCCTGATGGACGGCCATGCGCGCACCGCGACCGAGCTGGCCACCGTGGCCGAGGTGGCCGCCTCCACCGCCAGCGCGCACCTCGCGCGCCTCAAGGAAGAGCGGCTGGTCGAGCTGCTCGTGCAGGGCAAGCACCGCTACTTCCGGCTGGCGGGCGACAACGTGGCGGCCGCGCTCGAAAGCCTGATGGTGGTGGCCGGCGCGCCGCGCACCGCGCAGTTCAAGCCCAGCACGCCGAGCCGCCTGCGCGCCGCGCGCACCTGCTACGACCACATGGCCGGCGCCGCCGGCGTCGCGCTGCACGACCGGCTGCACGCGCAAGGCTGGCTCAGCGGCCTGCAGAGCGGCTCGTACGAGCTCACGCCCGAAGGCGCCATCGCGCTGGAGAGCCTGGGCGTGGAGGTGGATGCGGTGCGCCGCTCGCGCCGGCGCTTTGCCTGCGCCTGCCTCGACTGGAGCGAGCGCCGCCCGCACCTGGGCGGCGCGCTCGGCGCGGCCTGGCTCCAGCTGTCGCTGCGCCGCGGCTGGGTGCGCCAGGAGCTCGACGGCCGCGCGCTTGCGCTCACGCCCAAGGCGCAGCGCGAGATGCCCGAGCTCTTTGCCTGAAGCGCGCGCTCAGGCCTTCAGCTTGAGCAGGTAGATCATCGGACCGGCCATCGCCAGGTCCAGCTCGAGGAAGCTCTCGAAATCCTTGCCCGCCATCCAGTACGCATCCCAGTTGTTGCGCTTGATGGTCTTCTGCCAGACATCGGCGTTGGTGGCGCGGTGCACCGCCTCGAGCAGCACGGCCCGGCGCTCCGCCGTCACCTTCTTGCCGGTGAGCACGCCGCGCCAGTTGGCCAGGTCGGCGTCCACGCCCTGCTCGCGCACCGACGGAATGCCCAGGAACGGCCGCTTCGACGACACGCCGATGGCGCGCAGCGTACCGTTGGAAAGACCCGCGCTGAACTCGCTGAAGCCCGAGATGCCCGCCACGGCCTTGCCGGTGGCAAGTGCTTCCACCACCTGCGCGCCGCCCGGGTAGGGCTGGTAGACCAGGCCCGCGGTGTTGCCGGCCACGCGGGCCAGCATGCCGGCGTACATGTGGTCCACGCCGCCGGCCGAGCCACCCGCGATGACCGCCTTGGCCGCATCGGTGCGCAGCTGGGCGATCAGATCCTTGGGCGTCTTGATCGGCGAATCGGCCTTCACGGCCACCACCTCGTAGTCGCTGGTGAGGCGCGCGACCGGCGCCACCTGCGCCATGGTGACAGCCGGCTTCTGCAGCGCCACCGCGCCGACCATGACCATGCCGCTCATCAGCAGGGTGTCGGGGTCGGCATCGTATTTCTCGACGTACTTTGCGAGGCCGATGGTGCCGCCCTTGCCGCCGATGTTCTCGTAGACCACATCGCCCGCCGCGCCCGAGGCCAGCAGCGCCGCGCCGAGCGCGCGGCCGGTCTGGTCCCAGCCGCCGCCTTCGTTGGCCGGAATCACGATGCGCAGCTTCGAAACGAGCTGCGGCTCGGCCGCGCCGGCCAGGCGAGGCCACAGCAGCGCAGGCCCGGCCCCGGCGGCAGCGGCCGCGCCCGCCATCCATGCATTGAAGTTGCGGCGAGAAAGCTTCCCGGGCGACGAGCGAGACATTTTGTTTCCGGTTGTGAGAAAGGTTGCCGGATGATGTCCGCGAAATGCGTCGCCCACCTACTTTCAAAAGTAGGTGAAAACCCTAGGTAAGCCCGGCGGTTACTGGAAGGCGACCTCCGCGAAGCTGCGCAGCTTGCGGCTGTGCAGCCGGGTCGAACCCTGCTCGCGCAGGATGTCGATGGCCCGCATGCCGATGCGCAGGTGCTGCTCCACGCGCTCGCGGTAGAAGTGGTTGGCCATGCCCGGCAGCTTGATCTCGCCGTGCAGCGGTTTGTCGCTCACGCACAACAAAGTGCCGTAGGGCACGCGAAAGCGGAAGCCGTTGGCCGCGATGGTGGCGCTTTCCATGTCGAGCGCCACGGCCCGGCTCTGGCTGAAGCGGCGCTGCGGCTGGTTGCCCGGCAGCAGCTCCCAGTTGCGGTTGTCGGTGCTCGCCACCGTGCCGGTGCGCATGATCTTCTTGAGGTCCGGGCCGGTGTAGCGCGTGACGTCGGCCACCGCTTTTTCCAGCGCGAGCTGGATTTCCGACAGCGCCGGAATCGGCACCCACAGCGGCAGTTCCTCGTCGAGCACGTGGTCCTCGCGCACATAGGCATGCGCCAGCACGTAGTCGCCGAGCTGCTGCGCGTTGCGCAGGCCCGCGCAGTGGCCCAGCATCATCCAGGCATGCGGGCGCAGCACGGCGATGTGGTCGGTGATGGTCTTGGCGTTGGCCGGGCCGACCCCGATGTTCACCATGCTGATGCCGCTGCAGTCCTCGCGCACCAGGTGGTAGGCCGGCATCTGCGGCAGGCGCGGCGGCGCCGTGCCCTGGCTGCCGTCGAGCAGGCCGCCGTAGTTGGTGCTGGCGCCCGCGGCCAGCCCGCGCCGGCGCGTGACCACGTTGCCGGGCTCGATGAAGGCCACGTACTCGCTCTTCTCGTCGGCCATGGCCTCGTGGCCCAGGCGCACGAACTCGTCGATATAGAACTGGTAGTTGGTGAACAGCACGAAATTCTGAAACCACTCGGGCGCGGTGCCGGTGTAGTGCCGCAGCCGGTGCAGCGAATAGTCCACGCGCGCGGCCGTGAAGAGCGACAGCGGCTGCGCCTCGCCCGCCAGCGCTTCGTAGGTGCCGTTGGCAATGCCGTCGTCCATCACGCCCAGGTCGGGCAGGTCGAACACGTCGCGCATCAGCGCGCGGCGCTCCTCGCTCATCGTGCCTTCGATGTGGTCGTTCTCGGCAAAGGAGAAGTGGATGGGGATCGGCTGCGTGCTGGTGCCCACCTCGATCTCGACCTGATGGTTCTCCAGCAGCAGGCGGAACTGGTCGAGGTAGTAGCGCGAGAACAGGTCGGGCCGCGTCAGCGTGGTCTCGTAGCGGCCCGGTCCGGCGACGAAGCCGTAGCTCAGCCCCGCGTTGGCCGGCGGCGTGTGGCGCGAGACGGTGTGCGTGTGCACCCGCACGAACGGGTAGCAGGCCCGCACCCGGCCCGGCAGCGCCTCCCCGGCCACGAAGCGCAGCATCGATTCGCGCAGGTGCGCGAGGCCCCCTTGGTAGATGGACTTGACCTGTTCGAGTGCGGCGGCGGCGTCGTTGAAGCGGGCGGGAGCGACGAAAGTGGGCATGTAGGGCATGACGGCATTGTGCAATGCCAATGCGGCGCCGGCATGCCCGCCCGCTGCGGCGCGGCGGCCGAACGGCTAACCTCGAAGCCTCCTGCAGACAACCAAGGAATCGAATCGATGAAAGTCGCAGTCATGGGCGCCGGCGCAGTCGGCTGCTACTACGGCGCCATGCTGGCGCGCGCGGGCCACGAGGTGGTGCTGATCGGCCGGCCTTGGCACGTGGAGGCCGTGCGCGCCCACGGGCTGCGGCTGGAGACGAAGACCTTCGACGAGCAGGTGCCGCTCGGCGCAAGCACCGAGCCGAATGCGGTGCAGGGCGCCCAGCTTGTGCTGTTCTGCGTGAAGTCCACCGACACCGAATCGGCCGCGGCGCAGATCGGGCCGCATCTGTCGCGCGATGCGCTGGTGCTCACGCTGCAGAACGGCGTCGACAACGACGAGCGCGTGCGCGCGGCGCTGCCGTCCAGCGAGGTGGCCGCCGCCGTGGTCTATGTCGCCACCGAGATGGCCGGCCCGGGCCACGTGAAGCACCACGGCCGCGGCGAGCTGGTGATCGCGCCTTCGCGCCACAGCGAGCAGGCGGCGCAGCAGCTGGTGGCCGCCGGCGTGCCCACGCATATTTCGGGCAACGTGCGCGGCTCGCTCTGGGCCAAGCTGGTGCTGAACTGCGCCTACAACGCGCTGTCGGCCGTGTCGCAACTGCCCTACGGCGAGCTCGTGAAGGCCACGGGCGTGGCCGAGGTGATCCGCGACGTGGTCGCCGAATGCCTGGCCGTGGCCAGGGCCGAGGGCGTCGAGATTCCAGGCGATACCGATGCGGCCGTCCGCGGCATCGCGCAGTCGCTGCCCTCGCAGTATTCATCGACCGCGCAGGACCTCGCACGCGGCAAGCCCAGCGAGATCGACCACCTCAACGGCTTCGTCGTGCGCCGCGGCGAGGCGCTGGGCGTGCCCACGCCCGCCAACCGCGTGCTGTTCGTGATGGTGAAGCTGCTCGAGGGCAAGCAGCGCTAGCCTGGCATGGGTTCGCGCATAGTCACGAACTCTTCGGCCGCCGTCGGGTGGATGCCGATGGTGCTGTCGAACAGCGCCTTGGTCGCGCCCGCGCGCATCGCCACGGCAAAGCCCTGCACCACCTCGCCCGCATCGGCGCCCACCATGTGCAGGCCCACCACGCGGTCGCTGGCCTTGTCGACCACCAGCTTCATGAAGGTGCGCTCGGTGCGGCCCGACAGCGTGTGGCGCAGCGACTTGAATTCGCTCGAGAACACCGCCACGTCGCCGAACTTCGCGCGCGCGTCGAGCTCGGTGTAGCCGCAGGTGCCGATGTTGGGGTGCGTGAACACGGCTGTCGGAATGAACTCGTAGTCGAGCCGGCGCCGGCCCTTGCCGAACAGTTCGTCGACCACCACCATCGCCTCGGCCAGCGCCACCGGCGTGAGCTGCACGCGCGTGGACACGTCGCCCACCGCATGGATCGACGGCACCGAGCTGCGGTAGTGCGCATCGACCGCGATGGCGCCGCGCTCGTCGAGCTTCACGCCCGCCGCGTCCAGGCCGAGACCCTGGGTGTTGGGCACGCGGCCGGTTGCAAAGAGCACCGTGTCGGCTTCGATCTGCTGGCCGCGCGCGAGCGTGACCGTGAGCCCGTGCGCCCCGCGCGTGATCGAGGTGGCCTCGCAGTTCAGCCGCACGTCGACGCCCGCCTTGCCCATCTCGTTGGCCAGGAACTGCCGCACGTCGTCGTCGAAGCCGGTGAGCAGGTGCGCGCGGCGGTGCAGCTGCGTCACCTGGGCGCCCAGGCCGTTGAAGATCGATGCGAACTCGCAGGCGATGTAGCCGCCGCCCACCACCAGCAGGCGCTTGGGGAACGGGTCGAGGTCGAACATCGCATCGGAACTGGCGATGTGCTCGCGGCCCGGAAAGTCGGGCACGTAGGGCGTGCCGCCGGTGGCCACCAGCAGATGGCGCGCGGTGTGGCGCTTGCCGTCGACCTCGACCGTGTGGCCGTCGAGCAGCTGCGCCCAGCCGGTGACCAGCACCACGCCGGAATTCTTCAGCAGCGAGGCATAGACGCCGTTGAGCCGCTTGATTTCCTTCGCGCGCTGCGCCTTGAGATGCGCCCAGTCGAACTGCGGCGCCTGCGGCAGCTGCCAGCCGTAGCCCGCGGCTTCCTCGAAGGATTCGGCATAGCCGGCCGCGTAGCTGTAGAGCTTCTTCGGAATGCAGCCCACGTTGACGCAGGTGCCGCCAAGGTCGGCCGCCTCGGCCAGGCCCACGCGCACCCCCTGCTGGGCCGCCATGCGCGCGGCGCGCACGCCGCCGCTGCCGCCGCCGATGACGAAAAGATCGAAGTCGAATGTGGGCATGAAAAGACGCTCCTTGGCGGCGACTGTAGCCGCCGGCCGAGGGCGCCGCTTGCGGCGGGACTTGCGCGGAGCGATGGCGCCGTGCAAGCCCTGGAGGTTCAGCGCTGGTCCGGAGAGGTCATCAACCTGCGCCGGTCGTCGCCGCCGCGCTGGCCTGGCTGAAGCTGCGGCTGCTGCTGCGGTGAAGGCGGTGCAGGCGCGAAGCCGCGCTGCTGCTGGAGGGCGCGCACCTGCGCTTCCTGCGCCTGGCGCATCGCGTTCTGCTGGGCCTGCTGTTGCGCCTGCACGGCGCGTTGCTGCATCTCCTGCTGCTGGCGCAGCATCTGTTGCTGGGCCAATGCCTGCTGCTGCGCCGCGCGCTGTTGCTGCTGCATCTGCTGCATTTGTTGTTGCTGCTGCAGGGCTTGCGCCTGGGCGCGCTGCTGCGCCTCCTGCTGCTGCCGCAGCGCCTGTTGCTGCTGTTGCTGGACCTGCAACTGCTGCTGCTGCTGCTGCTGCTGCCGCTGCTGTTGCCACTGGTCATGCGCGCCGCGCTGCTGCCAATCCTGCTGCTGGCGCAAGCCCT
The DNA here is from genome assembly GCF_056396385.1 of Variovorax sp. 05T418. NCBI lineage: Bacteria > Pseudomonadati > Pseudomonadota > Betaproteobacteria > Burkholderiales > Comamonadaceae > Variovorax > Variovorax sp. 05T418. Next base: position 38,374 of record NZ_JBFTLJ010000021.1, on the reverse strand, counting down.
GCTGGCGCTGCCATTCCATTTGCTGCTGCTGCTGTTGTTGCTGCATCGCCTGCACCTGCTGCGCCTGCTGCATCTGCCGGGTTCGCCGTGCCTGCTCGTAGCGCAGTTCCTGCTGTTCGCGCGCCATCAGCTGCGTCGGCGGCAGCGCAGCGGCCGGCCGGCCGAAGCCGCCGCCGAAGCCTTGCATCGGGACGCCCGGCGCCGGCGCCACCGGCACCCGCGCGAAGCGGTCGTCCGGCAGCCGCACCAGGTCGCGCCGGCCGAAGGGGCCGCGGCCGAAGCGGTCGGCCGGCAGCACGGTCACGGCGCCCGCCATCTGCTGGTTGGCATAGAAGCCGTTGCGCAGCTCGGCCTGGCGGTTGCGGTAGGCCGCCATGCGGTTCACCTGGTCGAGGTAGCGCTGGCTCGCGTCATAGCCGGGCCGCCATGCCTCGCCGGGGGCCAGCGGGAACCAGCCCACGCCGCTGCGGCCGTTGCCGATCTGCAAGGCGGCATTGGCGCCGCTGCCGCCCACGAAGCCCACCAGCGCGGGCGAGTACACGGGCCGTGCGGCCGGCCGCCCCGGCACCCAGGCCCAGCGCGGTCCCAGGCGCGCCCAGCGGCCATAGTGGAAGGGCGCAAAGCCCCAGGGCGCAGCGTCGACCCAGGTCAGGCCCCAGGGTGCGATGTTGACCCACTGGCCGTCGCGGTAGGGCGCCCAGTCGGCATCCACGCTGCGCGGGAACCAGACATCGCCGTAGGTCGGGTCGCTCTGCCAGTCGCCGTAGGCGTCGAGCTGCTGGTAGCCGACGACTTCGCGCGACACATAGCGTGCGGAGATCGACTGGTCCTCGATGCGGTTGCGCTCGGCCACCCAGGCATCGAAGCTGCCGCTTTGCGCCGGCGCGCCGCCCACCGCGGCCAGGTTGCGGCCCGACACGGTGAGCTGCTGCCGCGCACCCAGCGATTGCGATTCGCCGTTCTCGCCGTGCAGCGTGACGCGGCCCGAAGCCACTGCGATCCAGGTGGTGCCGGCAGCGGGGTCGGCCGCCACGCGGTATTCGCCGGGCGCATCGATCACGACCGCGAGGTTGCCGGTGTCCACCTCGACACGCTGGCCCGCCAGCTCGTCGCGCACGCGCAGCTGCAGGTTGCCCTGGCTCGCGGTGAGGCGCACGGTGTCGTCGTCGAGTTCGGAGAATTCGATGTGCGTCTGCCCGTCCATGCGCAGCGCCGCAGAGCCGATGTGGACTTCGGCGCGCGCATTGCGGTCGGTCCAGAGCCGGTCGCCGGTGGTGAGGGGGCGGTTGGGCTGCGCGTCGTACCAGCTGTCTTCGCCGGCGGGCGCGAAGCTCACGGTGCCCTGCTGCAGGTTCAGGCGCGCCACGCGTCCCGGCGGGTCCTGCTGCGCGCTGGCGGCCGCACCGAGGCACAGCAGCACGAGGCCGAGCAGCCATCGGTGCCATGGCCGGTGAAGATCGAGAAAGGCGGGGCGGTTCATGGTTTGTCTCCGGTTCCCGGGGGCGGATGAAAGCGGTGGATATGTAACGCGCGAGAATCCGCTGCCGCTGTCAGCGCATGTCCCCTGCTTGGTGAAGCGCGCGCACATTCGGCAACCGCTTGTAATCGAGGACTCGGCATGAAAAACAACAAGAACGCCTGTGCACCGGGCGAATTGCGCTACCCAAACCATAGCGCGGCGCAATGGACCGCGGCGCTCGCGTGCGCCGCCATGGCCATGGCCGCCGCGCCCGCGCACGCGCAGCTCGCGCGCAAGCCTTCCTACTACCAGCAGCAGAACAGCAACAAGTCCGCCCCGGAAGGCGCACAGCTTCCCGCGCGGCCGGCTGCGCCCGCCTCGCTGCCGGCGCTGCGCAGCCGCGGCGACTTCGACACGCTGGCCCGCGTCTACGACGCCGGCACGCCGATGCAGCTGGCCCACGTGCTGTTCGCCGTCGACCGCCGGGCCCGGCCCGTGCGCACCTACTACATCGACACGCCGCGCTACCAGCTGCATGTGCGCTTCGTGCGCGAGACCGGGCTCGCGCCGCGCGCGGGCAAGCGCGAGATCGACCGCAACTACCTCGTGCCGGACCGCCGCTTCCTGTTCGGCACGCTGAGCTGGCAGCAGAACATCGGCAGCTTCACCTACGAGTTCTGGGAAGGCGACCGGCTCACTCCCGCGCTGCTGCGCGAGGCCGATGCACAGGTGAAGGCCGGCTTCTTCGCGCCCGTGAAGTTCAAGACCAATTCCACGCTGCACGAACGCATCGCGAACGAGGCGGGCGTCGACTTCGTCAGCCAGGAGGCGCTGATCCGCGAGCAGCCCTACATGCCGATGAACCTGGGCACGGCCACGGGGCGCGTGCGCATCGTGGACGAGGCTTCCGGCGCGAATGCATTGAACGCGCTGCTGCCGGGCGACATCGCCGTGCTGCGCCAGGTGCCGATCGGCCTGCCGCCCGTGGCCGGCGTGCTGACCGAGCGGCCGTCCACGGCGCTCTCGCACGTCAACCTGCTCGCCAAGGGCTGGGGCATTCCCAACGCCTATGTGCGCGATGCCGCGGCCGTGCTGCGCGAGCACGCAGGGCAGTGGGTGGCGCTCAAGGTGGCGGCCTCGGGCTACCAGGTGCGCCGCCTCACGGCGGAAGAAATTGCCGCGCTGCCGCCGCGCGCAGCACGTGCGGCGGCCACCGGCGCACTGCCAGGCAGCGGCAAGGCCGCGAAGCCGGACCTGCGTGAAACCCGCCTGCTGCCGCTCGCGTCATTGCGCGCCCGCAACAGCGCGCAGTGCGGCGCCAAGGCCGCCAATCTCGGCGCCGTGCTGGCCGCGCGCATTCCAGGCACGACCGTGCCCGACGGCTTCTGCATTCCCTTTGCGCACTACGACCGCTTCATGCACGCGAACGGCCTGGCCGAGCGCATCGCGCGCATGCAGCAGCAGCCCGGCTTCGCGGGCGATCCGCAGGTCCGGCAGAAGGCGCTGGCGCAGTTGCAGGGCGAGATCGCGCAGTGGCCCGTCGATGCGGCCGATGCGGCGGCGTGGCGCGCCGCATGGCAGGCGCAGCTCGGCGGTGGCGGCGTGTTCGTGCGCAGCTCGTCCAACTCGGAAGACCTGCCGGGCTTCAGCGGCGCGGGGCTCTACACCACAGTGCCCAACGTCAAGACCGGCGACGCGCTCGAACTCGCGGTGAAGAAGGTCTGGGCCTCGGTGTTCAACCCCGAGGCCTGGGAGGCGCGCAGCGCCGCGGGCTTCGGCGCCGAGTCGGTGCTGATGGGCGTGTTCGTGCAGACGGCCATTGATGCCACCAGCGCCGGCGTGATGATCACGCGCGACCCCTTCGACGCCGGCCACCCGCACGTCACCTACATCTCGGCCAAGCGCGGCATCGGCATCCGCGTGGTGGAGGGGCGGCGCGTGGCCGAGCAGGTGATGTACTCGAGCTGGTCCAAGGCGATCCAGGTGCTGAGCCGCTCGGCCGAAGAAACCGCGCTGCAGCTGGACAAGGACGGCGGCGTGAAGGAAGTACCGGTGGAGGCCGGCCGCCACGTGCTGACCGACGATCTGGTGGTGCGGCTGGCCACCGTGGGGGCGGCGGTGAAGCGTGCGTTCAACGGCGTCGACCAGGACATCGAATGGGCCACCGTGGGCGAGCGCATCGTGCTGCTGCAGGCGCGGCCGTACGTGGAGCGGCGGCGCTGAGCGCCGGCCTTCGCCGGCCGGTTCCGCTCACAGTGCTGCCAGCGGCGCTTCATCCATACAGGTACTGCGGCAGCCACAGCGTCAGCCCCGGCCAGATGTACATGAACACCATGCACAGGATCACGATCAGCATGTAGGGCATCATCCCCGCGAAGATCTGGTTGAGCGTCACGTGCGGCGGCGACACGCCCTTCAGGTAGAAGGCCGACATCGCCACCGGCGGCGACAGGAACGCCGCCTGCAGGTTCACGAACACCAGCACGCCGAACAGCAGCGGGTCGATCTGGAAGTGCGCGAGCAGCGGCAGGAAGATGGGCACGAAGATCACGATGATCTCGGTCCATTCGAGCGGCCAGCCCAGGATGAAGATGATCGCCTGCGACAGCAGCAGGAACTGCAGCGGGCTCAAGTTCATGCCCAGCACCCATTCCTCGACGATGCGCTGGCCGCCCAGCAGCGCGAACACCGCCGAGAACAGCGCCGAGCCCACGAACAGCCAGCACACCATCGAGGTGGTCTTGAGCGTGAGGAACACGGCCTCCTTGGTCTTCTTGAAGTTCAGCGTGCCGGCCTGCCAAGCCATCAGGAAGGCGCCGGCCGCGCCCACCGCGGCCGACTCGGTGGCGGTCGTGATGCCGAACAGGATCACGCCCAGCACCACCAGCGTGAGCGTGGCCAGCGGCATCACCGACGACACCAGCATGCGCAGGATCTCGAACTGCTCCGCGTCCATGCGCCAGTAGTACCAGGCCAGCAGCGCGAGCGTGAAGAGGCTGGCCAGCAGGAAGCCGGTGTAGAAGGCCTCGGGCACGGCGGCGGTCTTCGGCGCATCGACCGCTTCGCCCAGCTGCTGCAGGCCGCTCTCGGCCGCCGCGGGCGCCGGGGCCTCGCTGCCGGGGGGCTCCTCGACGCCGCCCGGCGGCTCCTGCAGGCCGTCTTCCGCCGTGGGCTCCTTCGGTGCATCGGACGTCGGCGGTTCGGCCAGCCCGGTTCCGGACGACGAAGCTTCGGGCGGCGCCTGCTGCTGCTGCGCCACCGGCGCCTTGCCGCTGCTGCTGTTGTCCGCCTGCGAGTAGATCGCCACGTACCACCAGACCGACCCCAGCGTCGCGGCCGCGAGCGCCAGCGGCACCAGCGCGCTCAGCAGGCCGCGCAGCAACATCCACCAGGTGATGCGCACGCCCTCGGCCGCGCCGCGCAGCGCGCGCGCCGGCGACACCACGGCCGCCGCGAGCGCGGGCAGCATGCGCGGCGAATAGCTGGCCGCGATGTGCGCAACCCAGGGCGAGACGGGGGCGCGCTGCTGGTCGGCCGGCAGCTTGGGCGCGACCTTCGGCTGCAGCATGGCCCAGCCGATCACGTAGACCAGGTAGAGAAAGGCGAGGAAGAAGCCCGGGAACATCGCCGCCGCATAGAGCTTGACCACCGACTGCCCGGCCACGGCCGCGTACACGATGATCATCACCGAGGGCGGAATCAGGATGCCGAGCGTGCCGCCCGCCGTGATGACGCCGGCCGCCAGCCGCGTGTCGTAGCCGGCGTTGAGCATCGGCCGCATCGCGATCACGCCCATCAGCACCACCACCGCGCCGACCAGGCCGCTCGCGATGCCCCAGAAGGTGCAGACGATCAGCGTGGTCACCGCGAGCGATCCCGGCACGCGGCGGAAGGCCAGCTGCACGCTGTGGAACATCTTGTCGACCAGCGCGCCGCGCTCCATCACGTAGCCCATCAGCACGAACAGCGGGATCGACAGCAGCGTCTCGTTGGTCATGGCACCGAAGGCGCGCTGCACCATCAGGTCGAAGATCCTGTTGTCCAGCCAGTGCGCGGCGGGATCGTAGAAGGCGATGAAGCCGAAGAACATGCCCAGGCCCATCAGCGTGAACGCCGTGGGAAAGCCCAGCATGATCACGACCACGATCAGGCCGAGCATCGAGAGGCCGAGTGCGGGTTCGCTCACTGGGTGCCTCCCGTCGTGCCGCTCTTGCGCTGCTGCGCGGCCTGCTCGATGGCCTTGGCCTTGTCGATCACCTCGCGCTTGTCGGCCTCGTCGACGAGGGTGCTGCCGGTGAGCTGTTCGCCGACCACGTCCATTTCCTCCGCGTCCTTCAGGCGCGGCGCCCACGCGCCAGTCTTCAGGCACAGCGCGCAGCGCACCATCTCCGCAATGCCCTGCAGCAGCAGCACGGCGCCGGCCACCGGAATCACGAACTTGAAGGGGTAGAGCGGAATCGGGACGGCATTGAAGGTCTGCTCGCGCATGGCGAGCGATTCGCCGAAGTAGGTCCAGCCCGACCAGGTGAGCGCCACCACGCCGGGCAGGAAGAAGAGGATGAACAGCACGAGGTCGAGCGCGGCCTGCGTGCGCGGCTTCATGCTGCCGTAGAGGAAGTCGCCGCGCACGTGGCCGGCCTGCGAGAGCGTGTAGGCGCCGCCCATCATGAACAGGGTGCCGTAGAGCATGTTGTTGGCATCGAAGATCCAGGCAGTGGGCGCGTTGAGCGCATAGCGCTTGAAGACCTCGCCGCACACCAGCAGCATCAGCGCCACGATGAGCCACGAGAAGGTCTTGCCCACGACCATGCTGAACCGGTCGACGGCGTGGAGAAAGCGTTGGATGGTCATGGCGAGATGGACGGGGACCGTTCGTGAAGCACCGTGGAGCCGGCCTTGCCGGTCCACAGGTGCTGTCGTCCCCTGGCAGGGAGTTGGCGAAGCGACACGAAGCGCGCGCAGACCGAGGGGTCAGCTCTTCTTCTTGCCGAAGTAGTGCGCGTAGGCCATCTTGAAGTCCACCCCGTAGTCGTTCTGCCATTGCAGCGCGCGTTCGGCGAAGATGCGCTGCGAATCCAGCACCTTCTTGAACAACGGGTTCTCCGCGGCTTTCTTCTCGATGGTCTTGTCCCATGCCGCGAGCTGTGCGCGCAGCACCGCATCGGGCGTCTTGTAGAACTTGATGCCGGCCTTCTTCATGTCGGCATAGTCCTGCGAGTTGCGCTGCACGGCCTTCCAGCTCATGTCGGCGCTCGCGGCCTGCACGGCGTAGTCGATGATGGAGCGCAGCTCCTGCGGCAGCGCGCTGTACTTGCCCTTGTTGAACAGCACCTCGAACTGCTCGCCCGACTGGTGGAAGCTTTGCAGCATGCAGTTCTTCACCACGTCGGGAAAGCCGAGCACGCGGTCACTCGACGCGTTGTTGAACTCGGCCGCATCGATCAGCCCGCGGTCCAGCGCGGGCACGATCTCGCTGCCGGGCAGCGGGTTCACCGCCGTGCCCATCTCGGTGAACATGTCCACCGCGAGCCCCACGGTGCGGAACTTGAGGCCCTTCATGTCCTCCACCTTGGCCACCGGCTTCTTGAACCAGCCCAGCGGCTGCGTGGGCATGGGGCCGTAGAGGTACGACACCACCTCCATGTTCAGGCTCTTGTAGATCTCGTCGAGCAGCGCCTTGCCGCCGCCGTAGTTGTGCCAGGCCAGCACCGTGTTGGCGTCCATGCCGAAGCCCGGCCCCGAACCCCACAGCGCGAGCGCCGAGTTCTTGCCGTAGTGGTAGGCGACCACGCCATGGCCGCCGTCCAGCGTGCCCTTGTTCACCGCCTCGAGCAGCTGAAAGGCCGGGACCACCGCGCCCGAGGGCAGCACCTCGATCTTCAGGCGGCCGCCCGCCATGTCATTGACCTTCTTCGCGAAGTCCTGCGCATATTCGTGGAAGATGTCCTTGGCTGGCCAGGTGCTCTGGAAGCGCAGCGAGGTGGTCTGGGCCATGCTGACCATCGGCGCCGACATGGCGCCTGCGGCCACGGCCGCGCCCTTGAGCAGGCTGCGGCGGCGGGGCGATTTGCTGTCTGTCATGTTGTCTCTCTCCGTACAAGTTCTGATGACAAGGAAACCCTGCCCGCCTCTTGGCGTTATCGTGTGGCGGGCCCAAGCCGCATCTTTGGCGCGCAGGAAAACGCGACAAACAGGGTTTTCACGAACTGGTGAAAAATTCCGTCATCCGGCGAGGGCGCCGGGCAACGAAAGAAGACCGCTGCCCTTGAAGTAACCCTATCGATTGGAAGGACGAGAAAGAGATGACCGAACCCGTTGGTGAAAAAGGCTATGCCGGCGACGTGACGCCCGAGCAGGCCGCGCAGTGGATGGCGAGTGGCGAGGCCGTGCTGGTCGACGTGCGCACCGATGCCGAGCGCGAATGGGTCGGCTACGTGCCCGGCGCCGTGCCGCTGGCCTGGAAGCAGTGGCCGGGCATGGCGCTCAACCCGGCTTTCGACGGCGGCATTCGCGCCGCGGGCGAAGACGGCAACAAGAAGCTGGTGCTGCTGTGCCGCAGCGGCGTGCGCTCCATCGCCGCCGCCCGGCGCGCCACCGAACTGGGCCTGGAGGCCTACAACATCCTCGAAGGTTTCGAGGGCAATCCGGACGAGAGCGGCCACCGCGGGCAGATCGGCGGCTGGCGCAAGCGCGGGCTGCCTTGGAAGCAGAACTAGGTTCGGGCTCGGGCTTTGTTCAGGGCGCGCTCCCGCCGACGGGGGGACATTCGCGGAGGGGTGTACCCGGTGGCCTGTGCACGCCGCCCTGAACAACAGCGCCAAACAAAACCACCCAATAAAAAAGCCCACCGAAACCAGTGGGCCTTTCCGCAGCAGTTGGCGGTTGAATCAGCTCACAGCGCCGGAATGCGCAGCTTCTGCCCCGGATAGATCTTGTCCGGATGGCTCAGCATCGGCTTGTTCGCCTCGAAGATCGCGTTGTACTTGTTGGCGTCGCCGTAGTACTTCTTGGAGATGGCCGACAGCGTGTCGCCCTTCACCACGTCGTGGTACTGCGCCGGCGGGGCGGGCGGTGCGACCAGGTTGTTGTCGACGCTCGTCACGTTCGCCACGTTGCCCGCGGCCAGCGCGGCTTTTTCGCTGGCTTCCTGCGAAGGCGCCTGGCCGGACAGCGTCACCACGCCGCTGCTCGCGGTGTAGGTCACTTCCAGGCCCGTGAGGCCGAGATTCTGCGTCTCGATGTAGGTCTTGATGGCGGCCGCGGCCTTGGCGTTGGCGTCCGGCTCGGCCGCCTGCGCCGACGATCCGCCGAACAGCTTCTCGCCGGCTTCCTTGATGAAACTAAGCAAACCCATGGTTCTCTCCTTGCGCCTTGGTTGAGGGGAATCGCGAATGTAGCGGCGAAACCGGGCACGGCCGCGTAGGTCCGCGCCGCGTGTGTCAACGATGCGCCAGCATCCGCGACAACAAAGTCGCAATAATCCCGCCCATGGCATCCCCCTTCCTCGCGATCGACATCGGCAATACCCGCCTCAAATGGGCGCTCTACGATGCGGCGCATCCGGGGGCCGCGCTGCAGGCGCATGGGGCGGAGTTCCTCGACCACATCGAGCGGCTGGCCGACGGCCCCTGGGCCGACCTGCCCGCGCCCGGCTCCATGCTCGGCTGCGTGGTGGCCGGCGACGCGGTGCGCCGCCGCGCCGAGGAGCAGATCGTCGAGCGCTTCGACTGCGCGCCGCGCTGGGTGGTGTCGAGCGCGGCCGAGGCCGGCATCGTCAATGGCTACGACCATCCCACGCGGCTGGGCGCCGACCGCTGGGTGGCGATGATCGGCGCGCGCCACCGGATGCTGGACGCGGGGTCGGCGCGGCCGATGGTGGTGGTGATGATCGGCACCGCCGTGACGGTCGAGGCCATCGATGCCGGCGGCAAGTTCCTGGGCGGGCTGATCCTGCCGGGCCACGGCATCATGCTGCGCGCGCTGGAGTCGGGCACCGCGGGCCTGCACGTGCCGACCGGAGAGGTGCGCGAATTCCCCACCAACACCAGCGACGCGCTCACCAGCGGGGGTACCTATGCCATTGCCGGTGCAGTCGAGCGCATGGTGCAGCACGTGCGCTCGCACTGCGGCGCCGAGCCGGCCTGCTACATGACCGGCGGCGCGGGCTGGAAGATGGCGCCCGTGATGAACGGGCATTTCGAACTGGTCGAGAGCCTGATCATGGACGGCCTGCTGGTGATCGCCCAGGCGCGGGGCTGACCCCATCCAGGGCCTCGGTCAGGGCCGCATCAGCGCCTCGGCCACGGCCTGGAAGGCCGGCAGCGTGAGCGGATCGTTGCCCGCACTGGCCGCCACCGGGTGCGCGGCATAGCGCACGATCACCATTTCCGCCTTCGGATCGACATAGATGCTCTGGCCGTGGATGCCGCGCGCCATGTAGGCGCCGTGCGGGTTGTGCGTGACCCACCACATGTTGCGGTACGACCAGCCCGGCAGCAGCGCGTAGCCGGCCTTGGCGAACTTGGCCGGGTCGGCGCCGCGCGCGATGTCCTCGACCACCGCCTTGGGAATGGCCTGCTGCCCGTTGAGCGCGCGGCCGCCGTTGCGCATGGTCTCGCCGAAGCGCGCCAGGTCGCGCAGCACGGTGTTGAGGCCGCCGCCGCCCGACTCGGTGCCGATGCGGTCGACCATGAAGTAGGCGTCCTGCTCGGCACCGATGCGGCGCCAGATCTTCTCGCTCAGCAGGTCGGCGAGCGGCTGGCCGCTGGCGCGGCGCAGGATCCAGGCGAGCACCTCGGCGTTCACCGTCTTGTAGGCGAAGGCGGCGTCGTGCGCGCCTTCCTTCTTCAGCGTGGCGAGGAATTCGTAGAAGGACTTCGGGCCCGTGTAGTTCGGGCCCTGCGCCAGCATGCCACCGGCGCGCGCGTAGTCCCAGATCTCGGCCTTCGGGTCGGCGTAGTTTTCCGAGTAGTGCACGCCGATGGTCATGTCCATCACCTGGCGCACCGTGGCGTCGCCGTAGGCCGTGTCCTTGAGCTCGGGCAGGTAGCGCGTGACCGGCGCCGACGGGTCGAGCCTGCCCTCGTCCGCGAGGATGGCCGCCAGCGTGCCGACAAAGGACTTGGTGACCGACATCGCAATGTGCGGCCGCTCGGGCGTGAGGGCGCCGAAGTACTTTTCGTAGACCACGCGGCCGCGGTGCAGCACCAGGATGCCGTCGGTGTAGGTGCGCGGGATCATCTGGCCGAAGCTCAGCGTCTCCTCGCTGCCCAGCGGCTTGAAGGTCACGGCCTCGAGATCGCTGCGCGGCGCCGCCGGCAGGGGACTCGGCGCGCCGCTGCCGCGCCACACGTTGGCCGTGGGCACGGTTTCGCGCACATGCGAGAAGCTCCAGCGCGTGCGCGGAAACACGCCGCCCGCCGGATCGTCGAAGGTGATGAGCCTGTCGGGCGGGGGCGGAAAGCCCTTCATCCAGCCCATCGCCTCGACCGAGGTGGCCGCGGGATCGGGAGGGGAGGTGGCGGGCGCCTGGGCCAGGGAGGTGGTGGTGTTCACGGCGAGCAGTGCGAAGGCGGCGGCGAGCGCCGTGCGTTTGAAGTGGATCGTCATCATCGTCGTCGTCTCAGCGGCCGCTGAAGCGCGCGGGCCGGCGCTCGACAAAGGAGCGCACGCCTTCGGCCGCGTCCTCGCTGTTCGAGAGGCGCTTTTGCGTCTCGATGAATTCCGACACGGCTGCGAGCGGTCCCTGTTCGACGGCCTTGATCACGTTGAGCCGCGTGGCCACCACCGCCAGCGGGGCCTGCGCCGCGATGCGCTGCGCAATGGCCAGCGCCGCGTCGAGCTCCTGCCCGGCCGGCACCACCTTCTGCACGAAGTTCAGGCGATAGGCTTCGGCGCTGTCGAACTCGTCGGCCGTCAGCAGGTGCAGCATGGCGTTGCCCACGCCCGCGCGCTCGGCCATGCGCAGCGTGGCGCCGCCCGTGGCCATGATGCCGCGCTGCACTTCCATCTGCGAGAAGCGGCAGTTGTCGGCCGCCACCACGATGTCGGCGCCCAGCATCAGCTCGATGCCCACCGTGAAGCAGATGCCCTTCACCGCCGCCACCATCGGCTTGGTGCGGCGGCGGTAGCCGGGCAGGCCGAAATCATGCGGCTCGACGAGGCCCGCCGGCACCGCCTTCTCGCCGCGCTTCATGTACTCGGTGACCGCCGGCAGGTCGAGCCCGGCCGTGAAGTGGTCGCCGAAGGCATGCAGCACGCCCACGCGCAGTTCGGGGTCGTCGTCCAGCCGGGTGTAGGCCTCGGCCAGCTGCCGGAACATCGGCGGCGTCCAGCCGTTGCGCTTGGCGGGCCGGTTGATGCCGATCAAGAGCACGTGGCCGATCACCTGGGTGTCGATGCAGCCTTCTGCCGGTGGCGTGGTGGGTATGGCGGTCATGGCGCTTGTCTCCTTGTTTTTGTCGAACGCTGGATCAGTAGGCGTACACGCCGCGGCCTGTCTTGCGGCCGAGCTGGCCCGCCGCGACCATCTCCTTCAGCAGCGGGCACGGCCGGTACTTGGAGTCGCCGAACTGCTCGAGGTAGACCTCCATCACGGCCAGGCACACGTCCAGGCCGATCATGTCGGCCAGCGCCAGCGGGCCGATCGGCTGGTTGCAGCCCAGCTTCATGCCGGCGTCGATGTCCTCGGCCGTGGCGATGCCTTCGGACAGCACGAAGAAAGCCTCGTTGATCATCGGCACCAGGATGCGGTTGACCACGAAGCCCGGTGCGTTCTTCACAGTGATGGGCGACTTGCCCAGCTTCTCGGCCAGCGCCTTGACCGCATCGTGCGTGGCGTCGCTCGTGAGGTAGCCGCGGATCAGCTCCACCAGCGCCATCATCGGCACCGGGTTGAAGAAGTGCATGCCGATGAAGCGGTCGGGGCGCGAGGTGGCGGCCGCGAGCTGCGTGATCGAGATCGACGAGGTGTTGGAGGCGATGATCACCTCGGGCGCCACCAGTTCGTCGACCTGCTTGAGGATCTTGAGCTTGAGTGCGTGGTTCTCGGTGGCGGCCTCGATCACCAGCTGCGCGCCCTTCAGGTCGTTGTAATCGGTCGAGCCCTTGATGAGCGCAAGCGCGGCGGCCTTCTGCCCGGCCGTGAGCTTTTCCTTCTTGATCAGGCGGTCCAGGCTGCCCGAGACGGTGGCCAGGCCCTTGTCGACCGCCGCCTGCGCGACATCGATCATCACCACGTTGACGCCCGACACCGCGCAGGCCTGCGCAATGCCGTTGCCCATTGTTCCGGCGCCGATGATGCCGACGGTCTGAATCGTCATGAGAAAACTCCTTGAAGAATAAAAGCGGAAAAAAAGCGAGCGGGTGGACGCGCCACCGCGGCAGGAGATCGATTGTGAAGCAGCCCCGCCGGCGCGCCGTTGCCGCGCGTGACACGGGCGGTGCGCGGGTGGCTTACAGTGCGGCGATTGCTTTTTCTTCCCCTCTTTTCGACTCCGACCATGACCACCCTCGGCACTCCTCTTTCCCCCTCGGCCACCCGCGTGATGCTGCTGGGCTCCGGCGAACTCGGCAAGGAGGTGCTGATTGCGCTGCAGCGCCTGGGCGTGGAGACCATCGCGGTCGACCGCTACGAGAACGCGCCCGGCCAGCAGGTGGCCCACCATGCGCGCACCATCACCATGAGCGACCCCGAGCAGCTCAAGGCGCTGATCGAGGCCGAGAAGCCCACGCTGGTGGTGCCCGAGATCGAGGCCATCGCCACGCCGATGCTGCAGCAGCTCGAAGACGCCGGCGTGGTGCGCGTGATTCCCACGGCCCGCGCCGCCCGCCTCACGATGGACCGCGAAGGCATCCGCCGCCTGGCCGCCGAGACGCTGGGCGTGCCCACCAGCCCCTACAAGTTCTGCGACTCGCTGGCCGAGCTGCAGGCGGCCATCGACGCCGGCATCGGCTACCCCTGCATCGTCAAGCCCGTGATGAGCAGCTCCGGCAAGGGCCAGAGCAAGATCGACGGCCCGGCCGACGTGCAGAAGGCCTGGGACTACGCCATGGCCGGCGGCCGCGTGAGCCACGGCCGCGTGATCGTCGAAGGCTTCATCGACTTCGACTACGAGATCACGCTGCTGACCGTGCGTGCCAAGGACGCGGCCGGCGCGGTGCAGACCCGGTTCTGCGAACCCATCGGCCATGTGCAGGTGAGCGGCGACTACGTCGAAAGCTGGCAGCCGCACCCCATGGCGCCGGCCGCGCTGCAGAAGGCGCAGCAGATTGCCGAGGCCGTCACGTCCGACCTCGGCGGCCAGGGCCTGTTCGGCGTCGAGCTGTTCGTGAAGGGCGACGAGGTCTGGTTCAGCGAAGTGAGCCCGCGTCCGCACGACACCGGCATGGTGACCATGGCCACGCAATGGCAGAACGAGTTCGAGCTGCATGCGCGCGCCATCCTCGGCCTGCCGGTGGACACCTCGCTCAAGAGCCCGGGCGCGAGCGCGGTGATCTATGGCGGCGTCGATGCCACCGGCATTGCCTTCGACGGCGTGGCCGAGGCGCTGCGGGTGCCCGGCAGCGACATCCGCCTGTTCGGCAAGCCCGAGAGCTTTGCCAAGCGCCGCATGGGCGTGGCGCTGGTGCATGCGGCCGACACCGGCACGGCCCGCAGGCTTGCCAAGGATGCCGCCTCGCGCGTGAAGCCGCGCAAGGCTTAGCCAGTTTTCGCAAGCCGCGCCAGGGCGGCGCGGGCATGGTCGGACCGATCCACCGGAGACACCATGCTGCATCCCCAGGCGCGCACCTTGCTCGACTTCATCGAGGCGCGCGGCATCCCGCCGACCCACACGCTTTCGCCGGCCGAGGCGCGCGCCTTCTATCGCGAGCGCCGCACCACCACCCAACCCGAGGCCCCGCCGGTCGCCGAAGTCCGCGAGCTGAACGCCGACGGGCCGCACGGCACCATCCCGGTGCGCCTCTACCGCCCGCTGGGCTCCACGCCCGGTGCCGCGCTGCCGGTGCTCGTGTACTTCCACGGCGGCGGCTGGGTCATCGGCGACCTCGACACGCATGACGTGCTGTGCCGCTCGCTCGCCAACGGCGCGGGCTGCGCGGTCGTGTCGGTCGACTACCGCATGGGGCCTGAGCACCGCTTCCCGGCCGCGGTCGACGACGTGCTGGCCGCCACCCGCTGGGTGCGCCGCGAGGCCGCCTCGCTCGGCCTCGATGCCGGCCGCCTCGCGGTGGGCGGCGACAGCGCGGGCGGCAACCTCGCGGCGGTGGCGGCCATTGCGGCGCGCGATGCCGGCGACCTGCCCATCGCCTTCCAGCTGCTGATCTATCCGGCCACCGACATGCGCCGCGGCCATCCCTCGCACCAGGCCAACGGCCAGGGCTACCTCCTGACCCGCGACACGATGGCCTACTTCCACGACCACTACATCGACGACCCCCTGCACGACCTCGACTGGCGCGCGTCGCCGCTGCTGCATGCCGATCTCTCCCGCCTGCCGCCCGCGCTGGTGCTCACGGCCGGCTACGACCCGCTGCGCGACGAAGGCATGGCCTACGCCGAGGCATTGACCGCCGCCGGCAACCGCGCCGCGTACGTCTGCTTCGAGCGCCAGATCCACGGCTTCATCACCATGGGCAAGGTGCTCGACGAGGCCGATACGGCCATCGCGCTGTGCTGCGCCGAGCTTCGCCGCGCGCTCGCCTAGGGAAAGTCCCCGCGCAAATGCACGCCGCGCAGCCGGCCCCCGCCGCTACGATCCAGCCAACGCAACGCCGGCCCCAGGCCGGCGGCGGCCCGATGCAGGAGACAGACACCATGCAGCGAACGAAGACGGCGCCGCCCGAAAGCGGCGGCGCGCAGCGCGGGGAGCGCCTGATGTGGCTCACGCACCAGCGCGTGTTCTACGCCGGGCTGCTCGGGGCCGCGGCCGAGCGCACGATGGGCGGGCACGGCGTGTACGTGTCGCCCGCGGGCGCGCCGCCGAACCGCCTGTGCATCGGCGGCGGCGCCTGGCAGACGGGCGAACTGCTGGTGGTGCCGCCGCAGGTGCCGCACCGCGTGGAAAGCGCGCATCCGCTCATCTTCAACCTGCTGATCGAATCGGAGTCGGTCGATCCCGCCCGCATGCCGGCCTTCATGCAGCACTGCGGTCCGGTCGATGCGCCAGCCTTCGTGCGGCGCATGCACGATGCCCATGCGCACCTGCTTGCCGCGTCGGGCCGCGGCATGAATATCGAGGGCTTCGATTTCGATGCGCTGTTCTTCGGCGAGCCGCTGGCGCCGCGCGCGCTCGATGCGCGCATCCGCAAGGTGATCGACGCCATCAACGCCGACCCGGCCGCACCCGCCTCGGCCGAAGACTGCGCGGCCTCGGTGCATCTTTCCTTCTCGCGCTTCCTGCATCTGTTCAAGCAGGAAACCGGCATGGCGTTCCGCGCCTTCCGCGCCTGGAAGCGCGCGCGCAGCCTGCTGCGCTACGTGCGCCAGGCCGGCACGCTGACCGACATCGCGCTGGACACCGGCTACCCCGATTCGACGCACTTCAGCCACTCGATCCGCCAGGTCTACGGCCTGAAGCCCAGCGACATCCTGGCGGGTTCCCGCCGCCTCGCGCTGCACGACGCGGCCGGCGGCTTCAGGCACTAGCCGCAAGAAGAGGCCCCATGCAGATCCTCCAACTCCTGCTGTCGGGCATTGCGCAAGGTTGCATCTACGGGCTGATCGCGCTGGGCTTCGTGCTGATCTACAAGGCCACCGAAACCGTGAGCTTCGCGCAGGGCGACCTGATGATGCTCGGCGCCTTCGGTGCGTTTGCCGGCATGTCGCTGCTCGGCCTGCCGTTCTGGCTCGCGGCCCTGCTGGCGGTGGTGGCGATGGCGGCCTTCGGCGTGCTGCTAGAGCTGGTGGTGATCCGCCCGATCCTCGGCCAGCCGCAGTTCTCCATCGTGATGCTGACCATCGGCATCGCCTACGTGGCGCGCGGGCTCATCACCATGGTGCCGGGCATCGGTACCGACACCCACACGCTGCCCGTGCCCTACAAGGACCAGATCTGGAAGCTGGGCGAACTGGTGGTCAACCTCGAACAGCTCGCGATCATCGTTGCCACGGCCATCCTCTGCGCCCTGCTGTTCGCGATGTTCCGCTATAGCAAGCTCGGCATCGCGATGCAGGCCTCGTCGCAGAACCAGCTCGCGGCGTACTACATGGGCATTCCGGTGAAGCGCCTGAACGGATTGGTGTGGGGGCTCGCGGCGGCGGTCGCGGCCATTGCCGGCATGCTGCTCGCGCCCATCACCTTCGTGCACGCCAACATGGGCTTCATCGGGCTCAAGGCCTTTCCGGCCGCGGTGGTGGGCGGCTTCGGCAGCCTGCCGGGCGCGATCGTCGGCGGGCTGGTGATCGGCATCGTCGAATCGTTCGCGGGCTTCTACCTGCCCGACGGCTTCAAGGACACGGCCCCGTACATCGTGGTGCTGCTGATGCTGATGATCAAGCCCAACGGATTGTTCGGCGAGAAGCTGCGAAAAAAAGTCTAGAAGCATGTGCCCCCACGCTCGTCACTTCGTGTACTCGCTGCCCCCCGAGGGTGCGCAGGTCCGCCTTGGGGCGGCCCGGCGACGGACCTGATTCATGCGCTTCATCTTCAAGACCAGCTACGACCAGGACATCCGCCTCGCGCGGCACGGCGGCCATGTGTTCTGGTATGGCCTGCTCGCCGCGTTCCTCGTCGTCGCACCCTGGGCGATCGACGAGTACTGGCTCGCGCAGCTGACCTTCGTGCTGATCTACGGCATCGTCGGCCTGGGCCTGATGCTGCTGGCGGGCTTCACGGGGCAGTTCTCGATCGGGCACGCGGCGTTCCTTGGCGCGGGTGCCTACACGCAGGGCGTGCTGACGAACCTGGGTGTGCCGTTTCCGATGGCGCTGCTCGCGGCCGCGGCGCTGTCGGCGGCGGTGGGCGTGGTGGTCGCGCTGCCGGCCCTGCGCGTGAAGGGCATCTACCTGGGCATCGCCACGCTGTCGTTCGGCTTCATCGTGGAGGAAGTGTTCGCGCGCTGGGAGAGCGTGACGGGCGGCAACGCGGGGCTGCATGTGAAGCCGCCGCAGCTCTTCGGCTGGTCGCTCGGGTCGGGCAACGGCTTCTACTTTCTGTGCCTGGTGGTGGCGGTGCTCAGCACGCTCGGCATCCTGAACCTGCTGCGCTCGCCGACCGGCCGCGCCTTCGTCGCGATCCGCGATTCGGAGATCTCGGCGCAGAGCATGGGCATTCACCTGGCGCGCTACAAGACGATGTCGTTCGCGATCTCGGCCGCGCTCGCGGGGCTGGGCGGCGCACTGTATGCGCACAAGCTGAGCTTCATCTCGCCGGACCAGTTCAACATCCTGCAGTCGATCGACCTGCTGCTGATGGTGGTGATCGGCGGCCTGGGCTCGGTGCATGGCGCGTTCCTGGGCGCGATCTTCCTGATTGCGATGCCGCAGCTGATCTCGATGGGCAAAGACTGGCTGCCGGCCGTGGTCGGCCAGGCACCGGGGCTGCAGGGGCTGGTGTACGGCGTGGTGCTGATCGCGTTCGTGCTGTTCGAGCCGCTGGGGCTGTATGGCCGCTGGCTCAAGATCCGCACCTGGCTGCAGCTCTTCCCGTTCTACCGCAAGGGCCTGTTCAAGCGGCAGAAGTCGTTCACCAAGTCGGATCGCCTGAGATGACGAGCAGCAGCAGCGGCGACGTTCTTCTTTCGGCCAAGGACCTGAGCGTGCGCTTCGGCGGCGTGCTCGCGGTCAACAAGGTGAGCTTCGACGTGCGCCGCGGCGAGGTGTTCACGCTGATCGGCCCGAACGGCGCGGGCAAGACGACGGTGTTCAACCTGATCAGCCGGATCTACACGCCGACGATGGGCGAGATCACGTGGCATGGCGAGGCCGCGGGGCCCTTGGCGCTGACGCAGCAGGCACCGCACGCGATTGCGGCACTGGGCATTGCGCGCACCTTCCAGAACATCGAGCTGTTCGAACACGCGACGGTGCTGCACAACCTGCTGATCGGCCGCCACACGCACCGGCAGACGGGGTTCTGGAGCGAGGTGTTCTTCACGCCCGCCACGCGGCGTGCGGAGATTGCGGCGCGCGAGAAGGCGGAGCAGGTGATCGACCTGCTGGACCTGCAGCATCATCGCGACTCGATGGTGGCCGGCTTGCCGTATGGCGTGCGCAAGGTGGTGGAGCTCGCGCGTGCGCTGTGCACCGAGCCGAAGCTGCTGCTGCTCGACGAGCCTTCTTCAGGGCTCAACGTCGAAGAGACGGCGGACATGGCGTTCTGGATCCAGGACATCCAGCATGAACTGGGCGTTTCGGTGCTGATGGTCGAGCACGACATGTCTTTGGTGTCGAAGGTGTCGGACCGCGTGCTGGCCATGAACATGGGCGAAGTCTTGGCCACCGGTACGCCGCGCGAGGTGCAGGCGGATGCGCGTGTTGTCGAGGCCTATCTTGGGACTGTGGATGACGTGAGCAGCTTGAGGAGGGTGGCGGCGTGAATGTCTTGTTCGCTGCTTCGTTGGAGACGCCCGGTATGCGGTGCGGCGCGGTCGCCCCCACTATGCCGGCCCTTCGGGCTCCCTTCCGGTGCTCGCCTTCCGCGGGGTCTCGCCCAAACTCGCTTCGCTCAAACAAGGGCGAGCCCTTATCCGCGGAAAGCTGCGCTCCTCAGCGGCACAGAGGGGGCGCCCGCCCCGCACCGCACACCGGGCTCGAGCGGAGGTGGAACCACCCTGAGCGTGCCCACGGCGTTGGGGCCCATGCCCCGGGCGGGCCGTTGAGGCACCGCCGAGCAGCGGAGCGACAAGCGGATCAGGGCTCGCAGCTGTTTGATCGAAGCGAGTTCTGCGAGACCCCGCTTGGCGTGAGCAGCGCAGGGAAGCCCGAAGGGCCGGTGACGTCGGCCCGCCCGGGGCATGGGCCCCAACGCCGCTCCCCGCCCTTGTCGAAAACTCGAGGGACAACGAAGTGACCGACGTCGTCCTCCAGTTGCTCAACGTCGAAAGCGCCTACGGCCCCATCAAGGCCATCCGTGGCGTGAGCCTGAAGGTCAGGCAGGGCGAAATAGTGACCGTCCTGGGTTCGAACGGCGCAGGAAAAACAACCATCCTCAAAACGATCTCCGGAATCATCGACCCGAGAAAAGGCAGCATCGAATTCCAGGGCAAGGACATCACCGCCAAGGACCCGGCCCACATCGTCCAGCAGGGCCTGAGCCATGTGCCCGAAGGCCGCGAGGTGTTCCCGCTGCTGTCGGTGAAGGACAACCTGCTGATGGGCGCCTACACCCGCAAGGACCGCGACGGCGTGGCGCGCGACATGGAAAGCGTCTATGCCTACTTTCCGATCCTGCGCGAGCGCGCCACGCAGGATGCGGGCCTGCTCTCGGGCGGCCAGCAGCAGATGCTCGCCATCTCGCGCGCCATCATGGCCGCGCCGCATCTCATCCTGCTCGACGAACCCAGCCTCGGCCTCAGCCCCAAGCTGACGAAGGAGATCTTCGAGATCGTCGTGCGCATCAACCGCGAACGCGGCACCACCATCCTGCTGGTCGAGCAGAACGCCAACATGGCGCTCGACGCCTCCGACCACGGCTACGTGCTCGAGAACGGCCGCATCGTCATGGAAGACACCTGCGAACGCCTGCGCGAGAAGGAAGACATCAAGGAGTTCTATCTCGGCGTCAAGGACGACGGCGTGCGCGGCGAGCGGCGCTGGAAAAAGAAGAAGACCTGGAGATGACGGCATGAGCACAACCACCCTGCGCGCTCCCGCCGGCCTCTGGGACCTCGCGCACCTGCAGCCGAGTCCGGGCATCGCCGTGCCGGGCGACACCATCCCGGCCGTGTTCTGGAAGGCCGTGGAGCTGCGCGCCGACAAGGTCTGGATGCGGCAGAAGGAATTCGGCATCTGGCGCGCCTGGACCTGGCGGCAAACCGCCGAGGCCGTGCGCGAGATCGCGGGCGGCCTGCTGGCGCTGGGCTTCGGCCAGGGCGAGCGCGCGTCGATCCTTGCCAACACCGTCATCGAGTGGGTGCTGTGCGACGTGGCCGTGCTCAGCTGCGGCGGCGTGTCCAACGGCATCTATCCCACCGACGCGGCCTCGCAGGTGCACTACCTCTGCGAGGACTCGCGCACCACCGTGCTCTTCGTCGAGGACGACGAGCAGCTCGACAAGGCGCTCGAGGTGCGCGCGCAATTGCCGATGCTGCGCAAGGTCGTGGTGTTCGACATGGAAGGCCTGCGCGAGCTCGACGACCCCGGCGTCATCAGCCTGGATGCCCTGCGCGCACTCGGCCGCGACCACCTGCAGGCCCATCCGCAGGCGCTGGCGCAGCGCATTGCCGCCTGCCGGCCCGAAGACCTCGCGATCCTGGTCTACACCTCGGGCACCACCGGCAAGCCCAAGGGCGCGATGCACAGCCATCGCGGGCTGGTCTACACCATGCGCGGCTACAACACCCTGCTGGCCCAGGGCGAGGGCGACGAGCGCATGTGCTTCCTGCCGCTGTGCCACATCGCCGAGCGCATGGGCGGCGAATACTTTGCGATGTACACCGGCTCGATCCTCAACTTCGTCGAGAACCCGGAGACGGTGCCCGAGAACGTGCGCGAGATTTCGCCCACCGTGTTCACCGCCGTGCCGCGCGTGTGGGAGAAGTTCTATTCGGGCGTGATGATTGCGCTGAAGGAAGCCAGCCGCCTGCAGCAGGCCGCCTACGGCTGGAGCATCGGCGTCGGCCGGCAGATCGCCGATCGCGTGCTCGAGGGCCGGCCGGTGGGCGCCTGGCTGCGCTTGAAGTTCCGGCTGGCGCGCTGGCTCGCGCTCGACAACGTGCGCAAGCTCATCGGCATCCACCGCGCGCGCTTCCTCGTGACCGGCGCGGCGCCGATCTCGCCCGAGCTCGTGCGCTGGTACCTGGCGCTGGGCGTGCCCATGCTCGAGGTCTGGGGCATGACGGAATCGTGCGGCGCCTCCACGGGCGTGCCGCCCTCGCGCATCCGGCCGGGGTCGATCGGCCCGGCCACCAGCTACAACGAGGTGCGCCTCGATCCGAAGACCGGCGAGATCCTGGTGCGCGGCCCCAATGTCTTCATGGGCTACCTCAACCTGCCCGAGAAGACCGCCGAGACCATCGACGCCGACGGCTGGCTGCACACCGGCGACGTGGGGACGGTCGACGCGGAAGGGTATTTCCGCATCACCGACCGCATGAAGGACATCATCATCACGGCAGGGGGGAAGAACATCACGCCGAGCGAGCTGGAGAACGAGCTCAAGTTCAGCCCCTACATCACCGACGCAGTGGTGATCGGCGACAAGAAACCCTACCTCACGGTGATCGTCATGATCGACCAGGAGAACGTCGAGAAGTTTGCGCAGGACCACGACGTGCCGTTCGGCAACTACGAGAGCCTGACGCGCGCGCAGGAGGTGCTGGACCTGATCCAGGGCGAGATCGACCGCGTCAACGCGAAGTTTGCACGGGTCGAGCAGATCAAGAAGTTCTTCCTGCTCGAAACACAGCTCTCCGCCGAGGACGAGGAGCTCACGCCGACGATGAAGCTCAAGCGCAAGCTGGTCCAGGCCAAGTACGCCGAGCGCATCGAGGCCATGTACCGCTGATTCACCGCTGATCCATTTTTCGCCAACCCGAGGAGACAACCCCATGAAGCTCAAGACAGTGACGACCCTGGCCGTGCTGGGCCTGGCCGCAGCGTTCGCGTCGGCGCAGCAGCAACAGGGCGTGGGCAAGGACGAGATCCGCATCGGCACCATCCAGGACCTGTCGGGCCCGCTCGCGGGCTTCGGCAAGCAGGCGCGCAACGGCATGCAACTGCGCGTGGACGAACTCAACGAGCAGGGCAGCATCAATGGCCGCAAGCTCAAGCTCTTCGTCGAGGACTCGGGCTACGACCCGAAGAAGGCCGTGCTCGCGGCGCAGAAGCTGGTCAACCAGGAGAAGATCTTCATCATGGCCGGCCACATCGGCACCGCGCAGAACATGGCGGCCATGCCGGTGCAGTTCGAGAAGAACATCGTCAACTTCATGCCGATCACCGCGGCGCGCGAAATGTACGAGCCGCTGAACCGGCTCAAGTATTCGTTCGCCGCTACCTACTACGACCAGATCCGCCTGGCGTTGCCCAAGATGATCAAGGAGAAGGGCGCCAAGAAGGTCTGCACCATCTACCAGGACGACGAGTTCGGGCTCGAGGTGCAGCGCGGCGCCGAGGCGGGCCTGAAGACCGCCGGCATGGAACTGGCCGAAAAAACCTCGTTCAAGCGGGGCGCCACCGACTTCAGCTCGCAGGTCGCCAAGATGAAGGCCGCCAATTGCGACCTCGTGGTGCTCGGCACCATCATCCGCGAGACCATCGGCACCGTGGGCGAGGCGCGCAAGACCGGCTTCAACCCGACCTTCCTGGGTTCGAGCGCGTCCTACACCGACCTGATCCACAAGCTCGGCGGCAAGGCGATGGACGGCATCTACGCCACCATGACGGTGCAGAACCCCTACACCGACGAGCAGTCGCAGCCGCTGCGCTTCTGGGCCAACAAGTACAAGACCAAGTTCAACGAAGACCCGACGGTGTTCTCGGTGTACGGCTACGTCATCATCGATTCGTTCATCAAGGCGGCGCAGAAGGCCGGCCCGAACCTCACGACCGACAGCTTCATCAAGGCCATGGACAGCATGACCTTCGAGCCCGACATGTTCGGCAGCCCGAAGAGCAGCTACACCGCCACCAAGCGCCTGGGCAACGATCAGTCCCGCCTGTCGCAGATCAAGGACGGGAAATGGGTCGTGGTTTCCGACTATGTGACACCATAACGGGACCATGCCCAATTACTGGTTGATGAAATCCGAGCCCGACGAGGTCTCGATCGACGATGCGCTCGCCGCGCCCAACGCCACCGTGGCGTGGACCGGCGTGCGCAACTATCAGGCACGCAACTTCATGCGCGACGGCATGAAGGTCGGCGACGGCGTGCTGTTCTATCACTCGAGCTGCCCCGAGCCCGGCATCGCGGGCATTGCGCGCGTGGCCTCGGGCATCAAGCCCGACCCGACGCAGTTCGACCCCAAGTCGCCCTACTACGACCCGGCGTCGAAGAAGGACGATCCGCGCTGGCTGCTGGTCGACGTGCAGGCCGTGCGCAAGACGCGGCTGCTGCCGCTGCCCGAGCTGCGCGCCAGGCCCGAGCTGGCGGACCTCGTCGTGCTGCGCAAGGGCAACCGGCTGTCGATCACGCCGGTCGAGCCCGCGCACTGGCGCATCATCGAGAAGATGCTGGGCTGAAGGGCGTCAGCCCACGCGCTGCAGGATCGGAAACAGCTTGCCCAGGCCGTCGGCCATGACCTCGACCGCGAGCGCCGCGAGGATCAGGCCCATGAGCCGCGTCATGATGTTGATGCCCGTCTTGCCGAGCACGCGCGCAATCGGCTGAGCCAGCGAAAACGCCAGCGCGGTGGCCAGCGCCACCACCACGCCGTAGCCCACCAGGAGCCCGAGCTCCCACAGGTGCTGGGTCTTGTCGGCGTAGATCACCACGGTCGATATGGTGGCCGGCCCGGTGAGCAGCGGAATGGTGAGCGGCACCACTGCGATCGATGCGCCCATCGAGGCCTTCACTTCGGTGGCCCGCAGCTCCTCGACATTGGTCTTGCTCTCGGCCGGCTTGGCGTTGAGCATCGAGAGCGAACTCATGAGCAGCAGCAGCCCGCCGCCCACCTGGAAGCTGGCAATCGAGATGCCGAAGAACGCCAGCAGCTGCAGCCCGATCAGCGCGCTGACCGCAATCACCACGAAGGCGCTGAAGGCCGACATGCGCACGGTGTGCCGGCGCTGCGCATCGGAATACCCCTGCGTGTAGTGGATGAAGAAGGGCACGATGGCCAGCGGGTTGACGATGGCCACCAGCGTGACCAGCGGCTTGATCAGGTCCATCGAGGTGCTCATACCTACCTTCCCCCGGTCACGTCGAGCAGCGCCATGGTGGTGTAGCTCGCTTCGGCGGACAGCAGCCACAGGATCGCGCCGGCAATTTCCTCGGCGCTGCCGGTGCGCTGCATCGGCACGGTGGGTGCGAGCTCGAAGGCGCGCTTGGGCATGCCGCCGGAGGCGTGGATCTCGGTGTCGATCAGGCCGGGGCGTACCGCGTTGACGCGAATGCCCTCGGCGGCCACTTCCTTGGCCAGGCCGATGGTGAAGGTGTCGATCGCGCCCTTGGCGGCCGCGTAATCGACGTACTGGCCCGGCGAACCCAGCCGCGCGGCGGCGCTCGAGACATTGACGATGGCGCCGCCCGATCCGCCGTGCCGGGTGCTCATGCGCCGCACCGCCTCGCGCGCGCAGACGAAGCTGCCGATCACATTGACGCGGAACATGCGTTCCAGGCGCGCCACGCTCATTTCGTCGACCCGGGCCTGCACGTCGACGACGCCGGCGTTGTTGACCAGCGCCGTGAGCCGGCCGAGCCGGGCATCGACCTTCTCGAACATGGCCAGCACCTGGGCCTCGTCGCCCACGTCGGCCTGCACGGCCATGGCGGTGCCGCCGCCCGCGCGGATGGCGCGCACCACCTCGTCGGCGGCGAGCGAGTTGTTCGCGTAGTTGACGGCCACCGCGTAGCCGCGCTGCGCTGCCAGCAGGGCGGTGGCGGCGCCGATGCCGCGGCCGCCGCCCGTGATCAAGAGCACCTGGTCCAAAACCTACCTCCTGCAGAGAAACTGCGTGTCAGTTAAAACCGTTGGCTTGGATTACATCATCGGGGGCATGCGCATGAGCATTGACAAGACCATTGACTATTACTTTGCGCCACAGAGCCCATGGACCTATCTGGGGCATTCCCGCTTTGCCGCGATCGCCGCGGCCGCCGGCGCCACGGTGCGCGTGCGGCCGATCGACCTGGGCAGCGTGTTCCCGGTGTCGGGCGGGCTGCCGCTGGGCAAGCGCGCGCCGCAGCGCCAGGCGTACCGGCTGGTCGACCTCGCACGCTGCTCGCGCCACCTCGGCCTGCCGCTGAACACCAAGCCGAAATTCTTCCCGGTGGCCAGCGACGACGCGGCCCGGGTCATCATCGCGGTCGACATGCACGACGGCACCGAGGCCGCCATGCGCATGTGCGCGGCGGTGTTCGCGGCCGTGTGGGTGCAGGAGCGCAACATCGGCGACCCGAAGGTGCTCGATTCGCTGGTGGTCGAATGCGGGCTGTCGCCCAAGCGCGCGGAGCAGTCGCAGAGCCAGGCGGTGCAGGAGCGTTACGAGGCTTACACGCAGGAAGCGATCGACATCCAGGTGTTCGGTGCGCCAAGCTATGTCATCGATGGCGAGATATTCTGGGGCCAGGACCGGCTCGACTTCGTCGAGCGCGCGCTGCGCCAGTAACCGGCATTCCATTCAGTTGCGATTCAAGGAGCAAGACATCATGGGTCAATTCATCGATCTGAAAGCCAAGGACGGCTTCACCTTTCCCGCCTACGTGGCCGAGCCCGCCGGCAAGCCGCGCGGCGCGGTGGTCGTGGTGCCGGAGATCTTCGGCGTCAACTCGCACATCCGCTCGGTGGCCGACGGCTACGCGGCCGACGGCTACCTGGCGGTGTCGCCCTCGACCTTCCACCGCGTGAAGCCGGGCGTCGAGCTCGGCTACAGCGACGAGGACATGAAGGCCGGCTTCGCGCTGAAGACCGCGGTCGAGGCGCTGCCCGCGCCCGGCGTGCTGCAGGACATCGAGGCCGCCGTGGCCTATGCCTCCAAGGCCGGCAAGGTCGGCATCGTGGGCTATTGCTGGGGCGGCCTGCTGGTCTGGCGCGCCGCCAGCCTGGTTCCGGGCATTGCCGCCGCGGCGCCCTACTACGGCGGCGGCATGACCACGCCGGAAGAAACCGCGCGCCAGCCCAAGGTGCCGGTGCTCGCGCATTTCGGCAACCAGGACCACTGGATCCCGCTGGACACCATCGAGACCTTCAAGAAGGCGCATCCCGAGGTGCAGGTGCACGTCTACGAATCGGGCCACGGCTTCAACTGCGACCAGCGCGGCTCCTACAACGCCGAGGCCGCCAGGCTCGCACGCACGCGCACGCTCGAATTCTTCGCCAAGCACGTCGGCTGAGCGCGGCCGGAGCCCGGCGGTTTATTGCTTGCGCGCGCCCGCGCCGATGCGGGTCTGCAGAAAGTCGAGCAGCGCACGCAGCGCGGCGCTGTTGTGGCGCCGCTGCAGGTAGGCCGCCGACAGCCACATGTCCTTGCGCGCATAGCCCTGCAGCACCGGCACCAGTTCGCCGTGGTCGATGTGCGACTGCACCAGGATCGAGGGCAGGTAGATCACGCCGAAGCCGCGCATCGCCACCCGGATCAGCGGCGCGCCCTCGGTGCAGTCCATGCGGCTCTTCACCGGCACGTCCAGCGGCTCGCCGCCGTCGTCGAAGCGCCAGACCGGCTGGACGCCCAGCAGCGAATGCGTGAGCGCCTCGTGTCCCGCAAGGTCGCGCGGATGCCCGGGCTTGCCGTGCTTCTTCCAGTACACCGGCGAGGCGCAGACCACCATCTCCATCAGCATCAGCTTGCGCACGATCAGGTTGGCGTCCGCCACCGGGCCGCTGCGGATGTCGACATCGATGCCTTCTTCCGCGAGGTCGACCGTGCGGTTGGTCAGCTGCAGGCTGATGCTCACGTCCGGGTAGTAGCGCATGAAGTCGGCCAGAAGGCCCGGGAACTCGCCGTTGCCCATGCCATGCGGCGCCGAAATCCGCAGCCGGCCGCCGGGCTGCCTGGCGCGCTCCTGCAGCTCGGCCTGCGTGAGCTCCACCATTTCGAGCACCGGGGTGCTGCGCTCGAGCAGCAGCTGCCCGGCATCGGTCAGGCTCACGGAACGCGTGGAGCGGTTGAGAAGGCGCACGCCGAAGCGCGTTTCGAGCTCCGCCACGTACTTGCTGACCGTCGCCTTCGACATGTCGAGCTTCTTTGCCGCGTGCGAGAAGCTGCCATGCGAGGCCACTTCCCGGAAGGTTCTGATCAGATCGAGACTGTCCATGTCAAAGCGCCCATTGTTTCCGTTCCGCGGCCGGCCCGCTTCGATTTTCGGGGAAGCCCCGGCATTTGCAGGCGCCGGTGCGCGCTCGGTTCGTGTGCATGCCGCCGGCGCGTCATTGTTTCAATAGAGGAAACACCGTGTCTCTGTTCCGCGTGATTTACACCGGCCGTTCAGTTGGAAACTCGCCGCACAGGTGAGCACGAACGAATGAACGAGCGAGCCTGGTGGACGAACCATCCAACCAACACAAGGAATTGACATGAAGACCTCGCACATCCTCGCCGCCGCTGCCCTGACCCTGCTGGCCGCCACCGGCGCCCAAGCCGAAACCTACGATGGCGTGAACACCGCCGTCTCGACCAAGAGCCGCGACGAAGTCAACGCCGAAGCCGTGCGCGCCGCATCGGCCCCCAACCAGAACGTGACCCGCGGCTCGCGCGGCCCGGAAACGGTCGCCGTGTCGAAGGACCGTGCGCTGGTCGAAGCCGAAGCCGTTCGCACCGCCTACGCTCCCGACCAGAACGTGACCTCGGGCTCGCGCGTCAACAGCAAGGTCGTCTCGACCATGCCCCACCCGATGGACGCACGCGTCCAGGCCCAGCAAGGCTCGGGCGCCGTCGCCAAGTAAGACCGGCGAAACCGCTGCTGCCCCTCGCGGGCAAGCAAAAAGGCCACGCATTTGCGTGGCCTTTTTGCTTTCAGGCGGGTTGCGCGCTTCAGCGCGTGCGCGCCAGGTAGCGCTTGCGCCAGAACACCAGCACCAGCAGCAGCGCGATCACCAGCATCGCGGTCATGGCGATCCAGAAGCCATCGGCCTTGTGCACCAGCGGAATGAACTCGAAGTTCATGCCGAAGATGCCGGCAATGAGGTTGAGCGGCAGGAAGATGGCCGTCAGCACGGTGAGCACCCGCATGATGTCGTTGGCGCGGTGGCCCTGCACGCTGAAATGCATCTGCACCGCGGTCTCCGCGTTCTGTTCGAGCCGGCGCACGTGGTGCACCACGCGCTCGATGTGCTCGAGCACGTCGCGGCTTCGCACCATGATCAGTTCCCGCTCGCGCTGCTCCGCCTCGCCCTTGGCTGGGGGCAGCGTCTCGAGCGAGTCGATCCAGTCCTGGATGGCCGCGCGCTGGTCCTCGCAGATCTCGTCCAGGTGGTGCAGCGACTGCCGGGCTTCCATCAGCGCGCCCCAATTGGTGAAGCGGCTGCGCGGATCGATCAGCTCGGTCTGCCAATGGTCGAGCTGGCGCGTGAGTTCGCGGCGCATGTCCAGGTAGCCGTCGACGATCTGGTTGATGACGCGCAGCATCAGGTCGGCGGTGCCGGTCGGCACGCGGGCCGAGGTGGCGCGCACGTCGAGCGCGGGGGCGCCCTTGTCGTCCGGCGAGCCGGCGGCGAGCAGCCGGGCGGCAAACAAGTCGCGCACCGCGCCGTCCTCGGGGTGCACCGACAGCAGCACGCGGTCGAACAGCGCGAAACCCACGGGGCGGGTGTCGACCCGGCGCAGCACCGGAGGGCCGCGGCGCAAGGGTGCGGGAAGGGGCGGCTCGCCGCCCGTGGTGCCCTTGCCATTGCCCAGCGCCGCCTGGCCAGGGCCGCTCGAAAGGCGCCGGAACACCAGCACGTCGTATTGCGAGGTGTAGTCGTAGTGCGAGGGCAGCTGGTCGTTGAGCAGGTCCGCCACATGCAGGTCGACCAGCTGCGCCTGGCAGAGCGACTGCAGGATCTGCTGGACCGCGGGCAGCGAGGCGCGGAATTCGTCCCGCGTGAGCGAAATCCAGAGATAGCCTTGCGCCGCGCAGGCCCCGGGCAGCGCGAGCGGAGCCAGCGCCGGGTGCTCGCTCACGCGCGAGGGGTCGATTTCGAAGATGCGCATGCGCTATTGTTTTTGCAGCAACCGCGCGGCGTCGAGCGCAAAGTAGGTGAGCACGCCGTCGGCGCCGGCGCGCTTGAAGGCGAGCAGGCTTTCGAGCACCACCGCATCGTGGTCGAGCCAGCCGTTCTGGGCCGCGGCCTTGAGCATCGCGTATTCGCCGCTCACCTGGTAGGCGAAGGTGGGTACGCGAAATTCGTCCTTCACGCGGCGCACGATGTCCAGGTAGGGCATGCCGGGCTTGACCATCACCATGTCGGCGCCCTCGGCAATGTCCAGGCCCACTTCGCGCAGCGCCTCGTCGCTGTTGCCCGGGTCCATCTGGTAGACCTTCTTGTTGCTCTTGCCGAGCGTCGCGGCCGAGCCCACGGCATCGCGGAACGGGCCGTAGAAGGCGCTCGCGTACTTGGCGCTGTAGGCCATGATGCGGGTGTGGATGTCGCCGCGGGCTTCCAGCGCGGTGCGGATCGCGCCAATGCGCCCATCCATCATGTCGCTGGGCGCCACAATGTCCACGCCGGCTTGGGACTGTGTGAGCGCCTGCTTCACCAACACTTCCACGGTGGCGTCGTTGAGGATGTAGCCGGTGTCGTCGAGCAGGCCGTCCTGCCCGTGGCTGGTGTAGGGGTCGAGCGCCACGTCGGTCATGACGCCGAGCTCCGGAAAGCGCGACTTCAGCGCCGCGACCACGCGCGGAATCAGCCCCTCGGGATTGAAGGCCTCGTCGCCCGCGGGCGTCTTGAGGCCGGCATCGATCACCGGAAAGAGCGCCATCACCGGGATGCCCGCCTCCACGCACTGCTCGGCCACCGGCAGCAGCAGGTCGAGGCTCAGGCGATCCACGCCGGGCATCGACGCCACGGCATCGCGCCTTTTCTCGCCTTCCTGCACGAACACCGGGTAGATGAGGTCGTGCGCCGTCAGCGCATGCTCCCTGACGAGGTTGCGGGTGAAGCTGTCGCGGCGCAGGCGGCGCGGCCGGCCGGCGGGATACATGGCAAAGGAAGATGGCGTCATAGGCGGAAAATTGTGCCTGAAGCGCCAGTTCGTGCATCGGGCGCTCGTCCGCGGGTTGTCCGACAACCACGCCGGCGGCGTAAATCGAAGGTTCTCGTTTTTTCGTGCGGAATTGTCAAAGAATCTGCCCCGAGCCGCTTGAAACTTTGTTTCGCCTTTGTTAAATTCAAAAGCGGGCGGTTTACCGCTCCCCGCTTTTCCTCCCTGAGCGGGTGCCTTGATGTGTGACAGCAAAAGGGCTTCCCAGCCCGACGTGAAGACGTCGGGCTTTTTTTTGCCCGCTGCATCCGCGCCGGCGCCAAAGCCCGGCCTGCACGGCGCGGCCCGCCACTAAACTGGCCCCATGCTCTGGGTTAAATCTCTTCACATCGTCTTCATTGCCAGCTGGTTCGCGGGGTTGTTCTACCTCCCCCGGATCTTCGTCAACCTGGCGATGGTGCCGCCCGAGTCCGTGGCCGAACGCGAGCGCTTGCTTCTGATGGCACGCAAGCTGTTGCGTTTCACGACCTTCCTGGCCATTCCGGCGCTGGGTTTCGGCCTCTGGCTCTGGCTGGGCTATGGCATCGGGCGCGGCCCCGGCAACGGCTGGCTGCATGCCAAGCTGGCGCTGGTGCTGGCGGTGATCGGGTATCACCATGCCTGCGGCGTGCTGCTGCGCCGTTTCGTGGCCGGGGGCACCCAGCGCAACGACCGCTGGTACCGCTGGTTCAACGAACTGCCGGTCCTGCTGCTGCTCGGCATCGTGGTGCTGGTGGTCGTCAAGCCGTTCTGAGCCTGAAAGCCAAGGTGGAGACGCAGCACAAGTCCGCCGCGCTGCCCCTGGCGCTGGCCTACGCGGCGCTGATCGTCTATGCCAGCCTGTACCCGTTCGCCGACTGGCGCGACCAGGGCATTGCGCCGTGGGCCTACCTGTCGGCCTCGTGGCCCAAGTACTGGACGGGCTTCGACTTCGCGATCAACGTGGGCGGCTACGTGCCCTTCGGCTTCCTGTGCGCGCTGGCGGTATTGCGGACGCGGCGCGACGCCAGCGTCTGGCGTGCGGTGCTGCGCGCCACGCTGGCCGGCGCGGCCGTGGCCTTTGCCATGGAAACGCTGCAGAGCTATCTGCCTGCGCGCATTCCCTCCAATGTCGACCTGGGCCTGAACAGCTCCGGAGCGCTGCTGGGGGCCCTGCTCGCGGCGGGGCTCGAGCGGCTCGGCGCGGTGGCGCACTGGAGCCGCACGCGCTCGCTGTGGTTCGTCGAGGATTCGCGCGGCGCGCTGGTGCTGCTCGCGCTGTGGCCGCTGGCGCTGCTGTTCCCGGCAGCCGTGACCTTCGGCCTCGGCCAGGTGTTCGAGCGGCTCGAAGTCGCGGTCTCCGAGTGGCTGCTCGACACCCCCTTCATCGACTGGATGCCGCTGCGCCAGTTCGAGCTGGAGCCGCTGGTGCCGGCCGTCGAGCTGCTGTGCGTGATGCTCGGTGCCCTGGTGCCGTGCCTGCTGGCTTTCATGGTGACGCGCACGGTCGCCCGGCGTGCCGTGCTGCTGCCGCTCACGCTGCTGGCGGGCATCGGCGCCTCGGCGCTGTCGGCGGCGCTGAGCT
Organism: Variovorax sp. 05T418; assembly: GCF_056396385.1. Taxonomy (NCBI): domain Bacteria; kingdom Pseudomonadati; phylum Pseudomonadota; class Betaproteobacteria; order Burkholderiales; family Comamonadaceae; genus Variovorax; species Variovorax sp. 05T418. The sequence continues at coordinate 6,364 of NZ_JBFTLJ010000021.1, read as the reverse complement.
ACGGCCCCGAGCACGCATGGGCCTGGCTGGGCCTGCCGGTGCAGGTCGGCATTGCGACGGCGCTGGTGGCCGGCGTGCTGCTGCTCGGAGCGCCGCGGCGGCTCTGCGCGGCCCTGCTGCTGGTGGCGCTGGTGATCCAGCTGAGCCTGTTGAACCAGGCGCCCGAGAGCGCCTATTTCGCACAGACCCTCGCCACCTGGGAGCAGGGGCGCTTCATCCGCTTCCACGGGCTGGCGCAGTGGCTCGGGTGGCTGTGGCCGTTCGCGGTCCTTGCCTATGTGGTGGCCGCGCTGTCGCGCCGGGGGCGGCCGGCAGGCTGATGGCCTGCGGCGGGCGTCACTAAAATCTACCGATGCCCAGTTCCTCTTCTGCCGCGCCGCGCGGCTATTACGGCCGCCACATCTTCTTTTGCCTGAACGAGCGCAAGAACGGCGAAGACTGCTGCGCCCTGCACAACGCCCAGGCGGGTTTCGACCGCTGCAAGGCGAAGGTCAAGGAGGCGGGGCTGGCCGGTCCCGGCAAGGTGCGCGTCAACAAGGCGGGCTGCCTGGACCGCTGCGCCGGCGGCCCGGTGGCGGTGGTCTATCCCGAAGCGGTCTGGTACACCTTCGTCGACGCCGACGACATCGACGAGATCGTCGACTCGCACCTGAAGAACGGCCAGGTCGTCGAGCGCCTGCTGCTGCCTCCCGATGTGGGCCGCTGAACTTTTGGCGGGATCCCGCGCTCGTACCGTGCACCCAAGCCCTCGGGGCCGGTCAGTTCCATTCCTCGCATCATGAATTCCCAGACCGAAAAGATCCGCCTCCAGGGCGCCGCCGGCGCCATCGAGGTGCAGCGCGACCAGCCAGCCGAGGCCGCGCGCGGCATCGCCGTGATCGCCCATCCGCATCCGCTGTTCGGCGGCACCATGGACAACAAGGTGGTGCAGACCCTGGCGCGCGCGTTTGTCTCCTGCGGCTGGACCGCGGTGCGTTTCAACTTCCGCGGCGTGGGTGCGAGCGAAGGCGTGCACGACGAGGGGCGCGGCGAATGCGAAGACATGATGAACGTCGTCTCCCAGCTCGCGCCCGAAGGCCCGCTGGCGATTGCCGGCTTCTCGTTCGGCGCCTTCGTGGCGAGCTCCGCGGCCGAAAAGCTCTGGGCCGGCCGCGACCTGCGGCAGCTCGTGCTGGTTGGAACGGCGGCTTCGCGGTTTTCGGTCGCCACGCTGCCGGCCGAGGCGCACGAGCGCACGCTGGTGGTCCACGGCGAGGCCGACGACACGGTCCCGCTGGCGGCGGTCATGGACTGGGCGCGGCCGCAGTCACTGCCTGTCACGGTTATTCCGGGGGGCGGCCATTTCTTTCACGGACAATTGCCCCTCCTCAAAAGCCTGGTCGTCCGCCATCTGCGCGCGGGCGCCGCATGAAAAGCCTCACGGGCTTGCGTTTTCGTCTCCTCCCGTCTCTCCTATTGCTCCCATGAATCGTTTTTTTGACGCGTTTCGCGCGCTGGTGCTGGCCGCCGCCGCATCGGTTGGCATGATCGCCGCTGCCCAGGTGCCGGCACCGCCCGAGATCGCCGCGCGCAGCTACCTGCTGCTCGACGTCACGGCCAACCAGATCCTTGCGCAGAAGGACATCGACAGCCCGGTCGAACCGGCGTCGCTCACCAAGCTGATGTCGGCCTACATCGTGTTCGACGCGCTGCGCGCCAAGAAGATCACGCTGACCCAGACCATGCCGGTCAGCCAACGCGCCTGGAAGATGCCCGGTTCGCGCATGTTCATCGATCCCAAGATGCAGGTGCCGGTCGAAGACCTGATCAAGGGGCTGATCGTGCAGTCGGGCAACGACGCCACCGTGGCGCTGGCCGAAGGCGTGGGCGGCACCGTGGAGCATTTCGTCGAGCTCATGAACGCCCAGGCCAAGGCGCTGGGCATGAAGAACACGAGCTACAAGAACCCCGAAGGCCTCACCGCGCCCGGCCACACCACCACGGCGCGCGACCTGAGCATCCTTGCGACCCGCCTGGTGCGCGACTTCCCGGAAGAAGCCAAGTACTACGCGATCAAGAAGTACCGCTACCCCGGCACGCCCTCGACCAACGACACCAACCGCAACCTGCTGCTGTTCCGCGACCCCACCGTCGACGGCCTGAAGACCGGCCACACCGAAGCGGCCGGCTACTGCATGATCGCCACCGCCAAGCGCGACTTCCCCAACCTGACCGGCGGGCGCCGGCTGCTGTCGATCGTGCTGGGCACCTCGGGCGAGACCGTGCGCGCGAACGAATCGCAAAAGCTCCTGAACTGGGGCTACACCGCCTACGACGCCGTGCGCCTGTTCGACGCCGGCCAGCCGGCCGCCACGCCGGCGGTCTGGAAGGGCAAGGCCAACACGCTCAAGCTGGGCCGCCCGGAAGCCATCGTGGTCGCGGTACCGGCCGGTACCGCCAGCAAGATCAAGACCCAGGTGGCGCGCCCCGATCCGCTGGTGGCGCCGTTCACCAAGTACCAGCCGGTGGGCTCGCTCAAGGTGACGCTGGACGACCAGCCGCTGGCGGACGTGCCGCTGGTGGCGCTGGAAGGCGTCGAGCAGGCCGGCATCCTCGGCCGCGCCTGGGACGCCGTCCGGCTCTGGATCAAGTAAGGAAGGGCGCCAGGCAGCGCCGGCCGACGCTGTCCTTGCCGTTTCAAGCCCGCCTGCTATACTCGTGGGCTTTTCGGAATTTTCCGAAGGGTTTCACGTTTTCGTTATTCCCGGTTTCCTTGCCTTGCGTCACGACAAGGCAGGGGCGGCTTCACAGCCAGGGCCGGGTTGTTTTGGGACTAATTCATTCATGCCAACCATCAATCAACTGGTGCGTCAGGGTCGAACGGTCGAAAAGATCAATTCGAAGAGCCCTGCCATGCAGAACTCGCCGCAACGCCGCGGTGTCTGCACCCGCGTCTACACCACGACGCCCAAGAAGCCCAACTCGGCGCTTCGTAAAGTTGCCAAGGTCCGCCTGACCAACGGCTTCGAAGTCATCTCCTACATCGGCGGCGAAGGCCACAACCTGCAGGAACACAGCGTCGTGCTGGTTCGCGGCGGTCGTGTCAAGGACTTGCCCGGTGTTCGCTACCACATCGTGCGCGGTTCGCTCGACCTGCAAGGCGTGAAAGACCGCAAGCAGTCGCGTTCCAAGTACGGCGCGAAGCGTCCCAAGAAGGCTTAAGCCTTCCTGTCGTAGAAAACAAACAAGCGGTGTTCGGTTGCCTTGGCGGGCACATCGAACGAAGTGACCCAATGTCGGGTCGAGTAAGTGAGAGTCCGGAATGGCTCTCGCGGTATCGGAAACGATGCCAACTGAAGCAAAGAGGTTAGAAAAATGCCACGTCGTCGCGAAGTCCCCAAACGTGAAATCCTGCCGGATCCCAAGTACGGCAATGTCGAGCTGTCGAAGTTCATGAACGTGATCATGGAAGGCGGCAAGAAGGCTGTTGCCGAGCGCATCATTTATGGCGCGCTCGACTTCATCGAAAAGAAGAACCCCGACAAGGACCCGCTCGAGGCCTTCACCGTTGCCATCAACAACGTGAAGCCGATGGTCGAAGTCAAGTCGCGCCGCGTCGGTGGTGCGAACTACCAGGTGCCGGTCGAAGTCCGCCCGGTCCGCCGCCTCGCCCTGTCGATGCGCTGGATCAAGGAAGCCGCCCGCAAGCGCGGTGAGAAGTCGATGGCCCTGCGCCTGGCCAACGAGCTGATGGAAGCCACGGAAGGCCGTGGCGGCGCCATGAAGAAGCGCGACGAAGTGCACCGCATGGCAGAAGCCAACCGGGCATTCAGCCACTTCCGCTTCTAAGAATCAAACTTCGCTTGGGCGTTGGGTGTTGAGTGTCGGGCGACGTCGCCCGTGCTCAAGGCCCAGCGCTCAACGCATTTAACCCGAAAGTAAATCATGTCCCGCAAGACCCCCATCGAGCGCTACCGCAACATCGGCATCTCCGCGCACATCGACGCCGGCAAGACCACGACGACCGAGCGCATCCTGTTCTACACCGGTGTGAACCACAAGATCGGTGAAGTGCACGATGGCGCCGCCACGATGGACTGGATGGAGCAAGAGCAAGAGCGTGGCATCACGATCACCTCGGCTGCCACCACCTGCTTCTGGAAGGGCATGGCCGGCAAGTTCGAAGAACACCGCATCAACATCATCGACACCCCCGGCCACGTGGACTTCACCATTGAAGTCGAGCGCTCGATGCGCGTGCTGGACGGCGCCGTCATGGTGTACGACGCGGTCGGCGGCGTGCAGCCCCAGTCGGAAACCGTCTGGCGCCAGGCCAACAAGTACAAGGTTCCGCGCCTCGCGTTCGTCAACAAGATGGACCGCACCGGCGCCGACTTCCTGCGCGTGCGCCAGATGATGGTGGACCGCCTGAAGGCCAACCCCGTCGTGATCCAGATCCCGATCGGTGCCGAAGAGCACTTCCAGGGCATCGTCGACCTCGTGAAGATGAAGGCCATCATCTGGGACGAAGACAAGGGCGTGACCTTCACCTACGGTGAAATCCCCGCGAACCTGACCGACGTCTGCAACGAATACCGCGAAAAGCTCGTCGAAGCCGCTGCCGAAGCGAGCGAAGAGCTGATGAACAAGTACCTCGAAGGCGGCGAGCTGTCCGAAGAGGAAATCAAGAAGGCCATTCGCCAGCGCACCATCGCCGGCGAAATCCAGCCGATGCTGTGCGGCTCGGCCTTCAAGAACAAGGGCGTGCAGGCCATGCTCGACGCCGTCGTCGAATACATGCCCGCTCCGACCGACATTCCGCCGGTCAACGGCACCGACGAAGACGAAGCCCCCGTCACCCGCAAGGCTGACGACAACGAGAAGTTCTCGGCGCTCGCATTCAAGCTGATGACCGACCCGTTCGTGGGCCAGCTGACCTTCGTGCGCGTCTACTCGGGCGTGCTGACCAAGGGCGACAGCGTCTACAACCCGGTGCGCGGCAAGAAGGAGCGCATCGGCCGTATCGTGCAGATGCACGCGAACAACCGCGAAGAAGTCAACGAAATCCGCGCCGGCGACATCGCTGCCTGCGTGGGCCTGAAGGAAGTCACCACGGGCGAAACCCTGTGCGACCCGGCAGCCGTCGTGACGCTCGAGCGCATGGTTTTCCCGGAATCGGTGATCTCGCAGGCCGTCGAGCCCAAGACCAAGGCCGACCAGGAAAAGATGGGCATCGCCCTGCAGCGCCTTGCCCAGGAAGACCCGTCGTTCCGCGTCAAGACCGACGAGGAATCGGGCCAGACCATCATCGCCGGCATGGGCGAGCTGCACCTCGAAATCATCGTGGACCGCATGAAGCGCGAGTTCGGCGTGGAAGCCAACGTGGGCAAGCCGCAGGTGGCCTACCGCGAAACGATCCGCAAGACCGTCGAGGAAGCCGAAGGCAAGTTCGTGCGCCAGTCGGGCGGCAAGGGCCAGTACGGCCACGTCGTGCTCAAGCTCGAGCCGCAGGAAGCCGGCAAGGGCTTCGAATTCGTCGACGCCATCAAGGGCGGTGTGGTTCCTCGCGAATACATCCCCGCAGTGGAAAAGGGCGTTGTGGAAGCACTGACGCAAGGCGTGCTGGCGGGCTACCCCGTCGTCGACGTCAAGGTCACGCTGCACTTCGGCTCGTACCACGACGTGGACTCGAACGAAATGGCGTTCAAGATGGCCGCGATCTTCGGTTTCAAGGAAGGCGCCCGCAAGGCCAACCCCGTGATCCTCGAGCCGATGATGGCCGTGGAAGTCGAAACGCCTGAAGACTACGCCGGCAACGTGATGGGCGACCTCTCGTCACGCCGCGGCATGGTGCAGGGCATGGACGACATGATCGGTGGCGGCAAGTCCATCAAGGCCGAAGTGCCGCTGTCGGAAATGTTCGGCTACTCGACCACGCTGCGTTCGATGTCGCAAGGCCGCGCCACGTACACGATGGAGTTCAAGCACTACGCCGAAGCTCCGCGCAACGTTGCCGAAGCCATCGTGGCTGCTCGCGCAAAGTAATGTCTTTGCGGGACAGACCAGGATTTGCGCAGCAAATCTGCTCTGTCCCCAACTGATTAAAAAGAATGTGGGGTCGCGCAGTGCGCGGCTCTCTTTGTCTGCGATCCGGTGCCGCCACGTTCCCGTGCGAGGCGAACCAGCAATCGGGTGCAGACATAAAACCAATACACGGGAATGCTCTTTCAAGGATTGAAAAATGGCAAAAGGTAAATTCACCCGCACCAAGCCGCACGTGAACGTGGGCACGATCGGTCACGTTGACCACGGCAAGACCACGCTGACGGCGGCCATCGCCACGGTGCTGTCGGCCAAGTTCGGCGGCGAAGCCAAGGCCTACGAC
>NZ_JBFTLJ010000020.1:0-87877 GCF_056396385.1 Variovorax sp. 05T418 | reverse complement strand
AACCTGCTCAAGACCGCGGCCGGCGGCAATATCGCGATCGGCCCGGTGCTGCTCGGAGCCGCCAAACCTGTGCATATTCTCACGGCCAGCGCAACAGTTCGGCGCATCGTGAACATGACAGCCTTGACAGTCGCCGACGCAAACGCAGAGCGATAAGCCATTTGGCGAGAGTGGCCGCCAACTTAAAGCGCCACTCGATCCCCTTGCGACTGCTCAAACTTTGGGCAGTCGCTTGCTATTTTCGCCAGCGTGGTGCACACTCGCGGGCTTGAATTTGCGGGTTAACCCCAGGGTTGGCTGCCAATTCGGAACCCCGCTCTTTTCTTGTGGTGCCCCATGGCGGCTTACGCCTCGATCACGTCCTCTGTCACTAAGTTTGCGCTCACCGGCTTGATGCTGGTGGCATTGGCGACGGGGGCCGAGGCCCGCGGATGGTTCGGCACCGGAAAGCCCGCCCAGGAATCGATTGCACTGTCCGAACTGCCGGTTCAGGGCCAGCGAACCTACGAAGCCATCCTGAGTGGCGGCCCCTTCCGATTCGAAAAGGACGGCACGGTATTTGGCAACCGCGAGCGTCTTTTGCCGCCCGCGCGGCGCGGTCACTACCGCGAGTACACGGTGGCAACGCCCGGCTCGCGCGATCGCGGTGCACGGCGCATTGTCTGCGGCGGAGAACAGCGCACCACACCCGAGGCCTGCTGGTACACGGCAGACCACTACGCGAGTTTCAGACGGATTGCACCATGAGCGATGACAACGACTTGAGCGGCGCCCCGAAGCGCCCCGAAGAAATGATGATGACTATGGAAAGACCAGCGGAGATGACTTTATCCCTTCGTGCCGTACGCCCGAACATCGTGCAGTCGATTCGTGCGTTCCGCGTGAACGACCTGCAGGAAGCCGCCAACGCCGCGGGCCAGCACTTCCTGTACGCCAATCTGGGGAACGCCCAGACCAAGCAGGACGTTCTGGACCTGATCGCCCAGCAGTTCACCTTTCCGGCGCATTTCGGCAAGAATTTCGACGCGCTGTACGACTGCATGACCGACCCGTTGCATAAATCGGGCCCGCAGCCCGGCTTCGTGATCGTGCTCGAGCAGATCCCGGCCAACGCCAAGTTCGACAAGGAAGCGCGCGAGCAGCTGCTCGACATCTTCCGCGATGCCTCCGATTACTGGGGAGACCGGAAAGTCCCGTTCCGCTGCTTCTATTCTTTTCTGTAGCCCGTTCTGCACACACCAGCCAAGCAGAACGGGCGAACGAGGCTCAGCCGAACGGCGCAGCACTCGATGGCATCGAAATCAACGGCAACACCGCCAATGCGGCAGCCGGCACGGAACCCGAAGGCGAAAAGATGCCGACCGACAAACTGGTCGACGTCTCGCCGCTCGCATTGCGCATGAGCAGCCCCTTCAACGCGGGCTACTGGCTCGCGGCGGCCTGAACGAGCCCACCCCCGAAGCGGCTCGCTTCGTGTAGCCGCCTCCCCCTCGAGGGGGCAACACCTGCGGCCCGGCGAAGCCGGTTCCGCGGTGTTCACGAATCAAAGCCAAAAGCCCGCCTTTGCCAAGGCGGGCTTTTTTCATGGGCGCGGGGGGACGGCTTGGGCCAGGGCGACGTATTCGGCCACCGGCACTTCCTCGGCCCGGCGCTGGGCATCGAACTGGCCTGCGAAGCCGTGCTCGTCGAGCCACTTGCCCAGCGTGTGCCGCATGATCTTGCGGCGCTGGCTGAAGGCCACCTGCACGATTTCGCCCAGGCGGGCGGCATCCACGGCCGGCGGCTCGGCCAGCGGCACCATGCGCACCACGGCGCTGTCGACGCGCGGCGGCGGATCGAAGCTCTCGGGCGGCACGAACAGCACGTTTTCCATCCTGTAGCGCCACTGCAGCATCACGCTCAGGCGGCTGTAGTCGGAGGTGGCGGGCCGCGCGACCATGCGGTCGATCACTTCCTTCTGCAGCATGAAGTGCTGGTCGGCGATCAGGTGCGCGAAGCCCAGCAGATGGAACAGGATCGGCGTGGAGATGTTGTAGGGCAGGTTGCCCACCACGCGCAGCGGCGCCGCGAACCTGGCGGCCAGCGCGGCGAAATCGACCTTGAGCACGTCGGACTCGATGACCTCGAGCTGCGGATGCTCGCGCAGCCGCTTGGCCAGGTCGCGGTCGAGCTCGATGACCGTCAGGCGCCCGAGCCGCTCGACCAGCGGCTGGGTGAGCGCCGCCAGGCCCGGACCGATCTCGACCATGGCGTCGCCGGGCTGCGGCGCGATCTCCTGCACGATGGCATCGATGATGCCGCCGTCGGACAGGAAGTGCTGCCCGAACCGCTTCCTGGCGATGTGTGCCATCAGGACTGGGGCGGCTCGCGGTATTCGACGTAGGCGCGCGCGCGCGTTTCCTGCACCCACGTGCTGAAGGCTTCCTCGACCCGCTGCTCGCGCAGCACGGCCCGCGCGGCTTCGCGCTGCTCGGCCTGCGTGAGCTTGGATTCGCGCCGGCCGACCACCTGGATCAGGTGCACGCCGAAGCGCGAGACCACCGGGTCGCTGATCTGGCCCGGCGCCAGGCGGTCCATGGCTTCCTCGAACTCGGGCACGAACTGGCCCGGGCGCGACCAGCCCAGGTCGCCGCCTTCCTTTGCGCTCGCATCCTGCGAGTTGTCGCGCGCGAGGCCGGCGAAGTCGGCCGTGCGGGCCTGCAGGCGGCGCTTGAATTCCGCGAGCTGCGCCACGGCCTGGGCGGTGGTGCGCTTCGGGTCGTTGAGCAGCAGGATGTGGCGCACCTGCGTCTGGGTCACGGTGGCGTCGGTGGCGCCGAGCTGGGCCTTGGCCAGCACCTTGAGCACGTGGAAGCCCGCACCCGAGCGGATCGGGCCGGCAATGCCGTTGACCGGCGTCGACTGCGTGGCTTCGACGAACAGCGACGGATAGCGGTCGGCGGTGCGCATGCCGACGGCGCCACCGTTGGCGCGGTCCGGCGAATCGGAGTTCTCCTGCACCAGCTTGGCGAAGTCTTCGCCGGCGCGGGCGCGCTGCGCGAGGCCCTGGGCCCGCTGCTGCAGGCTGGCGACCTGCGCCTCGGTGGCGTTCTCGGGCACGGCGACCAGCAGGTGCGCGAGGTTGATGTTCTGCAGCGCCGCGTCCTTGGTGGGGGCGTTGCGCTGGTCGCGCAGGTATTCGTCGGCCTCGGCGTCGCTGATCTTGACCTTGGACTCGACCTCGCGGTCGCGCAGGCGCGTGAGCAGCAGCTGGTCGCGCAGGTCGTTGCGGAATTCGCGCTGCGAAATGCCCTCGGCCACCACGCGGCGGCGCAGCTCCTCGACGCTGATCTGGTTCTGCCGCGCCACGGTCTGCTCGGCCTGGTCGATGGCGACCTCGTCCACCTTGATGCCGTTTTCCTTGGCCAGCTGGAGCTGTGCGCGCTCGGAGATCAGGCGTTCGAGCACCAGGCGCGTGAGCTCGGCGCGCGGCACGCGCTCGGCTTCGGCGTTTTCGCGGATCAGGCGCGTGACGCGCGACTGCACCTCGGTGTTGGTGATCGGTTCGGAATTGACCAGTGCGACGATGTATTCGGCCGCGCGCTGCACCGGCGCGGCGGTGGACGGCGCGGTGCGCGGCGCCGGCGGCGCCAGCCGGGGACCGGCGCGCATGATGTCGGTGATGCCGCTGCCGCCACCGGGACGCAGGCCTTGCGCGCCCGAGGCCGCGGCCAGTGCCGCGAGGCAGCCCAGGGTCAGGATGGAACGGATGTGTTTCATGGCGTTGCTCAATCGTCTCAGTCGTAATTGGTGAAGCGGCTCGGCCCTTCGGTGGGCTGGCGAAGGGGCTGGTAGCGCTGGATGTTGGTCCGCAAGGTCTGCATCGGGCTCGACCCGATGCTGGAGAACCCGACGAATTCGAGCTGGAACATGATGCGGGTGTTGGCGGTCACCGTGCCGGTCGTGATGCGCTGCAGCACCACGCGCCCGATCCAGCAGCAGCCGTCGTACTCGAAGCCCAGCACGCCGTCCGTGAGTTTCTTGTCCTGCAGGCTGTAGTTGAGCCGGCCGACCGCGTACCACCGCCCGCCGCCCTGGCCCTTGCCCGGGCCGAGGTCCTTGCCCTTGTCGCCCCACAGGTCGTTGAGCGGCCACTGCCAGCCCACGTCGAAGGACTTGTTGCCGTCGGTGGCAAGGGGCGTGGTGGGCGCCTGGTAGCGGAAGGCCGCGCTCAGGTTGCGGTAGGGCCCTGGGTTGTAGCGCGCGGTGATGGCCGAGCGGTCCGACTTGTGCGTGTCGGGGTTGTACTGGACGACCGTGTCCAGGCTCCACTTGGGCGTCCAGTTGATCTGGGCGCCCAGCAGCAGGTCGCTCGCGCGGTCGGTCACCGGCGTGCCGCCCGGCAGCGTGACCTTCTGGTCGCTGAAGCGCAGCCGCTGCGCAATGCCGAAGCGCGCCGCCTCGACGCCGGTGTCGGGGTCGATCAGGCGCGAGGTGACGCCGAGCGTGAGCGTGTTGGTGTCGGAGATGCGGTCGTTGCCCGAGAAGGCGTTCTCGGTGTAGATGGTCGCAAAGCTGAAATCGTTGGCCGCCGAATCGTAGTTCGGCAGCATGCTCTGGTTGCGGAACGGCGTGTAGACGTAGTAGGCGCGCGGCTCCAGCGTCTGGCGGAAGGCGCGGCCGAAGTAGTTCGCGTCGCGCTCGAAGATCAGGCCGCTGTCGAGGCTGAAGGTCGGCACCGTCCGGTTGCTCGAGGTCGGGAAGAAATACAGCGAGTTCGGGTTGTAGGGCACGCCGTTGACGTACTGGGTTCCGTTGACGGTGAGCCTCGGAACGTCGGACTGCGGCAGGTAGTAGTTGTATGAAGCCGTGTTCAGCTGCAGCTTCGGGATGACGAAGGAGCTCGGCGTGATGAACGGCCGGCTGATGGTGGCAATGGCCAGGGCGCGGTCGCCGTCGGGCTGCGACTGCTGGTTGATGTCGAAGCCCGGCTGGCCGGCCAGGATGGTGTTGACGCGAAAGCGCGTGTAGTCCAGGTTCAGCGAAACGTCGAAGCCGTGCCAGTCGTACTTGTTGTAGTTGGCCGTGATCTGCGGCATCCGGTCATAGGACGGCACGATCGGCGACAGGCTGTATTGCAGCGTCTGGTAGCGCAGCGCCCGGATGCCGCCGCTCCAGTCGCCCTTGCTCCAGTTGAGCGAGGCGTCGTTCGTCAGCTGGCGCTGCGCCAGGGTGGGCGTGCGCGTGAAGTCGCGCCAGTAGTCGTTGTCGCTGACGCGGTTGATGTTGATGTTGGCCGAGAGCGAATCGAGCCCCAGCGCCTTGGCGTTGAAATCCTGGTGGTGGTTGGCCCAGATGCCCCAGCGCTTGCTGCTGGGCGGCGCGCCGAAATTCAGGGCCGAGGCCTGGATTTCCCCGTTGGCGAGCTGCTGCAGCTGCGCCGCGCGCGTTTCGTTGTAGCGCTGGCCCACGAGGCGGTCGCTGCCCATCAGGTCCAGGCGGATGCTGCCGCTGTATTCCTTCTCGAGGTAGCGGAATTCCGAGCCCAGGTTGAGGCCGCGCTTGCTCATCAGCGTGGGCGTGAAGGTGGCGTCGCGGTTGGGCGCGATGTTCCAGTAGTACGGCTGCGAGATCTCGATGCCGTTGGTGTTGTCGATGCCGATCGTGGGCGGCAGCAGGCCGCTCTTGCGCTCGTTCGACAGCGGAAAGCTCACGCTCGGCAGCGGCGGCGTGCTGATGCCCATGAAGCTCAGCCGCGCGTCGGTGGCCACGCCGACGTTTTCCTCGGTGTCGGTGGTCAGCGTGGCTGCAGACAGCAGCCAGGCCGGCATCCAGCCCGGAAAGTCCTCGCGGCGGCAGGTGGTGTAGGTGGCGGTGCGGGCCACCGACACGTTGCTGTCGACGAAATCGATGCGCTGCGCCTCGCCATGTCCGCCGGTGGCAAGGAAGGAATAGCGCACGTTGTTGAAGAAGCCCTCGAAGGTCTCGAGCTTGAGCTCGAGCTCGGGGCCTTCGTACACATTGCCGGCCTGGTTGACGCGCACGTTGCCGCGCGCCCTGGCGCGGTCGTCGGGCTGGTAGTACTCGAGCCGGTCGGCGGTGATGGCGACTTCGCCGCGGCGCAGCGTGGCATGGCCTTCGACCACGGTTTCGAGATCCTGGCGGCCCGACAGGCGGTCGCCGGTGATCAGGCTGGGCAACTGGCTGCGCTCGGCGGGCGGCAGCGTTTCGGTCAGCTGCGGCGTGCGCTTGAGCGTGAGCGGGCCATCGAGGCCCCCGGCCGGCTGGGCCGAGGCGCCGTGCGCATGCAGCAGCGCCAGCGACAACAGGGCCAATGGCAGGGGCGGGCCGGAACGCCGCAAGGCAACGCGCCGCCTCATCAGGCCTCCCGCCGCATCGTTCCGGAGAAGGTCCGCAGTCTTCCTGGGGAGGGCTGCGAGTGCACAGGGTGCCAAGCGTGGGGGCTTTGGGTCGTAGGCATCGGTCAGGAACGAAGGATCGTCGGGAGGACGGCGCGGCAGGCCGGCAGGTTGCAGGAGCCGGCGGCAACTCTGTTCGACCAGGGAGGACCGCAGGAGTTGCCGCGCCAGGCGGATTTGTAGAATCGATTATCCATGACAGCACCCCCGCTCCCGGCCTCCGAGCCCACACCCTCCGCCACGGCCATTCTCTGGGCAGATCCGCAGCGGGCCGCGGCGTTCCAGAACTGGCTGGCCGGCATCGGCGCCGCGCACGGCCTGCGGCCCGAGACGGTGCGCCTTGCGTCCGCCGATGCGAGCTTTCGCCGCTACTTCCGCATCGACGCCACGGGGAGCGCCGCCAGCCGCATCGTGATGGATGCGCCGCCCGACAAGGAGAACAGCGAGCCCTTCGTGCAGGTCGCCCGCCTGATGGCCGAGGCCGGCGTGACCGCGCCGCAGGTGCTCGAGTGGGACCGGGCCCACGGCTTCCTGCTGCTCGACGACCTGGGCCGCGAGACCATGCTCGACGTGATCGATCCGGCCCGGCCCGACGCCAGCCGCCCGCTCTACGACCAGGCGATCGATGCGCTGATCCGCTGGCAGCTGGCCTCCAGGCCAGGCGTGCTGCCGCCCTACGACCGCGCCCTGCTCGAGCGCGAACTGGCGCTTTTTCCCGAGTGGTACATCGGGCGGCATCGTGGCATCGCGGTGGAGGGCCAGCTCAAGGAGCGGCTGGAACGCAGCTTCAGGCTGATCGTCGAGAGCAACCTGGCCTCGCCGAGCGTCTACGTGCACCGCGACTTCATGCCGCGCAACCTGATGGTCAATGTGGCCCCCACGCTCGGCACTGGCGTGTCCTCGCTGCCCCCCGAGGGGGCGCTCGCCGCCTTGGGGCGGCCCGGCGGCGGCTCGGCTGCCGATCTCGGCGTGCTCGACTTCCAGGACGCGGTCTACGGCCCGATCACCTACGACATCGCCAGCCTGATGCGCGACGCCTTCCTGAGCTGGGACGAGGAATTCGTGCTCGACGTCACCATTCGTTACTGGGAAGCCGCGCGCAAGGCCAGGCTGCCGGTCGATGCCGATTTCGGCGCGTTCTACCGCTCGGTCGAATGGATGGGGCTGCAGCGCCACCTCAAGGTGGCCGGCATCTTCGCCCGCCTCACGCTGCGCGACGGCAAGCCGCGCTATTTGGCGGACACGCCGCGCTTCATCGCCTACATCCGCTCCACCGCCAGCCGCTACATGGAGCTCACGCCGCTGCTGCGGGTGATCGACGAGATCGAAGGCACGTCGGCGCTGAGCGGCTTCGCCTACGGCAGGGTCTAGGGCTCTAGATGCCCCGTTTCCACTGTCCGGTGCCCTTGACCGCGGGTGCCTCGCTCGAACTGCCTCCCGGCCCCGCGCGCCACGTTCAGGTGCTGCGCATGCAGCCCGGCGATGCGCTCACCTTGTTCGACGGCTCGGGCGGCGAATATGCGGCAACCGTGGAGCGCATGGGGCGCAGCGATGTGTCGGTGACGATCGGCGCCCATGCGCCGGCCGAGCGCGAGGCCGTGCGCGCGGTGCACCTGGCCGTCGGCATGCCGGCCAACGAGCGCATGGACTGGCTGGTCGAAAAAGCCACCGAACTGGGCGTCGCGAGCATCCAGCCACTGGCCACGGCCCATGGCGTGCTGCGCCTTTCGGGCGAGCGCGCCGAGAAGAAGAGGGCGCATTGGGAAGCGATTGCGATTGCCGCCTGCGAGCAATGCGGCCGCAACCGCGTGCCGCGGATCCATCCGGTGCGGCCGTTCTCGAGCCCCTCGGCCTGGATAGGCGCGCATGCGGGCGAGGCCCCGCTGCGCCTTGTTCTGAGCCTGGCCGAAGGCACGCGGCGCCTGGCCGATGCCACCGCCTCGGCGCCGGCCGATCGCAGCGTGCTGGTGCTGAGCGGCCCCGAGGGCGGCCTGAGCAGCGCCGAGGAACAGGAAGCGCTGGCCTGCGGCTTTGCGCCGGTCACGCTCGGGCCGCGCGTGCTGCGCGCCGAAACCGCGGCGCTGGCCGCGCTGGTATTGCTCGCGGGCCCTTGAGCGGCGCTTCCGCCAAGACCCGCCTCACCCATCCCCATCACAAGAAAAGGATCTCCACGCCATGCCTCGTTCGCCACGCGCCCTCCGGCTTGCCCCCCTCGCGCCCCTTGTGCTGGCCCTGCTGTGCGCCGCGCCGGGCGCGCAGGCCCAGAACACCGCCGTCGCCCCCACGCCGGCGCAGGTCACTCCCGAGGTGGAAAAAACCTTTACGCAGCTGATGGCGGCGCCCGCGGTCCTGAAGCTGCTCGACGCGGTCAAGGCCGACCACGAGCGTTCGGTCGAAGACCTGAAGATGCTGACCGAGATCGAAGCGCCGCCGTTCAAGGAAAGCAAGCGCGCCGAGGCCTTCCTGGCGCGCATGAAGGCGCTCGGGCTCGCCGACGCAAAGATCGATGCCGAGGGCAACGTGGTCGGGCTGCGCAAGGGCACCGGCAACGGCCCCAAGCTGCTGGTCTCGGCCCACCTGGACACCGTGTTCCCCGCCGGCACCGACGTGAAGGTGAAGGAGCATGACGGCAAGCTCCACGCCCCCGGCATCGCGGACGATACGCGCGGCCTGTCGGTGCTGCTGTCGTGGCTCAAGGTGCTCAACGACAACAAGGTCCAGACCGTGGGCGACCTGCTCTTCGTTGCCAATGTGGGCGAGGAAGAGCTCGGCAACCTGCGCGGCATGAAGGCCATCTTCCGCGACCACCTCGACATCGACGGCATGGTGGGGCTGGAGCCTTCGCCGGACGGCAACGTGCTGGTGCTCGGCACGGCGAGCCACCGCTATGAAGTCACGTTCAAGGGCCCGGGCGGCCACAGCTTTGCCGCCTTCGGCCAGGTGCCCAGTGCGATCCACGGCATGGGCCGCGCCATTGCCAAGATCGCCGAAGTCCGCACGCCCAGCTTTCCCAAGACCACCTTCACCGTCGGCACCGTCGGCGGCGGCACCTCGGTGAACACCATTGCGCCCGATGCCCGCATGGCCATCGACATCCGCTCGGACGACATGGCGTCGCTGCTGGAGACCGAAAAGAAGATCCTCGCAGCCATCGACGAAGCGGTGGCCGAGGAGAACAAGCGCTGGAACGTGGCGACGCTGAGCGCCAGCAACAAGCTGATCGGCGACCGGCCGGGCGGGCGCACGCCTTCAGATTCGGTGATCGTGGAAGCGGCTGTGCGCTCGAACACCGCCTTCGGCCACAAGACGCTGCTGCGCGGCGGCAGCACCGACGCCAACGTGCCGATGTCGTACGGCATCCCGGCCATCATCATCGGCGGCGGCGGAAAGTCGACCGGCTTCCATGCCCTGAGCGAAGCGATCGACGTGACAGATGCCTGGAAAGGCGCGCAGAATTCGCTGGTGACAGTGCTGGGTCTGGTCGGCGTGCAAGGGGTAAGCCCCGCATTGCTGCCCAAACGCGCACCGCGACCCAGGTAATTTGTCACGCTGCGGGCTTAAAAGTAAACAAGCTTGTTCGCCCGCGGCCCCTCGCGCTGGGAAAATGCCAGCGGTTCTGTCACACACCAAGGAAACGTCCATGGGAATGCTCGATTCGGTACTCGGCCAGGTTCTCGGGGGCGCCGCCCAGCAGCAGCAGCAGCCGCAAGGCGGCGGCATCGGCGGGCTGGGAGACCTGGGGGGCCTTGCCGGCGCGCTGGGCGGCCTGCTGGCCAACAACGGCGGCGCGGGCGGCCTGGGAGGGCTGGTCTCGAAATTCGAGCAGGCCGGCATGGGCGACGTGATCGGCTCCTGGATCGGCAAGGGCGAAAACCAGCCCGTGTCCGGCGGCCAACTGGAGAACGCGCTGGGCAGCGACACCATCGCCAGCATCGCCTCCAAGCTCGGCATCAATGCGCAAACGCTGCTGCCCATGCTGGCCACCATGCTGCCGGCCCTGATCGACCAGCTCACGCCGCACGGCAAGGTGCCGGAGCAGGGCCTGGACAACCCGAACGACCTGCTGGCTACGCTCGGCGGCCTGCTGCAGAACAGGCAGCCTTGAGCGAACTGTTTGCTCATCGGAAATTCCGGCGCCCGCGAGGGCGCTTTTTTTTGGTCCGCCGCAGTTCGGCTGGCGCATCCGGGGCGATTCGCGTAGAACCGCAGCCTTCCATGCCGCAACGCGCCTTCGCCGCCATTTCTCCATGAACCGCAACCTCTGGCTGCTCGCCATCTGCCAGGGCCTGTTCCTGACCAACAACGTCACCTTCATCGCCATCAACGGGCTGGTGGGCCTGAGCATCGCGCCGCGCGGCTGGATGGCCACGCTGCCGGTCATGGGCTACGTGGTGGGCGGTGCGCTCACCACCGGGCTGGTGGCGCGCACGCAGCAGCGCTTCGGGCGGCGCGGGTCGTTCCAGATCGGGCTGGCGGTGGGGCTGGGCTCGGCCTTGCTGTGCGCGTTCGCGGCCATCTCGAAGAACTTCTGGCTCCTGTGCCTGGCCACGGTGGTGGCGGGCTACTACAACGCCAACGCGAACCTCTATCGCTTCGCGGCCGCCGAACTCGCGGCCCCGGCCTGGCGCGAGAAGGCGGTGTCGCTGGTGATGGCCGGCGGCTTGATCGGCGCGGTGGCGGGGCCCAACCTGGCGGCCGCCACGCGCGAGGCGTTCGCGGTGCCGTTCGCGGGCGCCTACATCGCGCTGGCGGCGGTGGCGCTGCTGTCGATGGCGGTCATGCGCTTCATCGAGTTTCCCGCCACGCTCACGCGCCAGGAGGCGCTGGGCGGACGGCCGCTGTCGCAGATCGTGCGCCAGCCGGTGTTCATCGTGGCGGCCGCGGCAGGCGCGCTGGGCTTTGGCGTGATGAACCTGCTGATGGCCGCCACGCCCATTGCCATGCAGATCTGCAGCCTGCCTTTTTCCGATGCCGCGCTGGTGCTCGAATGGCACGTGATCGGCATGTTCGCGCCGGGCTTTTTCACCGGCCACCTGATCCGCCGCTTCGGCGCGCTGCCGGTGATGGGCGTGGGGCTTGCGCTCAACTTCGGCTGCATCGCCGTGGCGCTGTCGGGCGTGGAGCTGCAGCACTTCCTCGTGGCGCTGTGCCTCTTGGGCGTGGGATGGAATTTCCTGTTCACGGGCAGCACCACGCTCTCGCTCACGGCCTACACCCCGCAAGAGCGCGACCGGGCGCAGGGCGCGCTCAATTTCTGCGTGTTCGCGACGCTCGCGCTGACTTCGTTTGCCTCGGGCGTGCTGGTCACGACGCAGGGCTGGCAGCTGCTGAACTACGGCTCGCTGGTGCCGGTGGCGCTCACGGGCGCAGCGCTGCTGTGGCTTGCGCAGACGCGCCGGCGCGAGGCGGCGGCTGCGAGCGCCTGAAACGCTTCTTCCTTCGTCAGTCCGGCGGAAAGCGCTTGCCGAGCCAGCGCTGCAGCGCGGCGAACACGGGTTCGGCCTCGAGCTCGTTGAATATCTCGTGGTACATCGATTCGAAGCACTGTGCTTCGACCATGCCGCCGGGCGCCGCGGCGGCCGCGAAGGCGCGGCTCGCGGCCGGCACCACCAGCCGGTCGTCGCCCGCATACAGCAGCAGGGTCGGCACCGGCCAGTGTGCCGCGGCCTGCTGCACCACCGCCCCTTCGTGCGCCAGAAAGCGCGCGAGCCGGCCGCCGATGCGGTCGTGCGTGAGCGGATCGTCGCGGTAGGCCTGCACCACGGCCCGGTCGTGCGAAAGAAAGTTGTCGTCCAGGCCGTTGCCGACGCGCAGCCCGGGCGCAATGCGCGGCAGCACCGCGAGCAGCGCCTTCTGGAATCCGCTCAGGCCCGGGTCGAGCCCCGGCGAAGACAGCACCAGGCCGTCGACCGGCCGCACACCGCGTGCCACCAGGCTGGCAGCGACCAGCCCGCCCAGGCTGTGGCCGAGCAGCAGCAGCGGCAAGCCGGGGTTCCCGCGGCGCGCATCGTCGATGACCAGCGCGAGGTCTTCGACCAGCCGCAGTTCGCCGGGCAGTGCGCCGCGCGCGCCGGACGATCCGCCGTGGCCATGGTGGTCGTGGGCCCACACCGCGAAGCCCCATGCATGCAGGCGCGCCGCGAGCTGGTGATAGCGCCCGGCATGCTCGCCGAGGCCATGCACCAGCACGACGACGCCGCGCGATGCGCCGGCCGCCGGAAGGCGGCGCAGCAGCAGCGTTTCGCCGTCCGGCGTGGGCAGCGAAACCCGCTGCGGCAAAGGCAGCGGCGCCGGCGCCGCCGGGCTCAAGCGGCTGCCGGCTCCGCGGTGGCGGCGCGGTGCGCCGCCGGCAGGGCCGCAATCACCTCGGCCACCGCGGCCGTGAGCTTCTTGGCGTAGGGCACGTGCAGGAATTCATTCGGGCCGTGGGCATTGCTCTTCGGACCCAGCACGCCGCAGACCATCATCTGCGCCTTCGGGAAGCCGGCGCTCAGCATGTTCATCAGCGGGATCGTGCCGCCCTGGCCGATGTAGCCGCAGGATGCGCCGAAATGCGCCTGCGAGGCCTTGTTGAGCGCATCCTCGAACCACGGCGTGATGGTCGGCGCATTCCAGCCGGTGGCGCCGCCGCCGCTTTCGAAGGTCACGCGCGCCTGGTAGGGCGCGTTGTCCTCGAGCAGCGCCTTCAGCTGCTGCACCGCCTCGGCCGCATCGACCAGCGGCGGCAGGCGCAGCGACAGCTTGAAGGCGGTGTAGGGGCGCAGCACGTTGCCCGCGTCCTTCAGCGCCGGAAAGCCTTCGGCGCCGGTCACCGACAGCGTGGGCTTCCAGGTGCGGTTGAGCAGCGCCTCGACCGGATCGGTGGTGGTCGGCAGCGCGAACATGGTCGAGCCGCCGCAGTCGTAGTGGGCCCACGGAAAGCGCTTGTAGACCTCGTCGCCCAGGATCGCCGCGGTGGCCCTGGCCTGCGCCAGGCGGTCGGCCGGCACTTCGCAGTGGAAGCTCGCGGGGAGCAGCCGGCCGGTGGCGCTGTCCTCGAGGCGGTCGAGCACCTGCCGCATGATGCGGAAGCTCGAGGGCACGAGGCCCGAGGCGTCGCCCGAGTGGATGCCTTCGGTCAGCACCTCGACCTTGAGCGTGCCGCTGGCCATGCCGCGCAGCGAGGTGGTGAGCCACAGCTGGTCGTAGTTGCCGGCGCCGGAGTCCAGGCAGATCACCAGCTCGACGTTGCCCAGCCGCGGGCGCAATGCATCGACGTACGGCAGCAGGTCGTAGGAGCCGCTTTCCTCGCAGGTCTCGATCAGCCCGACGATGCGCGGATGCGCCGCGCCCTGGTTCTTGAGCGCCTGCAGCGCAGCGATGCTGGCGTAGACCGCATAGCCGTCGTCGGCGCCGCCGCGGCCGTAGAGCAGGCCGTTCTCGTACTTGGGCGTCCAGGGGCCGAGGTCGTTGCGCCAGCCGGTGAATTCGGGCTGCTTGTCGAGGTGGCCGTACATCAGCACGGTCTCGCCCATATCGGTGCCGCTGGCGGCCACTTCGAAGAACAGCACCGGCGTGCGGCCTTCCAGGCGCACGATCTCGAGCTTCAGGCCCTCGACCTTCTGCGCCTCGACCCAGGCCGCCGCATTGCGCAGCACGGTTTCCAGGTAGCCGTGGGCCGACCAGTCCTTGTCGAAGCCGGGCGACTTGGCAGGAATGGCGATGTAGTCGGTGAGCTGCTTGAGGATGTCGCCGTCCCATTGGGCGCTGACATCGGACAGGGCACGCTCGGCATCGAGCAGGCCGGCGGGCATTTCGCGGTGCAAGGGGGCGTTCATCGGGTTCTCCGCGGCTAAGGAAAAAATCGCATTTTGCGCCCTTGGGCGAGCGCGCGTAGAGTGCGGCGATCTCAACCCGGAGCGCAATGTGAGCAAGGCAGCATCGACTCGGATCAAGGTGGGCATCGGCGGCTGGACCTACGAGCCCTGGCGCGACAACTTCTATCCCAAGGGGCTCGCGCAGGCGAAGGAGCTGCGCTATGCGAGCCGGCAGGTGAGCGCCATCGAGATCAACGGCACCTACTACAGCACCTTCAAGCCCGAGACCTTCCGCAAATGGCACGACGAGGTGCCGGAAGACTTCGTGTTCTCGATGAAGGCCTCGCGCTTTGCCACCAACCGCAAGGTGCTGGCCACGGCGGGCGATTCGATCAAGCGCTTCATCGACAGCGGCGTGAGCGAGCTCGGCGACAAGCTCGGCCCGATCGTGTGGCAGTTCATGCCCACGAAGCCTTTCGATGCGGAAGACTTCGAGGCCTTTCTCGAGCTGCTGCCCAGGAAGGAAGGCAGCCGCGCGCTGCGCCACGTGATGGACGTGCGGCACCCGAGCTTCATCACGCCCGGCTACCAGGCGCTCGCGAAGAAGCACAAGGTCTCGACGGTGTTCACCGACGCCGACAAGTTTCCTTCATTCGAGGAGCCCGAAGGCGACTTCGCCTATGCGCGGCTCATGATGGCCGACGCCAAGCTCAAGACCGGCTATGCGCCGAAGGCGCTCGACGCCTGGGCCGAGCGCGCACAGCGTTGGGCCGAAGCACCCAGGAAGCGCGACGTGTTCGTCTACTTCATCAACGGCGCCAAAGAGAAAGCACCGGCCGCGGCCGGTGCCTTGCTGGAGCGCCTGGGTTGGAAGCCGCCCGAAGAGGCGGCCTGAGCCGAAAGCCTGATCAGGCTGCGGCTTGCAGCGACGGCTTGGCGCCGAAGCTGATTTCGCCCGAAAGCTGGCCGCCTTCCTCGATCACGATCTTGCCGTAGCGGATCTTGCCGGTGACCTTGCCGGTCGAGTGGATCACGAGCTTTTCGCGCACCGTGAGGTTGCCGTCGAACACGCCGCGGATCTCGGCGATGTCGATCTCGGCCGAGCCCTTGAACTCGCCCTGTTCGGCGATCTGCATCAGGCGCGAGTCCATGGTCGCTTCGACCAGGCCTTCGACCACGAGCGTGTCGCAATCGGTGATCTCGACGCCCTTAAGCTTGATGTTGGGGCCGACGGTGAGCTTGCTGCCGCCTTCCTTGGCCGGTGCGGCCGCTGCGGAGAGGCCCCCTTGCTGCGCGGTCAGCGACGAAGGATTGACGGGCGAGCCCGAGAGATTGGTGCCCGAGCCCACCAACGGCGCGGGGCGAGAGGTCAACGAGTCGGTATCACGATCACGCTTGCCGAAAAAGGGGGACTGTGTGGCCAATGGGGAGCTCCTCAACAAAACGACTATCGTAAGAACCCGCTCGCGGCCTGCGGCACTTCATTGCGCAATAAACGTAACCGAATAAATCCCGCGGCGCCCGACAATGACACTCTCCAGTGACCCCGGCCCCGCAAGATGACCCGATCGAACACCGCGCCTGCCGCCCGGAGCCTCGCGATCTCCTCGACCATCGATTCGCGCTTCGACAAGCCTGCCAGCGGCTGGCGGCGCCGGCTGTTCACGGTGATCTTCGAGGCCGACACGCGCGCGGGCCTGCTGTTCGACCTGGCCTTGATCGCGGTGATCGTGGCCAGCGTGCTGGTGGTGATCCTCGACAGCGTGCAGTCGATCCGCGAGCAGTGGCGGCCCGTGTTCAACGTGCTCGAATGGGTGTTCACCATTTTGTTCACGCTCGAGTACATCGCGCGGCTCGCCTGCGTGAACAAGCCGCTGCGCTATGCGCTGAGCTTCTACGGCGTGATCGACCTGCTCGCGCTGCTGCCGACCTTCCTGGTGGCGCTCGCGCCCGAGCTCGCCTACCTGATCGACGTGCGCATTCTTCGGCTTTTGCGCGTGTTCCGCATCTTCAAGCTCTCGCGCTATTCGGTGGAATACCGCGCGCTGGTCTCGGCCGTGGCCGCGAGCCGCCGCAAGATCACGGTGTTCGTGGGCTTCGTGATGCTGGTGGTGCTGGTGATGGGCACGCTGATGTATGTGGTGGAAGGCCCGCAGCACGGCTTCACCAGCATTCCGGTGGCGATCTACTGGGCCATCTCGACCATGGCCACCGTGGGTTTCGGCGACCTCGTGCCCAAGACGGACCTCGGCCGCGCGGTTGCCTCGGTGATGATGCTGCTGGGCTGGGGCGTGCTCGCCGTGCCGACCGGCATCGTGACGGCCGAGATGGCGCGGCGCGGTCCCGACGACGATACGCCAGTGCCCGTGGCGCTCGCGCCGCGCGGCGTGCTGGCGATGGCGCCGCCCTCGGCCGTGGCCGCACCGGCGCGCCGGCTCACGCCTGCGGCCAGACGGCGCGACCTTGCGCAGCATCGTCGAGGCGGGCGATGAAGGCATCCGCGTCGGGCTCGGGCAGCGTGAAGGTGAAGTCCACCGCATCGCCATGCCGCACATCGACCAGCGACGCGCCGGGCGCCGCGGCAATTTCGCGCCGTACCAGTCCTTCGAGCGCATAGGGCACGGCGCATTGCAGCAGCCGCTGGCGCACCAGCGGCACCAGCGTGGCCCCGAGGCAGGCCTGCGCCACCGCGTCGGTGTAGGCCCGCACGAGTCCGCCCGCGCCCAGCTTGATGCCGCCGAAGTACCGCACCACCGTGGCAAGCACGCCTTCGAGCTGCTGGTGCCGCAGCACTTCGAGCATGGGGCGCCCGGCCGTGCCGCCCGGCTCGCCGTCGTCGTTGGCGGCCGACTGGCCGCCCGCCATGAGCGCCCAGCAGACATGCGCGGCGGCGGGATGCTCGCTGCGCAGGGATGCCACCACGGCCAGGGCCGCGGCCCGGTCGGCCACCGGCTGCACGCAGCCGATGAAGCGGCTCTTCTTGATCAGCAGCTCGCTGTGCGCCGGTTGCGAGAGCGTGAAGCTCATGGAGCAGCCGTTGTTTTCAGTCGGGGCGCGGAATCGCTCAGCGCTCCCGCTCGAACTTGAACACGGCTGTGCCCGCGCGCGCGTTGGGCAGCCAGCGCACGCTGCGGCCTTCCTGCACGCCGAAGGCATCGAGCACGCGCAGGCTGTTCTTCTGTGCCAGCACCTCGAAATCCTTGAAGGTGCCGACCCGGATGTTGGGCGTGTCGTACCACTGGTAGGGCAGGCGGCGCGTCACCGGCATGCGGCCGCGCGCAATGCTGATGCGGTTGGGCCAGTGCGCGAAATTGGGAAAGGCCACGATGCCGATGCGGCCCACGCGCGCGGTTTCGCGCAGCATGATCTCGGCGTTTCGCAGATGCTGCAGCGTGTCGATCTGCAGCACCACGTCGAACGAGGCGTCGTCGAACATCGCCAGGCCTTCGTCGAGGTTCAGCTGGATCACGTCGACGCCACGGCGGATGCACTGCAGCACGTTGCCGTCGGCAATTTCCACGCCGTAGCCGGTGCAGCCGCGCTCGCGCTGCAGCAGGTCGAGCAGGGCGCCGTCGCCGCAGCCGAGGTCGAGCACGCGCGCGCCCTCGGGCACGAGGTTGGCAATGAGCCGCTGGGTCTGGATGTCGCTCACGACGCGCTCCCTTCGGCCTGGATCTCGTGCGCCACGCGATCGAAGTAGGAGCGCACCACGCCCATGTAGCGCACGTCGTCGAGCAGGAAGGCGTCGTGCCCGTGCGGCGCGTCGATCTCGGCGTAGCTCACGTTGCGGCGGTTGTCCAGCAGCGCCTTCACCAGCTCGCGGCTGCGCGCGGGCGAGAAGCGCCAGTCGGTCTTGAAGCTCACGAGCAGGAACTTGGCCGTGGCGCCGGCGAATGCCGCACTGAGGTTGCCGCCATGCGAACGCGCGGGGTCGAAGTAGTCGAGCGCCCGCGTGATCAGCAGGTAGGTGTTGGCGTCGAAGTATTCGCTGAACTTGTCGCCCTGGTAGCGCAGGTAGCTCTCGATCTGGAACTCGACGTCCTGCGTGGAATAGCGGTAGTCGAGCCCCGCCGCCTCGCCTTCGACCGCGCTGCGCAGGATGCGGCCGAACTTCGCGTTCATGACGTCGTCGCTCAGGTAGGTGATGTGGCCGATCATCCGCGCGATGCGCAGGCCCCGCTTGGGGATCACGCCGTGCTCGTAGAAATGGCCGCCGTGGAAGTCGGGGTCGGTGACGATGGCGCGGCGCGCCACTTCGTTGAAGGCGATGTTCTCGGCCGTGAGGTTGGGCGCGCTGGCCACCACCACGGCATGCCGCACGCGGTCGGGGTACTGCAGCGTCCACGACAGCGCCTGCATGCCGCCCAGGCTGCCGCCCATCACGGCCGCGAGCGTGCGGATGCCGAGCGCATCGAGCAGCGCCGCCTGCGCATCGACCCAGTCTTCGACCGTGACCACCGGAAAGTCCGCGCCATAGACGCGGCCGGTGGCGGGATCGACGTGCATCGGGCCGGTGGAGCCGAAGCAGGAACCCAGGTTGTTCACGCCGATCACGAAGAAACGGTCGGTGTCGACCGGCTTGCCCGGGCCCACCATGTTGTCCCACCAGCCTTCGGACCGCGCCTGGCCTTTGTAGGTGCCGGCCACATGGTGCGAGGCATTGAGCGCATGGCACACCAGCACCGCGTTGCTGCGCTCGGCGTTCAGGGTGCCGTAGGTTTCGTAGGCGAGCGTGTAGCTGCCGAGCGACGCGCCGCTGCGCAGGGCCAGCGGGCCTTCGAACTGCATCGACTGCGCAGTGACGACCAAGGGAGGTGACGACATCAATGAAAAAACCCGGCCTCGCCAAAAACGAGCCGGGTTGCTTGTTCGCCAACTGGACTGTCTTTAGCTGAATTTATTAAGCGCCCGCAAGCTGAAGCAAATCGGCGCAGCCGGCAGTATATCGCCCCGCCGCGCTACCAGCCGACGATCATCACGATGCCGAGCACGAGGAAGATCGCGGCCGAGACGCCGTGCACCAGCTTGATGGGCACGCGCCGTACGATCTTCTCGCCGAGCCACACCACCGGTGCGTTGGCCAGCATCATGCCGAGCGTCGTGCCGGCGACCACCCAGACGTAGTCCTGCGTGAAGCGGGCGGCCAGCATGACGGTGGCGATCTGGGTCTTGTCGCCCATTTCGGCCAGGAAGAACGCGACCAGCGTGGTGCCGAAGACCCCGTAGTGGCTGGCCGCGGGCGCGTCGTCTTCGTCGAGCTTGTCGGGAATCAGCATCCACGCCGCCATGGCGATGAACGAGCCGCCCAGGATCCAGCGCAGCACGTCGGGCCCGAGCCAGTGGGTGATCCAGTTGCCGACCGCGCCGGCCAGCGCGTGGTTGACGATGGTGGCGGCGAAGATCCCGAGCACGATCGGCCAGGGTTTCCGGAAACGCGCCGCGAGCAGAAGAGCCAGCAGTTGGGTCTTGTCGCCCATTTCGGCGAGCGCAACCACGCCGGTTGCAACGAGAAAAGCTTCCATGAAAGAGAGGGTTCCTTGGGCCGAAGGACGCAATTGACCGTGCAACACCTTCGGCCGTATTCCCGAAGTTGCACGGTCAAAGGTCTCGCCAGGTGTGTTCACTGCACGCGCCATGTCCTGTGGGGCAGGACAAGTCTGTTGACGCGGGCCCTTCTCGCGATGGAAGGCGGCTACTCCCCAATGACGGGTCGGATTCTACCTGCTGCGCCGCAGCCACCGGCCGGGTTTGTAAGCATGCGCTAGCTTTCTGTAAATTTTTCGAGGCCCTACAGGATGCAGCAAATTACTGCTTGCATTTCACGTATTTCACCCATAATGCACGAGCCTCCCTCTTCATTTTGCCGGGGAGGAAGTTCGGTGATCGGTCAGTTTCGCGCGACTCGACGGCTCTCGTTTGAGTGATGCTTTCGGGACTCCATCGCTTTTCTTGCTATGTGTTTATAGGAGTCCCTTGATGGGCAACAAACTGTATGTCGGCAACCTGCCTTACTCGGTGCGCGACAGTGATCTCGAACAGGCTTTTGGACAATTCGGCGCGGTGACCAGCGCCAAGGTCATGATGGAACGCGACACGGGCCGCTCGAAGGGCTTCGGCTTCGTCGAGATGGGCAGTGACGCGGAAGCGCAAGCGGCCATCAATGGCATGAACGGCCAGCCGCTCGGCGGCCGCAGCGTCGTCGTCAACGAAGCACGTCCCATGGAAGCACGTCCGCCCCGCAGCGGTGGCGGCGGCTACGGCGGCGGCGGTGGTGGTTATGGCGGCGGTGGTGGCGGTGGCTACGGCGGCGGTGGTGGTGGTGGCTACGGTGGTGGCGGCGGTGGCCGCTCCGGCGGTGGTGGCGGCTATGGCGGCGGTGGCGGTGGCGGTGGCCGCTCCGGCGGCGGTGGTGGTGGCGGCGATGGCGGCTTCCGCAGCCCCTACGGTGCCGGCCCCCGTGGCGGTGGCGGCGGTGGCCGCTCCGGCGGTGGTGGTGGCTACGGCGGCGGCGGCAACAGCGGCTACTGAACGCTGCATCCCGTCACGCACAAGTAAAAAAGGCTCCTCAGGGAGCCTTTTTCATTGGAGCCGCCGCTCCGGCGAAGTCATCAGCTTTCGCCGCTGCGCTTCTTGCGGGCGCGGCCCTGCACGGCGCGGTCGAGCAGCGCATTCGGCAGCATGCGCATCAGCTTGGCGACCACGCCCATCTGCCAGGGAATCACGCGGTAGCTGGTGCCCGCCTCGATGGCGCGCAGCGCCTGGTCGGCAAAGTCCCGGGTCTTCATGAGAAAGGGCATGCCGTAGCGGTTGCCCTGGGTCAGCGGCGTGTCGATGTAGCCGGGGCAGAGCGTGACGACCTTGACGCCGCTGTTGTGCAGTTCGCCGCGCAGGCTCTCGCAGTACGCGACCACGCCCGCCTTGCTGGCGCAGTAGGCGCCGTGCCCCGGCAGCCCGCGAATGGCCGCGACGCTCGCGATGCCGACCAGCCGGCCGCTGCCGCGCTGCCGCATCGCGGCCACGAAAGGATGGAAGGTGGCCATCAGGCCGACGTTGTTGGTGGCGAAGGTCCGGGCCATCACCTCGATGTCCTCGCGCTCTGCGGTGTCGATGCCCACGCTGATGCCGGCGTTGGCAATCACCACGTCGGGCAGGCCCTGGCGCGCGATGCAGGCGGCGCCGGCGGCCACGATGCTGTCGGTTTGCGCGACGTCCGCGCCATAGACCTGGTAGCGGGCGGGGTCCAGCTGGCGCTCGCCGGCCCAGGATTCGATCTCCGCGGTGCGCCGCGCCACCAGCGCCAGGCGGTAGCCCGCCTCGTAGAAGCTGGCGGCCAGGGCCTGGCCGATGCCGCTCGATGCGCCGGTGATGAAGACAAGCGGAGACGGGCTCATGCGCAGTTCAGCGCGGCTTGCCGGCCGCCGAGGGAATCAGTACGCCGCGCACCCGGCCGGTCAGGTTGGCGACGCCGCTCAGGTTGTCGTAGTCGAGGTGGTCGGCGGTGAACTGGTCGCTGCCGCGGATGAGCGTGACCGGCTTGTTCGAGGTCACGCGCTCGGTATCGAGGAAGGCGTGCAGGAAATCGCCGCGGAACTCCAGGCGCGGCGTGGACTTGCCGCTGGGCCCCACCACCGGGTCGCGGATGACGATGGCGTTGCCGAAGAGCTGGATCTCGCTGCCGTCGGAGTTCGAGATGCCGCGATTGGCCGTCGCGTGGGTGGTGTAGCCCTGCGGCGAAACGGAGCGCATGCGCACGTCGTCGACCTCGACGGTGTCGGTGTCGGGGTAGTGCCGGCCTTCCTTGCCATGGAGTTCGCTGCGCAGGTCGCCGTTGGGCAGGAAGTTCTTGATCACGAAGCCGCGCATGAAATAGTCGGGCTCGTGCGTGGGCGCGGCCTTGGCGGTGGGTGCGAGCAGCTTGGGCGCGTTGCGCACCAGCCAATAAGTGCCGAGCGCAACCGCCGCCGTGAGAATGATGGGCAGGTAGATGGTGGCGCGGTCGAGCACGTCGCGCAGCAGGTTCCAGGCACGCTTCATTGCCTCGGACCCCGGGCGGCGTCGAGCAGGCGGCGGTACTGGCCGCAGGCCGTCAGCAGCAGATCGCAGAACTCGCGCGCCGCGCCTTCTCCGCCGCGTGCGCGCGTGACGTAGTTGACCGCCTGGCGCACTTCGGCATGCGCATTGGCGGGCGCGGCCGCAAAGCCGGCGCGCGCCAGCACGGGCAGGTCGGGCCAGTCGTCGCCGATGGCCGCGGCCTGCAGCCAGCTGAAACCGAGCTCCTCGAGCATGGCCTGGGCCGCGGGCAGCTTGTCTTCGGTGCCGTAGCGCACGTGCTGGATGCCCAGCGCTTCGAGCCGCACGCGCAGCGGCTTGGAGTCGCGCCCGGTGATCACCGCCGGCGTGATGCCCGCCAGGCGCAGCAGCTTGAGGCCGTAGCCGTCCAGGATGCTGAAGCGCTTGAGGGTTTCGCCGTGCTCGGTGAAATACACGCCGCCATCGGTCAGCACGCCGTCGATGTCGAAGAACGCGATGCGCACGTCCTGCGCCGCGAGCAAGGTCTCGGCCTGGAAGTCGATCGGCATCAGATGACCTTCGCGCGCATCAGGTCGTTGATGCTGAGCGCGCCGATCAGGAGCCCCTCGGGGTCGACGATGAGCACGCTGGTGATGCGGTGTTCTTCCATCAGCTCGGCCGCCTCGACCGCCAGCGCCTCGGCGCGCAGCGTGCGCGGGCCGGGGTGCATCACGTCGGCGGCGGTGAGGCCGCGCAGGTCGCCGCCGGTCTCGACCTGGCGGCGCAGGTCGCCGTCGGTGAAGATGCCGATGGCGCGGCCTTGCGCGTCGACCACGGCGGTGGCGCCCAGGCCCTTGGAGCTCATCTCGCGCATCAGCTCGCTGAGCGTTGCAGTGGGCGCCACGCGCGGCACCTCGTCGCCCGAGCGCATCACGTCGCTCACATGCGTGAGCAGCTTGCGGCCGAGCGCACCGCCGGGGTGCGAGCGCGCGAAGTCCTCGGAGCCGAAGCCGCGCGCGTCGAGCAGCGCCACTGCCAGCGCATCGCCCATCGCCATCTGGGCGGTGGTGCTTGCGGTGGGGGCGAGGTTGAGCGGGCAGGCCTCCTTGGCCACGCCGGCGTCGATCACGATGTCGGCGTGGCGCGCGAGGGTGGAATCGGTGCGGCCGGTCATCGCGATGAGGGGCACGCCCTGGCGCTTGACCACCGGCAGGATCACGGTGAGCTCGTCGACCTCGCCGCTGTTGGAGATGGCCAGCACCAGGTCGACCGGCTTGATCATGCCGAGATCGCCGTGGCTCGCTTCGGCCGGGTGGACGAACATGGCCGGCGTGCCGGTGGAGGCCAGGGTCGCCGCGATCTTGCGGCCGACGTGGCCGCTCTTGCCCATGCCCATGACGACCACGCGGCCGCGCACGTCCAGGATCTTGCGCACGGCCTCGACGAAGCTCGGACCCACGCGCGACTTCAGGCCGATCACGGCATCGGACTCGATGTCGAAGGTGGCGCGCGCCCGCGCCAGGATTGCGTCGGCGTCGACCACGGGGGGCAGGGGAGCTGAACTCATCGGCGGATTTTACGGGCCGGCCGGCGCGCGCCGCCGCTCGATGCAAGCCGCACGTTCGGGGCATGGACATTGCTCTAGCATCCGGCAATGTCCTCGTTCGATCTCACGCTGATGTATTTGCTGGCCGCAGTGCTCGGCGTGGTGGTTTGCCGCTCGCTGAAACTGCCGCCGATGCTGGGCTATCTGTCGGCCGGCGTGCTGATCGGGCCGCATGCGCTGGCATTGGCGCAGAACTCCGAAGCCATCCGCCATCTCGGCGAATTCGGCGTGGTGTTCCTGATGTTCGTGATCGGGCTCGAATTCAGCCTGCCCAAGCTGCGCGCCATGCGCAAGCACGTGTTCGGCCTGGGCCTGCTGCAGGTGCTGCTGACCATGGCCATTGCCACCGCCGGGGCGCTCGCCATCGCCTCGCAGCTCCCTCCGGCCTGGCGGCTCGGGTGGCAGACGGCGCTGGCGCTGTCGGGCGCCCTCACGATGAGCAGCACCGCGATCGTGGTCAAGCTGATGGCCGAGCGGCTCGAGCTCGAGAGCGAACACGGCAAGCGCGTGATGGGCGTGCTGCTGTTCCAGGACCTGGCGGTGGTGCCGCTGCTGGTGCTGATTCCCGCGCTGGGCGCGCCGCCCGAGGCGCTGGCCAAGGCGATCGGCCTGGCGCTCGTGAAGGCCACGCTGCTGATCGGCGTGCTGCTCTATGGCGGCCCGCGCATCATGCGCTGGTGGCTCACGCTCGTTGCGCGGCGGCGCAGCGAGGAGCTCTTCATCCTGAACGTGCTGCTGGTCACGCTCGGCCTGGCCTGGCTCACCGAACTGGCCGGCCTGAGCCTGGCGCTGGGCGCCTTCATCGCCGGCATGCTGGTGTCGGAGACCGAATACAAGCACCAGGTCGAAACCGACATCCGTCCGTTCCACGACGTGCTGCTGGGCCTGTTCTTCATCACGGTGGGCATGTCGCTCGACTGGCACATCGTGGTGCAGCGCTGGGCGCTGGTGGCCGTGCTGCTGCTGCTGCCGCTGGCGTTCAAGCTGGCGCTGGTGACGCTGCTGGCGCGGGTGCTGGGCGCCACCGCGGGCGTGTCGCTGCGCACCGGCCTCTACCTGGCGCAGGCCGGCGAATTCGGCTTTGTGCTGCTGGCGCTGGCGCAGGAGCGCAGCCTGCTGCCGCCGTGGCTGGCCAACCCGGTGCTGGCGTCGATGGTGCTGTCGATGCTCGCCACGCCCTTCATCGTGATGTACACCAACGCCATCGTGCGCAAGCTGGTGGCGAGCGACTGGCTCCAGCAATCGCTGCAGATGACCACGATCGCGCGCAAGACCATCAATACCGCCAAGCACGTGATCATCTGCGGCTACGGGCGCTGCGGCCAGAACCTGGCGCGCATCCTGGAGCGCGAAGGCATTCCCTACATGGCGCTGGACCTCGACCCCGACCGTGTGCGCCAGGCCGCAGCGGCGGGCGATTCGGTGGTGTTCGGCGACGCGGCCCGGCTGCAGGCGCTGATGGCGGCCGGCCTGGCGCGCGCCAGCGCCGTGGTCGTGACCTATCTCGACGTGCCGGGTGCCATGAAGGTGCTGGCCAACATCCGCTCCCACGCGCCGCAGGTGCCGGTGATCGTGCGCACGCAGGACGACCTCGACCTCGAGAAGCTGCAGGCCGCCGGCGCGACCGAGGTGGTGCCCGAGGCCATCGAGGGCTCGCTGATGCTCGCGAGCCATGCGCTGGCGCTGGTCGGCGTGCCGATGCGGCGCGTGATCCGCGTGGTGCAGGACCAGCGCGATGCGCGCTACAACCTGCTGCGCGGCTACTTCCACGGCGCGGACGACGACAACGCCGACGAGCTCGACCACGAGCGGCTCAACACCTTCACGCTCACGCCCGGCGCCCGCGCCGTCGGCCAGACCCTGGCGCGGCTGGCGCTCGACAGCCTGGGCGTGCGCGTCGCCAGCCTGCGCCGCCACGACGGCCAGAACCAGGTGTTCACCGACGACACGGTGCTGACCGACGGCGACACGCTCGTGCTGTGCGGCAAGCCCGCCGCGCTGGCCGTGGCCATCGAGCGGCTGCAAAAGGGCTGAGCCCCTGCGCCGCAGCGCGCGCTCAGTTCACCAGGGTGGGGTTGCGCTTTTCTTCCTCGATGCGCTGCTGCCGGCGCACGGCTTCGCACTGCGCATGCGGCTTGTATTCGGGCTTGAGGCACTGCGCGGCCATGCACTGGGCCTTCGCGATGAAGTTCCGGTCGCCGCAGAGGGCCTGGGGATCGGTGGGCGCTGCCGCCGCCGGGGGCGAGGGCGGCACGGCGGCGGGAGCCGGTGCGGGATCGGCCATGGCGCCGGCCTGCAAGGGTGCCGCCGGTGCCGGCTTGCGGGACTTGGCGGTGGCGGCTGGCGGCTTGTTATTGGCTGCCGCAGGCGTGTCGCTTGCCGCAGCTGGTGCGGCCGTCCCCGTGGCCGGCGCTTCGGCGGCCGGAGGTTCCGGCAGCGCCGCAGCGGCCGGCTCGGGCAACGGGACGGGCGGCGCAGCAGGCGCTGCTGCGGCAGCAGCCGGCGTCGCTTCGGACGGCTTGCCGGTCCCGTAGCCGTACCAGCCGGCGGCGATCATGAGCAGGCCCACCGCCAGCAGCGCCCCCCACAGCCACATGCCGCGGGAGCGCGAAGGCTTCTTTTGCGCCTCGGCGCCGGAAGACCGCCGCGTCCTGCTCCCGGAAGAAGAAGCAGAAGAAGATTTCTTCCTCGCACGGCCCTCCCGCGGCCGCGAAGGCAGCCGCCCGGAAGACCCCGGCGCAACGATGACAGTCTTGTCCTCGTCCGGCAGGCTCGCGCTCGCGGAAGAGGCCGCGGAAGCCGCGTAGGCACCGGCTTCGAACAGCCCGCCCGGAATGGTGGGCGCACGCAGTTGCGCGGGCGCCGTGGCGGCCCACTCGCGCTCCGATCTGCTGCCGGGCGGCGGAGGCGGCGCCATCGGCGCGGGTGCCGCAGGGGCCAGCTTGCCGCCGCAGCCGCGGCAGAAATTGGCGCCGGCGCGGTTCTCCGCGCTGCACACCGGACAGATCAAGGCCATGACGACGGACTTCTAGGGAAAAACGATTTCAGAAAAAACTGGCGGCGAAGAGCCGTCGAGGGCCGAATTCGAGGCGCGAAGCGGCAGGCCGGTGCTCAGGTCACCGCAACGCGCTTGGAGCGGTGTGCCATGCGCTTGGCGATCACCGCGCCGAGCCCCATGGCAATCTCCAGGGCCAGGTTGGGCTGCCGGTTCGACATTTCCGCGAAACGGATTGCCGTGAGGCGCCACACGCGGCCCGCGCCGGTGACCACCACGTTGGCGGAGTGCGGCTGGCGCGAGAAGAAGGAGCCTTCGCCCACCACCGATCCGGGCATGAGCACGGCCAGCTTCATCTGTTCCTTGCTGCTCACGCGGTGCACGCTGATGGCGCCGCTCTCGAGGAAGTACACCGACCGGTCGTGCGTGCCCTGCTCGATGAGAACGTCCCCCACGCCGGTGTCGATGGGCTGCAGGTAGCCCGCCAGCGTTTCCCACTGCTGTACGTTGAGCGTCAACGCGAAGGCGTCGCTGCTGCTGTTGTTGTCCGCGATTGCGCGGCTCAGGTTCTGGATGGACATGCTTTTCTCAACCCCCGCATCTGTGCCGGAGTATCCGCGAAGGGCGCGGTTTTCGGCTACAACTCTTTACGTTTTTCGGGCGAGCTGTCGCTATTTGCCGATACAGAAGCGAGAAAAGATGACGCCCAGCAGGTCGTCGGCGCCGAATTCGCCGGTGATTTCGTTCAGTGCGTTCTGTGCAAGGCGAAGCTCCTCGGCCAGCAGGTCGAGCAGCTGCGCCTGCGCCGCCAGATGGCTCGCGGCCAGCGCCAGGTGCGTTTCCACCTGGCCCAGCGCCTGCACATGGCGCGCCCGCGCCAGGTAGACGCCCTCGGGCACGGCCTGCCAGCCGGCCATGGCCAGCAGCTGTTCGCGCAGCGCCTCGATGCCGAGGCCGGTCTTGGCGGACAGGGCGATGCCTTGTTGGGCCGCACCCGCCGTCTCCGGCATTGGCGCGGCGTCCTGCTTGTTCCAGACATCGAGCACCGGCACGCTCGCGGGCAGCTTGTGTTGCAGCACGCGCAGGATCTCGGCGTCGGCGGCGGCGTACTCGGGCTGGCCGGTGCGTGTCAGGTCGTGCAGGAACAGCACGGCATCGGCGCCCTCGATCTGGCCCCAGGCGCGGGCCACGCCGATCTGTTCGACCTCGTCGCTGCTTTCGCGCAGGCCGGCCGTGTCCACCACGTGCAGCGGCACGCCGTGGATCTGGATGGTCTCGGACACCACGTCGCGCGTCGTGCCCGCCACCGCGCTCACGATGGCCAGCTCGGCGCCGGCCAGCGCATTGAGCAGCGAACTCTTGCCCGCATTGGGCTGGCCCGCAATGACCACCTTGATGCCTTCGCGCAGCAGCGCACCTTGTTTGGCGCGCTGCTGAACTGCCGCGAGCTGCGCCTGCAGCTTCGCCAGCTGCCCCGTCGCATCGGCCTTCTGGAGAAAGTCGATTTCCTCTTCCGGAAAGTCGAGCGTCGCCTCCACCAGCATGCGCAGGCGGATCAGCGCATCGCGCAGCGCGTGGATCTCGCGCGAAAAGGCACCCGACAGCGAACGCCCGGCGCTGCGCGCGGCCGCCTCGGTGCTGGCGTCGATCAGGTCGGCAATGGCTTCGGCCTGGGCGAGGTCGATCTTGCCGTTGAGAAAGGCGCGCTGGCTGAACTCGCCCGGCTCGGCCACGCGCAGGCCCGGCAGGCGCGGCCGGCCGGTGACGGGATCGGCCTCGGCGGCGGCTTCGAGGCAGCGCGCCAGCAGCAGCTGCAGCACGACCGTTCCGCCATGGGCCTGCAGTTCGAGCACGTCTTCGCCCGTGAACGAATGGGGCGAGGGAAAGTGGATGGCCAGGCCGTGGTCGACCGGCTCGCCGGCCGCATCGCGAAAGGGAAGGTAGGTGGCTTCGCGCGGCTTCAGCGGCCGGCCGCAGAGCGCGTCGACCAGCGGCGCGAGCCGGGCGCCCGACACCCGCACGATGCCGACCGCCCCGCGCCCCGAGGCGGTGGCGATGGCGACGATGGGATCGGTGGTGCGGGCGAGCATGGTGCGGATTCTTTCAGCAAAAAGGGCCGCTGACGCGGCCCTTCGGGGATGGTTCGGAGCGCGGGCGGGCTACTTGGTGCCCAGCACGCCCAGCCGCTTGTTGATGAACCACTGCTGCGCGATCGACAGCACGTTGTTGGTGATCCAGTACAGCACCAGGCCGGCCGGGAAGAAGATGAACATCACGCTGAACGCGAGCGGCATGATCCACATCAGCTTGGCCTGCATCGGATCGGGCGGCGTCGGGTTGAGCCAGGTCTGGAACAGCGAGGTGAGCGTCATCACGACCGGCAGGATGTACCAGGGGTCCGGTGCCGACAGGTCGGTGATCCAGCCGATCCACGGCGCGTGGCGCATTTCGACCGACGACAGCAGCACCCAATAGAGCGCGATGAACACCGGGATCTGGATCACGATCGGGAAGCAGCCGCCCATCGGATTGACCTTCTCGGTCTTGTAGATCCGCATCATTTCCTGCTGCATTTCCTGCGGCTTGTCCTTCAGCCGCTCGCGCATTTCCATGATCTTGGGGTTGATGGCCTTCATCTTGGCCATGCTTGCGTAGGCCTTGGCATTGAGCCAGTAGAAGGCCGCCTTCAGCAGCACCACCAGCGCCACGATGGCCCAGCCCCAGTTGCCCAGGATGCCGTGCAGCTGCGTGAGCAGCCAGTACAGCGGCTTGGAGATGATCGCGAAGATGCCGTAGTCCTTGACCAGGTCCAGGCCCGGCGCGATGGCTTCGAGCTTCTTTTCTTCCTCGGGGCCGGCGAACAGCGCGCTGTTCACGACCTGCGTGGCGCCCGGAGCGATCTTCGGCAGCGTCGCCACCATGGCGACGGTGTAGAGGTTGTCGCCCAGGTCCTTCACGCGGAACTCGCGGCGCAGCTGTTCGCTGGCCGGGTCGCCCTTGAGCAGCCAGGCCGACGCGAAGTAATGCTGCACCATCGCGATCCAGCCGTCGTTGGCGGGCGGCGGCGGCTCGATCTTGCCCTTGGCAATGTCCTTGAAGTCGAGCTTGTGGAACTTCTTCTCGTTGGTGTAGGCGGCCGGGCCGGTGAAGGTGTTGGTGCCGAACATGGTGCCGGCGGCCACGGTGCCGTGGCGCAGCAGCTGCATGTAGAGCTGCGCATCGCGCGGCTGGTCGCTCACGTTGACGACTTCATGGCGCACGCCGATGGCGTAGTCGCCGCGCTTGAAGACGTAGGTCTTGACGTATTTCAGGCCGCCGACCGGCGCGCTTTCGAAGCTCACTTCCAGCGTGTTCTGGCCTTCGGCCATTTCGCGCGGACCGGCCTTGGGCGCCATCGGCGTCAGGTGGTTGGGGAAGCGCTCGCCCGAATCGACCGGGTTCAGCAGGCCGGTCTGCGCCACGTAGCGGGTGGCCGGCGAGGCGTTCTCGAACAGCACGACGTGCTTGGTGCGGTCGGCCTCGTCGTACTTGAGCAGTTCGAGGTAGTTGACCGTGGCGCCTTCGCTGTCGATCACCGCCTTGAACAGGTCGGTGGTCACGTTGACCTGCTCGCGCGGCGCGGCCGCGGCGGCCTGCGTGGGCACGGCGCCCGCGCTGCCCGTGGCGGCGGACGCGCTGGGCACGCCGTTGCCGGCAGCGGGTGCGGCGGCGCCCGCCGGAGCGGAGGCCACGGCGGCCGGCTTGCTCGAGGGCAGGAAGGTCGGCTTGTTGCCGTTGAAGACCTGCCATTGGTCCCACAGCAGCACCAGCGAGAAACCAAAAATCACCCACAGGATCGTGCGGCGGATATCGTTCATGACGAAGACTTCTTGTCGGAGGAGAGGAGAGACGAAAACAGTGAGCCTGACTTGTCAGTACGACACTGTGATGCCGGAGGAACCGGATCGTGCCCGCCCTGGCACCAGGGCTGGCAGCGCGCGATGCGGTGCAGCGTGAGATAGCTGCCCTTGAGCGCGCCGTGCACTTCCAGCGCCTCGATCGAATACACCGAGCAGGTCGGCGTGAAGCGGCACGACTGGCCGAGCCAGGGGCTCAGCAGCAGGCGATAGCCCTTCACGAGGCC
Source organism: Variovorax sp. 05T418 (assembly GCF_056396385.1). Lineage (NCBI taxonomy): Bacteria > Pseudomonadati > Pseudomonadota > Betaproteobacteria > Burkholderiales > Comamonadaceae > Variovorax > Variovorax sp. 05T418. The sequence continues at coordinate 56,949 of NZ_JBFTLJ010000020.1, read as the reverse complement.
GATCAGCAGGCGTTTCATGTGGAGGAGGAAGAGGGAGAAGAGGGCGCGGCCGGAGCCGCCGGCGCACGCGCGGCGCGCGCCAGCAGCTGCTGGAGCTCGGCCCGAACGGCCGCCTTGAGCTTGTCCGAAGAGGCGCTCACGAACTCCTTGCGGTCGAAACCCGCGCGCAGGCGCACCACGTGCGCAGCACGCGGCAGGCCGGTGTCGGGCGCAGCGCTCACGGTGTAGATCTGGCGCTTGATGGCATTGCGCGTGACCGCACGGCGCGCCCAGCGCTTGGGCACCATGGCGCCCAGCCAGACATCGTCGGACGCGAACAGCGGCTGTGCGCTCGACGAAAGATCGAGCGCACAGCGATGCAATGCGAAATGAGCAGTGCGCGCCACGGTGGCACCTGCGAGGACGGCCTGGAATTGCGCGCGGGTCTTGAGCCGCTGCATGGAAACCGAGCCGAGTCCGCCGTTACGGGTCGGGCCAGAAGCGCTGGCTGCAGGAGCTGGCGCTGGCGGTTCGGCTGCTGGCAACGGCAGGCGGGCTGCCGTCAGACGGCCAGGCGCTTGCGGCCCTTGGCGCGGCGTGCGTTGATGACGGCACGGCCGCCGCGGGTCTTCATGCGGACCAGAAAGCCGTGGGTACGGGCGCGGCGGACTTTGGATGCTTGGTATGTGCGTTTCATGATGGTTCCTGATTCCCTGTTTCCGCAGGCGAAAAAGCCGCGGGCGCCGGAGAGCGTGTTTCGGATTGGCCCCCGAAAGACGCAATGAGGTTTTCAGGGAAACCCGCAATTATCGCAAACATTCGGCCCCTGAACAATCTTCGACTGGATTTGCGGGCCTTTCGCCGCCGCCGGCGGCGTGTGGATAAGGTTTTGACAAGTTAGAATGCGAGGCGCCTTCAGCAGAGAATATCCACAATACATATACCAAAAAATGCCCGAGGGTTTCACCATTTTTTCAAGCGCCCATGTCCACTGACGGCATCGGCGAAAGCCTCTGGCAGGCCTGCGTCGACCAGCTCGCGCAGGAGCTGTCCGAGCAGCAGTTCAACACCTGGATCAAGCCCCTGACAGCGCAGGTCGCGGACGACCTTTCGCGCATGACGGTGTTCGTTGCCAACCGCTTCAAGCTCGACTGGATCCGGGCCCAGTACGCCGGCAAGATCGCCGCCATGGCCGAGAAGATGTACGGCCAGCCGGTCGCAGTTGAGTTAGCGCTTGCTCCGCGAGAAGCGCCCGTGCGCTCTGCCCCGGTTGCCGTGCTGGCCGAAACCGACGTGCCGCGTGACGTGGCCGGCCCGGGCGAGGAGCCCGCCAACGCCGGCTTCAAGAACCGGCTCAATTCGGGCCTCACCTTCGACACCCTGGTGGAGGGCACGGCCAACCGCATGGCGCGCGCCGCCGCCATGCACGTGGCCGGCATGCCAGGCCACCTGTACAACCCGCTGTTCATCTACGGCGGCGTCGGCCTGGGCAAGACCCACCTGATGCACGCGGTGGGCAACCGGCTGCTGGCCGACCGCCCGGATTCCAAAGTTCTCTACATCCATGCCGAGCAGTTCGTCTCGGATGTGGTCAAAGCCTATCAGCGCAAGACTTTCGACGAGTTCAAGGAGCGCTACCACTCGCTCGACCTGCTCCTGATCGACGATGTGCAGTTCTTCGCCAACAAGGACCGCACGCAGGAAGAATTCTTCAATGCGTTCGAGGCCCTGCTGGCCAAGAAGTCGCACATCGTGATGACCAGCGACACCTATCCCAAGGGCCTGGCCGACATCCACGAGCGGCTGGTCTCGCGCTTCGATTCGGGCCTCACGGTGGCCATCGAGCCGCCCGAGCTCGAAATGCGCGTGGCCATCCTGATCAACAAGGCGCGTGCCGAATCGGCCGAAATGCCGGAAGAAGTGGCCTTCTTCGTTGCCAAGAACGTGCGCTCCAACGTGCGCGAGCTCGAAGGCGCGCTGCGCAAGATCCTGGCCTACTCGCGCTTCAACCAGAAGGAGATCTCGATCGCCCTGGCGCGCGAGGCGCTGCGCGACCTGCTGTCGATCCAGAATCGGCAGATCTCGGTCGAAAATATCCAGAAGACGGTGGCCGACTACTACAAGATCAAGGTCGCCGACATGTACAGCAAGAAGCGCCCGGCCAGCATTGCGCGGCCGCGGCAGATCGCGATGTACCTGGCCAAGGAGCTCACGCAGAAGAGCCTGCCCGAAATCGGCGAGCTGTTCGGCGGGCGCGACCACACGACGGTGCTACACGCGGTGCGCAAGATCTCGGGCGAGCGCCAGCAGCTCACCGAGCTCAACCAGCAGCTGCACGTGCTCGAGCAGACGCTCAAGGGCTGATCCCGGATGTCGCCAGGCATGCCCCTCGCAACAGCGGAGAATGGCGTCTCAATGGCGGATTCAAAGAGATAAGAGAAGAGGAAGAAGACATGATCGTTTTGAAGGCAACCCAAGACAAGGTCCTCGCCGCGCTGCAGTCGGTGGCTGGCATCGTGGAGCGGCGCCACACCTTGCCGATCCTGGCCAACGTGCTGATCCGCAAGACCGGCGGCCAGCTGCAGCTGACCACCAGCGACCTCGAGATCCAGATCCGCACCACGGCCGAGCTCGGCGGCGATGAAGGCAACTTCACCACCACCATCGGCGCGCGCAAGCTGATCGACATCCTGCGCACCATGCCGGCCGACCAGACCGTGAGCCTCGAATCGAGCGCGAGCAAGCTGGTGCTCAAGGGCGGCAAGAGCCGCTTCACGCTGCAGTCGCTGCCGGCCGAGGACTTTCCGCTGGTGCAGGAAGCCGCCAACTTCGGCCCCGTGTTCAGCGTGCCGCAAAAGACGCTGAAGGACCTGCTCTCGCAGGTTTCCTTTGCCATGGCCGTGCACGACATCCGCTACTACCTGAACGGCATCCTGTTCGTGGCCGAAGGCAAGCAGCTGAGCCTGGTGGCCACCGACGGCCACCGCCTGGCGTTCTCGTCGGCCACGCTCGACGTCGAGGTGCCGCGCCAGGAAGTCATTCTTCCGCGCAAGACCGTGCTCGAGATGCAGCGCCTGCTGTCGGACGCCGAAGGCGCCATCGAGATGCAGTTTGCGAACAACCAGGCCAAGTTCAGCTTTGGCGGCATGGAGTTCGTCACCAAGCTGGTCGAGGGCAAGTTCCCCGACTACAACCGCGTGATCCCCAAGAACCACAAGAACAGCGTCACGCTCGGCCGCGCGCCGCTTCTGGCCAGCCTGCAGCGCACCGCCATCCTGACGAGCGAGAAGTTCAAGGGCGTGCGCCTGAACATCGAGCCCGGCACGCTGCGCATCGCGTCGAACAATGCCGAGCAGGAAGAGGCCCAGGACGAACTCGACATCGACTACGGCGGCGACGCCATCGAGATCGGCTTCAACGTGACCTACCTGATCGACGCGCTGTCCAACATGGACCAGGACATGGTCAAGCTGGACCTGGCCGACTCCAACAGCTCGGCCCTTTTGACCATCCCCGAGAACGCATCCTTCAAGTACGTCGTGATGCCGATGCGAATCTAGAAGCCAGAAAACACAGCGCCTTGCGCAGACAGCCCGCGGCCCTCCGCGGGTTTGCGCTTTCAAGAGGCAGGAAAAACCGGCTCCGAGAGCCCGAGAAATCCCGTGAATGCCGTGAGAGATAGAGGAATATCCGAATGAGTGCAGAAGAGAACAAGCCCGAAGTACCCCACACCGAGCCGGTCTACACGCCCGAGATCGAGAGTGCGGTACCGATCGAGATCACGCCCGCCGACACCAGCTACGGCGAAGGCTCGATCACGATCCTCGAAGGGCTCGAGGCGGTGCGCAAGCGCCCCGGCATGTACATCGGCGACACCTCCGACGGCACGGGCCTGCACCACCTGGTGTTCGAGGTGGTCGACAACTCCATCGACGAGGCGCTGGCCGGGCATTGCGACGACATCGTCGTGACCATCCACACCGACAACTCGATCTCCGTCACCGACAACGGCCGCGGCATTCCCACGGGCGTGAAGATGGACGACAAGCACGAGCCCAAGCGCTCGGCCTCCGAAATCGCGCTCACCGAGCTGCATGCGGGCGGCAAGTTCAACCAGAACAGCTACAAGGTGTCGGGCGGCCTGCACGGCGTGGGCGTGAGCTGCGTGAACGCGCTGAGCGTGATGCTGCGTCTGGTGGTGCGGCGCGAAGGCAAGATCCACGAGCTCGAATTCAGCCGCGGCTTCGTGCAGAACCGCCTGATCGAGACCGTGAACGGCGTCGAGGTGTCGCCGATGCGGATCATCGGGGAGACCGACAAGCGCGGCACCGAAGTCCACTTCCTGCCCGACACCGAGATCTTCAAGGAGAACGCCGATTTCCACTATGAAATCCTCTCCAAGCGGCTGCGCGAGCTGAGCTTTTTGAACAACGGCGTGCGCATCCGCCTGAAGGACGAGCGCAGCGGCAAGGAAGACGACTTCTCGGGCGCCGGCGGCGTCAAGGGCTTTGTCGATTTCATCAACAAGGGCAAGACCGTCCTGCACCCCAACGTGTTCTACGCAATGGGCGAGAAGCCGGCCGACACCTACGGCGGCATCCCGGGCACGCACATCGGCGTCGAAGTGGCGATGCAGTGGAACAGCGGCTACAACGAGCAGGTGCTGTGCTTCACCAACAACATCCCGCAGCGTGACGGCGGCACCCACCTCACGGGCCTGCGCGCCGCGATGACCCGCGTCATCAACAAGTACATCGAAGAAAACGAGTTCGCCAAGAAGGCCAAGGTCGAAGTCACCGGCGACGACATGCGCGAAGGCCTGTGCTGCGTGCTGAGCGTGAAGGTGCCCGAGCCCAAGTTCTCGAGCCAGACCAAGGACAAGCTGGTGTCCAGCGAAGTGCGCGCGCCGGTGGAAGACATCGTCGGGCGCCTCCTGACCGACTACCTGCAGGAGCGCCCGAACGACGCCAAGATCATCTGCGGCAAGATCGTCGAGGCCGCCCGCGCCCGCGAGGCTGCGCGCAAGGCCCGCGAGATGACGCGCCGCAAGGGCGTGCTCGATGGCATGGGCCTGCCCGGCAAGCTGGCCGACTGCCAGGAAAAGGATCCCGCGCTGTGCGAGGTCTACCTGGTGGAGGGCGACTCCGCCGGCGGCTCCGCCAAGCAGGGCCGCGACCGGAAGTTCCAGGCCATCCTGCCGCTGCGCGGCAAGATCCTGAACGTGGAAAAGGCGCGCTACGAGAAGCTGCTCACCAGCAACGAAATCCTCACCATGATCACGGCCCTGGGCACCGGCATCGGCCGTGCCGGCGCCACCAGCGCGGGCGGCGGGGCGGACGACTTCAACGTCGCCAAGCTGCGCTACCACCGCATCATCATCATGACCGACGCCGACGTCGACGGCGCCCACATCCGCACGCTGCTGCTCACCTTCTTCTACCGGCAGATGCCGGAGCTGGTCGAGCGCGGCCACATCTACATCGCGCAGCCGCCGCTGTACAAGGTGAAGGTCGGCAAGGAAGAGCAGTACCTGAAGGACGGCCCCGCGCTGGACGCCTTCCTGCTCAAGGTGGCGCTGAAGGACGCGAGCATCGAGACCGGCGGCCCCAACTCGACCACCCTCTCCGGCGACACGCTGGCCGAGCTCGCGCGCAAGCACCAGCTGGCCGAAGCCGTGATCGCGCGGCTGCGCAACTTCATGGATGCCGAGGCCCTGCGCGCCATTGCCGACGGCGTGGCGCTCGATCTCGACACCACGCCCGCGGCCGAAGCCTCGGCCGTGGCGCTGCAGGCCAAGCTGCGCGAGCTCAACACCACCGGCGTGCCGGCCGAGGTAAGCAGCGAATTCGACGCCCGCACCGACAAGCCGCTCCTGCGCATCAGCCGCCGCCACCACGGCAACATCAAGAGCAGCGTGCTCACGCAGGACTTCGTGCACGGCGCCGACTACGCCGCGCTCGCCGAAGCCGCCAACACCTTCCGCAACCTCCTGAGCAGCGAAGGCGCCACCGTCCGCCGCGGCGAAGGCGAACGCGCCAAGGAAGAAAAGGTGGCCGACTTCCGCATCGCCATGAAGTGGCTCATCGGCCAGGCCGAAAACGCGACCTCGCGACAGCGCTACAAGGGCCTGGGCGAAATGAACCCCGCACAGCTGTGGGAAACCACCATGGACCCGACCGTGCGCCGCCTGCTGCGCGTGCAGATCGACGACGCGATCGAAGCCGACCGCGTGTTCACGATGCTGATGGGCGACGAGGTCGAGCCGCGCCGCGAATTCATCGAGCAGAACGCGCTGCGGGCGGCGAATATCGACGTCTGATCGCTGAAGAAATCCGACAGCGTCGGTGAAACAAAAAAGAGCGCCCGGCATTGCCGGGCGTTTTTTTGTTTCTTCGAGCCACAGGCCCGCCAACCTGCCACGCGCGCCAACCCACTCCGATAGCCCTTTAGTCGCCCATAGGTACTTTCACCAATAAGCCCTGTTTTGTCAGGCAAAAGTCAGCAGTTAATCTCAGAATTGAGTTCCAAAGTATTACTTTTGCTCGCGGACTTTGCCTTGACCTTGTTTGAGGGAAAAGGCGCCCAGAAGCGATCTGGAGGGTGCGATGTGCGTCACCAGCATGAATTCCGTCGGGGCTTCGGAAACGACGTATCGGGTGTGGACGGACGATCCCGGCAGCTTCTCTACCCAGAGGATCACGCCGATGCACCACAACTTCCACGAGCATCCGCTGTTCCAGGTGCCCGAACTCGTGAGGCTCGGGATGGAACTCTCGAAGCTGGACCAGTGCAGGTTCATGAACCCCGACAGGACGGTCGCTTCCAGGCTCGCGCACGACAGCCGGCCGCCCGACGGGCGCAGCATCGCGGAATTCTTCAAGCGCGTGGAGGAGCCAGGTTCGTCGGTGGCCTTCTACAACATCGAAGTCATCCCGCGCTACCAGGCCCTGCTGATGTCGGTGGTGAATTCGATGCGCTCCCTCGTCGAGCGCGAGCAGCCGGACATCTTCAGGGTGAACGGATTCGTTTTCTTCTCTGCGCCGCCTTCCGTCACGCCCTTTCACATCGATCGCGAGAACAACTTCTGGCTGCAGTTGCATGGCCACAAGATCCTCAACGTCTGGGACCACCGCGACCGCAGCATCGTGCCGGCGGAAGCGGTGGAGGATTTCATCGTCACGCAGTCGCTCCAGAAAGTGCGCTTCAACCAAGCGTTCTTGCCGCGCGGGCTGGAATTCGATGCGCAGCCCGGCGATGCCGTCTATTTCCCGAGCACCTCGCCCCACATGACGAGATCCACGGCCGACCGGGCCGCCACCCCTGGCGGTCGCCTGTCGATCTCGATCGGCGTGACCTTCTACACCGCTTCGACGCGCAAGGTGGCACGCATTCACCAAGTGAACCGGCTGATGCGCAAGTGCGGAATGTCTCCCTCCTATCCGAGCGAATCGCCCACCGCAGATACCGCCAAATCCGCCGTCGGTGGCTTGGTGGGCGCCTGCCGCGCACGGCTCGGCGCTGCGCGGGCCCGGTTCATCTGCATGACCTCGGCGCGGCGAGTCAAGCATGCGCCGCCGCCGGGCTCCTACTGAAACACCCGGCCATTCCGCCGATCATTCGCCCGATCAGCGGCAGCCCAGGCGGAACCGCCCGGAGTTCAGCCGCCTCTTTCAGCAAATAGGCGGCCTGGCTCAAATGGACCGGTGGACGTGAACGCGGCCTCTGCCTGCGCTCCGCTCGCCCCGGCCACCGTGCATCATTTGCGCGACGCGTGCCAGCCCGCCGGTTCCGCTGGCCGCGCGGCCGACCAGCGCACCGCCAGCGGCGCCCGCCAGCAGGCGGCGCGCCAGGGAGTGGCTGCGCCCCGCGGTCAGCAGCAGCAGGACACCTGTGCCGAGCACGGCAAGGTGCTCGCCCGGGAAGCCGGGCCGCCGTGCGTCCTTCCGCTTGATTGCCTCGATCCTGGATCCAATGGTCATTTGAAGCTCCTTTCTGCTGTACGAACTTTCTTCATAACCAGCGGCACGGTGCACCTCTGTAGGCGCCGATGACGTGCACCGCGTCGAATCGGGCCCACAGCGGCGGCTTCTCAGGGTTTTCACAGGGAGGAGCCTCCGAAAGGGCGCCGACGCCCGTCACACGTCTGTCATCAGCTATTAAAACAATAGCGTTCAGTCCTTCCCCGAAGATCCTTCCTCGTAAACGCTATATCTAGCCCGACTCTTGCTAAGCAAAATCCTCGACGGATTTCACGTCACCCCATGATCGAGGACTCGAAGCAATGAACCTTATGCGTCTGCGGCAGCCGATGGCTGCATTGGTACTGGGCGGCACAGCAGCATTCTTCGGGGCGATGACATCGGCCCATGCGTTCTCGAACCCGCCCATCCAGATGGCGCAGGGCGTCGAATACATGTGCGGCGGCACGAACAAGGCCGAGGCGGCCTTCATGCAGATGGTCTCGCCGCGCTGGGCAGCCACCATCGAGTTCGGTATCAACGACAGCGCGCAGCGCGGCAGCTTCCCCGCGCGCGCGGCGGTCCAGGTGCGCGAGAAGTACACGGGCCGCCCCGTGATGGAGGCGCAGTCGCAGGGGCCCTACATGCTCGCGCGGCTGGACCCGGGCGCCTACGACGTGAACGTGACGCTCGGCGGCCTCACGATGACACAGACGCTGACGGTGATTGCAGGCGTGCCGGCCCGGGCAGTGTTCATGTGGCCGTCGAACTTCGACATGGCCTCGGTGATGCCGCCGATGCCGCAGGCGCTCGCGCAGACCTCGGCGGCGCGCTGAGCTTCCTCCCTTTCCTTCCCGGCCCGGCCGGGCCTGGACCTTTTCGTTAAGCCTTGCCTAAGCCGTGCGCCGCACAGTGGCGCACGTGGCCTTCCCCGGCCACGCAGACAAGGAAGAAAGGACCCAGACATGACCCCCCGGATTTCATCGCATGCGCGGCCTCTCGCGGCCGCCATGCTGTGCGGCGCCGTTCTCCTCGCGGCGCTTTCTTCTTCGGCACACGCGACGGTCAACCCGCCGATCCGCATGACGCACGGCATCGAATACATGAGCGGCGGCATCGGCAGCGACGAGGCCAAGCTGATGGAGACGGTGGCGCCGCGCTGGCCGGCCACCTTCGAATTCGCGATCAAGGACCACAAGGGCGCCGAGTTCGCCTCCGACGTGCGCGTGACCGTGCGCGACAGCCATGGCACGGTGCTGCTCGACAACGTGGAGTCGGCCGGTCCGTTCATGGTGGCGCGGCTCGACCCCGGCACCTATGAAGTGGAGGCTCGCTTGCGTGGAAACACGCTCAAGCAGACGCTGCAGGTCAGGCCCGGCGCGCCCGCTCGGGTGGCATTCGTCTGGCCGGCGGGCACCGATATGGCTTCTGCCGGCACGCGCGCGGTGCAGTGACTGGCGAGCGCCGGCCCGGTGGCGGCGCGGCGCAACGGGAGCCTCGCCGCCCGCTTCGACCGCAGCGCACGCTATCCGGCTGCCCGGCGCTATAGAAAAAATAGCGAGGCAGCGGCCGGAGACCGCCTTGAATGCGCGGCATGCGCCTTGCAGATGCCGTGTCCCGGGCCACGCCCGTTCCCATTGCCCCCATGCCGATACGTTCCCTGAGCGTGCTCACCGCGCTCCTGCATGTCTACATTGCGCTGCGGCTGCTGCCCGCGCTGGCCATGCTCACGCCGGCCTGGCCGCTCGCGCTGGCCGCGCTCGCCATCTCGGCCCTGACGATCCCGCTGCCCTTTGTCTCGCGCGGCAGGGAGCGCGGCGCCTCGGCGGGCGAACTGCTCCAGTGGACGGGGCTCATCAGCATGGGCTGGTTCTCCTCGCTGTTCGTGTCGACGCTGCTGCGCGACGCGGGCCTGCTGCTCGCCTGGCTGGCGAGCGTGCTGTTCGGCGCGCCAGTGCCCTGGCATGCCGTGCTGCCATGGAGCGCAATGGCCGTGCTGGTGCTGGCCACGCTGGTGTCGATGGTGGGTTTTCTCAATGCCCGCCGCACCGCGGACGTGAAGCGCGTGGAGGTTCCGATCCGCGGCCTGCCGGCGGCGCTCGAGGGCTTCACGATCGCGCAGCTCAGCGACATCCACGTCGGCCCCACGATCCGCAGCGCCTACATCCAGCGCATCGTCGATGCGGTGAACCGGCTCGGCGCCGATGCCATCGCGATCACCGGCGACCTGGTGGACGGCAGCGTGGCCGAGCTGCGCGAGCACATCGCGCCGCTGGCCGGGCTGCGTGCGAAGCACGGCACTTTCGTGGTCACCGGCAATCACGAGTACTACGCCGGCGCGCACGCATGGATCGACGAGCTGCGCAGGCTGGGCCTGAGGGTGCTGCTCAACGAGCACGTGGTGCTGCAGACGCGCAACGTGCGGGGCGCCCAGAACGACGAAGAGCTGTTCGAGAGCCAGCTGGTGCTGGCGGGCGTGACCGACTACACCGCAGGCCATTTCGATGCCGCGCACGCCAGCGATCCGCACCTGGCGCTGTTCGACGCGCCGCCGCTGGTGCACACGCGGGTGCTGCTCGCGCACCAGCCGCGCAGCGCGACGCTGGCGGCCCAGGCCGGCTACCAGCTGCAGCTGTCGGGCCACACGCACGGCGGCCAGTTCTTTCCGTGGAACCTGTTCGTGCCGATGCAGCAGCCCTTCACCGCCGGGCTGCACCGGCTGCACGACATGTGGGTCTACGTGAGCCGCGGCACCGGCTACTGGGGGCCGCCCAAGCGCTTTGGCGCGCCGTCCGAGATCACGCTGCTGACATTGGTGATGGCGCGCGGCTGACGCACACCCGCGCGCTCAGCCGCGCAGTTCTGCGGCCAGCCGCCGGGCGTTCGAGGTGGCGGCGGCGTGGATCGGCTTCAGTCCTTCGCGTGCGATGCGCACCGCCGCGCCCGAGAGCCGGCTGGCCGTGCCCGCCGCCCGGGCCGTGGCTTGCACGAAGGCGTCGCTGCGCTCCGCGGCCTGCGCCGGCGTGACGCTGCCGGCCATCGACAGAAAGGCTCCGGCACTCAGAATCCATTGCTGCAGCGCGCGGTTCGCCAGCGAGACGTGGCTGCTGTGCCATTGCCGGACCATGGCGGCCCCGGACTGGCCTGCGGCGGCAATTTTTTCATCGCCCATGAGCTGGAACTCCGCGAGATCGGCTGCGCTGGGCGCGAGCCCCGCCTTGGCCATGCGCCCGGTGCGCATCTGGATCACGGAGCCGGAGGACAGCAGCATCTCCTGGGTCTTGAGGGCCACGTCGACCCACAGCATCAGCGGGTTGGACAGGCGGGCGACGGAGGTGAGGGATGGCATGGGGCGCGATCTATGAGGACGGACGAGCCCCACTATAGACGCGAGGCGCGGCAATTGCTGCGCCGCAACAAAACCGATTCCGCAATTCTGTTGAACAAGTCCTACTTTCCGACATGGCAATAGCCTCGGGCCCAGGCGCGGACTGCAGCGGAAAGTAATTATTTCTCTTCTTTTCTTTCATTATTTGCAGTTAACAACCACATCATGAAAACACACAGGTCCGCGTCCCTCGGGGCCGCCGTGTTCGCAGGCGTCCTGAGCCTGCTGGGCGCACCGGCTCATGCGTTCGAAGACAGCGCGCGCGGCTACTACTTCGAGGGCGGCCATGCGCCGCATGGCGACCAGGGCGGCACCGAGTCGGCCACGGTGGGCGTCACGCTGCCGTGGTCGCCGCGCCAGCCGGTGCATGAAGGGGCGCTCACTTCTTACTGGGATCTGTTCGCGAGCCATTGGCATGCGCCGGCCCTGGGCGGCGGTTCGCGCAACTACACGCAGATCGGCGCGATCTACACCTGGCGCTACCGCTTCGACAGCGGCAGTTCGCCGTGGTTTGCCGAAGGTGGCGTCGGCGGCACGGTGATGGACCACCTCTACCGGACGCCCGACCGCAGCTTCAGCACCGCGTTCCAGTTCACCGAAGTGCTGGGCGTGGGACGCAGCTTCGGCGAGAACGGCAGGCACGAACTCACATTGCGGCTGCAGCATTTTTCGAATGCCGGCATCAAGAAGCCCAACCCGGGCGAAAACTTTGTGCGGCTGCGCTACACCTATCACTTCTAGCGCTTCAACGTCGCGGCGTGACGCCAGCGCCGCGCACGCAGCTCGGTGACGAAGTACGCCACCGTGGCCACGCCGAGCGGCAACAGGTAGTAAAGCCCGCGGTAGACCAGCAGCACGCCCAGCAGCCGGCCCTGCGCCACCTCATGCGAGAGCAGCGCAAGGAACACCGCCTCCAGCACGCCCAGGCCCGCCGGCACGTGCGTGACCACGCCGGCCACCGCGGCCACCAGCAGCACCGCGAGCACCGTGTGGTAGGCCACCGCGCCCTGCAGCAGGACCCAGATCACGCTGCCGATCAGCGCCCAGTTCAGGCACGACAGGGCCAGCTGGAGCCAGGCCATCCGAAGGGACGGCACCTTGAACGGATAGTGGCGCAGCCGGAACACGTGCCCGCTGGCCAGGGCGCACAGCACGAAGTAGCCCGCGGCCAGCAGCAGCAGCACCGCGCCCAGGATGCGCAGCCCGCCGTTGCCGACCTTCCATTCGGCCGGCAGCACCAGCGGCCAGAAGCAGAAGGCCACTCCCGCCACCACCAGGTAGCCGAGCCAGTTGGTCAGCATGCTGAAGCCGAGCACGCGCGTGATGGTGCCGTTGGGAAGGCCCAGCCGCGAATAGAGCCGGTAGCGGAACGCCACGCCGCCCACCAGTGAACCGAGGTTCAGGTTGAAGGCATAGCTGATGAAGGTCACGCCCATGACGGTGCGGGCGCCGAGCGGGTGGCGCGTGAGATGGCGGCCCAGCAGGTCGTAGGTGCTGTAGGTGGCAAAGCTGCCGGCGGCCAGCGCACCGGCCAGCCACAGCGTGGCCGCGGGCAGCGCGCGCATGGCGTCGAACACCTCCTGCCAGTCGATGGCACGCGCCTGGCTCACGAGCAGCCAGGCGATCAGGCCGAAGAAGGCCCAGACCGCGATGCGCCGCAGCCAGGGCCACCAGGGCCGGTGCGCGGGCTTCGCAGTGGAGATGCTCATGCCGCTTCCGTCGGCGTGGCCCCGTTGTCGCCGGCGCCTTCGCGCTTTTCGCGCTTCTCGGCAAGCTCGATGGCTTCGGCCGGGGTGAGGCGCGGCACCTGCCGCGGCAGCCAGCCGAGCCACGACGGATACCAGCGCAGGAAGTGGAAGATGAAGAAGCTGCGCACCAGCCGCCAGCCGCTCCATCCGCTCTCCAGGTCGGCCTCGCCGATCTGCTGGCAGCTCTCGCGCATGAGCTTGTCCATGCGTTCCCACAGCAGCTGGTTGAAGGCCCTGCCACGCGCAAACACGTTGGCCTCCAGGTTGAGCGACAGGCTCAGCGGATCGAGATTGCTCGAGCCGACCGTGGTCCATCCGTCGTCCATCAGCGCGACCTTGGCGTGCAGCGGGCGGTCGCAGTATTCGTAGATGCGCACGCCCGCATGCAGCAGGTGGTGGTAGAGCATGGTGGCGGCCGTCTTGACGATCGGCATGTCGGGCTCGCCTTGCAGGATGAGCCGCACGTCCACGCCGCGCCGGGCAGCGCGGCGCAGCTCCTTGATGAGCCTGTAGCCGGGAAAGAAATACGCGTTGGCAATCACGATGCGCTTGCGCGCGGCGCGGATCGCGGCCAGGTACTCGCGTTCGATGTCGCTGGTGTGGCGGCGGTTGTCGCGCGTGATGAGCACCGCCTCCACATCGCCGACGGACTCGCGGTCGACGGGCGGCGCCTGCTTGAGCCGGCGGCGGAACCAGCGCGGCCCCTTGTCGCCGAGCGCGATGGCGCGCAGCACGAACTGGTGGATCTGCGCCACGACGGGTCCGCGCAGCTCCACCGCGTAGTCCTGCTTGGCCTTGGGCCCGTAGTCCAGCAGGTGGTCGGCCGAATAGTTGATGCCGCCCACGAACGCGAGTTCTCCATCGACCACCACGATCTTGCGGTGCATCCGCCGAAACACGTTGAGCCGCTTGCCGAGGACGGGTTGCCCCGGATCGAACACCCGCACCCGCACGCCCACGGCGCTCAGCTGCGAGATGAATTCGCGCGAGAGATCCGGCGAGCCGAAGCCGTCGACCAGCAGATCGATCTTCACGCCGCGCTGGGCCGCCGAGCGCATGGCGGCATGCAGCGCCAAGCCGACCTTGTCCTCGAACAGGATGAAGGTCTCGATGATGACTTCGCGCTGCGCCCCGCGAATGGCATCGAACACGCGCGGGAAGAACTCCTCGCCGTTCTCGAGCAGCGCGATGCGGTTGCCGCCCACCCATTGGCCGACGTTATCCATGGCGTTCACCACAGGTCATGGCTCGTGTCCGCTTCAAAGATCAATGTTCGCCACCAGCGGCGCATGGTCCGACAGGTGCGACCAGGGCTTGCGCGGCAGCACCACGGGCGCATGCACGCCCGCGTTGCGAACATAGATGCGGTCCAGAGGCAGCAGCGGAAAGCGCGCCGGAAAGGTCTTGGCGGCCGAGCCGTTCGCATGCACGAAGACCTCGCGCAGCGCGGCGCCTTCCTCCAGCACCTGGTGGGCGCGGCCGCGCCAGTCGTTGAAGTCGCCTGCGACGATCAGCGGCGCGTCGGCCGGCACCTCGTCGCGCACGATGTGCAGCAGCAGTTCGAGCTGCTGCTGCCGGTGCGCCTCGGCCAGGCCGAGATGTGCGCAGATCGCGTGGACGTCGACCGTGCGGCCCGGCAGGCGCAGCACGCAATGGAGCAGGCCGCGCTTTTCGGGCCCGGCCACCGACACGTCATGGTTGCGGAAATGCACGATCGGAAACTTGGACAGCACCGCGTTGCCGTGATGGCCCCTCGGGTACACGGCGTTGCGGCCATAGGCGAACTGCGGCCACATGGTGTCGGCCAGGAATTCGTAGTGCGGCGCCTCGGGCCAGTTGTTGACCTTGCGCGAGTGGCGCGAATGGGTGCCGAGCACTTCCTGCAGAAACACCACGTCGGCTCCCACCGTGCGCACCGCGTCGCGCAGCTCCGGCAGGATGAACTTGCGGTTGAGCGCGGTGAAGCCCTTGTGGGTGTTCACCGTCATGACCTTGAGCGAAGTCGGCGCCGCGGCGGCAAGTGGAATCGGTGAGGAAGACATCGGTGTTGTGGTTGTACGTTGCCGCGCCCGGCGCGCCTGTAGGAACGCGCCACCTTCTTTGCCGCCTTTCGCGAGGCGACGGCCGGCTCCTACAGGCAGGCCTGCCGCACCCCGACACGGGCCGCATGGGGGGCCTCCTACGGTGGTTTTCAGGCCGCAGCAAAAACAAGCCGGCGGTCCTCTTCATCATCATTTTTTAAAGGAACGCACCATGAAGCACGCAATCCTTCACGCCACGGCGCTGGCCGGCCTGATGGCCGCGGCCGGTGCCGCCATGGCGCAAGCCACGTCGATACCTGCGCAGCCGGACCCCGCCGTGAGCGGCCAGGCCAGCACGCAGACGCCCTCCGGCGTGCCCAACCCGCCGCAGCGCCCCGACGCCAGCATGCCGGTGTCGCGCGAAGCCGTGAAGGCCGAGGCGCGCGCCCACAACCGCAACAACGCCAACAACCCGGTGCCCAAGGGCGAGGCCAGCACCACCGTGAATGCGCAGCCGAACGCGATGCCGCAACCCACCGGCGAAATGTCGCGCGCCGAGGTGAGCCAGATGGCCCGCAAGACCAAGCCCCGGTTCGGCCAGCCCGGCGAGCGGCCGGACGTGCCCACCAATCCGTCCGAAAGGACCGGCACGCCCCAATAGCCGTCCATGTACGAAGAAAGAAAGCCCGCGGTGCTCGAGGCATCGCGGGCTTTTTCATGCGTGGGCGCCGGTTCCGGCGCCCCGGCGGCGGGTCAGCTCTTGGCGGGTGCTGCCGAAGGTTGCCCGTCAGCGCCGCCGTGGCCGTGGTGGCCGCGGTGGCCATGCATGCCGACATGCACCGTCTCCGCGTCGAAGGTCTTCTGCTGCTCGGGCGTCAGCGCGGCATAGAAGGCCTTGGTGGCTTCGGTGCGCTTGGCGAACCTGGCGCTGCGCTCGGCCTGGCGGGCCTGCATGCGCTCCAGGCGCTCGGGCGTGGTGAGCTTGGCGAATTCCGCGCGGTCCATGCGCTGCGTGCGGGCCGGCGGCTGGCTGGCCGCTGCGAAGGTGGTCCACGCGCTTTCCTGTCCGGCATTCAGCTTGAGCTTTTCCTTCAGCGCGGCAAGCCGCTTGGTGCGGTGCTCCTGCATGCGCTCCATGCGCTGGGCCGGGTCCATGCGCTTGTGCTGCGCCTTGGGTGCCGCGCTGCCCTCGGCCTGCGCAACGGCGGCCGTGGGCGTGGAAGGCGAAGTGCCGGGTGCCGCCGGGGCCTGTTGTGCGAAGGCGCCCGAAGAGGCGAGGGCGGCCGAGCCCAGAAGGCTGGCCCAGACGATGCGTTGGCGAAGAGAGATCATGAGAAGTGCTTCCTTTCGAAGAAGCCCGCCGCCAAGGGGCAGCAGGTGAGACGAAGTGTGGAAGACCTCTGTATCGGCCAGGTGAGCCGCAAGTGAGCCTGCGTAAAGAATCATGAACGGGCGCGCGGCTTCCGGCGGCGCGGCATGCCTCATTTGAGTCGCGGCGGCTTCAGCCCGCGGTCGGGCGCCTGCAGCTTGCCCGCGCGCAGTTCGCCCACGGCCAGTGCCACGGCACGGGCCACGTTGCGCACTTCCTCCTGCACGCCTTCGTCGGCATCGAGGCTGTCGTGGCTGGTGGCGTAGGGCTCGTAGTAGCCGATGTAGCGGTCGAGCCGGGCCTGCGCACCCGCGTCGATGAGGCCCATCCAGTCGAGCCAGTCCGACAGGTTGCGCCGCACGCTCTCGGCGCCGGCCACGTCGCCGTGCACCACCAGGCCGTAGACCCGCCCCGCCAGGTGCTTGGGATAGCCCCAGCCCTGGAGTTCGAGGGCCTTGGCTTCGTCGGGCTTCTTGCCGTGGGTGCTGGTGGGGTCGGGGTTGCCGCCGTCGGCGCACACCAGCCGGTCGGTCATGAGCTTGAGCGGGCTGGCGGACTGGTACCAGTGCGTGGGCGTGAACAGGATCACGCCGTGCGCGGACACCCAGCGCTCGTAGATCTCGTTCATCCAGTCGCCGGTCTGGCGCAACGCATGGTTGGGATAGCAGCTGCAGGGCCAGTGGCACAGCGGCATGGCGGTGGACACGCAGCCCTTGCAGGGATGGATGTGGCGCCCGTAGTCGGAAGCGAGAAGGCTCAGGTCGAGCACGTCGACCTCGATGCCGCAGCCATCGAGCACCTCGCGCGCGAGTTGCAGCAGCCGCCAGCTCTTGGATATCTCCCCCGGACAGGTGCCGTCGTTGCGCGGCGAGCCGTTGACGAGCAGCGCGCGCGAGCGCGTCTGCGGGCTGCCCCAGGCGGCCTGCGCGGCGTCGATGCGCGCCCTGGCTTCGAGCCAGTCGACCGAAAGTTCGTAGTCGGGGTCGGCATGGCCCGGACCTGCCTTGCGCGTGACGGGCGACTTGCGGCCCTGTTCGTAGGCCTCCCATGCGATGAGCTCGATGCGCCGCAGCGCCTCCTTTTCGGACTGGAAGGCGGGGTCCTGGAAGGGCTGCATGAAGCGCTCGTGGAACTGGTCGCGCTTCAGTGTTTCGGGCGCCTGTCCCTTGCGGACCTCGGGGGCTTTGGTCGTGCGATGCGGCATGGCGGCCAATCTATGCCCCATGCGTGCGCCCGTGACCTGCGGGCGATGCCGATTTTCGGTAGGCCTGCGACTACATCAGGCCCCGAACTTGCCGCTCTGGAAGTCCTGCACGGCCTCCTTCAGCTGCTCCTGCGTGTTCATCACGAAGGGGCCGTACTGCGCGATCGGCTCGTGCAGCGGCTTGCCGGCAATCAGCAATGCGCGCGCCGGGCTGTGGTTGGTGGCCCCGGCGCGCAGCACCACGCCGTCGCTGCCGGGATCGTTCGCCAGAATGGCCATGCGGCGCGTGGGCACCTCGCTGCCCGCGATCCACACCGACTCGCGGAACGCATAGACGAGCGCGTTGTGGTCGTCGGGCAGGGGCTGGGCGAACTCGGCGCCGGGCGGCAGCGTGATGTCGAGGTACAGCGGCTCGGTGTGCTCGCGCCGCACCGCGCCCTCGATGCCGTGGCTCGCGCCCGCGATCACGCGCACGTGCACGCCCGCGGCGGTGGTGTATTCCGGAATCTCCTCGCTCTGGATGTCGCGATACCAGGGCTCGCGCATCTTGTCCTTGGCCGGCAGGTTGAGCCAGAGCTGGAAGCCTTCCATCAGGCCGTCCTCCTGCTCGGGCAGTTCGCTGTGGACGAGGCCGCGGCCGGCCGTCATCCATTGCACGCCGCCGTTCTGCAGCAGCCCTTCGTGGCCGGCGCTGTCGCGGTGCCGCATGCGGCCCGCGATCATGTAGGTCACGGTTTCGAAGCCGCGGTGCGGATGGCTCGGAAAGCCGCCGATGTAGTCACCCGGGTTGTCGCTGCCGAAGGCGTCGAGCATCAGGTAGGGGTCGAGCCTTTTCTGCAGCGGCTGCTGCAGCACGCGGGTGAGCTTGACGCCGTCGCCATCGCTGGTGGAAACACCGGCCACGATGTGGTCGATGCCGCGCGGCGTGGCCACGGGATCGGTCGGGTGGTTGGCGTGGTGGTTTGCATTCGTCATGCAGCCATGGTGGCACTAACGGCCCGACCGCGCCACCCGGTAGGAATTGCCCGTCTTCAGCGCGGCCACTGCTGGCGCTGCCAGTAGCGGTACTGCCACCGGGTCGAGAAACCGGCGCGCCGGTAGAGCGCATGGGCCGCCAGGTTGTGCGCGTCGACCTGCAGGAACACCTGCTCGAAGCCGCGCGCGAGCGCCGCCTGCGCAAGGCCTGCCAGCACGCGCCCGGCGAGGCCCCGGCCGCGCTGCGACTGCTCGGTCCGCATGCCGTGCACGCTGGCCCATCCGTGGCCGAAGGCCATGGCGCCGGCCGCGACGGTCTGGCGGCCCTCGCGCACGCTGGCATAGAGCGAGCCCTGGGCGCGCGAGAGCGCACGCACGCGGTGGGCGCCGTCCACCGGATCGAAGCCTTCGCCAAGGAACAGGGTGGCCCAGGCGTCGTCGGGCGCCAGGTCGACATCGGCCAGCGGGGCGCCGGCCGCGGCCACCTCGCGCATGCGCCGTGCGGAGCCGACCTGCACGCAGGTCGGCGAGTCGCCGACGTAGTGCCGCTGCTCCAGCTCGGACTGCAGCGCCACGAAGGAGGGCACATCGGCCAGGCGGAAGGCGGGCACGAAGTGCCGGCGGTCGTAGCGGTCCTCGATGCGGTCGATCGTGCGGCCGGCGACCGGCTCGCGGTGCAGCGGCACGGCCGACCTGGCGCGCTTGACGGTGCCGTCGTCGAAGGGCAGCAGCCAGCCGTCGAGCTCTTCGACGACCAGCGGCGACACGGCGGCCACGGTGGCGCGCTCGATGGCCTCGACCTCGTTCATGGAAAGGCCTCCGGTGCGGTGAATCTGGCAGCCGCCACGCTCTTGAGCAGCGACTCGCGCTGGTTGCGGCTGATGCCGCGCACGCTCTCGGCGACCCACTTGGTGCGGTCCGGGTCGATCTGTCCGTCGCGCCGCCATTGCTCGAGCACCGCCTGCGGCTTGTGCAGCATGGACGCGAGCCAGACCGCCTGCGCGGGCTCCAGGCTGCGCGCGGAACGCTTGAAATAGCGCCGGGCGGCGGCTTCGGCGCCGCACAGGTTGCCGCCCCACGGCGCGTTGTCCAGGTAGAGCTGCAGGATGCGCGCCTTGCCCAGGGTCTGTTCCATTTCGACCGCGTAGAGCAGCTCGCGCAGCTTGCGTTCCGCGGTGCGGTCGCTGCCGGTCACCAGCATCTTGGCGAGCTGCTGCGTCAGCGTGCTGCCGCCGCGCTTGGGCTGGCCTTCCTTCTGGTTGTTGTCGATCGACGCGACGATCTCCGTCAGGTCGTAGCCGGCGTGGGTGAAGAAGCGCTGGTCTTCGGCCGCGATGACGGCGCGCGCCAGCCAGCTGTCGTTGGCCAGCTTCGACGGCGCGCCGCAGCTGGTGCGCGCGCCCAGCATGGCTTCGGTGCCCAGTCCCTCGACGGTGAACTGGCTCACGGTGGGCTGCACCGCGAACGTGGCCTCCGGCAGCATGACCTGCCCGCGCAGCGCCAGCGTGCCGCCGATGCGCGCGCGCTGCAGCTCGGGCAGGCTGGGCGCGAGCACGGCATACCAGCGGGCAATGGGCGCGTCCTTGATGTCGACGCTGAGCTGCAGGCCCTTGCCCTTGGGCACCAGCTGTCCTTGCCACTGGCCCTGGAGCACGGCGGCGGCCTCGGCGCTGCGCGGCGTGGCCTCGATGGTGCCGGCCAGCGTGTTGCCTTCGCGCTTCACGGTGGCGACCAGGCCTTCGAACACGATCGGCTGCGTGCCGAGCGCGGCAACCTCGGCGCTGCAGGGCGAGCAGCGCACTTCGAGCACGCCCGCCGCGTCCTTCCAGGCGAAGTGCAGGGTGCCGAAGCGGCTGTCGAATGAATGCCCGTCCAGCCGCGGCGCGAACCAGGACGACGTGGCCAGGCGCACCGCCGTGGGCACGCCCACCGCAAAGCGCAGCGGGCCGGCCTCGACCGTGGTGCTCCACTCCCCCGCGGCCGGTGCAAGCACCAGTTTTACTATCAGGAAGATAGCAACGCAGGTTGTCACGACAAGGGCCAGCAGCCCGTAGATCACGAATCGCAGAAACTGTTTCACAAAACTCTCATCACATCGGCCTCGCCACCGTCACAGCTTGCCACGGACCGCTCGAGCGTCCACTGGCCGCCGCCCAGTACCAGGCTGAAGTGTCGGTGAAAGCCGTGCCTTCGGCATCGACGATGCGCTCACAGACACGGATCTTTTGCGCACTGTGCCGTTGCGCAACAAAACAGCGCCACAGCCGCTCCTGCGCGTCGCGCTCGAGCCGCGCCTGTTCAATGCGAAAGCCCAGTGCGCGGTAGCAGTCGGCCGCCGGATGCAGCATGCGCGTGGGGGCGTTCACCGCGCGCATCACGATGGTCTGCGTGCCGTCGGTCATGCGGCCGATGGCACCCGGAAAGCGGTCGGCAAAGCGCTGCTCGACGTCGCCGAGCGCCAGCGGCCGCAGTGGAACGCCGTCCCACTGGCTCGGCCATTCGTGCGAGGCCATGGCCATCGAGGGTTCGGGCGGCGCACGCAGCGCCGCCGCGGTCGACCACAGCATGCACAGCAGCATCAGGAGCGCAAAGGCGGTCTTGTGGCCGATGCGGTTGATGAAATGGTTGGCAAACAGGACTTCAAAGAACCGTGTCGACATGGCGGCCTCCTTGCGTGGTGATCAGGCCCGGGATCGGCCGGTCGGCGAACGCGGGCTCGGTGCGCACCGGCACCATCAGGCGGGCGATGCCGCCGCACACCGCGGCCAGAATCAACAGCCCGAGCAGGTTGTGCGCCCAGGGCGCGAGCGGATGGCCCGCGCCTTCGAACGCGATCAGCATGCTGTTGCGCAGGATGTTGCCGCCCAGCACCATGAGGCCGACCATCGGCAGCCGGCGCAGGAAGCCGCGGTCGCTGCGGCGGGCCCAGAGCGCCACCGCGCAGGCCGTGAAGTAGCCGAGCCACACCATCTGCACGCCCGAGCACGGCGCGTCGACGATCACCAGCCGGCCATCGACCACCAGGCTGCTTCCCTCGCGCGCCACGCTGAAGCCCGGTGCCAGCAGCCAGCGGCTCGCCTCGGCCGTGACCACGCGCAGCGGATAGCCCGCATAGAACTGCAGCGACGACAGCAGCGGCAGCGCGAGCACCGCCAGGCCGGCCACCGGCAGCGCGGCGACGCGCCGCGGCAGGAAGGCCAGCAGGCCGCAGGCCAGCGCCAGCACGGCCACCAGGCCCGTGGCGAGCGGCGGCAGCGCGGGCAGGGCGCCGAGCCCCGTGCGCAGCGCGGTCGCCAGCACGGTGCCGGCGCCTGCCAGTGCCAGCCAGCCCAGCTGCGGCGCAGCGCGCAATTCGCGCCGGCAATGCCAAGCCAGCGCGGCCAGGGCAGCCAGTGCCAGCAGGCCCAGCGGATCGTCGGAACCGTCGCGCAGCCGCCGGGCCATCCAGGCCCAGGTCGGCGCGAGCGCGGCGAATTGCAGTGCGAGCCAGCCGGCAGCCGGTGCGCGGTCGACGTGGATGCCCCAATCCACGATGCGCGGATGGCGATGGGCGAGTGCAGCCAATGACATTTTTTCTTTTCCCCTGGCTCAGGCCGTGAAGCGGCGCGGGTCGTTGCGGCGCGCGCGGCGGCGCAGCATCGCGAGCATCGACAGCACCACGGCAATCGCGCCCAGCGTCTCGGGTTCCGGCGTGCTCGGCACCTCGGCGCCGAGTGCGAGTTCGCTCACGCCCTGCGGCAATGGCAGCGGCTGGTTCACGCCCACGCTGTTCTGCGGCGCGGGGTTGCGCACCACCTTGTCGACGGCGATGAAGCTGGTGTACTGGGTCAGCAGGCTGTACTTCAGGCCGAGCTCGGTGATGCGCTCCTTGAACGCGCTGCCGCCCTCGAGCGTTTCCTGGTCGCTCAGGCTCTGGATGCGGTGGCGCGCCCACAGCGTGCGCAGCGCGGCCGTGTCCTGGCGCAGTTGCGGGTCGATGCGCAGCTCCTGGCGGTACGGGCCGTTGGCGCCCTGGCCTTCGACGATCACGCGGCCCTTGGCCTTGCCCTCCGCGTCCGCGCGCCACTTGCCGAACACGATCACCGGGCGCTCGCCCAGCACGTCGGGCAGTGCCTGCGGTTCCACGTCGTACACGTCGAGCCCGCCGAAAGTCACCTTCACATTGGTGAGCACCGGCGACTCCACCATGCGGCGGAAGCGCGCGGCCTGCTCGGGCGCCTGGATCGGGTCGGTGATGATGAAGGGCTCGCCCATGCCGGCGCGCGCAATGCCTTCCATCAGGCTGCGGTTGACCGACGACCCGATGCCGAAGGCGAACACATTGGCCTTCGAAAGGTTCTTGCGCACCAGCTCGAAAGCCTCGCGCTCCACGCTCACGTAGCCGTCCGTCACCAGCACCACGGTGCGCGAGACCTTCTCCTCCTTCGGCTCGGCGTAGACGCGCTTGAGCGCGGGAATCAGCTCGGTGCTGCCGCTGCCGCCGTAGTTCTGGATGGTGGCCAGCGCCTGCTCGATGTTGGCGCGCGTGGCCGGCACCGATCGGGGCGAGAGCATCTTGTTGCTGCCCGAGAACAGCAGCACGTTGAAGGTGTCGCTGGGCCTGAGGCCGCCAATCAGGCGTTCGAGCACCGTCTTGGCGGTGTCGAGCGGAAAGCCGTGCATCGACCCCGAGATGTCGACCACGAAGATGTAGTCGCGCGGCGAGATCGCGCTGGCGGCCACGGCCTTGGGCGGCTCGACCATCGCGAGGAAGAAGTTCTCGGCGCTGCCATCGGTGTTCTGGCCCTTGTAGAGCATCAGGCCCGATTCGATCCTTTCGCCCGCAAGGCGGTAGTCGAGCACGAAGTCGCGGTTGTCCGCGGGCCGGCCATCGGCCGCGAGCACGATGTCGGCGTGCCGGTCTTCATCGCTCTTCTTCACCTCGATGGTATGGGACGAGGAGCGCACCTCCTTCAGCCCCATGGGCGTGTCGATGCTGGCCTTGAGCCTGAAGCTGGTGTCCGGCGCCACGTCCGCGCGCAGCGTGGGCTGCGCCACCCACTTCGCCTGGGCGTTCTCCGACTGCGGGCTGTTGTAGCGCGGGCCCACCACGGTGGGAAAGACGAACGCGTAGTTGCCCGACTGCGGCACCAGCAGTTCGGTATAGCGCAGCTCCACCTTCACGTCGTCGCCCGGCAGGATGTTGGCGACGTTCATCTGGAACACGTTGGGCAGGTGCTGCTCGAGCAGCGCGGCGGTCTTGCCTTCCTTCTTGGCGCTGTCGTATTCGATCTGCGCCTGCTGCTTCTCGCGGATCTGCGCGGTGATCAGCCGGTCGGCCAGGCGCACGTTGAGACCGCTGACCGCGGCCTTGGTCGAGCCCGGAAAAACATACTTCGCCTCGATGGCGCGCTGGCCTTCGTTGCGGTAGGTCTGCGTGACGGTCACGTCGGCAATGACGCCCGAGATCTTCACCGCCACCTCGGTGGCCTTGAGCGGCAGGCGGTCGACCGCGGGATCGTCGCTCTTCACGAAGAAGTACGGGCTCTCGGTCTTCAGCCGCGGGCCCGGTGCTTCCTGGGCATGCACGGGGTTGAGGCTGAGCGCGACGAAGCCCGCCGTGGCCAGGCTCACGGTGGCGAGCCAGAGCCAGCGGCCGGGACGGGTGGAGGTGTGGGCATCCATGGCGGTGTGGGTGTTGGTGTCCGTGCGAACTTGCACAGCCGCAACTGTCGGCACCGCGCGAGAAGGGAATTGGAAGGCTCCTTGAAGTCCGGCGCGTGGATGCGGCGTTGTGTGAAGCCTGTGTGAAGTCCGCGGGCGGCTGCGCTTCACACGCGCTTCGGATGGCGCAGCGAGCATCGCGGCTTCGACAACCGACGAGGAGAAAAAAACATGTTCCAGTTGCTGAAGGCCCTGCAGGGTTCGATGCTGGTCAAGGTGGCCGGACTGCTGATGCTCACGCTCCTGCTGTGCATTCCGCTGGCCGAGATCAATGCGATCAACCGCGAGCGCGGCAACAGCCAGCGCGAGGCGGCCGCGGAGCTCGCAGCCACCTATGCGGGCCCGCAGACCGTGGTGGGCCCGCTGCTGCTGGTGCCCTATGTGGAGCGCTGGATGGAGCCGGTGCGCAATGCGCAGGGCCAGGTGATCGGCCAGGAGGCGCGCAGCAAGGAAATGACCCATGTGGTGTTTCCCGACAAGCTGCACATCGAAGGTTCGATGGCACCGCACGAGCGCTACCGGGGCATCTTCAGGATTCCGTTCTATACGCTCAGCGCCACGCTGGGCGGCGGCTTTGCGGCCTTCGATCCCAAGTCGGTGGCGCACAGCGAAACCGATTCGCGCATCGAGTTCAAGGCACCGTTCGCCGTCTTCGGCGCGAGCGACCTGCGCGGGCTCGACGGTTCGCCTTCGATCGCGATGAACGGCGAGGCCTTGCGTTTCAGGCAGCGCGTGCCCGGCCTGGCGGATGACGCCCTGCTGGCCGACGGCATCCACGCACCGCTCACCGGCGCCGCGCTCGCTGCATGGGAGGCGAAGGCACCGTTGTCCTTCGAGATGAAGCTCGGCCTGGTCGGGCAGGACACGCTCTCGATGGTGCCGATTGCCGAGGAGACCACCGCCCATCTGAAGTCGCCCTGGGCGCATCCGAGTTTCGGCGGCCGTTTTCTCGCCACCCAGCGCGAAGTGACGCCGCAGGGCTTCGATGCGCACTGGCGCGTGTCTTCGCTCGTGACCTCGGCGCGCGAGCAGGTGCGCGCCGGGCTGCCGGGCCGCGGCGATGCCGCCAGTGCCGCAACGGCGGCGGCCGTGGCTGCAACCAGCCATGCGCAGCGCAACCTCGGCCCCCTGCAGACCTTCGACGTGTCGCTCGCGCAGCCGGTCAACGTGTATTCGATGAGCACGCGCGCCGGCAAGTACGGCGCGCTCTTCATCGGCCTGGTGATCATGGCGGCCTTCATGTTCGAGCTGTTCCGCAGGCAGCGCATGCACCCGGTGCAGTACGGCCTGGTCGGCCTCTCGATCGCGCTGTTCTTCCTGCTGCTGCTGGCCCTGTCCGAGAAGCTGGCCTTCTGGCTGGCCTATGCCAGCGCGGCCGGCGCGAGCGTGCTGCTGCTGGGCATCTATTTCAGCGCGGTCTTGCAAAGCTGGACACGCGGCGCGGGCTTCGGGGCCTATGTCGCGGTACTCTATGGCGCGCTCTACGGCCTGCTGGCATCGGAAAGCAATGCGCTGCTGCTCGGCGCCCTGCTGACATTCGGCATGCTGACGGTGCTGATGCTCGCCACGCGCAAGGTCGACTGGTATGCGCTGTCGGCCGGGAACCCCCGAATACCCGAGCCGGTCTTACCTGAGGCGGCCGCGTCCGTGTAACCAACGCTACGGACTGTTTTTTTCCTTACCTTTTTGCCACTGATTCCCATGGATGATTCTTCTCCCTCCGCCGAGCCCGCGCGCTCGCAGCGTTCAGCGAAGCTGCGGCGCGCGGCGCGGTGGAGCGCCATCGCGCTCGGCTGCGGCGCGCTGGTGCTGCTGGTGGCCGCCGTCGTTGCGGTGGCCTCCATCTATCCCCGGCTGCCCGACATTTCCGAACTGGCCGACTACCGGCCCAAGCTGCCCCTGCGCGTGTACACGGTCGAAGGCACGCTGATCGGCGAGTTCGGCGAAGAGCGCCGCATGCTCACGCCCTTTGCGAGCATTCCCAAGGTCATGAAGGACGCCGTGCTCGCGGTGGAAGACGCGCGCTTCTACGACCATGGCGGCGTCGACTACAAGGGCTTCGCGCGCGCGGCCGTGGCCAGCCTCAAGGGCGGCCGCAAGCAGGGCGCCTCGACCATCACGATGCAGGTGGCGCGCAACGTCTACCTGAGCTCCGAACGCACGCTGAGCCGCAAGGCCTACGAGATATTGCTGGCGCTGCGCCTGGAACAGCAGCTCAGCAAGGACCAGATCCTGGAGATCTACCTGAACCAGATCTACCTGGGCAACCGCGCCTACGGTTTTGCCGCCGCATCGGAAGCGTATTTCGGCAAGCCGCTACAGAACGTCACGCTGGCCGAGGCCGCCATGCTGGCCGGCCTGCCCAAGGCGCCCGGCGCCAACAACCCGGTGGCCAATCCGCGGCGCGCCCGCGCCCGCCAGCTCTACGTGATCGACCGCATGCACGAAACCGGCTTCATCACCGCCGAGCAGGCGGCCGAGGCCAAGAAGGAAGAGCTGCACCTGCGCGATGCCGCCGACCCGGAGCGGCTGCATGCGGAATACGTGGCCGAGACGGTGCGCCAGATGATGTACGCGCAGTACGGCGACAGCATCTATACCAGCGGCATGAAGGTCTACACCTCGCTGGTCGCGGCCGACCAGGCGGCGGCCTACAGGTCGCTGCGCAAGGGCATCATGGACTACGAGCGGCGCCAGCCCTATCGCGGGCCCGAGCGCTTCGTCGACCTGCCGGACGATCCCAAGGAAGTCGACGAGGCGGTGGACGACGCGCTGGCCGAGCATCCCGACAACGGCGACGTGATGGCCGCGGTGGTGCTGGAGGCGAGCAGCAAGGAAATCAACGCTGTGCGCGCGAACGGCGAAACCGTGCAGATCACCGGCGAAGGCCTCCGGCCTGCGCAGTCCGGCCTTGCGGCGAAGGCGCCGCCGCACATCAAGATCCGCCGCGGCGCGGTGATCCGCGTGGCCCGCACGCCGAAGAACACCTGGGAGATCACGCAGCTGCCCGAAGTGGAGGGCGCCTTCATCGGCATGGATCCGCGCAGCGGCGCCATCAAGTCGCTGGTGGGCGGATTCGACTTCGGCAAGAACAAGTTCAACCACGTGACGCAGGCCTGGCGCCAGCCGGGCTCGAGCTTCAAGCCCTTCATCTATTCGGCCGCGCTCGAAAAAGGCTTCACGCCCGCGACCATCGTCAACGACGCGCCGCTGCACTTCGAGCCGGGCACCCCGGGCGGCCAGCCCTGGGAACCGAAGAACTTCGATGGCGGCTTCGAAGGGCCGATGCCGCTGCGCACCGCGCTCATGAAGTCGAAGAACCTGGTGACGGTGCGCCTGCTGCAGGCCATCGGCGCGCCGTATGCGCAGGAGTGGATCACCCGCTTCGGCTTCGACAAGGACAAGCACCCGGCCTACCTGCCGATGGCGCTGGGCGCCGGTTCGGTCACGCCGATGCAGATGGCCACGGCGTACTCGGTGTTCGCCAACGGCGGCTACAAGGTCAATCCGTACCTCGTCACGCGCATCACCGACCTGCGCGACAAGGTGCTGGTCGAGACCGAGCCGCCGGTGCTCGACGAAAGCCGCCGCGCCATTCCCGAGCGCAACGCCTTCATCATGGATTCGCTGTTGCAGAGCGTGGTGAAGGGCGGCACCGCCGCGCGCGCCTACCAGGCGCTCAAGCGCGACGACCTGTTCGGCAAGACCGGCACCACCAACGATTCCTTCGACACCTGGTTCGCGGGCTTCCAGCCCACCACCGTGGGCATTGCATGGATCGGCTACGACACGCCGCGCCAGCTGGGCGTGCGCGGCGAGACCGGCGGCAGCCTGAGCCTGCCGATCTGGATCGGCTACATGCAGGCCGCGCTCAAGGGCGTGCCGGTCAGCAAGATGGCCGAGCCGCCGGGCGTCGTCAACATCGACGGCGAGTGGTACTTCGACGACTTCACGCCAGGCCACAGCGTGGCCAGCCTGGGCGTGGAGAGCGAGCCGCCGCCGGTGCCGGCCGAAGAACTCACGGGTGTGCCACCGGCCGCCGTCCCGGTGCCGCTGGGCCCGCCGCCGCAGCCCGAAGAGCGCAACCGCATCCTCGATTTCTTCCGCTGAGGCATGGCGGGAAGAAGCCGCAGCGAGTCTCTACACTCGGTGCGGCTTCTTTCGCTTGACCTTCCCACGCTTCTTCCCCATGGAAATCCTCACCCTGGCGACATTGATCGTCGTCGGCGCCTACATCCTCAAGTCCAGGGACCAACGCCAGCGCATCGCGCTGCTGGGCAGCCACCTGGGCCGATACCAGATCGAAAGGCTGATGGAGAGCCTCACCGAAGGCTACCTGCGCTGCCTGGGCGAGGACAACGCCGAGCGGCGCCAGCAGATCTGGAGCCTGCTCGATTCCACCGAGGAAAAGCTCTCGGCCCAGTTCGACAGCTTTGCCGCCGAGTTCGCGCGGGTCGACGCGGCCGATGCGCGCGTGAGCAAGCTGCCAGTGGCCATTCCGTTCGCGCACAGGCTGTTTCCGGCCGCCACCTTCGACCTGCGCCAGGCGCTGGCGATCCACGCGCGCGGCATTGCCGATGTCATGCGCAACGACGCGGGCCGCACGCCCAAGGCCAAGGCCTTCACCATGTCGGCCGAGCTGTTCCTGATGCAGCACACCTGCCACTGGTTCTGCAAGTCGAAGACGGTGGCCTCGGCGCGCATGCTGGCGCGGCACAAGACCTCGTACGAGCAACTGCTCGAGGCCGTGAGCCCCGCAACGCGCCGGGCCTACGCGGCGCTCACGGGCCAGTGACCCCCTTCAGTGGTGTGACGGCAGCAGCGGCAGCGTGAGCGTGGCCACCGCGCCGCCGCGCGCCGCATTGCCGAGCTCGATGCGCCCGCGGTGCAGCGCGGCAATCTCCTTCACGAAGGCCAGCCCGAGCCCGGTGCTCTTCTTCTGGCTGTGCGGCCGCGCGAGCGAATAGAACTTCTGGAAGACCTTTTCCTGTGCGTAGTCCGGAATGCCCGGGCCATGGTCGCGCACGCTCACGCGCGCGAGCTTCGAGGTGGTCTCCAGCGTCAGCAGCACCTCGCTGCCCTGCGGTGAAAAATCGATCGCGTTGTCCAGCAGGTTGCTGATGGCGCGCCGCAGCAGGAAGGGGTCGCCCTCCGCGCGGGCCTGGGCGCGGATGTTCACGCGCACGTCGATGTTGCGCTTGGCCGCTGCAGGCTGCGCGCTGATCGCGATGTCCTCGATCAGCGAAGCCAGCGCCACCGGCTCCGTGCGGTCCAGCCCGTGGCGGGTTTCCAGCGCGGTGAGCTCCATCATGCGGTCGACGATTTCCTGGATGCGCTGCGTCTCGCGTTCGATGTTCTTCAGGAAGCGCTCGCGCTCCGCATGCGGCATCGACGGCTCCTGCAGCAGCTCGGCCGCGCCGCGGATCGCCGAGAGCGGGCTCTTCACTTCGTGCGTGAAGGTCTGCACGTAGTCGGCCACGTAGTTGCGGCCGGTCAGCGCATCGCGCATTTCGCTGAAGCCGGTGCGCACCGCATCCACGGCGCGCCGCGCCATGCGCGAAAGGCTCAGCGTGCGCTGCGCGCGCACCCAGGCCCAGTAGTCCGAGATCAGCCCGAAAGGCCGCACCAGCCAGACCGAGACGATCACCGCCAGCAGCAGCAGCGCCAGCCCCGAACCCACGCCCACCCACAGCGTGCGTGCGCGCGCGTCCTCCACGAACTGGCCGAAGCTCTGCACCGGCTTGCCGACGCTGACCATGCCGACGATCTCGTTGTTCCACCGGATCGGCGCGCCCACGTACATCACCGAGGTGCGCGGGTCGCCGTCGACGTCGCGCGAGGTGCGCGCGCCGTACAGGCCGGCGAGCGTGCGGCTCACGTCGCTCCACTGCGAATAGTCGGCGCCCAGGTGCCGGCCGAGCGAATCGAACACCACGCGGCCGCTGCGGTCGGTGACGTACACGCGCAGCTCGACCCGGTTCTTGTGCAGGTTGTAGATCTGCGCGGAGAACTCGCGCGCATAGACCGTGCGGAACAGCGGCTCCAGCCGCGCGGTGTTGAGGGCGCCCGCGATCACGTCCTGCTCGACCAGGCTGGCCACGAGCTGCGAAGTCTCGACCAGCGATTCCTCGGCCGATTCGCGGTAGCGCGGATCGATGTCCGACACCACGCGGTAGAGCAGGAAGGCGATGCCCACCGTGTAGATCAGCAGGATGCCGATGAATATCCTTGTACGCCGGCTCACGGCGTATGCGGCAAATCTTCGTTCAGCGCATAGCCGGTGCCGCGCAGCGTGCGGATCGGCTCCACCTCGGGCGCCACGGCCTTGAGCTTGGCGCGCAGGGTCTTCACATGCGCATCGACCGTGCGGTCGAAGCTGTCGCTCGCGTCATCCCAGACCATCTGCAGCAGCTCGTCGCGCGTGAACACGCGTCCGGGCCGCTGGACCAGCAGGCGCAGCAGCCCGTATTCGTAGCGCGAGAGCTCGAGCAGGCGTCCGTAGTAGCGGATCTGCATGCGCTCGTTGTCCAGCGCAAACGGCATTGCGGGGGCCTGGGCAGTCGCTGGAGGCGCCGCGCCCGGAATTCGAGGGGGTACCCCATCGCCGGGGCCCGCGGCCCCTCCAGCGCCCGCTCGTGCGCTGCGCCGCAGGATGGTGCGCACCCGCGCCACCAGTTCGCGCGGCGAAAAGGGCTTGGCGATGTAGTCGTCGGCACCGAGTTCCAGCCCGACCACGCGGTCGATCTCGTCGCTCCTCGCCGTGAGAAACAGCATCGGCACCTCGGCGCCGCCCTGCGACTGGTTCAGCGCGCGCAGCCGCTTGAACAGCTCGAAGCCGTTGAGGTCGGGCAGGCCGACATCCAGGATCGCGAGCGCCGGCGGCTCCTGCGCGAACTGCGCGATGGCGTCTTCGGCCGTGGCGCACCAGACCGGCGTGAAGCCATCGCTCTTGAGCACGTACTGGAGGGTGTCGGCAATGCCCGATTCGTCTTCGGCGATCAGGATCCGCGGTTTGAAGCTCATCCCCGGATGTTAGCGAGCGGGCGCCGTCCGGCGATGCTGGTTTGGCTGCGTGGCGCCGCGAACACGGCGCGGCCGTCCACGGACTTTTTTTCGGGCGCGGCGCTGTCCCCGTTTCTATTTCTTATTTCTCTTATTCAAATTAGTAGTAGTAGATAAGGGCAGCGCCGGTCTGTGGACATGGCACTTTTTTCCTTGCGTGACATGGACTTGTCATGCCCGCGTCACTGTGCGCAGCTGCGCTTCCGTGCTGTCGCGCCAAAAGGAACAACATTGCCGGAAGCGCCGGCCCTGTGGATAACGCCCTGCTTGTGCCGGAAATCTCCCCAGAGTTGTCCTTTGACAGGCTCCGGAAAATCTGCCAAAGGCGTTTTCCGGCGCGAGAAATTCATTGCCTCATATTTGGGCAGACTGTAGATTTTCCTTAAAGATCAACCACTTAGCTTTCTCTTACAAGGAAGTGCGAGTGTTATCCACAGAGTTGCCCAAGCTTTGTGGGGAGAACCGGCGGCGGAACCTTCGGGCGCCCTGCCGAACGAACTTTGTCCCTCAACCAGTGGAAATTCGAACGTGACACCTTCCGAAACCCGGGCCATCGTGTCCCTCAGCCTGCTGGCCGCCTTTGTCGACGGCGAGAAGCACGAGCGCGAACGCGCCGAGATCAAGCGCATTGCCGAAGGTCTGTCGCAAGCCGACGGCGTGAACCTGCCCACGCTCTACCAGGACGTGCTGATGAAGCGCGTCTCGCTGGCCTCGGTCGCGGGCGAGCTCAAGAGCACGGAATCGAAGCAGCTGGCCTACGAGATGGCGGTGTGCGTGTGCGATGCGGACGGCACGCAGTCCGATGCCGAGCGCATGTTCCTGGCGGACGTGCGCAGCTCGCTCGGGCTCGATGCCTCGGCGGCGCAGTTCTCGCAGCAGGCGGAAGAGATTGCGGCAGCGGTGCCGGCGGCGGCTGCCGGCACCGCTACAGCTGTCGCGCCTGTTGCTGCTGCTGCGCCATCGCCCGACAGCGCGGAGCTCGACAAGTCGATCCTCAACGCCTCCATCCTCAACGGCGCGCTCGAACTGCTGCCCGAGACGCTCTCGACCATGGCGATCATTCCGCTGCAGATGAAGCTGGTCTACCGCATCGGCAAGGCCTACGGCTACGAGCTCGACAGCGGCCATGTGAAGGATTTTCTGGCGACGGTCGGCGTGGGCCTGACTTCGCAGTACCTGGAGCAGGCCGGGCGCAAGCTGCTTGGCGGCCTGCTCGGCAAGATGGGTGGCGGTTTGTTGCGCGGCCTCGGCAACCAGGCGGTGAGCTCGGGCATGAGCTTCGCCTCGACCTATGCGCTCGGGCACGTGGCCAAGCGCTACTACGCCGGCGGCCGCACGCTCTCGGCGCAGATGCTCAAGGAAACTTTCTCGGGCGTGGTGCAGGAAGGCAAGAGCCTGCAGACCCAGTACCTGCCGGCGATCCAGGAAAAGGCCCGCACCCTCGACGCCGGAAAAGTGCTGTCGCTCGTCAGGGGAGCGTGAGTCTTTCTTCGCTTATTTCGCGAGGTCGTCGAGGATGGGGCAGTCGGGGCGTGCGTCGCCGTGGCAGCAGTGCACCAGGTGCGCAAGCGTGCTGCGCATCGACTGCATGTCGGCAATGCGCTGCTCCAGTTCGCCCAGGTGCCTTTGCGCAATGCGCTTCACGCTGGCGCTCGCACGGCGGCGGTTGTGCCACAGGCCCACGAGCTCGGCGATCTCTTCCATCGAGAAGCCGAGATCGCGCGAACGCTTGATGAAGCGCAGCGTGTGGATGTCGGCATCGCCGTACTGGCGGTAGCCGCTGTCGGTGCGCGCCACCGGGGGCAGCAGGCCCAGCCCTTCGTAGTGGCGCACCATGCGCGCCGAGACACCCGAGAGCCGCGCGGCCTCGCCAATGGAAACGGTGCCGAAGCCGCTCATTGGACCCGGTAGCCGGCGTTCTCGATGGCCGCCACGATGTCCTTTCGGGGCTGCGCGCTCACCACGTCGACATGGCCGGTTTCAAGATCCACCGTGACCTGCGCTTCGGGGTCCACCGTCTGTACCGCGTTCTGCACCGCGCTCACGCAGTGGCCGCAGCTCATGCCCGATACCTGGAATTTCTGGCTCATCGTGTTTGCTCCTTTTGGATGAAATGAAGTGAACGAAGCGCCAGTTTGAACCTTCTCATGATGTCAATGTCCAGCGCAGGGACACTGCGCGTGCCGGCTTGACCTTGCCATGATGTGAGACTTTAGCCTCGGGGCATGGACAATCTGCTGCACAACCTACACGACCCGATGAGCACCCTCGATCTTTCCGTCGGTGGCATGACCTGCGCCTCTTGCGTGATGCGCGTGGAACGCGCGCTCAAGAACGTGCCGGGCGTGCAGGACGTGAGTGTCAACCTCGCGACCGAATCGGCCCGCGTGGTGACCGCCGCCGGCGGCGAAGACATGAACGCCCGCCTGCGCCGCGCCGTGCGCGCCGCCGGCTACGAGCCGCGCGCGGCCAGCAGCGCGGCCGACGACGCCGCTGCGCTGTCGCCCTGGTACGGTTTCGGGCCCGTGGGCGTCGGGCTGCTGCTCTCGATACCGCTCTTGGCACCGATGCTCGGCCAACCCTTCGGGCAGGACTGGATGCTGGCGCCCTGGCTGCAGCTGCTGCTGGCGGCGCCAGTGCAGTTCTGGCTCGGCGCGCGCTTCTACCGCGCGGGCTGGCATGCCGCAAGGGCGGGCACCGGCAACATGGACCTGCTGGTGGCGCTCGGCACCAGCGCGGCATTCGGCTTGTCGCTCTGGCTCTGGTGGCGCGCGGCCACGGGCGATCATGCGGGGCACGGCGGCATGCCGCATCTGTATTTCGAAGCCTCGGCCGTGGTGATCACGCTGGTGCTGCTCGGCAAGTGGCTGGAGGCGCGCGCCAAGCGGCAGGCCACCTCGGCCATCCGCGCGCTGCAGCAGTTGCGGCCCGAGACCGCGCACCTGGTCGGTCCGCGCGGCGAAAGCGACGTGCCGTTGGCCGAGGTGATGGTGGGCGACCGGCTCGCGGTGCGTCCGGGCGAACGCGTGCCCGCCGATGCGCGCGTGATCGAGGGGCAGTCCGAGGTCGATGAATCGATGCTCACGGGCGAGCCGCTGCCGGTGCCGAAGGGCCCTGGCGACGCACTGACGGGCGGCGCCGTGAACGGCGACGGCCGCATGGTCGTCGAGGTGAGTGCGGTGGGTGCCGAGAGCGTGCTGGCGCGCATCATCCGCCTGGTCGAGGATGCGCAGGCCGCCAAGGCGCCGATCCAGCGCCTGGTGGACCAGGTCGCGGCCGTGTTCGTGCCGGTGGTGCTGGCGATTGCGCTGGCCACGCTGGCGGGCTGGCTGCTCGCGGGCGCCGGCATCGAGCTTGCGATGATCCATGCGGTGGCCGTGCTGGTGATTGCCTGCCCCTGTGCACTGGGCCTGGCAACGCCGGTCGCGGTGATGGCCGGCACCGGCGTGGCGGCGCGTCGCGGCATCCTCATCAAGGACGCGCGGGCGCTGGAGCTGGCGCACCGTGTCGGCACCGTGGCCTTCGACAAGACCGGCACGCTGACGCTGGGCCGCCCGGTGCTCACGGCGCTGGTGCCGGTGGCGGGCGGCGGCGACGAAGCCGCATTGCTCGCCATCGCTGCGAGCCTGCAAGGCGGCAGCGAGCATCCGCTGGCACGCGCCGTGATGGCGGCTGCCGCGCAGCGTGGCCTGCAGCCGCCGCCGTTGAGCGCGATGCAGGCGATGCCGGGCCGCGGCGTGCGCGGCCTGGTGGATGGCGAGCCCTGGGCCATTGCCAGCCTGCGCTGGTGCGCGGAGCTCGGCGCCATGCCCGACGCCGCACAGCTCGAGCGCCTGCATGCGCAGGGCGCCACGGTGTCCGCGTTGCTGCGTTTCGACGCGGCGGGCGCTGCCCGGGTGCAGGCGCTGCTGGCCTTTGCCGACGAGCCCAAGCCCGAAGCCGCGCAAGCCATCCGCACGCTGCATGCACGCGGCTTGCGCGTGGTGATGATCTCGGGCGACAACCTGCGCGCTGCGCAGGCGATGGCCGCGCGGCTCGGCATTGCGGCCGAGGACGTGCGCGCCGAGGTGCTGCCCGCCGACAAGGCGGCGCAGGTCAGCGCCCTGAAGAAGAACGGCCAGGTGGTCGCGATGATCGGCGACGGTGCCAACGACGCACCCGCACTGGCCGCGGCCGACGTGGGCATTGCGATGGCGCCTGCGGGCGGCGGCACCGACGTGGCAATGGAAGCGGCGGGCATCACGCTGATGCGCGGCGACCTGGCGCTCGTGGCCGAGGCGCTCGAGCTCTCGGCACGCACGGTGGCCAAGATCCGGCAGAACCTGTTCTGGGCCTTTGCCTACAACGTGGCCGGGATTCCGCTGGCCGCCTTCGGGCTGCTGAGCCCGGTGGTGGCGGGTGCGGCGATGGCGTTGTCGAGCGTCAGCGTGATGGCCAACGCGCTGCTGCTGCGGCGCTGGAAGCCCTGAGCCTTCGCCGATCTCAATCGATCAGCAGCGCCAGCAGGTGATCGTCGATGTAGTCGGCCTCGCCGGCGCGCTTGTAGAACCTGCGCAGGGTGCCTTCGTACTCGAAGCCCAGCTTCTCGTAGAAGCGCAGGCCCGGCGCGTTGTCGCTCTCGGCATAGAGCTCGATGCGCTTGACGCCCTCGGCCTTGAGCCTGGCAATGGCATCGTTCACCATCGCCTGCGCAATGCCCTTGCCGTGCAGCGACGGATCGACCGCCAGCGTGCCGAAGCAGGCCACGTGCCGCGCGCGGCCCGGGTAGCGCGTCGCACGGTAGAAGCCCGCGACGCGGCCCTCGGCTTCATAGAGGTAGAAGCTGCGGCTGTCGACCAGCTCCTTGTAGATGGCGCGGAATTCATCGAGCGGCATCGGGTCGTAGCCGAGGAACGGCACCACGCTCTCGTGCATGTAGATGGTGAAGACCGCTTCGAGGTCCTGGGGTGTGGCGAGCCTGCGCATGGATGACGGGTTTTCTGCGGATGCGGCGAAGGCGCCAGCATACCCAGTCCCGCCGGCACGCTGTTCTTCAACGGCCCGCAACCAGCACGGCGTTGGTGCCTCCGAACGCGAACGAATTGGAAAGCACGTAGCGCAGGTGGCGGGCTTCGCGCGGCTCGCCGCGCACGAAGTCCAGATCGAAGGCCGCATCGGGCACGCGCAGGTTGGCGGTCGGCGGAAGCACCCCTTGCGCCAGCGTTCGCAGCGCCGCCACCAGCTCGATGGCACCGCCGCCGCCCAGCGCATGGCCGTGGATGGCCTTGGTGGCGCTCACGGGCGTGGCGTTGCCGAACACTTCGCGGATCGAGGCAGCCTCGGCGGCGTCGCCGGCAATGGTCGCCGTGCCGTGCGCATTGATGTGGCCGACCTGCGCGGCCTCGATCCCCGCATCGCGCAGCGCCGCGCGCATGGCACGCACCTGGCCGGCGGAGTCGGGGTTGGTGATGTGCGTGGCGTCGCAATTGGTGGCATAGCCCGCCAGGAAGAGCGAAGAGGCGTGGACGGCGCCTCGCGCGCTGGCATGCGCTTCCGATTCGAGCACCAGCGCCGCCGCGCCTTCGCCGAGTGCGAAGCCCGCGCGGTCGCTCGAGAACGGCCGACAGGCGCTGGCGGGTGCACCGGGCGGCGGCGGCGCCGTGACGCGCATCGCATGCCAGCTGGCCATCACGCCCGGCGTGAGCATGGCCTCGTGTCCCCCGACGATGGCCACATCGATCCAGCCGCCCCGGATGGCGCGCATCGCCTCGCCGATGGCCACGGCCGAGGAGGCGCAGGCGCAGGCGTATGCAATGGCCGCGCCCTGTGCGCCGAACTGCAATGCGAGCTCCGCCACCGCCGCGTTGGGCATCACGGTGAGCACGGTGGTCGGCCGCATGCGGCGCTGCTCACCGTAGAGCGCGCGCGTGGTGTCGTCGAAGCTGCCGGCGCCCGCCAGCCCGCTGCCCCAGTAGATGCCCAGGCGTTCGGGGTCGACGCTGCCGGCAGCCAGGCGCGCCTGCGCTGCGGCATCGCGCGCGGCCGCGAGTGCCATGGCGGTGCCTCGATCGAGCGGCAGGCGCGAATTGCTGCGCACGGCGGCCGCGTCGAAATCGCAGGCGGCCACGGCCAGCGTGATCGGATCGAGGCCCGCGATCTCGAGCGCTCGCGCGCGCACCGCGGAACGGCCGCTGAAGAGCGCATCGTCGAAGGATTCGACGGTGCCGCCCAGCGGTGTGACCAAGCCGATGCCGGTGACGTGAACGCGGGCGCCGCTCACGCCTGCGCGGCCATCGGCGAATCGAGCTTGCAATCGATCTGGGCTTCGATCGCCTCGCACAGGTGGCCGAGCGTGATGCCGGCCTCGCGCGGATCGAGGCGGTCTTCGGGCAGGCGCAGATGGAAGGCGTCTTCCACCGCGAACACGAATTCCATCAGCGACAGCGAATCCAGGCCGAGCTCGGACAAGGCCGCGCCGGGCGCGATGGCATCGCGCGCCACGTCGAACTGGTTCACCAGGATCGCGGCGATGCTGTTGAAGACGGTCGAAGACGAGGAGGAGGAGGAGGAAGAAGACATGGCGTGCTTTCTTTCTTTCAGGCGGCCAGCGGGCGCGCGGACAGGGCGCCGAAGGGCTCGGGCGTGCCGTGGGCCACGGCATCGGCGAAGGCGCAGGTTTCGCGCACCACCTGGTGGCGGTCGTTGTCGATCGTGATCATGTGGTAGCTGTTGCCCAGCACCACGCTGCGGAAGGACGGGCAGCGAAGGCCGCGCGCAAGGAGGTCGACATTGGCGAGGCTGGCCACCTCGTCCTCGCGCGCATGCAGCGCGAGCACGCTGGCGCATTGCACGCGGTGCAGGTTGCGCCGCACGTGGCGGATCAGCCGATCGTGCTCGCGCAGGTGGCCCACGCCGATCACCGCGCTGCCGGCGCTCGACACCTTGCGGTGGCGCAGCTCGCGCTCGATCCAGGCACGCACGCGTTCGTTCTTCACGCCGTAGGGCGCGCGTTCGCGGTATTGCCAGAAGCGGCCGAGCGGCGTGTAGAAGGCCAGCGGCAGCAGCACCTGCGTTCGCGGCACGGCCCAGCCGTCGAAGCGCAGCGTGGTCGACATCAGCACCAGCGCATCGACGCCGCTGCCGCAGCGGATGGCCGCGCCCAGCGCCAGCGACGAACCGGCCGAGATGCCCACCAGCACCACGCGATCGTGCGCTGTGCGCAGCGCCTTCACCCGTGCTTCGATGGCGTCGATCCAGCGTTCGTACGGCAGCGCCTGCTGCACCGGTGCGGCGGCATCGAAGGAGTAGCCGTCGACACGCATCGGATGCACCGGGTAGCCGCTCGCGCGCAGGGACGACTGCACGGTCAGGAGCTCGTCAGGTGTGCTGCATAAACCATGCAGCAGCACAATGGCCGTGCGCCGCACCGCGGGATGCACGACGCTCAGGAGATCGGAGGGATCGCGGGCGCTCATCGCGTGGTGCGAGCGGCCCGGAAAGAGACCCGTGCCGCAGGTTGCTGTCGTATGCTCATGGCGCGTTTATCGCCGGGGTGTGCTGACCGGCCGCTGACCCTCCTTCGCGCAAGAATAGGCACTTCCAACCACCACACACACCATGCGAATCCTGCTTGTCGAAGACGATGCCGTGCTGCGCGACGTGATGCTGCGCAGCCTTGCGGATGCCGGCCACCGGGTCGACGTGTCGACCAACATCGAGGACGCCGACCACCTCTGGCGCGTGCAGCCCTTCGATGCGGTGCTGCTCGACCTGAACCTGCCGGCCACGGCCAGCCCCACCAGCGGCCTGGCGAGCGGCCTCAACGCCCTGCGCCAGGCGCGCGCCCGCGGCGACCGCACGCCGGTGCTGGTGCTGACGGCGCGCGGCCGCACCGAGGAGCGCATCGCGGGCCTCGATGCCGGCGCCGACGACTACCTGGGCAAGCCCTTCGACCTGGCCGAGGTCGAGGCACGGCTGCGCGCACTGGTGCGGCGGGCCAAGGGCACCGAGGACATCGTGCTGCTGGGCCAGCTCAAGCTGGACCGCAAGGCGCGCCGCTTTTCCACCGCGAGCGGGCCGCTCGACCTGCCGGCGCGCGAGTTCGAGGTGCTGTGGGAGCTGATGAGCCCGCCGGGCCGCACGGTGAGCAAGCGCGCGCTGTCCGACAAGCTCTCCAGCTTCGACGAATCGCTGGGCGACAACGCGCTGGAGGCCTTCATCTCGCGGCTGCGCAAGAAGCTGGCCGGTTCGGGCGCGGGCATCCGCACGCTGCGCGGCATCGGCTACCTGCTCGAAGCCGAAGTGTGAGCCGCACGCAGCCGGCCGCGCCCGGGCCATCGAAGGCAGCGCCTTCGCTCACGCGGCGCGTGCTGCGCAACGTGCTGGTGCCGCTGGCGCTCACGTGGATGGTGGGCGCGGTGATCGCGCTGGTCATCGCCAACTATTTTTCCGAGCAGGCCTTCGACCGCGCGATGCTCGACGACGCCTATGCGCTTTCGGCCAACGTGCAGGCGGGCGAGCGCGGCATCGAGCTGCTGCTCACGCCGCGCGAAGTGGCCACGGTGCTGTTCGACCAGGTCGACAAGATCTACTTCGCGGTGCAGCGGCTCGACGGCACGCTGATCTCGGGGCAGCCGGGCCTGACTGCGCCGCTGCCCACGGGCGATGCGCGCTACCGCTTCTCGGACGTCAACTTCGACGGCAAGGTCCTGCGCGCGGTGGTGCTCGAGCCGGTTGCCGAGGCGGGCACTCTGATGCCCTACCGGGTGGTGATTGCCCAGACCACGCTGAGCCGCGCGGCGCTGGTGCAGCGGCTGCTCGGCTATGCGTTGGCGCCGCAGGTGCTGCTGCTGGTACTGCTCGCGGTATGGCTCTGGCATGGCATTCGCAGCGACCTGCGTCCGCTCGGCGAGCTCCAGCAGGCGCTGGACCGGCGCGATGTGTACGACCTTTCTCCGGTCGCGGTGGTGCGCACCTCGCGCGAGGTGCAGCGCCTGGGCGATGCCGTCAATGCGCTGTTCGACCGGCTGAACCACAGCGTGCGCGCGCAGCGCGAATTCGTGGGCAACGTCGCGCATGAGCTGCGCACGCCGCTCGCGGGCATCCGCGCACTGGCCGAATACGGGCTCGCGCAGCACGACTCCAGCGTGTGGCGCGAGCAGCTCGCGCGCGTGGCCGAGCGGCAGGCGCGCGCGAGCCACCTGATCGACCAGCTGCTGGCGCTCGCGCTCGCGGATGAAGCGCGCACCGGCCTCGCGCGCGAGCCGGTGCGGCTCGACATGCTGGCCGAGCAGACGGTGCTGCGGCACCTGGCCCGCGCCGACGCGCACGGCGTCGACCTGGGTGCGCGCGGCCTCGACGAGCGCGTGACGGTGCTTGCCAACGAAGCGCTGGTCGAGGGCATTCTCGACAACCTGATCGACAACGCGCTGCGCTACGGCGGACGCACCATCACCGTCGAGCTGGCGGGCCGCACCCTGAGCGTGATCGACGACGGCCCCGGCATTCCGCTGGAAGCGCAGCGCGACCTGATGCAGCGCTGGTCGCAGGGCCCGGCGGGCCAGAAGCTCGGGCAGGGCTCGGGCCTGGGCCTGTCGATCGTCGCGCGCTATGCGGAGCTGCTGGGCGCCGAGCTGCGGCTCGATGCGGCCGAGCCCACGGGGCTGCGCGTGAGCATCAGCTTCGCGGAACTGCGCCTGGCGGCGGCCGGCGATTAATCCCCGAACTCCGCTTCGCCTTCGATCTCGACCGGGAGGTTGAACGGAAGCTCCGCCATGCCGACGGCACTGCGCGCGTGCGCGCCGATCTCCGGGCCGAAGAGCTCGAGCACGAGGTCCGAGAAGCCGTTGATGACGGCGGGCTGCCTGTCGAAGCCCGGTGCCGAAGCCACCATGCCGAACACGCGCGTCCAGGCGGTGATGCGGTCGAGGTCGCCGAGCGCGCGCTGCAGGCTGCCGAACATCGCCAGCGCGGTGAGCCGCGCCGCCGCGTAGCCCTGCTCGACCGTCAGCTCGCGGCCCAGCTTGCCGAGCGGCGCGGCAATGGTGCCGTCGGCATTCAGCGGGCCGTGGCCCGAGATGATGGCGCGGCGCCCGGCGATGCGCACGAAGGCGAAAGGCAGCACCACGCCCGGCGGCGGCGTGACCGGCGGCGGCAGCACGAGACCGAGCGTGGCGAGTCGCTGTTCGATGCGGGCCATGGCGTTTTTTTTCTCCTGCAAACTCAGTCCAGCGCCGGATAGTCCGTGTAGCCCTGGGTGCCGCCGCCGTACATGGTGGCCTTGTCCACGGCATTGAGCGGCGCGTTCTCGCGCAGGCGGCGCACCAGGTCGGGGTTGGCGATGAAGGGCTTGCCGAAGGCGACGAGGTCATCGCCTTCCTTGACGGCCTGGTCCGCCAGCGGCTTGTCGTAGCCGTTGTTGACCATCCATGCGCCCTTGCCGCCGGCCTCGCGGTAGGCGGCCTTGAGTGCCTCGTAGTCGAAGGGGCGGTCCTCGATCTCGCGCGGGCCGCCGGTGGCGCCTTCGATCACGTGGATGTAGGCCAGGCCGAGCGGGGCGAGCTGCTTCACCACGTAGGTGAAGAGCGGCTGCGGATCGGAGTCGTGCACGTCGTTGGCCGGCGTGACGGGCGACAGGCGGATGCCGGTCTTGCCGCCGCCGACCGCGTCGACCACGGCGCGCGTGGCCTCCAGCAGCAGGCGGGCGCGGTTCTCGATGCTGCCGCCGTAGTCGTCGGTGCGCTTGTTGCTGCCGTCCTTCAGGAACTGGTCGAGCAGGTAGCCGTTGGCGCCGTGGAGTTCCACGCCGTCGAAGCCGGCGGTTTCCACCGCGTTGCGCGCGGCGGCTGCATAGGTGTGGACGATGCCGGGCAGCTCTTCGGCATCAAGGGCGCGCGGTTCGGAGGTTTCGACGAAGGTCGGCATGCCCTCCTTGATGAGCACGGTCTTGGTCCTGGCCGTGATGGCCGAGGGCGCGACGGGCTTGCCGCCGCCGGGCTGCAGTTCGCTGTGCGAGACGCGGCCCACATGCCAGAGCTGCACCACGATCTTGCCGCCCTTGGCATGCACCGCATCGGTCACGCGCTTCCAGGCGTCGAGCTGCTCGGTGCCGTAGAGGCCCGGCACGTCGGCATAGCCCTGGCCCTGGTGGCTGATGGCGGTGGCTTCGGTGATGAGCAGGCCGGCGCTGGCGCGCTGCGCGTAGTAGGTGGCGGCAATGTCCTGGGGAATCGCGTTGGGCGAACGGTTGCGCGTGAGCGGCGCCATCACGATGCGGTTGGCGAGCTGCAGGTCACCGGCCTGTACGGGATCGAAGAGGGAGGGCATGGCGAAACGTCAAAGAGTGGGACAGAGGCCGCGAGGCTAAACCTGCACAGTCAAACCTGCTGTCGCACGGTTGTCCGTTTGCTGCTAGGCGTTCAGGGCGCTGCGATCGGACCCTGCGAGCGCGAGCAGCTCCGCGCTCACGCGCACGGGCATCGCAAGCAGGATCTGCCCCATGCCCTTGCCGAGCGGATCGTTGCGCAGCGAGGCCATGCCGCCGCCGCCGAGCGCCTGCTCGCAGACGAAGTTGAAGGCGCCGATGCCCGGCACTTCGTAGCGCGTCACCGGTCCCTTGACGAGGTGCGCGAGCCATTCGGCCACGCGCGCTTCGCTGAGCTGGCTGCGCAACAGCGGCAGCAGGGCAGGGTGGCGCGCGATGACGCCGATGTTCGAGGTGTCGCCCTTGTCACCGCTGCGGGCCCAGGCCAGGCGGATGAGCGGCACTTCGATGGCGTCGGCATCGACGGAGGCCACGGCATTCGCATCGACGGCCGCCTGTCGTGGCGAAGGCGCATCGGCCGCCGCCGCAACCACGGCGTCGCGCGGGATCTCGATGTGCTGTCCGTCGATGCTCACGCGCGCTTCGACCATCGTCTTGTCGAGCAGGAAGGCGTACTGCCGGATCGACGCCGCTACCGAGGGCCGCCCGCCCGCGCCCGTGGTGCCCGGCGCCCACGAGGTGCCGGCCGGTGCCACTTCGCGCGCGAAGAGTTCGAGCGCCTCCTTGTGCGCATGCGTGACCGCGAGCCGCAGCACGGCCTCGCGCGTCTGCAGGGCCTGCGCATGCGGGCCATAGCAGGATTCGGCGCCGAGCACTTCGAGCTGCGTGCCGCTGTAGGGACCAAGGCCTTGCTGGTCGAACAGCGCACCGGTGCGCGCAAGGATCGCCTCGCCGGTGCGCCTGGCCTTGGCCACGGCGTCGAAGCCGACGATGGTGAGCTGCGCCGCGGTCTTGAAGCCCTCTGCATAGGTGGCGCAGACCTTGTAGCTCGCGGTGGGCGCGCGGCCCCGCGCGCCATGCACGCGCACGCGGTGCTCGCCGGCCTGCGCGATGCGCACCTGCGTGAAGTCGGCCACCACGTCGGGCAGCAGGTAGGCCGACGGATCGCCGATCTCGTAGAGCAATTGCTCGCCCACCACAGCCGGCGTGAGCTTGCCGCCGGTGCCCGCGGGCTTGGTGACGATGAAGCCGCCATCGGCGCTGCACTCGACGATCGGATAGCCGATGTTCGGCCAGTCGGGCACGGTGTCCCAGTCGGTGTGCAGGCCGCCGGTGGCCTGGCAGCCGCATTCGATGATGTGGCCCGCGAGGCTGCCGGCTGCGAGCAGGTCGTGGTCGCCGGGTTGCCAGCCGAACGCATGCATCAGCACGCCGAGCGTCACGGCCGAATCGACGCAGCGGCCGGTGATGACCACCTGCGCGCCTGCATCGAGCGCGGCCTGGATCGGCCGTGCGCCCAGGTAGGCATTGGCCGTGAGCACGCGCCCGGGCAGCGGCGCGCCGCTCTGCAGTTCGCGCACCGGAGGCTGCTGCTGGCGCAACTGCGGCAGCAGCGGCGAGACGTCGTCGCCGCTGACCACCGCGATCTTCAGCGCGACGCCCTGCTCGGCCGCGAGCGCGGCCAGTGCATCGGCGCAGCCCTGCGGATTGACGCCGCCCGCATTGCTCACCACGCGGATGCCCTGCTGCACGACATCCTTCAGCACCGCCTTCATCGCGATGGAGACGAAGTCGGTGGCGTAGCCGAGCTCCGGTTTCTTGAGCCGCGCGCCCGCGAGGATCGACATCGTGAGCTCGGCCAGGTAGTCGAACACCAGGTAGTCGATCTGCCCGCTGGCCACGAGCTGCGGCGCGCCCACGCTGCTGTCGCCCCAAAAGCCCGAGGCGCCGCCGATGCGCACGATGCGTTCGCTGCTGTTGTTGCTGCTCGCGTTCATCGGCCGCTCCACTGCGGCTTGCGCTTTTCGCGGAAGGCGAGCTGGCCTTCGGCCGCATCTTCCGTGAGCGCGAAGAGGCCGATCTGGCTCTCGGTGAAGGCGATCGATTCCTCGAAGGCCATGGCCTCGATCTTCTTCATCGTATACAGGCCGCGGCGGATGGCGGCGGGCGACTTGTCGAGCATGCGGCCGAGCAGCCAGTCCAGGCTTTCGTCGACGTTCTCGCCCACGCGGTTCACGAGCCC
Organism: Variovorax sp. 05T418; assembly: GCF_056396385.1. NCBI lineage: Bacteria > Pseudomonadati > Pseudomonadota > Betaproteobacteria > Burkholderiales > Comamonadaceae > Variovorax > Variovorax sp. 05T418. The sequence continues at coordinate 12,058 of NZ_JBFTLJ010000020.1, read as the reverse complement.
GTGCTCGAGCGCCTGCGCGGCGGTGATGGGCTCGCCCGTGAGGCACATCTGGGCCAGCACGCGGCGCGGCAGCAGGTTGCCGAGCACGCTGAGCACCTGGGCGGGAAAGAGGCCGACCTTGACCTCGGGCAGGCCGAACACGGCGTGGCTGCCGGCAACCGCCATGTCGCACATGCCCAGGAGGCCCATGCCGCCCGCCATGCAGGCACCGTTGACGCGCGCGACCAGCGGCACCGTCAGCTGCCGGGCCTGGCGCAGGAGGTTGGCGAAGCCCTGGTACGGCTCGGCAGGGTCGAACCTGAAAGAGGCGCCGCCTTGCAGGTCGGCACCGGCGCAGAAGGCGCGCGTGCCCGCGCCGGTGATGACCACGGCGCGCACGTCGCGGTCGGCGTCGGCGCGGGACAGTGCGGCCGAGAGCGCCGCGAGCACGCCGGGGCTGATGGCGTTGCGGCGCTCCTCGCGGTCGATGGTGAGCCACATCACGGGCCCGCGCATCTCCTCGCGCAGTTCTTGGTGATGATGAAATGCGGGGGCTTCGGCCATCGTCGGGTCCTTCGCTAAGGGGTCTGGAAGAGGCCCGTAGCGTGAGCCGAAAAAAAAGCCGCGGCATGCGGCTTGTGGCTGAAGCAGCCCGGGTTTTCCCGAGGCTGGGGCGGGCTGCTCCAGGGCTCTTGCGAGCTTCTGCCCGCTTCTTCTTACTTCAGCAGGCCTTCGGCCTTCATCGCCGCTTGAACGGCGGGACGGGCGGCCACGCGTGCATGCCAGGCCTGGAGGTTGGCGAAGCCCGAAATGTCGACGCCCGTGGACTTGGCCCAGTTGGTGACGGTGAACAGGTAGCCGTCGGCCACGCTGAACTGCTCGCCCATCAAATACTGCTTGTCGGCAAGCTGGCCGTCGAGCCATTGATAGCGCGACTTGAGCTTGTCCTTGAAGATGGCCTTGGCTTCTTCGGGCATGTTCGGGTTGAACAGCGGGCTGTAGCCCTTGTGCATCTCGGTGCCGATGAAGGTCAGCCACTCCTGCAGGCGGTAGCGCTGCAGCGTGCCGGCGGCCGGCGCGAGGTTCTTGGTAGGGGCCAGGTCGGCGATGTACTGGACGATGGCCGGGCCTTCGCGCAGGCGCGTGCCGTCGTCGAGCTCGAGCATGGGCACGTAGCCCAGCGGATTGATGCCGTAGTAGTCAGTGCCGTCCTGCAGCTTGTGGGTCTTGGTGCTGGCCAGCACGGGCTCGAAGGCAAGGCCCGCCTCGTGCAGCGCGATGTGGGGCGAAAGGGAGCAGGCACCGGGCGAGTAATACAGCTTCATGCGAAGAAATCTCCAATGTTGGGAATATGGATAGCGGGAATCGATCCATCGACCCACGGGATGCTAGCGGGTTTGCGCGCTGGGCGTTTGTCCTACGGCCGCTCGCGCGGCGCGACTATCGGGGCAGCAGTGGCCGGTTCCTAAGCTCCCCCGCACGGCGGGCGAGGCTCGCCGCAAGGAGTTTTCAGATGTTGAAGTACGCGATTATTTTTGCCTTGATCTCGCTGGTGGCCGGGGTGCTGGGCTTCGGCGGCATTGCGGCAGGCGCAGCCGGCATCGCAAAGCTGCTGTTCGGGCTGTTCCTGGTCCTGGCGGTGGTGTTCGTGGTCCTGGCGGCGCTGGGGATCGGCGCGGTGAAAAAGGCGATCGACTGATGCAGCATCCGGCACCCGTCTGGCCGCGGCCCCGTCCGCTCGGCTTGCTGCTGCAGAGCCCGGCGCATCGCGTGGTGCGCGTGCTGCTGGTGACGCAGACGCACTGGCAGCTTCCAGAGCATCGCTCGCGCCGGCGGCACGCCTGAGTGTCGAGTTTGCTATAAAAATAATAGCAAACTTCCCAACATATAAGAGGGATCGGCCGGGTTCTGGGTGGTTTAGGCGCCATTAACCATATTGCCCGCATTTCGAACGCAAACCGGCACCCCCGATTAAAATCGGTGCCCCCTTTGCGCAGCGCACGCGTCAGTAGTGCGCCCCCTCTTTCAAATGCTGTACCCCGAAGAATTCGATGTGATCGTCGTCGGCGGTGGCCATGCCGGCACCGAAGCCGCGCTGGCCGCTGCGCGCATGGGCGCCAAGACGCTGCTGCTCTCCCACAACATCGAGACGCTGGGGCAGATGAGCTGCAACCCGTCGATCGGCGGCATCGGCAAGGGCCACCTCGTGAAAGAGGTGGATGCGCTGGGCGGCGCCATGGCCATTGCCACCGACGAGGCGGGCATCCAGTTTCGCATTCTCAATTCGAGCAAGGGCCCGGCGGTGCGCGCGACCCGCGCGCAGGCCGACCGTGTGCTGTACAAGGCCGCGATCCGCCATCGCCTGGAGAACCAGCCGAACCTGAGCCTGTTCCAGCAGGCCGTCGATGACCTGATGGTGGAGGGCGACCGCGTGGTCGGCGCCGTCACGCAGGTGGGCATTGCCTTTCGTGCGCGCACGGTGGTGCTCACCGCCGGGACTTTTCTCGACGGCCGCATCCATGTGGGCCTGGACAACTACCAGGCCGGCCGCGCGGGCGATCCGCCGGCGGTCAGCCTGTCGGCCCGGCTCAAGGAGCTCAAGCTGCCGCAGGGCCGGCTGAAGACCGGCACGCCGCCGCGGCTGGACGGCCGGAGCATCGACTTTTCGAAGTGCACCGAGCAAGCCGGCGACGGCATGCCGGGCGGGGCAGGGCCGATGCCGGTGTTCAGCTTCATGGGCCGGGCCGACATGCATCCGCAGCAGATGCCGTGCTGGATCACCCACACCAATGCGCGCACCCACGACATCATCCGCTCGGGCTTCGACCGCAGCCCGATGTTCACCGGCAAGATCGACGGCGTCGGTCCGCGCTACTGCCCGAGCGTCGAAGACAAGATCAACCGCTTTGCCGACAAGGAAAGCCACCAGATCTTTCTCGAGCCCGAAGGCCTGACGACCAACGAGTACTACCCCAACGGCATCTCGACCAGCCTGCCGTTCGACATCCAGTACCAACTCGTGCGCTCGATGCCGGGCCTGGAGAACGCCCACATTCTTCGGCCCGGCTACGCGATCGAGTACGACTACTTCGATCCGCGCGAACTCAAGAGCAGCTTCGAGACGCGTTCGATCAAGGGCCTGTTCTTTGCCGGGCAGATCAACGGCACCACCGGCTACGAAGAGGCGGCGGCCCAGGGCCTGTTTGCCGGCATCAATGCGGCGCTGCAGTGCCGCGGCGAGGAGGCCTGGTTGCCGCGCCGCGACGAGGCCTACCTGGGCGTGCTGGTCGACGACCTGATCACCAAGGGCGTGACCGAGCCGTACCGCATGTTCACGAGCCGCGCCGAGTTCCGGCTGCAGCTGCGCGAGGACAACGCCGACATGCGCTTGACCGAAGCAGGGCGCAAGCTGGGCTTGGTGGACGATGCGCGCTGGGATGCTTTCAGCCGTAAGCGCGACACTGTTTCACGTGAAACAGAACGGCTCAAGTCGATCTGGGTGAATCCGCGCAACCTGCCCGCTGCCGAATCGGAGCGCGTGCTCGGCAAGGCCATCGAGCACGAATACAACCTGGCCGACCTGCTGCGCCGGCCCGATGTGAACTACGAGACGCTGATGTCGCTGGACGGAGGAAAGTACAGCGCAGGGTCGCCGCTCAGTGAAATCGAGATCGAGCAGATCGAGATCTCGGCCAAGTACTCTGGCTACATCGAGCGCCAGCACGACGAAGTAGAACGCGCTGCGCATTTCGAGAACCTGCGCCTGCCGGCCGACTTCGACTACAGCCAGGTCAAGGCGCTGAGTTTCGAGGTTCGCCAGAAGCTCGACAAGCACCGGCCTGAAACCCTGGGCCTGGCGTCGCGCATTTCGGGTGTCACGCCCGCCGCAATTTCCCTGTTGATGATCCATTTGCGAAAAGGTGGCCACAAGGCATTCAACCGCGACGCCGCCACGGAAGCCGCCGCAGAATCGCAGCCCGCCCAATGAGCGCGCCCATCGACACGCTGCGCCAGGGCGCGGCAGCCCTGGGCACGGCCTTGTCCGATGCGCAGGCGGAACAGCTGCTGGCCTACGGCACGCTGATGCTCAAGTGGAACAAGGTCTACAACCTCACGGCGCTGCGCGATCCGGCCAGCGTGCTGACGCACCATCTGCTCGACAGCCTCGCGGCCGTGGCGCCGCTGCAGCGCGAATGGGCAGGGAAGGGCAAGCTGCTCGACGTGGGATCGGGCGGTGGCCTGCCGGGCGTGGTGATTGCCGTCCTGCGGCCAGACCTTGAGGTGAGCTGCCTCGACGCCGTGGCCAAGAAGGCGGCCTTCGTCCAGCAGGTGGCGGCCGAGCTCGAATTGCCCAACCTGCGCGGTCTGCATGCGCGCGTCGAATCGCTGACGGGCAGCTATGAAGTCATCAGCTCCCGGGCCTTTGCCTCGCTGCCTGATTTCTTCAACGGTTCGCGGCACCTGCTCGCGCCGGGCGGTGTCTGGCTGGCCATGAAAGGCAAGATGCCCACCGATGAGCTCGCCGCCTTGCCTCAGGGTATCGCGGTGTTTCACGTGGAACAATTGACTGTTCCCGGCCTAGACGCCGAGCGCTGCATCGTTTGGGCGCGCCAGGAAGCGGCCTGAATCGCCAAAAAAGAGGTCGCCGCATCGGTGAAAGCCGGTGCCGAACGATCCTCGCCGGGCCGGCCTCGCTTAGACTCGACGCCTCCCCCTGGCTCTCCTTTTCGAGGCAAATCCCATGTTCGGCATTGCTGACTACGGCGCATTCGTCGCCGCCATCGTCCTCTTTCTCCTGATTCCCGGTCCGGGCAACCTCGCGTTGATCACCTCGACCAGCAAAGGCGGAATCCGTGGCGGCCTGGCGGCCACCTTGGGCGTGATCGTCGGCGACCAGTTCCTGATGTGGGCGGCGGTGGCGGGCGTGGCGGCCGTGCTGGCGGCCTATCCGGCCGCATTCAAGGCGGTGCAGTGGCTGGGCGCCGTCTACCTGGCATGGTTGGGCGCCAAGATGCTGCTGGCCAAGCCCGGCGCGGCACCCATCCTCAACATCCGCCCCAGCCACTTCATGCGCCAGGCGCTGGCCATCACCTTGCTGAATCCCAAGGCCATCGTGTTCTACATGGCCTTCTTTCCGCTGTTCGTCGACCCTGCGCGCCACCAGGGCGTGGTCACTTTCGGTGCCATGGCGGTGACAATCGCCGCGCTGACCTTCCTCTACGGCCTCACGTCGACGCTGCTCACGCACTTCCTGGCGGAGCGCATCCGCGCCAATCCGCGCATTTCGGGCAGGCTCGAAAAGCTCGCGGGCGTCTTCCTGATCGCCTTCGGCATCAAGCTCGCCATTTCCCGCTGATCCTCATATGGCCAAGATTTTCTGCATTGCCAACCAAAAGGGCGGCGTCGGCAAGACCACAACCACCGTCAACCTGGCCGCCGGCCTGGCCAAGGTGGGCCAGCGGGTGCTGATGATCGACCTCGATCCCCAAGGCAATGCAACCATGGGTTCGGGCATCGACAAGCGCCAGCTGGAGCTCACGGTGTACGACGTGCTGCTCGAGTCGGCTTCGGTGGCCGAGGCGCGCGTCAAGGCCGACAAGCTGGTGGAGGGCGGCTGTGGCTACGACGTGCTCGGTGCCAACCGCGAGCTGGCCGGCGCCGAAGTCGAAATGGTGGCGCTCGACCGCCGCGAAAAGCGCTTGCGCACCGCACTTGCGACGGTGGGCGCCGAGTACGACTTTGTGCTGATCGACTGCCCGCCGAGCCTGAGCCTGCTGACGCTCAACGGCCTGTGCGCCGCCCACGGCGTGATCGTGCCGATGCAGTGCGAGTACTTCGCGCTCGAGGGGCTCACGGACCTGGTCAACACCATCAAGCAGGTGCATGCCAACCTCAACAAGAACCTGCAGATCATCGGCCTGCTGCGCGTGATGTTCGATCCGCGCATCACGCTGCAGCAGCAGGTGAGCGAGCAGCTCAAGGCCCACTTCGGCGACAAGGTGTTCGACACCGTGATCCCGCGCAATGTGCGGCTGGCCGAAGCGCCCAGCTATGGCCTGCCGGGCGTGGTGTTCGATCCGGCCGCGCGCGGCAGCCAGGCCTTCGTTGCCTTTGCCAAGGAGCTGGTCGAGAAGATGCCGCCCGCCAGCGCCTTCGCATCCGGTGCCGTTGCGCCGCCCATTGCGCCGGTCGGGCCGGTCGCGCCGCCCAACCTGGCGGTCCCGGAGGATGTGCTGTCGCCGGCAGGCGGCCCCGATTCGGGCGAGAAAAGCTTCTGATGGGCGTGTTGTCTCGCGTCTTCCTGCTGCCGGGTTGGCAGAACAGCGGCCCCGGCCATTGGCAGACCCGCTGGGAATCGGTCCACGGCGACCACCGCGTCGAGCAGCACGACTGGATGCGGCCGCTGCGCGGCGACTGGTCCGCGCGGCTCGAGGAAGAGGTGCTGGCGGCACCCGAGCCCGTGGTCTTTGCGGCGCACAGCCTGGGATGCATCCTCGTTGCAGCCTGGGCTGCGCATTCGCGCAATACGCACAAGGTGCGGGGCGCGCTGCTGGTGGCACCCGGCGACGTCGAACGCGACGACCTGCGCCAGCTGATTCCGGGCTGGGCGCCGATCGTGCGCCAGCCGCTGCCCTTTGCCTCGGTGCTGATCGCCGCCAACGACGACCCCTACTGCGAGGCCGCGCGCTCGCGCCAGATGGCTGCCGACTGGGGCGCGCGCTTCGTCGACGCCGGTGCGGGTGGCCACCTGAACGCCGAATCCGGCCTGGGCGACTGGTCCCAGGGCCGGCAACTACTGAACGAAATCTCGACGAAAGACACGCACTGATGGCGACCAAGAAACCCAAGGGCCTGGGGCGCGGCCTCGAAGCGCTGCTCGGCCCCACGGCCGCGCCGTCCGCCGACTCCAGCGGCACCGACGAAGGCGCCGCTGCGCAAAATCCGAACACGCTGATGCTCGACGAGATGGTGGCCGGCGTCTACCAGCCGCGCACCCGCATGGACGAAGGCGCGCTCTACGAGCTGGCCGAGAGCATCAAGGCGCAGGGCATCATGCAGCCGATCCTGGTGCGCCGGCTCGATGCCGAATCGGCTGCCGCCAAGAACGCCGAATACGAAATCATCGCGGGCGAGCGCCGCTTCCGCGCCGCCCGGCTCGCGGGCCTCGACCGCGTGCCGGTGCTGGTGCGCGACGTGCCCAACGAGGCCGCGGCGGCCATGTCGCTGATCGAGAACATCCAGCGCGAAGACCTCAATCCGCTCGAAGAAGCCCAAGGCCTGCAACGCCTGGTCTCAGAGTTTGGGCTCACTCACGAAGCGGCTGCACAGGCCGTGGGCCGGTCGCGCAGCGCGGCCAGCAACCTGCTGCGGCTGCTGAACCTGGCCGAGCCGGCGCAGCAGATGCTGATGGCCGGCGACATCGACATGGGCCATGCCCGCGCGCTGCTCTCGCTGGACCGCGGCACGCAGATCACGGCCGCCAACCAGATCGCGGCCAAGAAGATGTCGGTGCGCGAAGCCGAGGCGCTGGTCAAAAGGCTGGCGGCCGAGTTCACCCTCACGCCGTCCCGCCGCAGCAACGACGGCGAGAAGTCGCGCGACCTGCAGCGCGTGGAAGAGGAACTGGCCGACCTGCTGACCGCCGAGGTCGAGGTCCGCATCAAGAAGCGCAGCAAGCGCGGCGGCAAGGTGGAGGAGAGCGGCGAGCTGGCGATCCACTTCGGCTCGATCGAGGCGCTCAACGGGCTGATCGAGCGCATCCGCCGAACGGCCTAGGTACGGACGCGTCCAGTCGGACATTCGCGCGATTGATTCTTGCAATCTTTTACGCGTATCCTCGCCGCTGACGTTTCAACACCAGATCTCGAGGAGAGGGAGTTCATCATGAAGTTCAGGACAAGGTTTCCGTTCGCGGCCGTGGCCGTCGGCGCACTGCTGCTGACCGGTTGCGCGACCACCGACATGCAGATGGGCAGCCAGTCGGCCAAGACCATGGCCACGGGCAGCGCCGCGGGTTCCGCCACCGCCGGCGAAAGCAGCCAGCTCGAGCGCTGCGAATCGCCGCTGGGCACCGTCTCGCTGATCGAGAACGTGAATGCCGGCTGGTACACCATCCTCACCGGCGAGTACCGCCTGCCGCCCACGGCCAACCTGCTGCGCCTCTTGGTGCAGCAGTCGAACTGCTTCGTGGTGGTGGAGCGCGGCGCGGCCGGCATGAACGCGATGACGCGCGAGCGCGCGCTCATGCAGTCGGGCGAAATGCGCGGCGGCAGCAACTTCGGCCGCGGCCAGATGGTGGCGTCCGACTACGGCCTGTCGCCCGAGATCGTGTTCAGCAACAGCGATGCCGGCGGCATCGGCGGCGCGCTGGGCGGGCTGGTCGGCGGCGGCCGGGGCCGCGCGCTGGCCACCATCGGCGGCAACATGCAGACCAAGGAAGCCAGCGCGCTGCTGACGCTCATCGACAACCGCTCGGGCGTGCAGGTCGCGGCTTCGGAAGGCAGCGCCTCCAAGACCGATTTCGGCGCCTTCGGTGCACTGGCCGGCCGCAGTGCCGGCGGCGGCCTCGGCGGCTACACCAACACGGCGCAAGGCAAGGTGATTGCCGCGGCCTTCATGGACGCGTTCAACCAGATGGTCCGTTCGCTGCGCAGCTACAAGGCGCAGACGGTGCGCGGCCAGGGCCTGGGCGGCGGCGGCCGGCTCGGCGTGGATGGCGGCGCGGCACCGTCGCAGACCTACGTGCCGGCCGAGCAGCCGGCGCCCGCACGCCGCCGCAGGTAAGGCAAGGCGTTCGGCCAGCGGCAAAAAAGCCCGGGGCTCTTGCGAGCCGCCGGGCTTTTTCATGGGCGTGCTTCCGAAAGGATCAGAGCGCGAAGATCTTTCCGGGATTCATGATGTTCTTCGGGTCGAGCGCGCGCTTGATCGTGCGCATCATGTCGATCGCACCCACGCCAGCTTCCGTCACCAGGAAGTCCATCTTGTGCAGCCCCACGCCGTGCTCGCCGGTGCAGGTGCCCTCGAGCGCCAGTGCGCGGCTCACGAGCGAATGGTTCAGTTCCTCGGCCTTCACGCGCTCTTCGGGGATGTTCGGGTCGAGCAGGTAGCCGAAGTGGAAATTGCCGTCGCCCACGTGGCCGACCAGGAAGTAGGGGATGCCGCTGGCATCGGCTTCGGCCACGGAGTCGAGCAGGCAGTCGGCCAGGCGCGAGATCGGCACGCAGGTGTCGGTCGAGATCACGCGGCAGCCGGGGCGCGACTGCACAGCCGCAAAGTAGGCGTTGTGCCGCGCGGTCCACAGGCGTGTGCGCTCTTCCGGCGTGCTGGCCCATTCGAAGGCGTTGCCGCCATGGCCGCTCGCGAGCTCCTGCACCGTCTCGGCCTGCTCCTTCACGCCGGCCGGCGAGCCGTGGAATTCCATCAGCAGCATCGGCTCTTCGCGCAGGTCGAGCTTGGCGTAGGTGTTGACCATGCGCACCGTGTTCACGTCGATCAGCTCCACGCGCGCAATCGGCACGCCGAGCTGGATGGTCTCGATGGTGGTGCGCACCGCGGCCTCGATGCTCGGGAACGAGCAGATCGCGGCCGACACCGCCTCGGGCAGCGGGTAGATGCGCAGCGTGACTTCGGTGACCACGCCCAGCGTGCCCTCGCTGCCCACCATGAGGCGCGTGAGGTCGTAGCCGGCCGACGACTTCTTCGCGCGCGTGCCGGTGCGGATCACGTCGCCGCTGGCCGTGACCACTTCGAGCGCCAGCACGTTCTCGCGCATGGTGCCGTAGCGCACCGCGTTCGTGCCGCTCGCGCGCGTGGCGGTCATGCCGCCGATGGAAGCGTCCGCACCCGGATCGATGGGAAAGAACAGGCCCGTGCTCTTGATCTCGTCATTGAGCTGCTTGCGCGTGACGCCGGGCTGCACGGTCACGGTGAGGTCGTCGGCATTGACCGACAGTACGCGGTTCATGCGCGAGACGTCGATGCTGATGCCGCCCTGCACCGCCAGCAGGTGGCCTTCGAGCGACGAGCCCACGCCAAAGGGAATGACCGGCACGCTGTGCTCGCTTGCGAGCTTCACCGCGTCGGCCACGTCCTGCGTGCTTTCGGCAAACACCACGGCCGAGGGGGGCGGCGCATCGAACGAGGACTCGTCGCGGCCATGCTGGGTGCGCACGGCCATGGCCGTGGAACAGTTGCTGCCGAAGCGCGCTTTCAGGCCCTCGATCAGGCTGTCGGGCACATTGCGCAGATGAAGCTCCGGCAGCAGGTGCGAGGTTGGGGTCGGGGCGTTCATCGGGCGTCTCCTGGGCGTGAAAGGGGGGCGGGGCTCTGTCCGGCCATTTTACGGAGCGCGCACCATAATGCGCTTCGGAAAAAGCCATGAACCCCACGACCCTCGCAGCGCTTGCCGCATTTCCTTCGCAGCTCGAAGCCCACTACGCGGCCATTCCCCATGCCTTCCGGCACTGGGCGCCGCCCTCGTGGGAGGGTGTGCCCAGCGAGGCCTTCACGGCCATCGAGCAGCTCTGCCATGTGCGCGACATCGAGGTGGAGGGTTATCACGTGCGCTTTCGCCGCACGCTGGAAGAAAGCCATCCGACGCTGGCCTCGATCGACAGCGAGCCGCTCGCCATTGCGCGTGCCTATGGCATGGCCGACGCGGAAAAGGTGCTCGCTGAATTCCGCATTGCGCGTGCCCGGACCATGGACATCGTCTCGAACCTGACGGACGTGCAACTTGCGCGCACGGCGGTGTTCGAAGGCTATGGGGCACTCACGATGCGCAGCCTTGTCCACTACCTCTGCAGCCACGACCAGCAGCATCTGGCGGGCCTGCAATGGCTGGCCCGCAAGATCGATGCGTCGAAGGCCGCGGCCGCCGCATAAACCAGGAGCACCCATCATGGGCAACCGACTCTCGCAGATCGCCACCCGCACCGGCGACGACGGCACCACCGGCCTCGGCGACAACACCCGCGTGCCCAAGGACCACCTGCGCGTGCACGCGATGGGCGACGTGGACGAGCTCAACTCGCAGATCGGCCTCTTGCTGTGCGAGCCCATGCCGGAGCCCGTGCGCGAACTGCTGGTCGACGTGCAGCACCAGCTCTTCAACCTGGGCGGCGAGCTTTCGATGCCGGGTTACACGCTGCTGAAGGCCGATGCGCTGCTGCAGCTGGACAACGCGCTGGCCGAGCACAACGCCGCCTTGCCGCGCCTGGCCGAATTCATCCTGCCCGCGGGCACGCGCGCGGCCTCGCTCGCGCATGTGTGCCGCACGGTGGCACGGCGGGCCGAACGCGCCGTGGTGGCGCTCGGCGCAACGGCCGAACTCAACGATGCACTGCGCCAATATCTCAACCGGCTCAGCGACCTGCTCTTCGTGCTCGCGCGCGTGCTCAACCGGATGAACGGCGGCGACGACGTCTACTGGAAGAGCGAACGCATGGCGCGCGCCGCGGCGGCGGCGGATGCAGCCGAGCCCATCGACGAAGAAGGAAGTCCATCATGACGATAAAGAAAACACCCGCCCATGGATTCGCGCTGGCCGCGGCAAGCGCCGCGCTCCTGCTGCTGTCCGCCGCCACCGTTCACGCGCAGAGCGCCGACAACCCGCCCAGGGCGCAGCCGGCGCACACGCTCAAGCCGCCGCCGCGTGACAGCAAGGTCGTGAACAGCGTGCAGCGCGGCACCAACGCCGCCGGCCGCGGCATCGACCGCGCCGAGAACGCGACGCGGCGCGGCGTCAACAACGTTTCGGAAAAAGCCAGCCGGCCGGTGCGCCGGGTCGGCGAAGCCTTCGGACGCAAGCTCGCGCCGGGTTCGAGCGGGCGCACTGCGCCGCCGCCTGTGGGGCCGCAGGGTAGCGCGCCTTGATGTGAGCGCTTTGTTCGTGTGAGCGCTTTGTTCGGGGCGCGCTCCCGCCGACGGGATACCTTGCTCCGCGAATGTCCTCCGGCCTGCGGCCTCCCCCTTGTACCGGGACTTCTCGCGCAGTCAAGCACGGGTTTGGGTTGGTTTTTCTACCAAGCTGTATCGCTTGCGAGGCATTGAGGATCGAGGCGCAACGAAACGAGGAACA
>NZ_JBFTLJ010000019.1:0-91344 GCF_056396385.1 Variovorax sp. 05T418 | reverse complement strand
GAGGCCGAGAGCGCGAGCTGATTCGCCTGCCGCGCGTTGTCCGCGTTCTGCTTGACCGTGGAGGTCAGCTCTTCCATCGAGGCCGCGGTCTGCTCCAGCGAGCTGGCCTGCTCCTCGGTGCGCGACGAAAGGTCCTGGTTGCCCGCGGCAATCTCGCCCGAAGCCGTGGCGATCGCATCGGTGCCCTGGCGCACGCCGCTCACCACGGTGGCCAGGCTCGCATTCATGTTCTTCAATGCCAGCATCAGCTGGCCCGTCTCGTCGCGGGACGATGATTCGATGCGGCTGGTGAGGTCGCCGTCCGCCACCGTCTGCGCCACGCGCACCGCCTCGTTCAGCGGCCGCGTGATGCTGCGCGTCAGCAGCCATGCCAGGACGCCGCCGAGCAGCAGCGCAGCCATGGCCAGCACGATCACGTTCATGCGGCCCGCGCGGTTCAGGCTGTCCACCGCATCGGCGGCCTTGTCGATGCGCTCGGCCTGGTGCGTCAGCATGCCGCGGATGCTCGCGTCGTAGACCTCGAGCATCGGCACCAGCTTGCCGTTGGTGATCGCTGCCGCCTCCTCCTGCTTGCCTTCGGCCTTGAGCTTGAGGATGGTGTTGCGCAGGCCCACGTACTGGCTGCGCTTTTCCTTGATGCCGGCGCTGATCGCCTGCTCCTCGGGCGAATCCAGCATGGCCTCGAGCTTGGCCTGCGTCTCGGAGATGCCGGCGCTGGTCTTGCTCATCTGCTTTTGCAGGTAGTCCTGCACTTCCGCATCGTTGCTCTTGACCAGCGCGAAAGTGCGCACGCTGTTGCTGCTGGTGTTGAGCAGCCAGTTCGCGGCCAGGCGCTCCTTCACGAGCGAGCGCTGCACCATCTCCTGCACCGCGTCGCCCACGCCCTGCAGGCGGAACACGCCAATGCCCGCAATGCAGGCCATGAGCGCCAGCACCAGCGCAAAACCGATGCCCAGGCGCGTGCCGATCTTGAGGTTCTTCATGTCGATTGCTCCGTGCGCGCCGTCTCAGGCGGCGATCTTCTCGACCAGGCCCATCTCGTCGCTGGACATCAGCCGGTCGATGTCCACCAGGATCAGCATCCGCTCGTCCAGCGTGCCCAGGCCGATCAGGTAATCGGTGTCCAGCACCGAGCCCATCTCCGGCGCCGGCTTGATCTGCTCCGCGCTCAAGGTGATCACGTCCGACACGCTGTCCACCACCATGCCCACCACGCGACCTGCGATGTTCAGCACGATCACCACCGTGAACTGGTCGTAGCTGGGCGTGCCCAGCCTGAACTTGATGCGCATGTCGATGATCGGGACGATGATCCCGCGCAGGTTCACCACGCCCTTGATGTATTCCGGCGCGTTCGCGATGCGCGTCACCGCGTCGTAGCCGCGCAGCTCCTGCACCTTCTGGATGTCGATGCCGTATTCCTCCTGGCCCAGCGTGAAGGTCACCACCTCCAGCCGGCTCGAGGTGGCAGGCGCCGCGGCGCCCCGGTGTTGTGGGGGGGTCATGATCTCTGCCATATGGATTCCTTCAGCTGAACTTCTGCATGATGCGAACGAGCTTCTGCCCGTATTGCGGATCGGTGGCGTAGCCGGCCTTCTGCAGGCCGTGCGCGGCCTCGGCCGGTGTATCGGCGGCCAGCACGCCGGCGTAGCGCGGGTTGCGCGTGATGAACCGGGCGTAGTCGGTGAAGGCCTCGTCGTAGGACGCGTAGGCCCTGAACTTCGCGCGCACGCGCTGCGGCTCGCCGTCCACGTATTCGGTCGTGGTGGTCTCCACCACCGGACCCTTCCAGCTGCGGTCGGCCTTGATGCCGAACAGGTTGAAGCTCTGGGTGCCGTCGTCGGCCCGGATCTCGCGCTTGCCCCAGCCCGATTCGAGTGCGGCCTGCGCGAGGATCAGCGGCGCGGGCACGCCGCTCGCCTCGCTCGCCACCTGCGCGGAGCCGCCCATGCGCTGCACGAAGCTGTCGACATTGCCCTGCAGCGAGGCCACGGCGCCCGCGGCCGAGCGGTCGCTGTTGCGCTGGTAGATGCCCAGGTCCACCGATGCGGCCGATGGCCTTGCCGGTGCGGATGGCAATGACGATGGCAGTGGCGACGAACCGAGCGGAATGCCCGACTGCGGCGTGAGCGGAATGCCCGCGCGGGGCGCGAGCGAGATGCCTTCGCTGCCGCCGCCGTCTGTTTCTCCCGAGGGCGCTGCGCGGCTGAGCTGCGCGAGCATGGCCTCGGCCAGGCCCACGCCGCGCCCCGAGAGGTTCTGCGCGAGCTGCTGGTCGAGCATCGACATGTAGATCTTCTGGTCGCGGTTCTCCAGCAGTCCGCTCGAAGGCGTGGCCTCGCGCATGCTCTTGAGCACCATGTTCATGAACAGTGCCTCGAACTGGCGCGACACCTGCTTCAGCCCCTCTTCGGGCGAGCTGCGCACGGTGTAGCGCAAGGCATCGACGCCCTGCACGTCGAGTGCAAGGCGCTGGTCCAGCGCGCCGCTTCTGCTTTCGGTGATGGCCATGGCGATGCTCAGATGATCTCGAGCTCGGCGCGCAGCGCGCCGGCGGACTTCATGGCCTGCAGGATCGACACCAGGTCCTGCGGATTGGCGCCCAGGCTGTTCAGGCCCTTGATCACATCGGCCAGCGAGGCGCCGCCGCGCACCATCTGCAGCGCGCCGCCGCCCTGGCTGATCGAGATCTGCGAGGTCTGCCCGACCACCGTGGAGCCGCCGGAAAATGCATTGGGCTGGCTCACCACCGGATCCGTGTTGATGACCACCGAGAGGTTGCCGTGCGCCACCGCGCAGTCGTTCACGCGCACCGCCTGGTTCATGACCACGGAGCCGGTGCGCGCATTGACCACCACGCGCGCGACCGCCTGCGTCGGCGTCACTTCGAGGCTCTCGAGCCGCGCGAGAAAGCCCACGCGCTCCTGCGGCGCGGGTGCCTGCACCTGGATCACCCGGGCGTCGAGCGCCTGCGCCGTGCCCGCGCCGAACTGCCGGTTGATGGCTTCGGCCGCCAGCTGCACGGTGCCGAAGTCGGAGCGGTTGAGCTCGAGCGTGAAGCTGCCTTCGCCGCCCACCGGCGCCTCGACGCTGCGCTCCACCAGTGCGCCGGCCGGAATGCGGCCCGAGCTGAGCTGGTTGACCTGCGCCTTGCTGCCGTTGGCCGACGCGCCCGCGCCGCCGACCACCATGTTGCCCTGCGCGATCGCATAGACCTGCCCGTCGACGCCCTTGAGCGGCGTCATCAGCAGCGTGCCGCCGCGCAGGCTCTTGGCATTGCCCATCGAGGACACCGTCACGTCGATGTTCTGGCCGGGCCGCGCGAACGAAGGCAGCGTGGCCGTGACCATCACCGCCGCCACGTTCTTGAGCTGCATGTTCACGCCCTGCGGAATCGTGATGCCCAGCTGCTGCAGCATGTTGTTGAGGCTCTGCGTGGTGAACGGTGTCTGCATCGTCTGGTCGCCCGTGCCGTCGAGCCCGACCATGAGGCCGTAGCCGATCAGCGGGTTGTCGCGCACGCCCTGGATGCTCGCGAGCTCCTTCAGCCGCTCGGCCTGCGCCGGTGAACACAGGGTGATGGCGCACAGCGCCGCAAAGCCGATCAACGAACGCACATTGCAGAAGAAATTCATGATTTGGGGGTGAGTCATCAAAACGGCATGACGTTCAAGAAGAAGCGCTGCATCCATCCCATGTGCTGCGCCTCGTCGATGTAGCCCTTGGCCGTGTACTCGATGCGCGCATCGGCCACCAGCGTCGAGGGCACGGTGTTGTTGCCCGAGACCGTGCGCGGGTTCACCACGCCCGAGAACCGGATGTATTCGGTGCCCTGGTTGATGCCCATCTGCTTCTCGCCGCTCACCAGCAGGTTGCCGTTGCGCATCACGTCCACCACCGTGACCGTGATCACGCCGTTGAAGGTGTTGTTGGCGTTGGCGCCGCCCTTGGCGTCGAGCTTGTTGCCGCCCGACAGCTTGGCGTCCTGCCCGTCGAGCAGCGAGCCCAGCAGCTTCGGAATGCCGGCGAAGTCGGCCGCCAGGCTGCCCGTGCGGCTTGCCGACGCGCCCGAGTTCTTGCTCGCGTTGACGCGCTCGCTGATGACGACGGTCAGGATGTCGCCCACGTTGCGCGGCCGGCGGTCCTCGAACAGCGCGCTGCCGCCGGGACCGTCCTGGAAGATCGCGCCGTTGGCACGCCGCGGCATCGAAGAAGCCGTGTTGTCCGCCCGCGCCGTCATCGGCTGGTGCACCAGCGGCTCGCGCGGAACCTGCGCGCAGCCCGAGGCCAGCACGGCAACCGCCACCCACGGCGCCAGGCGCAAGGTGCGGGAGGTCATAACTGCGCCAGGCGCTGCAGCATCTGGTCCGAGGTCTGGACCGCCTTGCTGTTGATCTCGTAGGCGCGCTGCGTGGCGATCATGTTCACGAGCTCTTCCACCACGTTGACGTTCGAAGCCTCCACGTAACCCTGGCTCAGGATGCCCGCGCCGTCGACGCCGGGGTTGACCTGGTTCGGCGCGCCGGAGGCATCGGTTTCCGCATAGAGGTTCTCGCCCTTGCTCTGCAGGCCGGCCGGGTTCAGGAAGGTGGCCAGCTGCAGCTGCCCGACCTGCACCGTGTTGGTCTGCCCGGCCTGCGTGATCGACACGATGCCGTCGCGGCCGATGGTCAGGCTGGTGGCGTTCGCGGGCAGCGTGATGGCCGGCTGCACCGGAAAGCCGCTGGCCGTGACGAGCTGGCCGTCGCGGTCGGTCTGGAACGAGCCGTCGCGCGTGTAGGCGGTGGTGCCGTCGGGCATCAGCACCTGGAAGAAGCCGCCGCCGTTGATGGCCACGTCGGTCGGCTTGTCGGTCTTGGTGAGGTTGCCCTGCGAGTGGATGCGCTCGGTGGCGACCACGTGCACGCCGGTGCCCACCTGCAGGCCCGAAGGCAGCCGCGTCTGGTCCGAGGTCTGGCCGCCGACCTGGCGCAGGTTCTGGTACATCAGGTCCTCGAACACGGCGCGGCTTCGCTTGAAGCCCGTGGTGCCGACGTTGGCAAGGTTGTTCGACACCACGTCGAGTTGGGTCTGCTGGGCATCCAGGCCGGTCTTGGCGATGTAGAGCGAGCGCATCATGGCAAAAAATCCTTGGGGAAATGGGTGGTGGGGCGCGGGCTCAGCCGTACGCCAGCAGCTTGTTGGCCGACTGCGCGTTCTCGTCCGCGCTGTGCATCGACTTCATCTGCATCTCGAAGCTGCGGGCGTTGGCGATCATGGCCACCATGGCCTCCACGCCGTTGACGTTGCTGCCCTCGACCGCGCCGGTGGTCACGGTCACGGCCGCATCGGGCTCGGCCGGCGCGAGGCCCTCGCGCATGCGAAAGAGGCCGTCGGCGCCGCGCACCAGGTCGGCCACGGGCGGGTTGACCAGCTTCAGCCGGCCCACCTCGGCAATGCCGATGGCCGGGTCGCCGGCACCGCGTGCGGTGACCAGGCCGTTGGCCGCGATCGCGACAGTGGAGCCGGGCGGCACCGTCAGTGCGCCGGCATCGCCGGCCACAGGCAGCGAGCCCATGGTGGTGAGCTGGCCCTCGGCGTTCACCTGCAGGTTGCCCACGCGGGTGTAGGCCTCGCCGCCATCGGGCGTCTGCACCGCGAGCCAGCCGTCGCCGTGAATGGCGATGTCGAGCGCGCGGCCGGTTTCCGTGAGCGGACCGTGGCTGAAGTCGGCGCCCGGCGTGGTGGCAACCACGTAGGCGCGCGTCGTCGCCTCGGCGCCATCGGTCACCGGCACCGCGCGAAAGCTGTTGATCTGCGCGCGGAACCCGGGCGTGGAGGCGTTCGCCATGTTGTTGGCCACGGAGGCCTGCTGCTCCATGGCCTGCTTGGCGCCGCTCATCGCGACATACAGCATGCGGTCCATGGGCGGCTCAGCGGATGTTGATCAGGGTCTGGACGACCTGATCCTGCGTCTTCACCGTCTGCGCATTGGCCTGGTAGCTGCGCTGCGCGACGATCAGGTTGACGAGCTCGGAGGTCAGGTCAACGTTCGATGCCTCCAGCGCGCCCGAGGCGAGCGAGCCCTGCTTGGTGCCCGCGCCCGGCGTGCCGGTGAGCGGCTGGCCCGAGGCCAGCGTTTCGCCCCAGACGTTCTCGCCCATCGGTTCCAGGCCGTTGGGGTTGGCGAAAGAGGTCAGCACCACCTGGCCCATCAGCGTGGTCTGTTCGTTGGAGAACTTGCCGGTGATGGTGCCGTCGGGGTTGATCGAGAACGAGGTCAGCGTGCCGGAGGTGTAGCCGTCCTGCTTGAGCGTCTTGATCTCGTTGACGTTGCCGAACTGCGTGGTGCCCGAGAGGTCGACCGTGGCGTTGAGCGCCACCGAGCCGTTGCCGAAGTTCATGGCGGGCAGCGTCAGCTTGCCGCCGGCCGGCGTGAGCAGGTTGCCGTTGCCGTCGAAGCTCATCGTCGAGATCGGCGCGCCGCCATTGAGCGCGCTGCCGTCGGCCGCGCCGTACACGTCCCAGGCATTGGCGCCGGTCTTCACGAAGAAGACGCCGAGCTCGTGCGGATTGCCGAGCGAATCGAACACCGGGCCGAGCGCGTTCGAATAGTTGAAGGTGGCCGAATCGGTGGCAGAGAACGGCGTCTTGGTGGGCACCGTGCCGCGCGCGTCCAGGTTGAAGGTGGCGTTGATGGCGGTGGTCGCCTTCGGGCTCATGGCCGTGGTCTGGACCTGCAGCGGGCCCGGCGTGCCGCCGTCCAGGCCGCCGGTGGCGGAGACGCCGTAGCCCGTCAGGCGCAGGCCCGCGGCGTTGACGATGAAGCCGTCCTTGTCGCGCGTGAACTGGCCATTGCGCGAATACATCACCTCGCCGCTCGGGCTGCTGAGGCGGAAGAAGCCGTCGCCGTTGAGGATCGCCACGTCCAGCGGCCGGCTGCTGGTCTGCACCGAGCCCTGCGTGAAGTTCTGCACGATGCCCGACACCGCCACGCCCAGGCCGACGCGCGAGCCCGCATACACGTCCTGGAAGGTTGCCGCGCCCGACTTGAAGCCGACCGTGCCCGAATTGGCGATGTTGTTGCCGATGACGTCCAGGTTGGCGGCGGCTGCGGACAGGCCGCTGATGCCTTGGGAAAAGCCCATGATCGAATCCTTGTTTCAGTGCAATGAAGAAGAAGAAATGGCCCGCGGCGCACGGGCCGCTGCCGATGAGGAAGACGGCGCGCGACAGCTGCTCAGAGGAACATGCGCACGTCGGCCAGGCCGATGCTCTGGCCCGACATCAGTTCGAGCGTGACGCCGCTGGCGCCCTGCTTGACGGCGGCCACCTGCGAGAAGACCAGCGAAGTGGCCTCCACGCGCGTGCCGTTGTTGGCGGCCGCGACGCTGAAGCTGTAGGCGCCCGCCGGGGCCGTGCTGCCGTCGTCGGCCTTGCCGTCCCAGCTGACGGCGTTGACGCCCTCGGTCATCGGCCCGAGCGTCAAGGTGCGCACGGTGTTGCCCGCGGCGTTGACGATCTTCACCTCGACGGTGCCGGCGGTGGCCGGCAGCTGCACGGCAAAGGGCACGGCCGCCGGTTCCTCGCCGGCCTTGGGCTCCGTGGCGGCGATGGTGTTGCCGGGCGACAGCACGTTGTAGCCAATGAGCGATGCCGCCTGCAGCACCTGGTTGGCGCCGGTCTGGTTCACCAGTCCGCTGAGCGCGCTGTTGAGCCGCTCGATGCCGCTCACGGTGCTCATCTGCGCGAGCTGCGACGTGAGCTCGGCGTTCTCCATCGGGTTGAGCGGGTCCTGGTTGTTGAGCTGCGTCACCAGCAGCTTGAGGAAGCGCTGCTCGCTGTCCGCTCCCGAGACGTTGCCGGCGCTCGACGCGGCGGTGGCTGCGTTGAGCCCGGAGATGGAAGAGGTGTCGGAAATGGCCATGGTTCTTGTTGGGATGTGGGGGGTTACTGGCCGATGCTCAGCGTCTTGACCATCAGCGTCTTGGCGGTGTTGAGCACCTCGACGTTGGCCTGGTAGCTGCGCGAGGCGGAAATCATGTTGGTCATCTCCTCGACCACGTTGACGTTGGGCATGGCCACGTAGCCCTTGGCGTCGGCATGCGGGTTCTTCGGGTCGAAGACCATCTTCAGCGGCGAGGGGTCCTCGATGACGCCGGCCACCTTCACGCCGCCGATGTCCTGCTGGCCCGAGGCGTCGACTTCGAAGACCACCTGCTTGGCGCGGTAAGGCTTGCCGTCGGCGCCGGCCACGCTCTCGGCGTTGGCAAGATTGCTGGCCGTCACGTTCATGCGCTGCGACTGCGCGGCCATGGCGGAGCCCGCCACGCTGAAGATGTTCATGGAAGCACCGGGATGCGGCATGTGCGGCTCCTTCCTGTTTATTGCGCAGCGGAGAGCAGCGACTTGATCTTGGCGCTGACCACCGTGAGGTTGGCTTCGTAGCGCAGCGCGTTGTCGGCGAAGTTGATGCGCTCGGCGTCCATCTCCACCGTGTTGCCGTCGATGCTGGCCTGGCTCGGCACGCGGTACAGCAGGTCGCGCTCGGGCATCGAGGACGGCGCATCGGCCTGGATGTGGCGCGCCGAGGTGGCGGCCATCTGCACCGGCTGCTGCGTTGCGCGGCCGTGCTCGACCGCCTGCGTCAGGCGGCTCGCAAAATCGAAGTCACGCGCCTTGTAGTTGGGCGTGTCGGCGTGGGCGATGTTGGCCGCGAGCACTTCCTGGCGCTGCGTCCGAAGGTTCAGTGCTTCGCGGTTGAAGCGAAGCGCCGCATCCAGCTTGTCGATCATGTGTTTCCATCTTTCGAGGCGTCGCGTCCCTGGCGGGGCATGGCGACAGATGGAAAGCGAGTCTATGCATGCACTGCGTTCGCAATGGCCCGAACAAAGGGGCATTTGGCGTGCACTTCGAATCTTCGGATCGGGTGCGCCTTCCTAGAATTGCCGGGCACCCATCATGGAAAAAATCCCTTGCCGCCCACGCCGCCTGAAGCTCGTGCTGCCTGCCCTGGCGGCCGGACTGGGCGCGGCGATGTGCGTGGCCGCGGCGCCGCTCACGGGCGATGCGCGCGCCGCCGTCGACCGGCTGCTGCAGGCCCAGAGCGCCGGACTCCCGGGCAAGGTCGGCATCCGCGTCGAGGCGCCGGCATCGGGCCCGCTGCCCGCCTGCGATGCGCTCGAGGCCTTCCTGCCGCGCGGCGCCGCGGCGTGGGGCCGGGTGTCGGTCGGCCTGCGCTGCCACTCGGAGCAAAAGCCCTGGACGCGCTATGTGCTGGCCCATGTGGCGGTCGAGGGGCGCTACCTGGTGGCCGCGCGCAACATCGATACCGGCCAGGCCCTGGGCGCGGGCGACTTCATCGCCCGCAATGGCGATCTCACCGCCCTGCCGCGCTCGGTCGTGACCGACCTTGCCGAACTGCAGGGCGTGGTGGCCGCCAACCGCATCGCGTCCGGCGCGCCGCTCAGGCGCGAACTGATGCGCGGCGTGGCCGTGATCCAGCAGGGCCAGACCATCAAGGTCGTTGCCGAAGGCCCAGGCTATGTGGTCAGCACCGAAGCACGCGCGATGAGCAGTGCCAGCGCCGGTGCGGCCGTGCGGGCCAGGACCGTGGACGGCCGCATGGTCAGCGGCGTGGCCGACGAGGAGGGGCAGGTCCGCCTGCCGCAGTAGCCGCATTCGATGCGCACTGCCCTAAAGTTCTGGCCCGAACTGCCGATACACCAGGCAGCCCTTTGAGGAACCATCTTGAAAATCGATCCATTCGCCCCTTCGGCCACACCGCTCCCCCGAACGAACAAGGGCGCGGCGTCCTCGCCCGCCAGCGGCACCGATGCCGTCCAGGGCGGCAGGAACGCGGTGAAGCTCTCGCCGGGGCAGGTGCATTCGCTGCCCGAGGCGCCCAACTCCGATTTCGACGCGGCGCGCGTTGCCTCGATCCGCGAGGACATCCGGGCCGGGCGCTATGAAATCCACCCCGACCGGATCGCCCGCGGCCTGCTCGCCAGCGTGCGCGATCTGCTCCACGAAAACGGAAAGCTCTGAACGCCATGCTGCTTCACCTGTTGGCCGAAAAAACCTGTGTCGAGGAATTCCTGTCGGTGCTGGAGCGGGAGGCAGAGGCCATGAAGAACGGCCTCTTCGCCGAGCTGCCCTCGCTCACCGGGCGCAAGGCCGGCCTGCTCGACCGCATGGCGGCACTCGACCAGGCGCGCGAATCGGCGCAGGTGGCGCGGGGTTTCGAGCCCGGGCGCGCGGGCGCCGATGCCGCCGCCGCGGCGGACGGCGAGGCCTCGCTTGCCGCCTGGACGGCACTGGTCGAGCTGGCGCAGCAGGCCAAGGCCAGCAACCGCCGCAATGGCGCCATGGTGTACAGCCAGCTCGATTTCACGCAGAACGCGCTGCACTACCTGCAGGCCGGCGCGCAGCCCTTCTACGGGCCGGACGGCATCCGCAAGGCCGCCAGCGCCGCGGGAACGCGGCTGGCGGTGGGCTGAGCCGCAGATCTACTTGCGGGTCGTCTTGCCCGACTTGGGCGGCGCCTCGAACAGCTCCGAGAAGAACGACTGATTCACCTCGCCGGAATCCTTGGCAGTTGGACTCGGCTCAGCCGACGGCAGCTCCTGGAAGTCCGACGACGCGAAGTGCGGCGGCACATACACCCCGTGCTCGTCCCGCCTGACCAGGCCGCGGCGCTCCAGGTCCCGCATGGTCTTGTTGACCTGCATCCTGGAAAGCCCCGAATAGGAGGCGATGACCGACTGGGTGATGCGCTTGTCGTAGCCGCCGTCGGTGCCCGGCGCCAGCACGGTGAGCTCGTGCAGGATGCGGCTGATGAGCCGCTCCGACGAGGCCGATGAAATCTGCCGGATCTGCCTGCGCAGCACCGTGGTGCGCTTCATGACCACGTCGAGCAGGCCCATCGTCACGGCCGGATGGCGGTCGCACAGCGCCTTGAATTCGAGCGTGGGCACCAGGTACAGCGAGGTGGGCAAGGCCGCCACCAGAGTCGCGCCGGCCTGGTAGCGCTCCTCGATCAGGGCGGAGTTCAGGAAGAAGTCGTCCTGCCGGATGAAGTCGGTCGTGACGTCGCCGCTGTCTCCGCTGCCCTGCACCACCACCCGCAGCAGGCCGGTGGCCACGCAGTAGATGCGGTCGGACCATTCGTCCGCCGCCAGCACCACTTCGTTGCGCCGGTAGGACCGAAGCTCGATGCGCTGAACGAAGGCTGCGCGCTCATCCGGGGGAACGCTGGCAATAAGAGGATGCAAATACATCTGTACCGTCCATGGGCTGCCTTGCCGCATATTGGCTCAAAGCGGCTGCCTGCAACTCTCCCCGCTCTCTAAATGTGAATATTTACCAGATTAGACTCATATACTAACAGTCGGTAACATCTGGACACGCAACATCATCGCATGACTTGGCGAACTACGCGCGCCAGCCGCCCGAGACCAGCCATTGGCTTGTACCGCAGGCGACAACGAGCGCCGCGTAGGTCGCCATCGCGCCGTCGCGCCCTGCAAGGACGACGCCGCCGAGCAGCACCAGCGCTCCCACGCCTGAATTGATCGCGCCCTGGGCCCACCATGCCCTGCCGCCCGCCTTGCGCCGGAAGACGTGGCCCATGAGCGCGCACAGGAAACCGACGGCCAGCGCGGGCGCCACGAAGTTCAGCAGGTGATTGAGAAGATCCAGCAGCGACATGGGTAGGAAATGGGTATCGAGCGAGGGCCGCCGGATAAGGCCAAGGGCGCTCGCGGCGCCCTTGTTGTGTGGAGTTGCATGCGGCCAAGCCCCTTGGCGGCCGCATGGCTGCTGCTGATTTTATAATCAGTGGATATGTCAGTCTGGACCCTCGGGTTGAACCACACGACCGCGCCGCTCGATCTGCGCGGTCGTTTCGCGTTCGCGCTCGATCAGTTGGCACCCACGCTGCAGAGCCTGCGCAGTTCGTTTGCCGGCGGCCGCCATCCGCAGGTCGAGGCCGCGATCATCTCCACCTGCAACCGCACCGAGATCTATTGCGCCGCCGAGCATGCCGCGCTCGACCACACGGTCGGCTGGCTGGCCGAGAGCGGCGGCGTCGCGCCCGCGCTGCTGCGCTCGCATGCCTACACGCTGCAGGACGACGAGGCTGCGCGCCACGTCTTCCGCGTGGCCAGCGGGCTCGATTCCATGGTGCTCGGCGAAGCCCAGATCCTCGGCCAGATGAAGGACGCCGTGCGCGCGGCCGAAACCGCCGGCGCGCTCGGCAGCACGCTCAACCAGCTGTTCCAGCGCTCCTTCGCGGTCGCGAAAGAGGTGCGCACCGCCACCGAGATCGGCGCGCATTCCATCAGCATGGCCGCGGCGGCCGTCCGGCTGGCCGGCCAGCTGTTCGAAGACCTGCACCAGACGCGCGTGCTGTTCGTCGGCGCGGGCGAAATGATCGACCTGGCCGCCACGCATTTCGCGGCCAAGGACCCGAAGGCCATCGCCATTGCCAACCGCACGCTCGAGCGCGGCGAAAAGCTGGCCTCGCGCTTCGGCGGCGAGGCCATGCGGCTGGCCGACCTGCCCAGCCGGCTGGCCGAGTTCGACATCGTGGTGAGCTGCACCGCCAGCACGCTGCCGATCATCGGGCTGGGCGCGGTCGAGCGCGCACTCAAGGCCCGCAAGCACCGCCCGATGTTCATGGTCGACCTGGCCGTGCCGCGCGACATCGAGCCCGAGGTGAAGGCGCTCGAAGACATCTATCTCTACACCGTCGACGACCTCGCCCAGGTGGTGCAGCAGGGCCAGGCCAGCCGCCAGGCCGCCGTGGCCGAGGCCGAGGTCATCATCGACGCCGGCGTGCAGAGCTTCATGCACTGGCTCGGCCAGCGCGGCACCGTGCCGCTGATCCAGCAGCTCAATGCCCAGGCCGACGAGTGGCGCGCCGCCGAGATGGCGCGCGCGCGCAAGCTGCTGGCCAAGGGCGAATCGGTCGATGCGGTGCTCGAGGCCATGTCGCGCGGGCTCACGCAGAAGCTGCTGCACGGCGCCATGGCCGAGCTGCACGCGGGCGACGCCGCATCGCGCGAGCACACCGCGCAGACCATCTCGCGCCTGTTCCTGCGCAAAGAGCGTTAGCGACGCTCGCCAGCGGCCCGGCCCTGCCGGCCGCGGTCCCCCATGCGCCCTGCCGCGGCACCGCGGCGCCCTTTCCCCATTTTTCCGAGCTCCTTTCCGCC
Source organism: Variovorax sp. 05T418 (assembly GCF_056396385.1). Taxonomy (NCBI): domain Bacteria; kingdom Pseudomonadati; phylum Pseudomonadota; class Betaproteobacteria; order Burkholderiales; family Comamonadaceae; genus Variovorax; species Variovorax sp. 05T418. The sequence continues at coordinate 78,148 of NZ_JBFTLJ010000019.1, read as the reverse complement.
GTGAAGACCTTTCTGCGCCACCAACTCGAACGCTACGCCCAGCGCCTGGGCGAACTCGACTTCCTGCTTTCGCGCGAAGACATCATGAGCGACATGGCTCAGTACCGCCCCATCTCGCGGGAGCACGCCGAGATCACGCAGATCGCGGGCCGCTACGAGCGCTACAAGCAGCGCGAAGCCGACATCGCCGGCGCGGCCGAAATGCTCGAAGACCCCGACATGGCCGAGATGGCCCGCGAAGAAATCGCCGCCGCGCAGGCCGAGCTTGTGCAGCTCGAGGAAGAGCTGCAGCGCCTGCTGCTGCCCAAGGACCCGGACGACGCGCGCAACGCCTTCCTCGAAATCCGCGCCGGCACCGGCGGCGACGAGTCGGCGCTGTTCGCGGGCGACCTGCTGCGCATGTACACGCGCTACTGCGAGCGCGCCGGCTGGCGCTGCGAAGTGGTGAGCGAGAGCGAGAGCGAGCTCGGCGGCTACAAGGAAGTGGTGATCCGCATCGCCGGCAACGACGTCTTCGGCCGCCTGCGCTTCGAATCGGGCGGCCACCGCGTGCAGCGCGTGCCGGCCACCGAGACCCAGGGCCGCATCCACACCAGCGCCTGCACCGTCGCCGTGCTGGCCGAGCCCGACGAAACCGTGGCAGTGCAGATCAACCCGGCCGACCTGCGCATCGACACCTACCGCGCCAGCGGCGCCGGCGGCCAGCACATCAACAAGACCGACTCGGCCGTGCGCATCACGCACATTCCAACGGGCATCGTGGCCGAGTGCCAGGACGACCGCAGCCAGCACCGCAACAAGGCCAAGGCGCTGCAGGTGCTGTCCGCGCGCATCCAGGAAAAGGACCGCAGCGAGCGCGCCGCCAAGGACGCCGCCATGCGCAAGGGCCTGATCGGCAGCGGCGACCGCTCCGACCGCATCCGCACCTACAACTTCCCACAGGGCCGGCTCACCGACCACCGCATCAACCTCACGCTCTACAAGCTGCAGGCCATCATGGAAGGCGACCTCGGCGACGTGCTCGACGCGCTGCGCGCCGCGCGCGAGGCCGAGCAGCTGGCCGAGCTCGAATCGAGCCTGCCGGCATGACGGCCACGGCCACCACGCCGTCCACCGTGGCCCAGGCGCTGGCCGCGGCTGTCGCGCTGGGCGTCGACCGGCTCGACGCGCAATTGCTGCTGCTGCATGCGCTGGGCCGCGCGCCGCACGACCGCGCCTGGCTGCTGGCGCACGACACCGACGCCATTTCCGACGCGGCCTGGTCCGCGCTTTCGGTGCAGCTGCCGCGCCGCCTGGCGGGCGAGCCGGTGGCCTACCTGCTCGGCGAGAAGGAATTCCACGGCCTCGGCCTGCAGGTGGATGCACGGGTGCTGGTGCCGCGCCCCGACACCGAAACGCTGGTCGACTGGGCCCTGCAATGCCTCGAAGGCCGCAAGGCCCCGCAGGTGCTCGACCTGGGCACCGGCAGCGGCGCGATAGCGCTGGCGCTGCAGCATGCGCGCCCCGATGCGCTGGTCGACGCGGTCGATGCCAGCGCCGACGCACTGGCCGTTGCCGAGGCCAATGCGCAGCGCCTGGGCCTGCCGGTGCGCTTTCGCCAGGCCCACTGGCTCGACGGCGCGGCCGGCGGCTACGCGGTCATTGCCAGCAATCCGCCCTACATCGCGGCCGGCGACCCGCACCTGGCGGCGTTGCAGCACGAGCCGCTGGCAGCGCTGGTGGCCGGCCCCGACGGGCTGGCCGACATCCGCCAGATCGTGCAGCAGGCCCCCGCGCACCTGGCGGACGGCGGCTGGCTGCTGCTCGAGCACGGCCACGACCAGGCGGCGGCCGTGCGCCAGCTGCTCGGCGCGCGCGGCTTTGCCGAAGTGCAAAGCCGCGACGACCTTGCCGGCATCCAGCGCTGTTCCGGCGGGATCTGGCGCACGGTGAAATAATCCCCCCAGCCCATTTTTCAGGAGTTCCCATGTCCGACGCCCAGCAACGCATCGACGATCTCGTCAAGACCAACGACCTCGTGCTCTTCATGAAGGGCAACGCCAGCTTTCCGATGTGCGGCTTCTCCGGCCGCGCGATCCAGATCCTCAAGGCGGTCGGCGTCGACACCAGGACGCTCAAGACCGTCAACGTGCTCGAAGACGACGGCATCCGCCAAGGCATCAAGGAATACAGCAACTGGCCCACGATCCCCCAGCTCTACGTCAAGGGCGAATTCGTCGGCGGCTCGGACATCATGATGGAGATGTACGAGTCGGGCGAACTGCAGCAGGTGCTGGGCGGCGGCAGCAACGCGGCCTGATTTCCCGGCCCGCCATGAGCCACGACCACGGCCACGGCCACGAGGGCAAGGCCGCACCGGCCTGGAAGCACGACGGCGTGCGCGTGATCGCGGCCAACCAGCTCGACGCCAACACCGCCCAGACGCCCGGCATGAACCGCGCCGCGGCCATCAACTTTGCGCGCGTCGGCGCGCAGAAGCTCTGGGCCGGCACCGTCACCATCCATGCCGACGCCAAGACCGGCGCCCACCACCACGGGCACCTCGAATCGGTGATCTACGTGGTGCGCGGCCGGGCCCGAATGCGCTGGGGCGAGAAGCTCGAGTTCACGGCCGAGGCCGGCCCGGGCGACTTCATCTACGTGCCGCCCTACGTGCCGCACCAGGAAATCAACGCCAGCGCCACCGAGCCGCTCGAATGCGTGCTGTGCCGCAGCGACGGCGAGGCGGTGGCGATCAATCTCGATATCGAGCCGGTAGAAAAACCCGAATCGGTCCTGTGGGTCGACCCGACCCACCCGCACGGCGGGGTCTAGGCTCTCCCCCAGGCTGCGCGCACTTCGTGTCGCTTCTCCCTCCCCCTTCCGGGGGCAACACCAGCGGCCCGGCAAAGCCGGTTCCGCGGTGTTCGCTGGAATGTGCTCCGGGTCATGGCACCATCGTGCACTTCGCCGTGCCACCATGACCCTCACCCAAAGCCTGCTCATCATCGTCCTGCTGATCGCGATGAGCGCGTTCTTCTCCCTTGCCGAAATCACGCTGGCCGCCTCGCGGCGCCTGCGCCTGCGCCAGATGGCCGACGAGGGCGATGCGCGGGCCGAGCGCGTGCTGCGCGTGCAGGAGCAGCCGGGCCACTACTTCACCGTGGTGCAGATCGGCCTCAACGCGGTGGCGATCCTCGGCGGCGTGGTCGGCGAGGGCTCGCTCAGCCCCTACTTCGCGCGCTTCCTCGAAGGCTGGATGAGCGTGGAAGCCTCGGCCAACGTGGCCTTCCTGTGCTCGTTCGTGATCGTCATCGCGGTGTTCCTGGTGTTCGCCGACCTGTTCCCCAAGCGCCTGGGCATGAGCGACCCCGAGCGCATCGCGGTTCGCATGGTGGGGCCGATGATGGTGCTGATCACCGCCTTCAAGCCGCTGGTGTGGTTCTTCACGCGCTCCACCGACATGCTCTTCAAGCTGCTGGGCATGCCGCTGGTGCGCGACGACAAGATCACCTCGGCCGACATCCTGGCCATGACCGAGGCCGGTGCGCGCGCGGGCGTGCTCGCGGTGCGCGAGCAGCAGGTGATCGCCAACGTGTTCGAACTCGACACGCGGCTGGTCAGCAGCGTGATGACGGTGCGCGACAACATCGCCTGGTTCCTGCACGACGACCCCGAATCTGTGCTGCGGGCGCGCATCGTGGCCGAGCCTTTTTCGGCCTACCCGGTGTGCGACGGCGACATCGACCATGTGCTCGGCTATGTCGACGCCAAGGAGATGTTCCAGCGCGTGCTCAGCGGCCAGCCGCTGGCCTTCGACCAGGGCCTCACGCTGCACAAGGCGCTGGTCATTCCCGACCGGCTCACGCTCACCGAGGTGCTCGAGCAGTTCCAGCAGGCGCACGAAGACTTCGCGATCGTGGTCAACGAATACAGCCTGGTGGTGGGCGTGATCACGCTCAACGACGTGATGAGCACGGTGATGGGCGACCTCGTCTCCATGCCCGACGAGGAACAGATCGTGAAGCGCGACGAGAACTCGTGGCTGATCGACGGCGTCACGCCGATCCAGGACGTGCAGCGCGCGCTGCACATCGACGAGATGCCGCACCCGGACGACTACGAAACGCTGGCCGGCTTCCTGATGGTGATGCTGCGGCGGGTGCCCAAGCGCACCGACAGCGTGAGCTGGGGCGGCTACACCTTCGAGGTGATGGACGTCGACAGCTACCGCATCGACCAGGTGATGGTCACGAAAACCTAGCTCGCCCTCAGGCGGCCGAGCGGTCGCGGTCCACGAAGGTCCAGAGGCGCTGGTTCGCGAACACGGCGTTGGGATAAGGCGCCTTGCCGCGGCTGCCGTTGTAGCGCCCGAGGGTCATGTACAGGTCGCCGTTCTCGCGGTCGAGATAGTGGCGCAGGATCACGCAGCCGAAGCGCAGGTTGGTCTGCATGTGGAACAGCTTGGCCGGGTCGCTGTCGCCGATCACGCGGGTCCAGAACGGCATGACCTGCATGTAGCCGCGCGCACCGGCGCTGGACACCGCGAACTTGCGGAAGTTGCTCTCGACCTGGATCAGCCCGAGCACCAGGCTCACGTCCAGGCCCGAGCGCTTGGCTTCATACCAGGCGGTCTGCAGGAATTCCTTGCGCGTGGGCCAGTCGGCAATCTTCTTCTTGAGGCGCTCGCTCATCTCGCCCAGCCAGCGCAGGTAGGTCAGGCGGGCCTCGGTGCTCGAGAACTCGGGCACCGGCGGCGCCTTGTTGTGCACGGCCGAACTCAGCGCGGTGCGCACCGAGTCGATCAGCGGCTCCTCGATCTGCGCGCCGGCGTGCGCGGCCTGCGGCAGCGACAGCGCGGCCAGGGCGCCCGCCGCCGCGGCGCCGCCCACCAGGCACCGGCGCCGCGAGAGGCCGCCCTCCAGGCTCATTGCGCGAACTTGCCGGCGATGAATTCGGCGATGCCCGCGGCGGGCACCTTGGTGGCTGCCGTGTCGCGGCGGTGCTGGTATTCGAGCTGGCCTTCCTTCAGGCCGCGGTCGGAAATGACCACGCGGTGCGGCACGCCGATCAGTTCCCAGTCGGCGAACATCGCGCCCGGGCGCTCGCCGCGGTCGTCCAGCAGCACGTCGACGCCGGCCGCGAGCAGCTGCTCGTACAGCGCTTCGGCCGCCACCTTGACCTCGGGGCTGCGGTCCATGCCGATCGGGCAGACCACCACCGTGAACGGCGCCAGCGCGTCGGGCCAGATGATGCCGCGCTCGTCGTGGTTCTGCTCGATGGCGGCGGCCGGCAGGCGCGTGATGCCGATGCCGTAGCAGCCCATCTCGAGGAACTGCGGCTTGCCGGCTTCGTCCAGGTAGGTGGCGCTCATGTCCTTGCTGTACTTGGTGCCGAGCACGAACACGTGGCCCACCTCGATGCCGCGCTCGATCGCGAGCACGCCCTTGCCGTCGGGCGAGGCGTCGCCCGCCACCACGTTGCGCAGGTCGGCCACCAGTTCGGGCTCGGGCAGGTCGCGGCCCCAGTTGACGCCGGTCATGTGGAAGTCGACCTCGTTGGCGCCGGTGATCCAGTCGGCCATGACCATCACCTCGCGGTCGGCCACGAGCCTGACGGGCTTCTTGAGGTTCAGCGGGCCGAGGTAGCCGGGCTTGCAGCCGAAGTGGTCGTCGATCTCGGCCAGCGTCGCGAAGCGGAAGCCCTTGTCCAGGCCCGGCACCTTGCCGACCTTGATCTCGTTCATGTCGTGGTCGCCGCGCAGGAGCAGCAGCCAGACTTGCGAACCCTTCGGGTTGCCGGCCTCGTCGAGGATGTCCGTTGCCAGCACCAGCGACTTGACGGTGGTCGAGAGCGGCACGCCGAGCAGTTCGGCCACGGCTGCGCAGGTGCTCTTGCCCGGGGTGGGCGTCTTCTCGAGCGCCTTGGCCGCCGCGGGGCGCGGGCCGGCCGGAGCGAGCGCCTCGGCCTTCTCCATGTTGGCCGCGTAGTCGCTGCCGGGGCAGTAGACGATGGCGTCTTCGCCGGTGGCGGCAATCACCTGGAACTCTTCGCTCAGGTCGCCGCCGATGGCGCCGCTGTCGGCCGCCACCGCGCGGTAGCGCAGGCCGAAGCGGTCGAAGATGCGGCGGTAGGCATCGGCCATGGCCTGGTAGCTGGCCTTGGCCGCATCCAGGTCGCGGTCGAAGCTGTAGGCGTCCTTCATGATGAATTCGCGCCCGCGCATCAGGCCGAAGCGCGGACGGCGCTCGTCGCGGAACTTGGTCTGGATCTGGTAGAAATTCTTCGGCAGCTGCTTGTAGCTGCGGATTTCCTGGCGCGCGATGTCGGTCACCACCTCTTCGCTGGTGGGCTGGACCACGAAGTCGCGGTCGTGCCGGTCCTTGATGCGCAGCAGCTCGGGGCCCATCTTGTCGAAGCGGCCGGTCTCCTGCCAGAACTCGGCCGGCTGCACCACGGGCATCGTGAGCTCGACCGCGCCGGCGCGGTTCATTTCCTCGCGCACGATCGCCTCGACCTTGCGGATCACGCGCAGCCCCATCGGCATGTAGGTGTAGATGCCCGTGCCGAGCTTCTTGATCATGCCCGCGCGCATCATGAGCCGATGGCTCGCGACCTCGGCGTCAGCGGGCGCTTCCTTGAGGGTGGAGACAAAAAATCGGGAAGCTTTCATCGGGATCGCGCTGGTGGATTTAAGAATCTTGGGGAAGACGGATGCCGGCGGAGAGACCTCCGGGAACCCGCGGGCCTCGAACTGGCCGCTTGCCGTGTGCAACCCGGCATGCATAATCGACTCAGTTCAAAAATTGGGGTTTGATTATGCTCGACCGGGACGGCTTCAGGCCCAACGTCGGCATCATCCTGCTCAACCAGAGAAACCAGGTTTTCTGGGGCAAACGCATACGCACGCATTCCTGGCAGTTTCCGCAAGGCGGCATCGACCGCGGCGAAAGTCCCGAGCAAGCCATGTTCCGGGAACTGCACGAGGAAGTCGGACTCCATCCGGAGCACGTGCGCATCGTGGCCCGTACCCGTGACTGGTTGCGCTACGAGGTGCCGGATCGGTTCATTCGCCGTGACGCACGGGGCCACTACAAGGGCCAGAAGCAAATCTGGTATTTGCTGCAATTGATCGGTCACGACTGGGATCTGAACCTGCGCGCGACCGACCACCCCGAATTCGACGCCTGGCGATGGCACGACTACTGGGTGCCGCTCGATGTGGTCGTCGAATTCAAACGCGGCGTCTACGAGATGGCACTGACCGAGCTTGCTCGCTACCTGCCGCGGCAGGATTTCCGCAACCGCTTCCTGCGCAGCAACGTGCGCGCCCGGGAGTTCGAGCGCCACATGCCAGACGGCGGCGCGCCCGCGGGGCTGGACCTGCCGCCCGGCGGCAGTTTCGATCCACATCCCGACATTACTTCTGCGAGCGATGACCCTTCCCCTCCTCCCCACAACAAAGCGCCCTTCCTTCCGTCGCAGCGCTGAGGGCGCCCTGCTCGCCGTGTGCCTGGCCCTGCTGGCCGGATGCGCATCGGGCCCGCACGACACGGACAACCCCGACTGGGCGCAGGCCGGCCTGCCGCCGCCGCCCAAGCGCTATGAGACCGATGCCGAATGGAAGGAAAGCGAAGCGCCTCCGCCGCCGGCCTTCGACGTCAAGCGCCTCGAGCCGATCGCAATGCCGCCCTACATGTCGCTGAAGTTCGGCGTCGATCCGGCCACCATCACGATCACCGGCGACGGCGTGGTGCGCTACGTGGTGGTCGCCACCAGCCGCAGCGGCGGGGACGCGGCGCTGAACGCTTTCTACGAGGGCGTGCGCTGCTCGACCGACGAGGTGAAGAGCTACGCGCGATTCAACAACGGCGCCTGGAGCAAGGTCGAACGGTCCGAGTGGAAGAGCTTCCGCGACCTGAACTCGAGCTACGCCAGGCAGCTGGCGCAGCAGGGCCTGTGCCGCGGCCATGCGCCCCGCGTCTCGGTCAAGGACATGGTCACCAACATGCGGGACCCGGCGCGCCAGCTGCAATAAGGCAAGGCGGCAGAACGATCGAACGGGGCCTCCTTGAAGGCCCCGTTTTCCATTCCGGCCCGGCCTCAGCCGCGCATCAGCACCATGTTGTCGCGGTGGACCATTTCCGGCTCCGCCACATAGCCCAGCAGCCGCTCGAATTCCGACGAGGGCTTGCGGCACAAAAGCCGGGCCTCCACGCTCGAGTAGTTGGCCAGGCCGCGGGCGAGTTCCACGCCGTCGGCGTCGCGCACGGCGATCACGTCGCCGCGCGAAAACTCGCCCGAGACGCCCGTCATGCCGATCGGCAGCAGGCTCTTGCCCTCGGCGCGCACCTTGGCGGCCGCGCCGGCATCGACGGTGACAGCGCCGCGCAGCTGCAGGTGGTCGGCCATCCAGCGCTTGCGCGCCTGGTGCTTGGCCGTCTGCGCCACCAGCAGCGTGCCGATGGATTCGCCGCGCACGAGGCGCAGCAGGGCATCGGGCTCGCGGCCCCAGGCGATCACGGTGGAGGCGCCCGAGCCGGCCGCGCGCTTGGCAGCGAGGATCTTGGTGATCATGCCGCCGCGGCCGAGGCTGGAGCCCGCCCCGCCCGCCATGGCTTCGAGCGCCGGGTCGCCGGCCGCGGCCTCGTGCACGAACTTGGCCTGCGGGTCCTTGCGCGGATCGGCCGTGTAGAGGCCCTTCTGGTCCGTGAGGATCACCAGCGCATCGGCTTCGACCAGATTGGCCACAAGCGCGCCGAGCGTGTCGTTGTCGCCGAACTTGATCTCGTCGTTGACGACGGTGTCGTTCTCGTTGATGACCGGCACCACGCCCAGCCCGAGCAGCGTGACGAGCGTCGAGCGCGCATTGAGGTAGCGCTCGCGGTCGGCCAGGTCGGCATGGGTCAGCAGTACCTGGGCGCTGCCGATCCGGTTCTCGCGCAGCTTGGTCTCGTACATCTGGGCCAGGCCCATCTGCCCGACGGCCGCGGCGGCCTGCAGTTCATGCACCTCGTGCGGCCGCGTGCGCCAGCCCAGGCGCTTCATGCCTTCGGCAATGGCGCCGCTGGACACCATGACCACCTCGCGGCCGCCCTGCACCAGCACCGCCAGCTGCCGGCACCATTCGCCGATGGCGGCTTCATCGAGACCGCGCCCCTCGTTGGTCACGAGGCTGGAGCCTACCTTGACGACGATACGGCGGGCATCCCGCAAGGCAGTGGATCCGGAGTTCGAGGTCATGGAGGGGCGTGGCGGTCGTGAATGCGGGGTGCGGAGCGTCAGGAGGAGGAGGAGGAAGAAGTATCGGGCGGCAGCTCGACGAAGCGCGGATCGACCTCGACCGGCACATGTTCAGCCGCCTGCTGCGCCTTGACCTGCTGGTACACGGCCTGCACCAGGTGCTCGCAGCCTTCGCGCGTGAGCGCGGAGATCTCGAACACCGGGCCCTTGAAGCGCAGGCGCTTGACGAAGTCCTTCACGCGCGCGGCGCGCTCGTCGGCGGGCACCATGTCCAGCTTGTTGAGCACCAGCCAGCGCGGCTTTTCATAGAGCGCGGCGTCGTACTTCTTGAGCTCGCCGACGATGGCCTTGGCCTGGGCGACCGGATCGACCGCATCGTCGAACGGCGCCATGTCGATCACGTGCAGCAAGAGCCGCGTGCGCTGCAGGTGGCGCAGGAACAGGTGGCCGAGGCCCGCGCCTTCGGATGCGCCTTCGATCAGGCCCGGCAGGTCGGCCACCACGAAGCTCTGCTCCGGGCCGACGCGCACGACACCGAGGTTCGGGTGCAGCGTGGTGAAGGGATAGTCGGCGATGCGCGGGCGCGCGTTCGAGATGGCGCTGATCAGGGTCGACTTGCCCGCGTTGGGCATGCCCAACAGGCCGACGTCGGCGAGCACCTTGAGCTCGAGCTTGAGGCTCTTCTTCTCGCCCGGCCAGCCCGGGGTCTTCTGGCGCGGCGCGCGGTTGATCGCGCTCTTGAAGCGCATGTTGCCGAAGCCGCCGTCGCCGCCCTTGGCGATGGTGACGACCTCGCCTTCCTTCAGCAGCTCGTACAGCACTTCGCCGGTTTCGGCGTCGCTGATGATGGTGCCGACCGGCATCTTCAGCAGGATGTCGTCGCCCGCGGCACCGAACATGTCGGAGCCCATGCCGTGCTCGCCGCGCCTGGCCTCGTGGCGGCGCGAATAGCGGAAGTCGACCAGGGTGTTGAGGTTGGAATCGGCCACCGCGTAGACGTGGCCGCCGCGGCCGCCGTCGCCGCCGTTGGGGCCGCCGAATTCCTTGTATTTTTCATGACGGAACGACACGCAGCCGTTGCCGCCATCGCCTGCGGCGATGTCGATGAAGGCTTCGTCGACGAACTTCATGGGGTATCCAGTGTACAAATGAAGAAGCCCCGACAAAGCGGGGCTTCGAGCTGATCGAAGTGACTCAGGCTTATGCCGGGGTCACGTTGACCATGTGCTTGTTCAGTGCGCCCTTGACACCGAACGACACGTGGCCGTCCACCAGTGCAAACAGCGTGTGGTCCTTGCCCACGCCGACGTTCACGCCGGGGTGGAACTGGGTGCCGCGCTGGCGCACGATGATCGAGCCTGCGCTGATCAGTTCGCCGCCGAAGGCCTTCACACCGAGCATCTTGGGCTTGGAATCGCGCCCGTTTCGCGTTGAGCCGCCGCCTTTTTTCTGTGCCATGGAATCTGCTCCTTAGCCAGCGATCGCGCCGATTTGCAGTTCCGTGAACTGCTGGCGATGGCCTTGACGTTTCTGATAGTGCTTGCGACGGCGCATCTTGAAGATGCCGACCTTGTCGTGCTTGCCGTGCGACAGTACCGTGACTGTCACCGTTGCGCCGGACACCAGGGGCGTACCGATCTTGATTTCGCTGCCGTTGCCGACTGCAAGAACCTGATCGATCACGATTTCCTGGCCTACATCCGCAGCAATCTGTTCTACTTTAATTTTTTCGCCGGAAGCAACGCGATACTGCTTGCCGCCGGTTTTTATGACCGCGTACATGTGAACCTCTTAAGGAATGAGCTCTACGGCGAATTCCGCAGAGCCCAAGATTTTAGCACGGTTTGCACGCGCTAACATGGTTTGAGCCAAGGCGCCGCCGGGACGGCGCGCGCTCCTCCCTATAATCTGCGCCTTCCGGCCTCGTGCCGCTGTCACTTTCGCATTCAGACGCGCCGCGCGCAAACGCCTTGCCAGTCCACGCCGCCGATACCTCCCCCACCGCCACCGTGCTGGATTTGATCGCCGGCGACATGGTCGAAGTCGACCGTGTGATCGCGCAGCGCCTCGACACGGGCGTGCCCCTGGTCAGCCAGGTGTCGAAGTACATCATCTCCGCGGGCGGCAAACGCCTGCGCCCGGCGCTGCTGCTGCTCATGTCGGGCGCGCTCGGCTACACGGGCGAGCAGCGCTTCAACCTGGCGGCGGTGGTGGAGTTCATCCACACGGCCACCCTGCTGCACGACGACGTGGTCGACGAATCGACCCTGCGGCGCGGGCGCCCGACCGCCAACGAATCGTTCGGCAACCCGGCCAGCGTGCTGGTCGGCGACTTCCTCTATTCGCGCGCCTTCCAGATGATGTTGGATGCAAACAACATGCGCATCATGCAGATCCTGGCCGAGGCGACCAACGTGATCGCGGAAGGTGAAGTGCTCCAGCTGATGAACATGCACGACGCCACGCTGGACGAATCCGCCTACCTGCGCGTGATCCGCTCCAAGACCGCCAAGCTGTTCGAGGCCAGCACGCGGCTCGCCGCCGTGCTGGCGGGCGCCACGCCCGAAGTTGAGGAAGCCTGCGCCACCTACGGCCAGGCCCTGGGCACGGCTTTCCAGGTGATCGACGACGTGCTCGACTACGCCGGCGACGCACACGAAACGGGCAAGAACGTGGGCGACGACCTGCGCGAAGGCAAGACCACGCTGCCGCTGATCTTCGCCATGCGTCGCGGCAGCCCCGCGCAGGCGACGCTGGTGCGTGCGGCCATCGAGGCCGGCGACACCGCCCAGCTGGGCAAGATCGTCGAAATCGTCCACGCCACGGGCGCCCTGGAAGCCTCGCGCGCCGCCGCAGCCGACGAGGCAAAACGCGCGATTCACGCATTGCGCGACTTCCCGTCCAATTTGCATGCCGACGGTTTGCTACAATTGGCGGCTCAGTTGCTTGAGCGACGTGCCTGAACACCTCACAAGAGTTGGCAAGGACGAATTCTCTTTTTTTGCAACCAATCGGGGTGTAGCTTAGCCTGGTAGAGCGCTACGTTCGGGACGTAGAGGCCGGAGGTTCGAATCCTCTCACCCCGACCAGCCTTTGGCTGGCACAAATAATGCCCGTGCCTGTTGCTGCGTAGCGATTTACAGGGACGGGTGGTTCAGCGATGATCGTGAAGCACTTTTTCACATCTCTTGCAATTCGCTGAATGGCTGCTGCCGAACTTCCTGTTAAAGAAAACACGCAAATCGCCCTCCCGGGCCTTGCGCGTGCCTTGGTCTCGGCCGGCAAGCTTCCTGCGAAGACCGCGGAAGACATCTACCAAAAGTCGCTGAGCGGCCGCACCAGCTTCATTGCCGAGCTGACCGGCAGCGGCGCCGTCTCGGCCGCCGACCTCGCCCACACGCTGTCCAGCGCCTTCGGCGCGCCGCTGCTGGACCTGGACGCCATCGACCACCAGCGCCTGCCCAAGGACCTGCTCGACCCGAAGCTGTGCCACGCCTACCGGATCGTGGTTCTCAGCAAGCGCAACAACCGTCTCATCGTTGCAACGGCCGACCCTTCGGACCAGCAGGCGGTGGAAAAGATCAAGTTCGCCTCCCAGATGGGCGTGGACTGGGTCATTGCCGAATACGACAAGCTCTCGCGCATGATCGAAGCCGCCGCGGTCACTGCGGCGGAAACCATCAACAGCATCGTCGGCGCCGAGTTCGAGTTCGACGACGTCTCGGCGGACACCTCGGGCGATGCCAACGAACAGGCCATCGCCGAGGTCGAGGACGCGCCGGTCGTGCGCTTCCTGCACAAGATGCTGCTCGACGGTGTCAGCATGCGGGCCTCGGACATCCACTTCGAGCCCTACGAGCACAACTACCGGGTGCGCTTTCGCATCGACGGCGAGCTGCGCGAGATCGCGAGCCCGCCCACGCTCATCAAGGACAAGCTGGCCTCGCGCATCAAGGTCATCTCGCGGCTCGACATTTCGGAGAAGCGCGTGCCGCAGGACGGCCGCATGAAGCTCAAGATCGGGCCCGACCGCGTGATCGACTTCCGCGTCAGCACGCTGCCCACGCTGTTCGGCGAGAAGATCGTGATCCGTATCCTGGACCCGAGCAGCGCGCGCCTGGGCATCGACGCACTGGGCTACGACGCCGACGAAAAGGAGCGCCTGCTGCATGCGATCGGCCGCCCCTATGGCATGGTGCTGGTGACGGGCCCCACGGGTTCGGGCAAGACGGTGTCGCTCTACACCTGCCTGAACCTGCTGAACCAGCCCGGCGTCAACATCGCCACGGCGGAAGACCCGTCCGAAATCAACCTGCCCGGCGTGAACCAGGTGAACGTCAACGAGCGCGCCGGGCTCACCTTCGCGGCGGCGCTGCGCGCCTTCCTGCGGCAGGATCCCGACATCATCATGGTCGGCGAAATCCGCGACCTCGAAACCGCCGACATCTCGATCAAGGCCGCGCAGACGGGCCACCTGGTGCTCTCGACGCTGCACACCAACGACGCGCCGACCACGCTCACGCGCATGCGCAACATGGGCATTGCGCCGTTCAACATTGCCTCCAGCGTGATCCTGATCACGGCGCAGCGGCTCGCGCGGCGCCTGTGCCACGTATGCCGCGCGCCGGCCGACATGCCGCGCCAGGCGCTGCTGGATGCGGGCTTCAAGGAAGAACAGCTCGACGGTACCTGGAAGCCCTATCGGCCGGTCGGCTGCGCGGCGTGCAGCAACGGCTACAAGGGCCGGGTCGGCATCTACCAGGTGATGCCGATCTCGGAAGCCATCCAGGCGATCATCCTGCGCGACGGCAGCGCACTCGACATCGCACGCCAGTCCGAGGCCGAGGGCGTGCGCTCGCTGCGGCAATCGGGCCTGCGAAAAGTCATGCAAGGGCTCACCTCACTCGAAGAAGTGGTGGCGGTCACCAACGAATAACGAACACACTGCAAGAAATCGGAGATCGAATGGCAACAGTGGCATCCACCCGCACCTCGAACACGCTCAAGGAATTTGTCTACGAGTGGGAGGGCAAGGACCGCAACGGCAAGCTGGTGCGCGGCGAGCTCCGGGCCGCCGGCGAGAACCAGGTGCAGGCCGCCCTGCGGCGCCAGGGCGTCCTGGCGTCCAAGATCAAGAAGCGCCGCATGCGCTCGGGCAAGAGCATCAAGCCCAAGGACATCGCGATCTTCACGCGCCAGCTGGCAACCATGATGAAGGCCGGCGTGCCGCTGCTGCAGTCCTTCGACATCGTGGGCCGCGGCAATGCGAACCCGAGCGTGGCCAAGCTGCTCAACGACATCCGCAGCGACGTGGAAACCGGCACCTCGCTGTCGTCCGCCTTCCGCAAGTTTCCGAAGTACTTCGACAACCTCTACTGCAACCTGGTGGAAGCCGGCGAAGCGGCCGGTATCCTGGAAGACCTGCTGGACCGCCTGGCCACCTACATGGAAAAGACCGAGGCCATCAAGTCGAAGATCAAGTCGGCGCTGATGTATCCCACCTCCGTGGTGGTGGTCGCGTTCGTGGTGGTGGCCATCATCATGATCTTCGTGATTCCGGCCTTCAAGCAGGTGTTCACCTCGTTCGGCGCCGACCTGCCCGCGCCCACGCTGTTCGTGATGGCCATGAGCGAATTCTTCGTCTCCTACTGGTGGCTGATCTTCGGCGTGGTCGGCGGCGGCACCTACTTCTTCCTGCAGGCCTGGAAGCGCAACGAACGCGTGCAGCGGGTCATGGACCGCGCGCTGCTGCGCGTGCCGATCTTCGGTACGCTGATCGAGAAGTCGTGCGTGGCCCGCTGGACCCGCACCCTTGCGACCATGTTCGCGGCCGGCGTTCCGCTGGTCGAGGCGCTCGACTCGGTGGGCGGCGCCTCGGGCAACACCGTCTACGGCGACGCCACGGCCAAGATCCAGCAGGAAGTCTCGACCGGCACCAGCCTCACGACGGCCATGACCAACGTCAACCTGTTCCCCTCGATGGTGATCCAGATGACGGCCATCGGCGAGGAGTCCGGCTCGATCGACCACATGCTCGGCAAGGCCGCCGACTTCTACGAGTCCGAGGTGGACGACATGGTGGCCGGCCTCTCGAGCCTGATGGAGCCCATCATCATCGTGTTCCTGGGCGTGATCATCGGCGGCATCGTGGTGTCGATGTACCTGCCGATCTTCAAGTTGGGCCAGGTCGTTTGATGCTGGTGTCGCAGGAGTTCGACGCCGCATTGGCCGGCGTCCTCGGGTTGCTGGTCGGCAGTTTTCTCAACGTGGTGATCTACCGCACCCCGGTCATGATGTACCGGGGCTGGCTGGCCGATGCCGTGGCCAACCTGATGTCGTCCAAGGACGTCCCGTCGCTCTGGACGTTGGTGTTCGGGCCGAAGGCGCAGCCGCCGGCCGGCCTCGAGGCGGCGGCGGACAAGGCGGCCGTGGCCATCGAGGCGCTGCCGCCCTTCGACCTCGCCCGCCCGGCCTCGCGCTGCGGCGCCTGCGGCCACCGGATCCGCTGGTACCAGAACATCCCGGTGCTGAGCTACCTGGTGCTGCGGGGCCGCTGCGCCGCCTGCGGCACGTCCATCAGCCCGCGCTATCCGCTGGTGGAACTGGTGACCGGCGCG
Source organism: Variovorax sp. 05T418 (assembly GCF_056396385.1). Taxonomy (NCBI): domain Bacteria; kingdom Pseudomonadati; phylum Pseudomonadota; class Betaproteobacteria; order Burkholderiales; family Comamonadaceae; genus Variovorax; species Variovorax sp. 05T418. The sequence continues at coordinate 62,309 of NZ_JBFTLJ010000019.1, read as the reverse complement.
CTGTTCGCGCTGTGCGCCTACCGCTTCGGCCTCACGCCCACCGGCGCGCTCTGGGCAGCGTTCGCGGCCTTCCTGATCTGCCAGTTCCTGATCGACTTCGACACCCAGTTCCTGCCCGACGCGCTCAACTATCCGCTGCTGTGGCTCGGGCTCGTTGGCGCGGCCATGGGCTGGACCGGCACCGCGCTGAGCTCGGCGGTCTGGGGCGCCGTCTTCGGCTACCTGAGCCTGTGGCTTGTGTACCATGGCTATCGCCTGGCCACGGGCAAGGAAGGCATGGGATATGGCGACTTCAAACTGCTGGCGGCGCTCGGCGCCTGGCTCGGGGCCGACTACCTCATTGCCATCATCCTGGTCTCATCGCTGGTGGGCGCCGTGATCGGCCTCACGCTGCGCCTTGTCGGGAAGCTGGCGCACAAGGACATTCCGATGGCCTTCGGTCCCTTTCTTGCCGGTGCCGGCCTGGTCTGCCTGGTGGCGGGCCCGGAGCTCGTGAGGCAATGGATTCCCTTCGCCTTCCCGCTCGGCGCATTCGCCCGCTGAGGAGCGCGTGATGCGGCGCATCGGCCTCACGGGCGGCATCGGAAGCGGCAAGAGCACGGTCGCGGCCCTGCTGGTCGCCGAAGGCGCCGTGCTGGTCGACACCGACGCCATCGCACGCCGCATCGCGCAGCCCGCGGGCATCGCGATGCCCGCCCTCGAGGCCGCCTTCGGCCGCGGCGTCATCGCGGCGGACGGCGGGCTCGACCGCGCGGCGATGCGGCAGCTCGCGTTCGCCGACCACAGCGCCAAAAAGCGCCTCGAATCGATCCTGCATCCGCTGATCGGTGCCGAGACCGAACGCATGGCCTCCAACGCCGGCCCCGACGCGGTGGTGGTCTTCGACGTGCCGCTCTTGGTCGAATCCGGCCGCTGGCGGGCCCGGGTCGACCGCGTGCTGGTGGTCGATGCCACCGAGCAAACGCAGCTGCGGCGCGTGGTGGCGCGCTCCGGCTGGACGCCCGAGGCGGTGCGCGCGGTGATCGCCCAGCAGGCGCCGCGCGGGCTGCGCAGGGCGGCCGCGGACGCGGTCATTTTCAACGAGTCGCTCTCGCTGGAGGAACTCGCTGCAGAGGTCCGGAGTCTCTGGAAGCGGTGGGTTCCGCCCGGCACGCGATAATCCGAGACTGGCCGCCAGAGCGGCCGCACAACGACCAAGACAAAAAAGGCGCTCGCCGGAGTGCCCTCACCTCCTGCGATGCTTTTCAATTCGTATCCCTTCATTTTTGTCTTCTTCCCGCTGGTACTGATCGGGTTCTTCCTGATCGGCAAGCGCAACGCCCGGTCCGCCGCGGGCTTTCTCGCCCTGGCCTCGCTGTTCTTCTACGGCTGGTGGAGCGTCAAGGCGCTGCCGCTGCTGGTGGCGTCGATCTGCATCAACTACTGGTTCGGGCTGCGCCTGTCGCCCGCGCCGGAGCGGGACGACCGCAAGCGCAAGTCGCTGCTGGTGCTGGCGCTGGTGGTCAACCTGGGCGTGCTCGCGGTCTTCAAGTACGCCAACTTCTTCGTCTCGAACGTGAACGACGGGCTGGCCGCGGCGGGCCTGTCGCAGATCCCGCTGCTGCACATCGTGCTGCCGATCGGCATCTCGTTCTACACCTTCACGCAGATCGCCTTCCTGGTCGACTGCTGGCAAGGCAAGGTGCATGAGCGCAGCTTCATCCACTACGTGCTGTTCGTCACCTACTTTCCGCACCTGATCGCGGGCCCGGTGCTGCACCACGCGCAGATGATGCCGCAGTTCGCCAATGCGGCCACCTACCGGTTCGACCCCAACAAGGTGGCGCTCGGCATTGCGATCTTCACCTTCGGCCTCGCCAAGAAGCTGCTGATCGCCGACCCGGTGGGCCAGTACGCCGACATGATGTTCAACGGCGTGCACAAGGGCATCGAGCCCACGCTCTACACCGCATGGTTCGGCGCGCTCGCCTACACGCTGCAGATCTATTTCGACTTCTCGGGCTATTCGGACATGGCGGTCGGCCTGTCGCTGTGCCTGGGCGTGCAGCTTCCGCTGAATTTCCGCTCGCCCTACAAGTCGACCAACATCATCGAATTCTGGCGGCGCTGGCACATCTCGCTGTCGAACTTCCTGCGCGACTATCTCTACGTGCCGCTGGGCGGCAACCGCAAGGGCCCGGCGCGGCGCTACCTGAACCTGTTCCTCACGATGCTGCTGGGCGGCCTCTGGCACGGCGCCGCCTGGACCTTCGTGATCTGGGGCGCGCTGCACGGCGTGTTCCTGATGATCAACCACCTCTGGAACGCCAAGGTGCGCCGCAACATTCCGGCGGGGCCGGTCGCGCACGTGCTGGGCTGGTTGCTGACCTTCCTGTGCGTGGTGCTGGCCTGGATCGTGTTCCGCGCCGACGGCCTGCACACGGCCATGGCCATCTACAAGGGCATGCTCGGCCTGCATGGCGCACCGCCTTCCGCGTTCAGCGAGCTGGGGCCGGTTCCGTTCCGCAAGCCCGAGTTCTTCCAGACCATGCTCGTGGGCATCGTGATCTGCCTCGCATTGCCGCCGACGATCACGCTCGAGCGCTGGATTCCCCACCCGAAGGCGGTGGCGGGGCAGCGCGTCATGGCCTGGTGCTCCTCGGCCGTGCTGGCCATCGGTACCTTCGCGCTCTTCGCCTGGTGCGTCTCGAAGCTGGGCAACTACAGCCCGTTCCTCTACTTCCAATTCTGATTCGACATGACGACGCCCGCGAAAGTCTGGCTGCGGTTCTTCCTGACCGGCTACATCGTCCTGATGGTGCTGTGGATCGTTTCGCTCACCAGCCCCGTGCCTTACGGCGACCTCACGCGGATCGGCCGCCTGTCCGAGCGCGAATTCGGCTGGACCGCCCCGCCGCCCAAGGTGGACCCTGCCTACCTCAAGGGCACGCCCGTGGACCAGGCCGACATCATGGTGATCGGCGACAGCTTCTCCATGACCTTCCGCTGGCAGTCGGTGCTCACCAGGGCCGGCTACCGCGTCTCGACCACCTACTGGGGCCAGTACGAGAACGCGCTGTGCAGCGACTTCGACCAGTGGGTCGAGCGCACGGGCTTCAAGGGCAAGCTGATCATCATCGAGAGCGTGGAACGCCTGTTCGGCGACCGTACCAAGGACAGCATGAAGTGCCAGAAGATGATCCGGCCCTACGACGCCATGGACCATCCGCTGATCACGCCCGACGAGACCGTGCCGAGCCCCGCGCCCAACTGGAACGTGCAGTTCCTGACCGGCATCACGACCTACTACAACACCTGGAAAGCGAAAAAGTCTGCAACAGACATCCACTTCGACTGGAACACCTGGGTGCGCCCGGTGCCCGATGGTTGCAAGCTCTTTTCGCATCGCTCATGCGACAAGATGCCCTTTTTCGCTGAAGATGACGACAATGGGCCGCTGACCCTTGCGCACCTGGAATGGATGAAGAATTTCACAAAGGCGCACAGCAAGCTTCCTATCATGTGGATGGTGATTCCCAACAAGACCACCGTGTACCTGAAGCCCGACTACTCGAAGGATTTCGAAGCCGGGTTCCGCACGTCCGGGCTGCCAGGACCGGATCTCTTTGCGTTCACGCGCGAAAAGCACACGCAGATCCGGGACTTCTATTTCTCGAACGACACCCACATGTCCATGCATGGCCAGCTCGCGCTGGGAGAACGCATGCTGGCGGCCGTGCGCGAGGTGGTGCCGACGCCTCCCTCGAAATCGCCCTGAAGCTATGATGGCTCGACAGGAAAGCTATAGAACCGCGTGATCCTCTACGAGTACCCCTTCAACGAGCGCATCCGCACCTATCTGCGGCTGGAGCACCTGTTCCGCCGCCTCGGGGAGCTGGTGCCCTCGGAGTCCGCGCTCTCGCACCACTACGCGCTGGTCACGATCTTCGAGATCATGGATGTCGCCGCGCGCGCCGACCTCAAGGCCGACGTGATGCGCGACCTCGACAAGCACAAGAACGTCTTCAACAGCTACCGCGGCAATCCCGCCATTGCCGAGGCCGTGCTCGACCAGGTGGTCGGCCAGCTCGAACGCAATTTCGCCACGCTCAATGCCGTTGCCGGCAAGGCCGGCCAGTCGCTGACCGAAAACGAATGGCTCATGAGCATTCGCAGCCGCGCAGGCATTCCGGGCGGCACCTGCGAATTCGATTTGCCCGCCTACTACGCGTGGCAGCACCGCAGCGCGGCCAGCCGCCGCGCCGACCTCGAACGCTGGTCGGCCACGCTCTCGCCGCTGGCCGAATCCATCTACCTGCTGCTCAAGCTGCTGCGCGATGCCGACGTGCCCTACAAGGTCATCGCCACCAGCGGACAATTCCAGCAGAACCTGCCGCAGGGGCGCAGCTTCCAGCTGCTGCGCCTGCGCATCGATCCGCAACTGGGGCTGATTCCCGAAATCAGCGGCAACCGGCTCATGGTGTCGGTGCGGATGATGCGGCATGAAGCCGACGACCGCCTGCACCCGAGCAGCGACGACGTCGCATTCGAACTCACGCTCTGCGCCTGAGCCGCCGGCTCGTCTCCAGGGCGCGCACCGCAGGGCAAGCACGAAGGTTATCCATCCCATCATGAGCGACGTGAACAAGATCGGCGAGCGGATCGTCCGCTGCCCCTCGTGTGGCGGCGACAGTGTCTACGCCGAACGCAACCCCTACCGCCCGTTCTGCAGCGCACGCTGCAAGGGCATCGATTTCGGCGCCTGGGCCAGCGAGGAATTCCGGATGCCGGCCGAAGCGCCGGCCGACGACGAGCCTTTCGGCGATCCGAAGAAAGTCCAGTAGGCGCGCTACGGCTGCGGCGCGAGCAGGATGCGGTCCAGATAGTCCGCATGGCCGCGCACATAGGCCGGGCGCAGATGCTCCCGGTCCTTGTAGACCGGTGCGTCGTCCGGCGTTGCGCGCAGGCACTGCCCGCCGGTGCAAAGCCGGGCCATCACATCGATGGGCTCCGCGCCACTCGCCCGCGCCAGCGCCTTGAGCTGCTCGTTGAGCTGCGCCTGGTCCGGCGGCAGGGGCGCCGTGGGCGTGCTGTGCAGCGCCACCATCCGGCCCATGCGGCTGCCTTCGATGAGGCGCCGCGGCTCGAACTCGGGGCCGCTGGCGTTGTCCAGCAGCAGGTAGACCTTCTTCTTTTGCCGCACCAGTTCGGCCAGCAGTTTCTCGAGCGAAGCCAGCGAGCGGCCGAGGCCTTCGCCGCCGTTGTTCACGAGGTACGCCGCATCGCCTTCGCGAAAGTAGAAGGGCAGCGGGAAATTGCCCGTGAAATAGCAGTTCCAGCAGCCGCCCACCACCACCGTGTCGATCCGCGGATCGAGCGCCAGCGCCAGCATCTCGCCGCGCGCCTTTTCGCAGCCCGGGTTGCCTTCGGCGACCATGCCGGGCACCGGCGGGCAGGCGCCATAGGTCGAGAAGTAGGTGGTCGCCATGCGCGCGGGCGCGCTGCCCGCGAGCGCCAGGGCGCGGGGTGCGTACTGCAGGATGTGGCTGTCGCCGATCAGCAGGACCGTGCGCGGCCCGCTGCCCACGCGCTTGACCGGGTAGGCGCCGATCTTCTGCTGCTCGAAGCCGGCGTAGTAGTTGTCGTCCACGGTGGCGTCGGTCACCTTGCGCAGCAGGTCGCTGCCGTTGCGCGGCGGCATGCCGCCCAGCGCCAGCAGGCCGGCCACCGCAATCGCCGTGCTGCCGGCCACCAGCGAACGCAGCATGCCGGCCTGGGCTCGCGCCCGGGTGAAGCGCTCGACGAAGCGATAGGTGAGCCAGGCCAGCGCCACGCTCGCCAGCACCAGGCATGCGCGGATCCACGCCGCCGGCTCGCCCTCTTCCACGATGCGCGCATACACCAGCAAGGGCCAGTGCCACAGGTAGAGCGGATAGCTGATGAGCCCGATCCACACCATCGGCCGGCTCGCGAGCACATGCCTGTTGAGCAGGCCCGCAGGCCCGGCCGCGATGCAGCTTGCCGCGCCCAGCGTGGGCAGCAGCGCCCACCAGCCTGGAAAGGCCTTGTCGCTGCGGGTCATCACGAGCCCGAGCACGATCAGCCCCACGCCCAGGCAGGACTGCAGGTGGCTGCGCCAGGCCGGCGCCTTGCCCGCGGCCTTGAGGCGCATGCAGGCCAGGATGCCGCCCACCATCAGCTCCCAGAAGCGCGAAGCGGGCGAGTAGAAGGCCGCCGTGCGGTAAGGGTGGATGGTCAGCACGTTGACCAGGAACGACACCGCCGCGAGCACCCACAGCAGCCGAAGAATGGGCCAGCGCCGGCGCCAGGCCAGCGCGAGCAGCATGGGCCAGAAGATGTAGAACTGCTCCTCGATGCCCAGCGACCACAGGTGCAGCAGCGGCTTGGTCTCGGCCGCCGTGTCGAAGTACCCGGCCTCGCCCCAGAAGACGAAATTGGCGATGAAGGCCGCGCCGCCCGCTGCCTGCTTGCCGAGTTCGGTGAACTCCCTGGGCAGCAGCGCATACCAGCCGAAGGCGAGCGTGGCCAGCAGCACCAGCGTGAGCGCCGGAAAGATCCGCCGGATGCGCCGCGCATAGAAGTCGCGGTAGCTGAAGTCGCCGGCCGCGTGGCTCTGCATGATGATGGTCGTGATCAGGAAGCCCGAGATCACGAAGAAGATGTCGACCCCGATGAAGCCCCCCGGCAGCGCATCGGGAAACGCATGGAAGGCCAGCACCGAGGCCACCGCCACGGCGCGCAGGCCGTCGATGTCGGGGCGGTACTTGGGGTGCATCATCTGGTGCTCCAGGCCCGCGGCGCCGGCTGCGCGCGCCCGCCCGCCCGCGCGGCCCCGTCCATCAGGCCAGCGTCGAGACCGCCAGCGCCGCCGAGGCCGGCAGGCCGCGCTCCTGGGTCAGCCATTCGAGCACCGGCAAGGCGCCCGGCAGCACCGGCGCCACGTCCAGCGGCAGCTGCTGCCAGCGCATGGCCTGGCCTTCGCGCATTTCGAACTCGCCGCTCCAGGCCGTGACCTTGCACCAGTGCAGCCGCACCAACGCGTGCGGATAGTCGTGCTCGGTGATCTTCCAGACCTCGGCGCCCGCGATGGTGATGCCGAGTTCTTCTTCCAGTTCGCGGCGCAGCGCCTGCTCCACCGTTTCGCCGGCCTCGATCTTGCCGCCCGGAAATTCCCAGAAGCCCGCATAGGCCTTGCCTTCGGGCCGGGTGGACAGCAGCAGCGCGCCGTCGGCCGGCCGGATCAGCACGCCGACGGCCACCTCGGTGTGCTTGCGGCCTTGCTCTGCACTCATGCCGTCGCCCGCCCGGCGTAGTCGCGCGCGAACTGGTAGGCCACGCGGCCGCTGCGCGATCCGCGCTCCAGCGCCCAGACCAGCGCCTCGGGCCGCGCCGCCTCGATGGCGGCGGCGTCGACGCCGAACGACGACAGCCACTGCGCGACGATCGCCAGGTATTCGTTCTGGCTGAACGGATAGAAGCTGACCCAGAGGCCAAAGCGCTCCGACAGCGAGATCTTTTCCTCGATCACCTCGCCGGGATGGACTTCGCCGTCCTCGGTGTGGGTGTAGCTGAGGTTGTCCTTCATGTACTCGGGCAGCAGGTGGCGCCGGTTGCTGGTCGCGTAGATCAGCACGTTGGGCGTGGCCGCGGCGATCGAGCCGTCGAGAATGGACTTGAGCGCCTTGTAGCCCGGCTCGCCCTCGTCGAAGCTCAGGTCGTCGCTGAACACGATGAATTTCTCGGGCCGCTGCGACACCACCTCGACGATGTCGGGCAGGTCGGTGAGTTCGGCCTTGTCGACCTCGATCAAGCGCAGCCCCTGCGGCGCATAGGCCTGCAGGCAGGCGCGGATGAGCGACGACTTGCCCGTGCCGCGCGCGCCGGTCAGCAGCACGTTGTTGGCCGGCTTGCCCTCGACGAACTGGCGCGTGTTGCGCTCGATCTTTTCCTTCTGGACGTCGATTTCCTTCAGGCTGTCGAGCGCCATGGCGGCCACGTGCCTGACGGGCTCGAGCACGCCATGGCCCGAGCTGCGGCGGCGGTAGCGCCAGGCGATCGACGCGTTCCAGTCGGCGGGGGCCGCGAGCGGCTGCGGCAGGATCGACTCGATGCGGCCGATCAGCTGTTCGGCGCGCTCGATCAGCTTCTGGAACTGCTCGTTCATGACCTGTAGTCGGCGTTGATCGTGACGTACTCGTGGCTGAAGTCGCAGGTCCACACGGTTTCGCTGGCGTTGCCGCGGCCCAGGCCGATGCGCACCGTGATCTCGCTCTGCTTCATCACGCGCTGGCCGTCTTCCTCGCGGTAGGACGGATTGCGCCCGCCCTTGACGGCCACGTGCACGTCGTCCAGGAACAGGTCGATGCCGGTCTGGTCGAGGTCCTCGATGCCCGCGTAGCCGACGGCCGCGAGGATGCGGCCGAGGTTCGGGTCGCTCGCATAGAAGGCCGTCTTGACCAGCGGCGAATGCGCCACGGCATAGGCCACCTGCTTGCACTCGGCGGCATTGCGGCCGCCTTCGACCTGGATGGTGATGAACTTGGTGGCACCCTCGCCATCGCGCACGATGGCCTGCGCAAGCAGGCGCGCGACGTTCTGCATGGCATCGACCAGGGCCTTGCCCTCGGGCGAATCGAGCGAGGTGATGGCGGCGTGCGCGGCCTTCTGGGTGGCGATGACCACGAAGGAATCGTTGGTCGAGGTGTCGCCGTCGATGGTCACGCGGTTGAACGAGGCGTCGGCCAGGCGCCGGGCCAGCGGCTGGATCAGCGAGGGATCGATCTTCGCGTCGGTCGCCATGAAGCCCAGCATGGTCGCCATGTTCGGGCGGATCATGCCGGCGCCCTTGCTGATGCCGGTGATGGTGACGGTGGCGCCGCCGACCTGGACCCGCTGGCTGAACGCCTTGGGGATCGTGTCGGTGGTCATGATGCCTTCGGCGGCACGCGCCCAGTGGTTCTCCGCCGCGTCGGCCAGCGCGGCGGGCAGGCCGGCCTCGATGCGATCCACCGGCAGCGGCTCCATGATCACGCCGGTGGAGAACGGCAGGATCTGCTCGGGCGCGATCTCCAGCTGGCGCGCGAGCGCGATGCAGGTGGAGCGCGTGCGCATCAGGCCGTCTTCGCCGGTGCCGGCGTTGGCGTTGCCGGTGTTGATGACCATCGCGCGGATGCCGTAGCCGGCCGCCAGGTGGTCGCGGCAGACCTGCACCGGCGCCGCGCAGAAACGGTTCTGGGTGAACACCCCGCCGACCGCGGAGCCTTCGTCGATCAGCACGACGGTCAGGTCCTTGCGGTTGGCCTTGCGCACACCCGCTTCGGCCACGCCGATGCGGACGCCGGGCACCGCGAACAAGGCGGCGGGATCAGGGGCGGACAGGTTCACGGGCATGGCGGTTTTCTCTTCTCTGGAGTTTCTGGGTCAGCTGAGCTTGCCGTGGCAGTGCTTGTACTTCTTGCCGCTGCCACAGGGGCAGGGATCGTTGCGGCCGACGCGCGCGAAGGCTGCGGCCTCGGCGCCGAGCGTGCCCAGCCCCAGTCCCGCGGCCGCGATGCGGCGCTGGTTTTCCTCGTCCAGGCGCACCTCGACCTCGCCGGTCTCGGTGGGCGCGCTGTAGGTGATGTTCGAGACGTTCTCGCCGCGGCTCTCCAGCGCATCGGCGGCTTCCTCGAGCTGCTCGCCCGACTGCACGCGCACCGTCATGAGCTGGCGCGTGACTTCGTTCTTGACCGAATCGAGCAGCTGGCCGAAGAGCTCGAAGGCCTCGCGCTTGTACTCCTGCTTGGGCTGCTTCTGCGCATAGCCGCGCAGGTGGATGCCCTGGCGCAGGTAGTCGAGCGAGGCCAGGTGCTCGCGCCAGTGCGTGTCGATGCTCTGCAGCAGCACCATGCGCTCGAACTGGGTGAAGTTTTCCTGGCCGATCAGCGCCACCTTGGCATCGAAGCTGTCGTTGGCGGCCTTCACCACCATGTCGACGATGTCCTCGTCGCTCACGGCCTCGGCCGCCTCGACCTGCTGCTTCAGGGGCATGTCGATGCCCCATTCATTGGAAAGCGTCTTCTCCAGGCCCTGCAGGTCCCACTGCTCCTCGACCGACTCGGCCGGCACGTACTGGCGCACGAGGTCGGTGAAGCAGCCTTCGCGCAGCGCCGCGATCTGTGCCGAGAGGTCGGCCGCGTCGAGGATGTCGTTGCGCTGCTGGTAGATCACCTTGCGCTGGTCGTTCGAGACGTCGTCGTACTCGAGCAGCTGCTTGCGGATGTCGAAGTTGCGCGCCTCGACCTTGCGCTGCGCGCTCTCGATGCTGCGCGTGACGATGCCCGCTTCGATGGCCTCGCCGTCGGGCATCTTGAGGCGGTCCATGATCGCCTTGACGCGGTCGCCCGCGAAGATGCGCATCAGCGGATCGTCCAGGCTCAGGTAGAAGCGCGAGGAGCCCGGGTCGCCCTGGCGGCCCGAACGCCCGCGCAGCTGGTTGTCGATGCGGCGCGACTCATGGCGCTCGGTCGCGATGATGCGCAGGCCACCCAGCGACTTGACGAACTCGTGGTCCCGGGTCCATTCGTCGCGCACGTGCGCGATGTCGGCTGCCTTGGTGGCTTCGTCGCGGCCTTCGTCGTTCTCGATGGCCTCGATCATCTTCTCGATGTTGCCGCCCAGCACGATGTCGGTGCCGCGGCCGGCCATGTTGGTCGCGATGGTGATCATCTTCGTGCGGCCAGCCTGCGCCACGATGTCGGCTTCGCGCGCATGCTGCTTGGCGTTGAGCACCTGGTGCGGCAGGCCCGCCTGGGTGAGCAGGCCGTCGATGATTTCGGAGTTCTCGATCGACGAGGTGCCCACCAGCACGGGCTGGCCGCGCTCGTAGCACTCGCGGATGTCCTGGATGGCCGCCTCGTACTTCTCGCGCGTGGTCTTGTAGACGCGGTCGAGCTGGTCGTCGCGCTTGCTGAGGCGGTTCGGCGGAATGATGACGGTCTCGAGGCCGTAGATTTCCTGGAACTCGTAGGCTTCGGTGTCGGCCGTGCCGGTCATGCCGGCCAGCTTGCCGTACAGGCGGAAGTAGTTCTGGAAGGTGATGGAGGCCAGCGTCTGGTTCTCGGCCTGGATCTGCACGCCTTCCTTGGCTTCCACGGCCTGGTGCAGGCCGTCGCTCCAGCGGCGGCCCGTCATCAGGCGGCCGGTGAATTCGTCGACGATGACGACTTCGCCCTGCTGCACCACGTAGTGCTGGTCGCGGTGATACAGGTGCCGTGCACGCAGCGCGGCGTTCAGGTGGTGCATCAGCGTGATGTTGGCCGGGTCGTAGAGCGACGCGCCTTCGGGCAGCAGCTTGAATTCGCCCAGCAGCTGCTCGGCCTTCTCGTGGCCGTCTTCGGTCAGGAAGACCTGGTGGGTCTTTTCGTCGACCGTGAAGTCGCCCGGCACCGTGACGCCCTCGCCCGTGCGCGGATCGGCCTCGCCTTCCTGCTTGGTCAGGAGCGGCACCACCTTGTTGATGGCCAGGTAGAGGTCGGTGTGGTCTTCGGCCTGGCCGCTGATGATCAGCGGCGTGCGGGCCTCGTCGATCAGGATGGAGTCCACCTCGTCGACGATGGCGTAGTTCAGCATGCGCTGCACCCGGTCGCCGGGCTCGTACACCATGTTGTCGCGCAGGTAGTCGAAGCCGTACTCGTTGTTGGTGCCGTAGGTGATGTCGCTGCCGTAGGCCTGCTGCTTTTCCTCGCGCGGCATCTGCGGCAGGTTGATGCCCACCGTGAGGCCCAGGAAGTTGTACAGGCGGCCCATCCACTGGGCGTCGCGGTTGGCCAGGTAGTCATTCACCGTGACCACGTGCACGCCCTTGCCGGCCAGCGCGTTCAGGTACACCGGCAGCGTGGCGGTGAGGGTCTTGCCCTCGCCGGTGCGCATTTCGGCGATCTTGCCGTTGTGAAGTGCCATGCCGCCGAGCAGCTGCACGTCGAAGTGGCGCATCTTCATGACGCGCTTGGAGCCTTCGCGCACGGTGGCGAATGCTTCGGGCAGCAGGTCGTCGAGGCTTTCGCCCTTGGCGATGCGGTCCTTGAACTCCTGGGTCTTGGCGCGCAGCCCATCGTCGCTGAGCTTCTCGAATTCGGGTTCGAGTGCATTGATGCGCTCCACCGTCTTGCGATACTGCTTGAGGAGCCGGTCGTTGCGACTGCCGAAAATCTGGGTCAGGAAGTTGGTTGCCATTGGCGTGGAGATGGGCGTGCACCTGACCAGGCAGGCACTGCGACCGGATTCCCTAAGATATGGTGAAAGCAGTTGGGCGCATCTTCTTCGAATGCAAGCTCCGAAGAAGGCAAGCGGCTCCAGACCGGATCTGCCGGCGCAAGCGTCGGCAAACCGGGCATTTTAGCTGCCCTTGTTCCACCCTCCGGATTACCCATGAATCGCCGCTCCGTCCCCCCCTTCACGCTGCAGCAGGCCGCCGAAGGTTCGCCCACCCTGGCGAGCCTGATCGCCCGTGCGCGCGACGCGAACGAACGGCTGCGGGCGGTCGAGGGGCTGATCCCGCCGGCCATGCGCCCGGCCGTGCAGGCCGGCCCGGCCGAGGGCGATGTGTGGTGCCTGCTGGTCAACGGCAGCGCGGCGGCGGCCAAGCTGCGCCAGCTGTCGCCGATGCTGGTCACGCGGCTGCGCAGCAAGGGCTGGGACGTGAACACGATCCGGATCAAGGTGCAGTCCGGGCGCTGAGCAAGAAAAGCCGTCCCCTCGAACGGCCAGGCGGCCGCGCCTATTGCGGCTGCAGCCCGATGCCGTGCGCCACCTTCTGCCAGCGCTCGGCCTCCGAGCGCATGAAGGCCCGCAGCTCGCCCGTGGTGGAACCCTTCAGCTGCACGCCGAGCACCGCCATGCGCTCCTTCACCGACGCATGGTCCAGCGCCGCGATCGCCTCGCGCCGCAGCCGCTCGATCAGCTCCAGCGGCGTGGTGGCCGGCGCCACCAGCGCCCACCACTGGTCGATCTCCATGCCCTTGAGCCCGCTCTCCGCCAGCGCGGGCACTTCCTTGAGCCCCGGAATGGCCACGCGCTGTGCGCTCGTCACCAGCAGCGGTCGGATCCGGTTGGCGCCCAGCAGGCTGGAGCCGCTGGCCAGCGTGGCGAAGTGCCCGGCCACCGTGCCCGCCGCCACGTCGGTGAGCGCCGGCGCCGAGCCGCGATAGGGAACCATGTTGAACCTGATGCCGGTGCGGCTCGCCAGCAGTTCGGCCGCCAGGTGGCTCACCGTGCCGGCGCCGCTGTGCGCGATGGCCGGCGGCATCGGCCGCGCGGCCGCGGTCTTGACGAAGGTCTTGAAATCGCGGCTGTCGTTGTCCATGCCCGCGAAGAACACGAGCGGCGAGGTGCCGATCATCGTCACCGGCGTGAAGTCGCGCAGCAGGTCGTAGGGCAGCCGCGCCGTCACCGCGGGCGCAATGGCGTGCGGCAGCTCGACGATGGCCAGCGTGTAGCCGTCGGGCGCGGCCTTGGCCGCCGCCTCGGTGCCGATCTGGCCGGCGGCGCCGGGCCGGTTGTCCACGATGACCGAGCTGCCGATCGTCTGGCTCATGCGCTGCGCCATGGCGCGGGCAATGGCGTCGGTGCTGCCGCCGGCGGCCCAGGGCACGATCAGCTTGATGGGCTTGTCGGGAAAGGCCGCCCAGGCGCGCTGCGCGGTGGCGGCAAACAGGGCGGCGGCCGAACCGGCAGCCAGGAAGGCGCGGCGTTGCATTGCGTGCATGGTTTCGATTCCTTCTGTGGTGCTTCGGAGGTTCAGGCGGCCCGGTCGGGCCAGCTCGGGTCGCGCGAGGCGTTGGCGGTGAGCATCAGCACCACGTGGGCGTCGGCGGCAATCGCGTTGCCCTCGCGCAGCTGGCGCAGCGCGTCGAGCCCGGCCGCCGCGCACAGTTCGGCGCTCACGCCGGCCGCCGTGAGCTTTTGCCGGGCCGCGCGGGCCTGCTCGTCGCCCACCACCACCGCGCCGCCGCCCGAGGCGACGGCCGCCTGCCACTGCAGGAAGGTCACGGTGGAGCCGGCGGTGGAAAACTGCGCGGTGTGGCCGGGATATGCGCCGTCGAGCGCCCCGCCGGCCAGCACGCGCGAGAGGCGCGCAAAAGGCTCCACCAGCCAGAGCCGCGGCAGCCGCGAAATGCGCCCGGCGGCCAGCAGGTCTCGAAAGCCCGCGTAGATGCCCCAGGCCAGGTCGCCGCGCGCCGTGGGAATCACGAGGTGGTCGGGCAGGCCGCCCTCGGCCAGGCACTCCAGGGCGATGGGCTTGTAGCCCTCGATCGCGAGCGGCGCGCTGCCCAGGGCGGGCAGGCGGTAATTGGTCAGCGCGAAATAGCCCGGATGCTGCGAGCGCTCGCGCACGAAGGCCCAGCGGCCGGCGTTGTCGGCAAAGGCGTGGCGCCGCGCGCCCAGCGCATCGAGCTGCCGCGCGTAGGCGGCGGGCAGGCCTTCGTAAGTGGCCACTTCGCAGCCCAGCCCCGCAGCCCATGCATAGTGCGCCGCCGAGACCGCGGCATTGCCCGATGAGGCCAGCACCAGCGTGTGGGCGCCGAAGTCCAGCGCCTGGGCCACGCCCACCGCGGTCATGCGGTCCTTGTGGGAGCCCGTGGGGTTGCACGATTCGTCCTTGAGCGCGAGCCGCGCCACGCCGAATTCGTGCGCCAATTCCGGCATGTCGAGCAGCGGCGTGCCGCCCTCGCCCAGCGTGAAGCCCGGCGCGTAGGGCATGGGCACGGGGCTGTCGCCGCCCGGCAGGTAGCTCGCGTGCAGCCCGACATGGACGCCCATGCCGCGGCAGGCCGGGCAGCCGTCGTTCGCCAGCGTCAGCGGATAGGGGGCATCGCAGCGCAGGCACCGAAAACCCTGCAGGCGGGGGTTTTTCAGCGGGCGCGGCGGACGGGGTCGCGCGGTGCCGGACGGCTCGGAAGCCGAGGCGAGCTTGAAGTGGATGACGGGCGCAGGCATGTTCAGGGGGTCTTGGCTGGGGGAAGTCGTGCCGAAATCTTAGGCATCTGCAAATAAAATCATCTAGCTTGAAATACTCAAGCGATAAGAAAACTTATCGATGCGCTTCGCCGAAATAGAGACGTTCCGGGCCCTGATGCGCGCCGGCTCCACCCGCAAGGCCGCGGCGCTGCTGCATGTGACGCAGCCCGCCATCAGCCAGTCGCTCAAGCGGCTCGAAGCGCAGGCCGGCATGCTGCTGTTCCAGCGCACCGGCGGGCGGCTGGTGCCCACGCCCGAGGCGCAGGCGCTGTGGAGCGAGGTGGAACGCGTCTTCATCGGCATGGAGGCGATCGAGCACCGCATGCGCAGCCTGCGCGACTTCGGCACCAACCAGCTCGAGCTCAGCTGCTATCCGGCCTTCGGCCTGGGCTTCATGCCGCGCGCACTGGAACGCCTGAAGGCGCAGCGCGGCGACAACCCCTGGCCGCAGGTGTCGCTGCAGGTGCTCAGTTCCAAGGACGTGCGCGACCGCGTGGCCAAGGGCGTCTCCGACTTCGGCCTGATGGCCGATGAACTGCCGCTCGAAGGCATCGATCACTCGACCTTCGCGCGTTTTCCCGGCGTGGTCGTGATGCCGCAAGGCCATGCGCTGGCGCGCTTCAAGCGCGTCGAGCCCGAACAGCTCGCGCAGGTGCCCTTCCTGGCACTGAACCCCGAGGACCCTTCGCACCGCGGGCTCGAAACCGCACTGGCCGAGCGCGGCGCGTCGCTCCGGGTGATGGTGCAGACGCCCTACGCGGCCAGCGTGTGCGAGATGGCCGTGCGCGGCCTGGGCGTGGGGCTGGTCAACCCGGTCACCGCGCTCGACTACGCGGAGCGCGGCCTCGTCGTGCGCCGCCTCTCGGTCGACGTGTTCTTTTCGTGCGTGCTGGCGCTGCCCGCGGGCAAGGTGCTGTCCACCACCGCGCGCGACTTTCTTTCGCTCATGCGCCGGCAGCTGGCGGAGGACGAGAAGCGCATCCAGCGCTACCTGCGCTGAAGCCGCGCGCCTCCTCTCTTCTCCCTGCTACTTCAAGCCGAACTCGTGGTTCAGCCCCACGACGAAGCCGCGCACGCCGCCGGGCCCCGTCCTGGAGGCGCTCACATCCACGCTGACCAGCGGCGTGAGGCTGAAGCGCCCGCCGAGGCGCGAAGTCCACACACCCGATGCGCGGCTGCGCTCGGCGATCAGCGAAACCTTGTCATCGAGCGCCCACTCCGCCGCCAGCCCGCCGCGTGGCGTGCGGGCGCCGGTGCCGGTGGCCCAGTCGGCGCCGAGGTTTGCATGGACCTGCAGGCTGTCCGCCGGCCGCCATGTGACCGGCAGCACCAGCTGACCGCCGGCACGGCCGCCGCGCCTGAGGTCGAACACGGCGCCGAGCGACAGCGCCGCGCTCAGCGGCGCATCGGCAGCGGGTCCGTGGAAATTCCATTTGAGCTGCGGGCCCGCAATGACCGAGCGCACGCCCTGCGCCGACAGCCGGTCGGCGCCGAGCCCGAGCTCGACCGGCCCGACGCGGCAGGACGGGCCGATGTGCAGCCCGTTCACCGGCTCGGTGCCGGTGCGGCCCCACCAGGCTTCGTACTGGCACTGGCCCGGATCGAGCATGCCTGCATCGTCCACGTCGAAATGGCCCGCGGCCTGGGCAGCCGCGCTGGCCAGCAGGCAGGCAGCCGCCGGCAGCCAGGCGGGTTGCGGCCGAAGTCGTCGAATCGTTGTTGTTCTGCGTCTGTTCTTTTTCATCGCCCGTCATCCCGAAGTCCCGGCATTCTAGGGATGGCCAAAGTCACCGCGGCGGCGCGGCGCCCGCAAGGCGGATTCTCAGATCTCGAACTGCGGCTGCAGCTCGCGGATGCGCTTGATGGCCACGCCGGCAGCGGCCGTGCGGGTCTCGACGCCGAGCTTCACGTACACCCGCTCCAGGTGCTTCTTGGCCGTGGCGGGGCTGCTGCCCAGGATCTCGCCGATGTCCTTGTTGGTCTTGCCCTTGACCACCCAGTAGAGCACCTCGGCCTCGCGCGCCGTGAGCTTCAGGCTCAGGCTCATGGCCTCGATCACGGCAGTGTCGGAAATCTCGCGCATGACGATCATCCATTCGTCGCCATCGTCGTCCTGCCCGGTCTGCCGATGCAGCCGCAGGCTGAGGCTGCTCGTGGTTGGCGTGGCCCCCACGCTCGGCACCTGGGGCTGTCCGGCGGCGCTCGGCGTAGCCCCCACGCTCGGCACTGCGTGTCCTCGCTGCCCCCCGAGGGGGCCGCTCGCGCCTTGGGGCGGCCCGGCGGCGCTCGGCGTGGCCCCCACGCTCGGCCGCACGATCGAAAGCGCCGGCGGCTCGATGCCCTGCTGCCTGGCCTCGGGCGCATGGCGCCGCAGCCATTCGAGCACCACGGGCGGCGTCTCGGGCGCGCGGGTGTCGCAGTAGCGCTGCAGCAGCTCGCGCGCGAGCGCCGTCTGCCAGATCAGCTTGCCTTCGGGCAGGCGCACCGTGATGCTCGCGTAGCCGAAGGCGTCGAGCGCATTGCGCGCCTGGCCGGCCTGGCGCGCGTCCTGCCGCGCGCGGCGGGCGCCCTGCAGGTGCACGTTCATGCGGGCCAGCACTTCCTTGGGCTTGATCGGCTTGGTGACGTAGTCGACACCGCCGGCCTCGAGCGCGGCCACCAGGTGCTCGGTCTCGGTGAGGCCGGTCATGAAGACGATGGGAATGTGCGCCGTCGCGGCATCGGCCTTGAGCCGGCGCGCCACCTCGAAGCCGTCGATGCCCGGCATCATCGCGTCGAGCAGCACGATGTCGGGGCGGGCCTGCGCGGCGCGCTGCAGCGCCTGCTCGCCGTTGGTGGCAATGAGGACGGTGTAGCCCGATTCGTCGAGCGCATCGTGCAGCACCGCAAGGTTGTCGGGCACGTCGTCGACGATCAGCACCAGGTCGCTGTTGGCGCCCTGTTCGCGCAGCGTTCTTGCAAGCGGTGTGGTTTCCATGGGAGGTGTTCTTCAGGCCGCGCTGGCTGCGGCCGCCAGCGCCCGGCTCATGGCCTCGAACTGGAACTGGCGCGCGAGCACGCGCTGCGCCTCGGTCCAGGCCATGCATTCGGGCTCGTCGGCGTCGATCTCGTCGAGCTGGTTCATGATGCCGCGAAAGTAGCCCAGGCTCACCGCTTCGTCGAGTGCGCGAAGCCTCGAAAGCGACGGCGCCTGCATGGCGCGCGGCGCGGCGGCGGGCGCCGGCTTCGCGGCGGTGTCGGTCCATCGCAGGCCGAGCCGGCGCTCGAGCCAGTCGAGCAGTTCCGTGTGGCGCACCGGCTTGACGAAGAAATCTTCCGGCGCAATGCCCACGTCGTTCTCCAGGCCCTTGTCGAAGGCATTGGCCGAGACGATGGCCACGCTGGCATCGGCCAGGCCGAGCCTGCGTGCGCGGCGGATGGTCTCCCAGCCATCGATGCCGGGCATGGCAAGGTCGACGAACATCGCGTCGGGCCGGTAGCCGGCCGCAATGAGGTCGAGCGCATCGTGGCCGCTGGCGGCGCTGCGCAGCTCGAAGCCGAGCGGCGCCAGCACATGGCCGAGCAGGTCGCGGTCGGCCTCCTCGTTGTCGACCACCAGCAGCCGCCGGCGCGGGCCTTCGTAGCCGCGGCGCGCAGGCTGCACCGGCGCCGGCCGGCCCGAGGCGCCGGCCGCGTCGTGCACGCGCGGCAGGAAGAGCCGCACGCAGAAGAGCGAGCCTTCGCCGGGCGTGCTGCGCACCTTCATCTCACCGCCCATCAGGTCGGTCAGCATCTTGGCGATGGTGAGGCCCAGCCCCGCGCCGGGCGTCGCAGCCGCGGCCGCATCGCCGCGCGTGAAGGGCTCGAAGATGCGCTCGATGTCCTCGGCCGTCATGCCGGGACCGGTGTCCTCGATCTCGACCGAGGCGAATTCGCGCGCATACGACAGCCGCAGCCTCACCTCGCCCGCGGCCGTGAACTTGATGGCATTGCCCAGCAGGTTGATGAGGATCTGGCACACGCGCTTCTCGTCGGCGCGCACCAGCTCGGGCAAGCTGCCGGTGGTCTCGAAGCGGAACCGCAAGCCCTTCTCGGCCGCCTGCAGCTCGAACATGTCGGCCAGCTCGCGCAAGGTGTCGGCAAAGCGCATGGGCCGGGCATGCAGCGTGAGCTTGCCGGCCTCGATGTGCGCGATGGCCAGCGTGCCCTCGATGAGCGACAGCAGATGCTCGCCGCCGCGCTTGATCACCGCCACGGCCTGCTGGCGGTGCGGCGGCACGGACGGGTCCTCGCCCATCAGCTGCGCGTAGCCCAGGATGCTGTTGAGCGGCGTGCGCAGCTCGTGGCTGATGGCGCTGATGTAGCGGCTCTTGGCCTGGTTGGCCTGGTCGGCGGCGCGGCGCGCCTGCTCGGCCGCGAGCTTGGCCTGTTCGGCGACTTCGCGCGCTTCCTCCGCCGTCTGCTTGGCCGATTGCAATGCGCGGTCGGTCGCGCGGTGCAGCTCGATCTCGCGCATCAGCAGATGGGTCTGGCGGTTCGATTCTTCCTGCGCGACCCTCCGGCTCTGGTGCGCCAGCACCAGCCACCAGGCCACCACGCCCGCAATCACCAGCAGCGCCATGTACGCCTTGAGAAAGCCCGAGCGCAACGCCGACTGCTGCACGCCGGCGAGCGCCTCGGCCAGCTCCGACTGCGAGGCCAGCTGCAGCGCGCTCTCGCCCAATGCGCGCAGCTCCTGCTGGTAGAGCACGCCGAACACCACCGCCAGCACCGGCACGATGATCAGCATCAGCAGCAGGAAGTGTCCGAGGCCGGTGTCGAGGTAGCGCCAGCTGAAGCGCGGCAGCAGCCAGCGCAGCACCGACGACCATTGCGCCGAGAGGCTCGCATGCGGCTTGCACAGGTCGCCGCAACGCGCGTCGAGCGTGCAGCACAGCGAGCAGATCGCGCCCTGGTAGGCCGGGCAGTGGGCCATGTCGGGGCCTTCGTACTCGCGCTCGCAGATCACGCAGTGCTGCACCTTGAGGCGCTGGTAGCTGCCCTGCGCGCCGCCCTCGTCCACGGCATGCTCGACCCGCGCCCAGCGCACCGCGCGCGGGCCCGCGGCCGGTGTGAAGGCGACCGCGCCATGGCCGGCCGAGCCCCGCGCCAGGTAGTACTTGCCGCCCGTCGCCCAGGCCAGCAGCGGCGACACCACCAGCGCCGTGCCCAGCGCAATGAGCGCCGAGAAGGCCTGCGCGAGCGGCCCGAAAACGCCCAGGTGCGCGGTGATCGACAGCACCGAGGCCAGCGCCATCGCGCCGACACCCACCGGATTGATGTCCCACAGGTGCGCCCGCTTGAACTCGATGCCCGGCGGCGACAGGCCCAGCGGCTTGTTGATGACCAGGTCGGCCACCACCGCCATCATCCAGGCGATCGCGATGTTGGCGAACAGGCCGAGCACGTCGCCCAGCGCCTCGAACACGTTCATCTCCATCAGCATGAAGGCGATGAGCGCATTGAACACCACCCACACCACGCGCCCTGGATGGCTGTGCGCCACGCGCGAGAAGAAATTGCTCCAGGCCAGCGAGCCCGCATAGGCGTTGGTCACGTTGATCTTGAGCTGCGAGATCACCACAAACAGCGCGGTCGCGGCCACGGCCCAGCCGTAGTTCGGAAACACGTACTCGTAGGCCGCCAGGTACATCTGGTTGGGATCGACCGCGCGCTCGACCGGCACCATGTGCGTGATCGCCAAGTAGGCCAGCAGCGCGCCGCCCAGCATCTTGAACACGCCCAGCACCACCCACCCCGGCCCGCCGGCCAGCACGCCGGCCCACCAGCGCCGGGCGCCCGCGGCGGTGCGCGCGGGCATGAAGCGCAGGTAGTCGGCCTGCTCCCCCATCTGGGTGATCAAGGCGATGCCGACGGTCAGCGCCGCGCCAAACAGGTGCAGGTCGAAGCCCTTGGCGCCGGCCCTCACACCGTTGTAGTGCACGATGCCCGCAAACGCACCAGGATCGCGCACCAGCACGAAGACAAAGGGCACCACCAGCATCACCAGCCAGAGCGGCTGGGTCCACAGCTGCAGCCGGCTGATGGCCGAGACGCCGTGCGTCACCAGCGGAATCACCACCAGTGCGCACACCAGGTAGCCCCAGACCGGCGGCACGCCCAGCGCGAGTTCGAGCGCATAGGCCATCACCGCCGCCTCGAGCGCGAAGAAGATGAAGGTGAACGAGGCGTAGATCAGCGAGGTGAGCGTGGAGCCGATGTAGCCGAAGCCCGCGCCGCGCGTGAGCAGGTCCATGTCGACGCCGTAGCGCGCGGCATACACGCTGATCGGCAGGCCCGCCAGGAAGATGATGAGCCCCGTCGCCACGATGGCCCAGAACGCGTTGGCGAAGCCGTACTGCACCAGCAGCGTCGCGCCCACGGCCTCCAGCACCAGGAACGAAGCCGCGCCGAAGGCCGTGTTGGCCACGCGCCATTCGGACCACTTGCGAAAGCGCTGCGGCGTGTAGCGCAGCGCGTAGTCCTCGAGCGTTTCGCTCGCCACCCAGCTGTTGTAGTCGCGCCGCACCTTGACGATGCGCTGGGGCGCGTCGTCGGGGCTGGGGGTGGCGGCATCCGGGTTCACACCGTTTCGGTGCATCTTTCGTGCCATCCATACGTCTTTTGGCGAACACCGGCACGACTGTTGCAAAGACGAAGCCTGCCCAATAATGGCCGACCTCCCGCCACCCGAAGCCGCCCCAATGGAACTGACCCCGCGCGAAAAAGACAAGCTGCTGATCTTCACCGCAGCACTGCTGGCCGAACGCCGCAAGGCGCGCGGGCTGAAGCTCAACTACCCCGAAGCCGTCGCGCTGATCTCCGCCGCCGTGATGGAAGGCGCGCGCGACGGCAAGAGCGTCGCGGCGCTGATGAGCGAGGGCCGCAGCGTGCTCACCCGCGCCGACGTGATGGACGGCATCGCCGAGATGATCCCGGACATCCAGGTGGAAGCCACCTTTCCCGACGGCACCAAGCTGGTCACCGTGCACCAACCCATCGTCTGACTCTCCCCCCGGAACAAGAAAGCCTGCCATGCGCCACAACGCTTCCAAGACGCTTGCCCTCATTGCCATGCTGCTGCCGCTCGCGGCCAGCGCCCACACCGGCGCCGACGGCGGCGTGCACCACGGCTTTGCCACCGGCTTCCTGCACCCGCTGACCGGCGCCGATCACCTGGCGGCGATGGTCGCGGTCGGCCTCTGGAGCGCGCTGGCCGCCCGCCGCGCCTGGCCCGATCTGCTGTGGGCGCCGCTCGCCTTCGCGGGCATGCTGCTGGTGGGCGGGCTGATGGGGCTCGCAGGCGTGCAGCTGCCGGCCGTCGAACCGATGATCGCGGCCTCGCTGCTGGTGCTGGGCCTGCTGGTCGCCACGCGCGTGCATCTGCCGGCCGTGGTGGCCGTGGCGGTGGTCGGCGTGTTCGCGGTGTTCCACGGCGTGGCCCACGGCTACGAGCTGGCCAGCGAAGACGGTGCGGCCCTCACGCTCGCCGGCATGGTCGGCGCCACGGTGCTGCTGCACGCCGCCGGCATGGCGATCGGCTGGGCGCTGCGCCGCGCCAACGCCTGGCTGCCACGCGTGGCCGGCGCCGCTGTGCTCGGCCTGGGCGCAACGCTGCTGGCCCAGGCCATCTGAGGCCGGCCATGATCCCTGGCGAACTCTTCACCGACGACGGCGAGCACACGCTCAACCCGGGCCGCCGCACCCTCACGCTGGTGGTGCAGAACACCGCCGACCGGCCGATCCAGGTCGGCTCGCACTATCACTTTGCCGAGACGAATGGCGCGCTCGGCTTCGACCGCGCGGCCGCACGCGGCATGCGGCTGAACATCGCCTCGGGCGCCGCGGTGCGCTTCGAGCCGGGCCAGCAGCGCACGGTCGAGCTGGTCGACCTTTCGGGCGATCGCATCGTCTACGGCTTTCGCGGCCTCGTTCAAGGGAAACTTTAAAAAATGGCCACCATCGGGCGACGCGCCTATGCAGAAATCTTCGGCCCCACCGTGGGCGACCGCGTGCGGCTCGCCGACACCGACCTGCTGATCGAGGTCGAGGCCGACTACACGCTGCGCGCCGGCGGCTACGGCGAAGAGGTGAAGTTCGGCGGCGGCAAGACCATCCGCGATGGCATGGCGCAATCGCAGCGCACCAGGGCCCAAGGTGCCGTCGATACCGTGCTGACCAACGCGCTGATCCTCGACCACTGGGGCATCGTGAAGGCCGACATCGGCTTGAAGGACGGGCGCATCGCCGCCATCGGCAAGGCCGGCAACCCCGACGTGCAGCCCGGCGTGGACATCGTCATCGGCCCGGGCACCGAGATCATCAGCTGCGA
This sequence comes from Variovorax sp. 05T418, assembly GCF_056396385.1. Lineage (NCBI taxonomy): Bacteria > Pseudomonadati > Pseudomonadota > Betaproteobacteria > Burkholderiales > Comamonadaceae > Variovorax > Variovorax sp. 05T418. The sequence goes on along the minus strand of NZ_JBFTLJ010000019.1, from coordinate 38,962 downwards.
GGGCAATATCGTCACCGCCGGCGGCATCGACAGCCACATCCACTTCATCTGCCCGCAGCAGATCGAGGAAGCGCTCGCCTCCGGCATCACCACCATGCTGGGCGGCGGCACCGGCCCCGCCACCGGCACCTTCGCGACCACCGCCACGCCCGGCCCCTGGCACATCGAACGGATGCTGCAGGCGGCCGATGCGTTCCCGATGAACCTGGGCTTCCTCGGCAAGGGCAATGCGAGCCTTCCGGATGCGCTGCACGAGCAGATCGAAGCCGGCGTCATGGGCCTGAAGCTGCACGAGGACTGGGGCACCACGCCTTCGGCCATCAGCAACTGCCTGGACGTGGCCGACGCCACCGACACGCAGGTGGCGATCCACAGCGACACGCTCAACGAGTCGGGCTTCGTCGAGAACACCATCGCGGCCGTGGGCGGCCGCTCGATCTGCGCCTTCCACACCGAAGGCGCGGGCGGCGGCCATGCGCCGGACATCCTGCGCGTGGTGGGCGAGGAGAACTTCCTGCCCTCCTCCACCAACCCCACCATGCCCTACACCGTGAACACGCTCGACGAGCACGTCGACATGCTCATGGTGTGCCACCACCTGGACGCCGGCATTGCCGAGGACCTGGCCTTTGCCGAGTCGCGCATCCGCAAGGAAACCATCGCCGCCGAGGACGTGCTGCACGACCTGGGCGCGATCAGCATGTTCAGCTCCGACAGCCAAGCCATGGGCCGCGTGGGCGAAGTGGTGCTGCGCTGCTGGCAGACCGCGCACAAGATGAAGCTGCAGCGCGGCAAGCTGCCCGAAGACAACGAGCGCAACGACAACTTCCGCGCCAGGCGCTACGTGGCCAAGTACACGATCAACCCCGCCATCTCGCACGGCATTGCGCACGAGGTGGGCTCGATCGAGGTCGGCAAGTGGGCCGACATCGTGATCTGGAAACCCGCCTTCTTCGGCGTGAAGCCCTTCACCCTCATCAAGGGCGGCACCATCGCCATGGCCGCCATGGGCGACCCCAACGCGTCGATCCCCACCCCCCAGCCGGTGCACTACCGCCCGATGTTCGGCAGCTACGGCGGCTCGCTGGCCAGGAGCTCGCTGACCTTCGTCTCGCAGGCCGGACTGGCCGCGGGCATCAAGGAACGCTACGGCCTGGCAAAGCACCTGAGCGCGGTGAAGAACATCCGCAATGTGCGCAAGAAGGACCTGGTCCACAACGGCTACACGCCGAAGATGGAGATCGATGCGCAGACCTATGCGGTGCGCGCCGACGGGCATCTGCTGACCTGCGATCCGGCGGTGCAGCTGCCGCTGACGCAGCGGTATTTTCTGTTCTAAATGTCAGCTGCTCCGAGGCGCGAGATGAGCGCGGATCCACTCCGCAAGCGCCTCTTCCTCGAGCTGGCCGGCGGCGAGCTTGAGTGTGGTCAGCACGCAATCGTGGTCGGTCGCGCGAAGCTCAAACCCATTGAGGTCCAGAAAAACTTCCATGGCGACGAAAGCCGTTCTTTTGTTGCCGTCGGTGAATGGATGGTTGCGGGCAATCCCGAAGGCGTAGCTCGCAGCCAGTGCCGCCGCGTCGGGCGATTCATAAAGCGCCCGGTTTTGCGGTCGCCCCATGGCGGAAACGAGCAGCCCCTCGTCGCGTACTCCGGCGGGACCTCCATGCTCGGCCAGCTGTTCTTCGTGGACAGCATGAATCAATTGAAGGCTGAGCCAGACCCAGGCGTCGTTCGCGGCGCTCACTTGGCGAGCTCGCGCAGCACGTTGCGCCGCTTCTTCATGATGCGGCGGGCTGCTTCCATCTGGCGCTCGAACTCCTCGTCATACGGAGTCATGGTGAACCCCCCGCCTGCGGCTTGCGTCAGGTAAATCGTGTCACCCTTGCCGACATTCATGCTCGCCAGCACTTCCTTGGGCAGGATGACTCCGACCGAGTTGCCGATCTGGGTCAGTTTGAGGGCGGACATGGAAAGCTCCATTCAATCGAAGTTATAACAAGCGTTATATTATTCCGCCTTACTGGGAGTCGCAAGCCACCATGCTCACCGCCAACAAACTCATGCCCCAAGGCCGCGGCCTTGCGCCCGTGCTGCTCAAGCGCGCCGCCACCATCGAGCTCGACTGGGACGTGCGCCAGAAAAGCCGTTTCGACGCCACCGATTCACAGGGCCGGCAGATCGGGGTGTTCCTGCCGCGCGGCACCGCCGTGCGCGGCGGCGACGTGCTGGTGGCCGAGGACGGCTCGCTGGTCCGCGTAATCGCGGCGCCGCAGCCGGTGCTGCGCATCACGCATTGCACGGCCCACGGCACGCCGTTCGACCTGACGCGCGCGGCCTATCACCTGGGCAACCGGCATGTGCCGATCGAGCTCAAGCCCGACCACCTGAAGATCGAGCCCGACCATGTGCTGGCCGACATGCTGCGCTCGATGCACTTGATCGTCGTCGCGGTCGAGGAAGCCTTCGAGCCCGAGGGCGGCGCTTATGGTTCGCACGAGCATTCGCACGGGGCCGGCCATGATCACGCGCACGACCATGGCCACGCGCATGGCAGCAGCAAAGGCGCGAAGCCGCTCGTGCTCGCACCGGAACTGCTCGATGACCATGATCATTCGCACGATCACGGCCATCATGGGCACTCGCACTGAAATGAGATCGGCTTGGTGCGTTGTGCGTCATTCAGGGCGCGCTCCCGCCGACGGGGTACGCGGCTCCGCGAATGTCCTCCGGCCTGCGGCCTCCCCCTTGATTTCGCTGCGCAAGGCACCCCATCGGCGTGATCGTTATCAGCCACGGTCGTTGATCGCGGTTCACCGGCAGCGTGCCCGAGTGCACAGGGCATCGGGTGCTCCCCGCAGCGAAATCAAGGAGGAGGGGCGTAGCCCCGGGGGACATTCGCGGAGGGGAGTACCCGGTGGCCTGTGCACGCGCCCCGAACAACAGCGCCCCCCAACACGACGCGCAGCAAAGAGCTGACATGCCCGACCCCCACAGCCTCCTGCAGCTCATCTGGCTCGCCTCCCCCGCCCTGCCCGTCGGCGGTTTTTCCTATTCGGAAGGCGTCGAGGCGGCCGTCGAATGGGCCGGCATCGATTCGGAAGCCAAGGCCATCGAGTGGCTCTCCGACCAGTTGCACCTGAGCTTCGCGCGCGGCGACCTCGCGCTGGTGGCGCAGGCCATCCCGGCCTGGCGCGCAGGCGACGCAGTGCGCATCCGAGAACTCAACACTTGGGTGATGGCCACCCGCGAATCGGCCGAGTTCTTCCTGCAGACCGAACAGATGGGCCGCTCCTTCGTCGAATGGCTCAGGCTGCACCACGGCGACACGGCTGCCGTTTTTGCCGGCCTGCCCGCGAGCTATCCCGTCGCCTTTGCCTTTGCCGCGAGCCGCACCGGCGCCTCGGTGCACGACGGCTGCCTGGCCTTTGCCTTCGGCTGGGCCGAGAACATGGTGGCCGCGGCGGTCAAGGCCGTGCCGCTCGGCCAGAGCGCGGGCCAGCGCATCCTGGCCCGGCTCGCCAACGAGATTCCCGCCGCCGTCGAGCGCGCCATGCAGCTTGGCGACGACGAGCGCCAGGCCTTTGCGCCCCTCTTGGCCGTGCTGTCGGCACGGCATGAAACACAATACTCGCGCCTCTTTCGAAGCTGACCGAACCGGACAACGCCCATGACCTCCGCCCTGCACCACATTCCCCATCGCACCAAGAAACTGCCGCCACTGCGCGTGGGCATCGGCGGCCCGGTCGGCTCGGGCAAGACCACGCTGCTCGAGATGCTCTGCAAGGCCATGCGCGACAAGTACGACCTCGTCGCCATCACCAACGACATCTACACCAAGGAAGACCAGCGCCTGCTCACCGTGGCCGGCGCCCTGCCCGCCGAACGCATCATGGGCGTGGAGACCGGCGGCTGCCCCCACACCGCCATCCGCGAAGACGCGTCGATCAACCTCGAGGCCATCGACCGCATGCTCGAGGATTTTCCCGATGCCGACGTGGTGTTCGTCGAATCGGGCGGCGACAACCTCGCGGCCACCTTCAGCCCCGAGCTGTCGGACCTGACGATCTACGTGATCGACGTGGCGGCCGGCGAGAAGATTCCGCGCAAGGGCGGCCCCGGCATCACCAAGAGCGACCTGTTCGTCATCAACAAGACCGACCTCGCGCCCTACGTCGGCGCGAACCTCGACGTGATGGAGCAGGACACGCAGCGCATGCGCCGCCAGCGGCCCTACGTGATGACCAACCTCAAGACCCACACCGGCGTGGCCGAGGTGGTGGCGTTCATCGAGAAGCGCGGCATGCTGACCGCAGACTGAGGCACGCCCTCAGAGTTCGCTGCCGTCGCGCAGCTGCCGCGCCTTGTAGACCAGCCGCACGCCCCCGCGGCGCGCATCGCGCACGTGCTGCAGGTACACGTCGGCATCCTCGTGCGTCCACGCCGCGTAGGCACTGCCGGGATCGTTCGAGGCCAGCTCGGCGCCGAAGGCCGCGCGGCCCCATCGGAGCAGTTCGGCAAACGCGGCCGCGCCGCCGTCGGGCACCGCCGATGCGGACGCGAGGTACTCGACGCGCCGCAGCTGCGAATCGGCAAAGAAGAAGGTCGGTTCGAACACCAGCCCCGCCATCGAGACCGGCGCCCCCTGCCAGCCGCCGACCAGGCGGCCCGCGAGCCGCTGCGGCCGCGGCACGCGCTCGATCGTGGGCATTGCGGCCTGCAGCTCGACGGCCGTCATGCCGAGCCGCACGCCGGGCGGCAGCGCCTGCGCATGCAGCGCCCCGGCAGCAAAGACTGCGGCGCTCGCGGCGAGTGCGCGAACGAGCAGACCGAAAAAGAGCGGGGGAACGAGGGATCGCAGCTTCGACATCGGAACAGGAAAGAATCAATTTGCGGCCAGCACAGGCAGCGAGCAAGCCGCAAGTATCGTGCGAGCGAAGGCCCGGCACTCAGCCTCCCGCCGACGCCGCCCGCCCGGGCAGCGGCAGCCGCAGCGTCAAGCCCAGCGCGCCGCCCGCGTCCGGCGCCGCATAGATGCGCCCGCCGTGGCGGCTCGCGATGCGCTCGCACACGCGCGCACCGGCATGGCCGACGGCCTGCGTCGCCTCGAGAAAACGCGCCAGCGGCGGGCTCGCATCGGAAGCATCGAGATCCCTCCAGTGGATGACGGCCTGGCCGCGTTCCACCCGCGCCGAGACCTGCAGCGTGGCGCCGGGGGACATGACCTTTGCCGCATAACGCGCGATCTTCGAAAGCAGTTCCTCGAGCTCGGCCTCGATGCCGAACACGGGCACCACCTCGTGCGGAACCCGGATGTCGAAGCGGATCGGCCAGCCGGACGCGCCTTCTGAATCTTCAAAACTCCGCAGCGACGCGACAAGCGGCCGCAGGTCCTGCATGCGGCTCTCGCGCATCTTCTGCTCGGCCTCGTGGCGGGCCTCGGCGGCCATTTCGCGCGCTTGCGCGCCGGCCTTGAGGTTGGCAACGAACAGGGAGGCGATGAAGGCCAGCACCGCGGCCAGGCCGAGTGCAACGACGATGGCAATGGCCAGGCCCAGGTTGCTTGAATACATGGCTCGTGCGCCTTCAGCGCCCCTGCGGCGGCCGGAACTCCAGCGCACCACCGGGACCGCGTTCGCAAGTCCCGGTCAAGCTGTCGGCGCGAGGACCCGGAAGCACCGGACGCGCGCCTTCGGCCTGGCCGTCGCACACGTCCCATGCGGCCATGGGCGGCCCTGGCGGTGCTTCGCCGCGAAAACCCGCGTGCCAGCCGGGCAGCGGGCCATGGGGCGGCGGCGGGGGAAGCATGATGCAGCCGGACAAGCCGGCCGCGGCGAGCAGGCCCGCCAGGTAGGGGTGGATTCTGGTCATTCGAACCTCATGAACAAGTTCACGGGCACATGCGGCGGGGCTGTGCATTGCAAGGCCCCGCCGCACCTCGCCTGTCGTCAGAACGCGTGCCGGATGCCGAAGTCGTAGCCCGTGGACGAGCGCGGCAGGCCGGTGTAGCTGACGCCGGCGCTGCCGTAGCCCGTGGTGCTCGCGGCGCTCAGGCTGCCGGTGTAGGCCGCATCGTTGCGGTTGTTCACGCGGGCCACGGTCGCGTACAGGGCCGTGCGCTTCGAGAGGTTGTGCACATAGCCGATGGCCAGCTTCTGCGCGCGCGGATCCTCGCCCGTGATGCCCGCGGCGCCTTCGTCGTAGCGCACGGTCGAGTACGACGCGCGGATCACGCCCGCGCCCACCGGCATGCTCGCGCCGATCAGGTAGCCGTTGTAGCTGTCGTGGCTGTTGCCGACGGCCAGGTCGAACTTGTTCTTCACGTTCGACAGCTCGCCGAACAGCTTGACCGGGCCGAAGTCGTACGACGCGCCGAGGTTGATGGTCTGCACCTTGCGGGTCAGCGAGGTAGTGTCCACCGCAACGTTCTCGCCCACGGCCAGTGCCACGTCGAGCGGCCCGTTCGCATAGCCGAAGCGCCCGCCCGCGTAGCGGCCCGCGCTGCTGCTGGTGGCGGCCGTGAGGTCGGTGGCGCCGGTCCGGGTGTTCTCGTTCAGGCTGTATTGCAGCTGGCCGTAGAAGCCACCGAGGTTGGGCGGCAGGAAGTAGCCGACCATGTTGCTCGCACGCACGTAGTTGGTGTTGTTCAGGCCGGTGCTGCCGCTCACGGTGTTGATCACGCTGGCGCCCGAGCCGTTGGTGCCGAACGGATCGAAGACCGTGTCGTTCCAGAAGGTGGCGGTGTAGTCGCGGCCCAGCCGCAGTTCGCCGAAGCTGCCCGACAGGCTCACGGTGGAGCGGCGGTTGAAGGTGGAGATGCCGGTGGCGCCGTCATCGTTGGTGATCGGCGCTTCGAGCCAGAAGCTGGCGGCCAGCCCGCCGCCCAGGTCTTCCGTGCCACGGAAGCCGATGCGGCTGGAGTTGTAGCCGGAGTTGGCGAGGCTCCACTTGCTTTGCTTGGAGGCAAGGCCTGTGGCCGCGTCGCGCGAGGTGGCCGACTGGTAGGTCACGCCGGCATCGATGACGCCGAACAACGTGACGGACGATTGGGCAGAGGCCAGGCCGGCAACGGCCAGCGCGGCGAGTGCCGTGAGGGATTTCTTCATACAGGTTTCTCCGGTTTTCAGCAGCTCTTCATCGAGCAGCTGGACGGATGGTCCCGTTCAAAATTGGAGGAATCTGGTCGATGCAGCCGGCTTTGCATCGACTGTTGTTTGTGCGCACGCCCAAGCCCCTGGGCCCTGCAAGGCCTCGTACCAGAAATCTCCCAAATGGCACGCAATGCTCGGCACCCGAAGGAGCCCGACATGACCATTGCATTGCAGAACACCATCGCAGCCTCGCTGGGTGTGCAGCAGCTCGCCAGCGCATTCAGCCCGGCCTTTTCCCATTTGCGCATTCTTCGCGACCTGATCATCCCGATGCCCGAGGGCAGCGTGGTTCGCACCGCCATGATCGATGCGGTGCTGGTGTGCGAAACCGGCGTCTACCTGTTCGAGATCAAGGCCTGGCGCAATGCCTTCGTCTACCGCAAGAAATCGGAGGCGGCGCCGCCGCGCTGGTTCCTGCGGCTGCAGGGCTGCAGCCGGGCACGCGAGGTGAAGGACCCCGCCTGGCAGGGCGGCCGCAAGACCACGCAGCTGCGAAGCCTGCTGAGCGACGAACTGCGGCTGCAGTATTTCGTGCTGCTGCCCTGCGAGGGCGTCGAACTCGAAGGCGTGATGCCCGCCGCCGTGATCACCCAGCAGGACCTGCCCTACATTGCGCGCCTGGTGCGCAACAACGGCCGCACCGCGCGCACCTATCCGCTGCTGGATGCCGGCGCCATCGACCGCACCGCGCAGCGGCTGCTCGACATCCAGGGCAGCCTCTCGCTCGACGAGCACATGCAGAACTGCCGCGAAAGAAGCGAGCAGATCTCCACGCGCTGGAACGGCGCGGGCGCTGCTGCAGCGGCAGGCATCGGGCTGCAGTAGGCGGCGCCTGCGGCACGCCACCGCGCGGCGCAGGGCATCCCAGATTTCTCCGACTTTGGCGGGGACCATGCGGCGATGAATCCTTCCAAGCCCGCCTGCGTCCTTGCCGCCATGTTTCTCTCGATCGCCTGCGCGCCCGCCTGGGCCGCCGATCCGTTCACCGTCAGGGACATCCGGCTCGAAGGCCTGCAGCGCGTGGAGCCCGGAACGGTGTTTGCCACGCTCGGCATCAAGGCGGGCGACACCTACAGCGACGAGCGCGGCAGCGCAGCCATCCGCTCGCTGTTCGAACTCGGCCTCTTCAAGGACGTGCGCATCGACATCAACGGCAGCGTGCTGGTGGTGATCGTCGAGGAACGCCCGTCGATTGCCGACGTCGACTTCGTCGGCACCAAGGAATTCGACAAGGCCGCGCTCCAGAAGGCACTGCGCAGCGTGGGCCTGGCCGAGGGCCAGCCCTACGACAAGGCGCTGGCCGACCGCGCGGAGCAGGAACTCAAGCGGCAGTACATCAGCCGGAGCCTCTACAGCGCGCAAGTCGTCACCACCGTGACGCCGCTGGAGCGCAACCGCGTCAACCTGACTTTCAGCGTGACCGAGGGCGAGTCCGTGCGCATCAAGGAAGTGCGCGTGGTCGGCAACCAGGCCTTCGGCGAAAGCACCCTGCTCGACCTGTTCGACCAGGACAGCGGCGGCTGGCTGAGCTGGTACACCAAGTCGAACCAGTATTCGCGCAGCAAGTTCAACGGCGACCTGGAGACGCTGCGCTCCTTCTACGTCACGCGCGGCTACCTGGAGTTCCGCATCGACTCCACGCAGGTCGCCATGTCGCCGGACCGGGAGACGCTCACGCTCACGGTCAACATCACCGAAGGGCAGAAGTTCGCGGTGGCCGGCGTCAAGCTCGCGGGCAACTACCTGGGCCGCGAAGACGAGTTCAAGTCGCTCGTGACGATCCGCCCCGGCCAGCCCTACAACGGCGAAGACGTGAACGCCACCACCCGGGCCTTCACCGACTATTTCGGCACCTTCGGCTATGCCTTCGCACGCGTCAAGGCAGAAACCGAGATCGACCGCGACAACAACCGCGTCACGCTGGTGCTGCGGGCCGAACCTTCGCGGCGCGCCTACGTGCGGCGCCTGAACATCGGGGGCAACGCAAGAACGCGCGACGAAGTCATCCGCCGCGAGTTCCGGCAGTACGAGGGCGCCTGGTACGACGGCAACAAGATCAAGCTCTCGCGCGACCGCGTGGACCGCCTGGGCTTCTTCACCGACGTGAACATCGAGACCACCGAGGTGCCGGGCTCGCCCGACCTGGTCGACCTGGCGATCAACGTGACCGAGAAGCCCACCGGTTCGCTGCAGCTCGGCGCGGGCTACTCGTCGACCGATAAGGTCTCGCTGAGCTTCGGCATCACGCAGGAGAACGTGTTCGGCACGGGCAACTACCTGGGCCTGCAGGTCAACACGAGCTCGTACAACCGCACCGTCTCCCTCACGGCCACCGACCCGTACTTCACGCCGGGCGGCATCTCGCGCACCTTCAATGTGTTCCACACCACCACCCGCCCCTACTACCAGGCAGACGGCAACTACAAGCTCGCGAGCGATGGCGGCTCGGTGCGCTTCGGGCTGCCGCTCGGGGAGCTGGACACGGTCTACCTGGGCATCGGCGTGGAGCGCTACAGCTTCACGCCGGGCACCAACGGCGCCTACACGCTGGTCGACGGCTCCTACGTCTACACCGGCACGCCGCAGGCCTACCTCGACTACTTCCAGTGCACGGGCACCGCGCCGAGCGTGGTGTGCGCATCGAGGAACATGGTGGGCATTCCCGCGACCATCGGCTGGGCACGCGACGACCGCGACAGCGCGCTGGTGCCCACCACCGGCCGGCTGCAGAGCGCCAACCTGGAGGTGGGCGTGGGCAGCGAGCTGCGCTACCTGAAGAGCACCTACCAGTACCAGCAGTACTTCGCGCTGTCCAAGCAGTACACGCTGGCCGTCAACGGCCAGCTCGGCTATGCCAAGGCGCTGGGCGGCACCACGTACCCCATCTTCAAGAACTTCTATGCGGGCGGGCTCGGTTCGATCCGCGGCTTCGAGCAGAACTCGCTCGGGCCGGTCGATGCGGTCACGGGCGGTGCGCTCGGGGGCACGCGCAAGGCGATCTTCAACATGGAGTTCAGCACGCCCTTCCCGGGCGCGGGCAACGACCGGTCGCTGCGGCTGTACACCTTCTTCGATGCCGGCAACGTGTTTGCCGAGCGCACCGCGAGCATGACCGACGCGCAGTGGAAGGCGCAGAACCGCCTGCGCGCCTCGGCGGGGGTGGGCATCAGCTGGATTTCCCCGCTCGGCCCGCTGCGCCTGGCCTATGCGGTGCCGCTCGTGTACCAGAAGCTCGACGAAGCCAACGGCATTGCGGCGGACCGGACGCAGCGCTTCCAGTTCCAGATCGGCACCTCGTTCTGAAGCGGAGCACCCCTCGATGAGCCGCATCCTGCTGGCCGAAAAAGGCCGCGAGATGGCCGCCGTCTTGCTCGAAGGCTTGCAGCGCGCAGGCCACGACGTGGAGCACATCGCCGATGGCGCCGCGGTGCTCGACCGCATCCTCAGCTCGCCGCCGGCGCTCACGCTGCTCGACACCGCGCTGCCGCGCATCGGCGGCCTCCGGGTGCTGGAGCAGGTGCGCTCGCACAGCGACCATCCGATCATCGTTCTGACGGCCCGCACGCGCGAGGCCGACCGCCTGCGCGGCCTGGACCTGGGCGCCGACGACTATGTGTGCAAGCCCTTCTCGCCGCGCGAAGTGGTGGCGCGCGTGAACACGGTGCTGCGCCGCCATGCGCAGCGCCAGCGCATCGCCATGGCCTCGCCTTCGGTGGCCTTCGGCGGCAGCGCCCACAGCGTGAGGATCGAGGGACAGCTGCTCGCGCTCACGGGCCGCGAGCTGAACCTGCTGCAGGCGCTGTCACGCGAGCCGGGCCGGGTGTTTTCGCGCTCCGCGCTGCTCGAGGCGGCGTTTGCAGATGCGCTCGATGTGAACGAGCGCGCAGTCGACGGGCACATCAAGAACCTGCGCAGGAAGCTCGCCGCCGCATCGCCCGCGCACGACTGGATCCGCTCGATCTACGGGGTCGGCTTTGCCTTCGAGGAGCGGCCGGCCTGAGCGCGTGCGCAGAGCTCGCGCGGCGGCCGGGCGGCGCGGCTGTCGGTGACCATGATCGGCGCCAGCGTGGAAAGCGCCGAGCTGCCCGCGCGGACCCGGCCGGCCGCGACGCATCCGCCGCTCGCCGCCACCACGGCGCCGACCACCAGGCCGCAGGCGGCCAGCAACCCCAGGAGGCGCTGCGCCAGCATGGGCCCGTGGTCTTCCGCAGCCTCGGCGCGGACGTGCCAGACGGCGCTCATGTGCGCGGAGGCTCGGTGGCGGTGCCGGTCCCGCCCGATCGGGTGGCGCGTGCTTCCGCCCACACCACCAGCAGCGCCCAGACATGGGCCACCGCCCAGAACAGCGCGGCCAGCAGCAGCAACAGCGCGTCCATCCCCGGATCGGACCAGAGCTCGGTCCAGGACCACGGCGAAGGCGCCGGCGCGCAGTACCCCGGACTCGCCCATGCGAGCGCGGGGGCCACGAGGGCCTGCCAGGCCTTCTTCTTCGGGGAGCATCGGTGCGTGAGCGGGTTCATGGCGCGCATCGTGCGGTTCGATTCGGGAGAAATGTGGGAGAGCGGTTCTCCCAATTTCCTCCTCGATTCGCGGCCATGATCGGCCGCTCCTCCATGACGCATTCCCGCCCCGTACGCATGCCGCAGAATGCGGCCATGCCTCCCCCGAGCCCATGCCGCGCCTGACACTTTCCAGGAAGATCTTCCTGGCGCTGGCCGCCTTGCTGATCGTGCTGCTGCTCAGCTTCGCGGGGCTTTCCATCGTGGCGCTGCAGCGCGGCCTCGGCTCCTACGTGGCCGAGATCGAGATCCGGCGCATGGACTGGCTCTCGCAGCTGCTGCTCAAGCACTATGCGGCCAACGGCGACTGGAAGAAGCTGCAGGGCAACGACGATGCCTGGCAGCGCCTGCAGATGGGCCGGCTCGCCGCGGTGCTCGACGGCGCCAGCAATGCCGACGAAAGAAAGCTCCCGCCCTGGTACGAGAACCGCGGGCCGGGCGCAAACGGCAACGGCCCCGAAGGCAACCCCGAGAACGGATCGCGCCCGCCGCCTCCTGCGCCCTCGCCCCAGCTCGAGCTGCTGCCCCGGCGCTTTCCGCCGCCACCGCCGCTGGGCTTCTTTCCCGATCCGCGCGAAGCCGCCGACTCGATCTTCCAGCGCCTGGGCGTGGTCGACGCGCACGGTGCGCACGTGGTCGGCGCCAAGGTCGACCCGGAGAATGCCGCGCGCCTGCCGATCCGCCACGGCCGCTCGGTCGTCGGCTACCTGGTGCTTGCGCCGATGCAGGGCCTGGAGAGCGAGGCCGACCGCGCCTTCCTCGCGCGCCAGTCCGGCGTGATCGCCCTCACCGGCCTGTGCGGGCTGGCCTTTGCGCTGATGCTGTCGTGGCTGCTCGCGCGGCGCTGGTTCCGGCCGATCGACGAGCTCACGCAGGCCGCGCAGCACGTGGCGCGCGGGCGGCTGTCCACGCGCGTGGCCGTGCATGGCTCGGACGAGCTTGCGCTGCTCGGCAAGACCTTCAACGACATGGCGCAGCGCCTGGACACGGTGGAGGCCTCGCGCCGCGCCTGGCTGGCCGATGCGGCCCACGAACTGCGCACGCCGCTGGCCGCCATGCGCGCAGAAATAGAGGCGCTGCAGGACGGCGTGCGCAGCTTCGACGAGCGCACCGCGCTGCGGCTGCATCGGCAGGTGATCCGCCTCGGCCAGCTGGTGGACGACCTGCGCAGCAGCATGCGCGAGCCGCAGAACGACCTGCTCGCGACCACCGTGTTCCCGCTCTCGCTGCTGAAGGAAGCGCTCGACCACACGCGCGACCGGTTCGCTGCGCGCGGCATCGCGGTCGACCGCAGCGCCATCGACCGTGTCTCGGCGCGCGCCCAGCCGATGATCGACGGCGACGCGCACCGGCTGCACCAGGTCTTCATGAACCTGCTGGAGAACACGCTCGCCTACACCGACGCCGGCGGCCGGCTGCGCATCGGCGCCACGGTCGACGGGGCGTGGACGGGCAACAACCTGACCCTGCAATTCGACGACAGCGCGCCCGGCGTTGCCGAAGCGGAATTGCCGCGCCTGTTCGACCGGCTGTTCCGCGGCGAGTCGTCGCGCAGCCGCGAGCTCGGCGGCTCCGGGCTCGGCCTGTCGATCTGCCGCGCGGCCATCGAGGCCCATGGCGGCACCATCGACGCCCAGGCTTCGGAGCTCGGCGGACTGCGCGTGACCATCACCCTTCCGCTGTCGAGGAGCGCGTCGCCATGACCCGTATCGTCATCGTCGAGGACGAGCTCGACATCGCATCGGTGGTGCAGGACTACCTGCGCCACGCCGGCTACGAGACCACGCATTTCGCCGACGGCCAGAGCGCGCTCGACCACCTCATCGCCTCGCCGCCCGAGCTCACGCTGCTCGACATCATGCTGCCGCGTCTCGACGGCATCGAGGTGCTGCGCCGCGCGCGGGAGCACACCAGCCATCCGATCATCATGCTCACCGCGCGCATCGAGGAGGTCGACCGCCTGCTCGGGCTGGAGCTGGGCGCCGACGACTACGTCTGCAAGCCCTTCTCGCCGCGCGAACTGGTGGCGCGCGTGCGCGCCGTGCTGCGGCGCACCGAGCCGCCCGCGGAGCGCGGCCAGGCGCGCCAGGGCATGTCCGGCCTGGTGCTGGACGACGTGCACTGGCGCGCGTCGCTCGAAGGCACGCCGCTCAATCTCACACGCCGCGAGTTCGGGCTGCTGCAGGTGCTGTCGCGGCACCCGGGCCGCATCTTCTCGCGCGCCCGCCTGCTCGAGCTGGCCTACGACGACACCATGGACGTGACGGAGCGCGCCATCGACAGCCACGTGAAGAACCTGCGCCGCAAGCTCGGCGCCGTCACGCCCTCGCACGACTGGATCCGCTCGGTCTACGGCGTGGGGTTTGCGTGGGAGGCGCCGGCCCAGGCCTGAGCGTGCGTGGGCGCTCTCCCGTCGTTTGCGATTAGGGGCCGCAGCCCAGCTTCGTTGCTTGAAGGGCCCCTGCCCGCGAACTAGACTGGAATGCGAAGGCACCCGCAGTGCCGGGGGCCAAGGAGTCGGCCATGTACAAGCGCATCCTCGTCCCCACCGATGGCTCTTCGCTCTCCGAGCAGGCGGTTGCCACTGCCATCGACCTGGCGCTGCTGGCGGGTGCCGAACTGGTGAGCGTCACTGTCGCGCACATCCAGCCTTATGGCTATTTCGAAGGCTCGATGGTGCTGAACCAGCGCGAGATCGAAGCCTCGCAAGAACAGGTGGAGCAATCCGCGCAGCGCCTGGTCGATGCGGTCAGGAGCGCCGCCATCGCCCGGGGCGTGCGCAGCGCGCAGGCCATCGTCATGAAGTCGAACCAGGTGGCCGAAGCCATCATCGCCACGGCCAAGAACCAGCAGTGCGACCTGATCGTGATGGCCTCGCACGGCCGGCGCAGCCTGGCGCGGCTGCTGATGGGCAGCGAGACGCTGCATGTGCTGACCCACTCGCACATTCCGGTGCTGGTGCTGCGATAGAAGCCTGATCGAAGTGCGCCCGAGGTGAAATTTTTCACGGCCGGGCACCGGCATCGGCCGCTCCTCGTGAACGCGCCGCTCCTGGTGCGACTCACTCCCTGACTGCCATCCGCAGCTCGCGCAGGGCTGCGGAAGGTACAGTGCCCTGCAATGGCTGCATTGCGCAAGGGCCGCTTCAAGGGAGTGAAAATGAAATCATCGATGTTTCCCCGCGCCGTGGGCTGGGGCCTGCTTCTGCTGTCGGCCCTCGCGGCGCTGTGCATCGCGGTCCTGTTGAGCTTCGACTGGAACCGCGCCCGGCCCTGGATCAACCAGCGCGTGAGCGAAGCAACCGGCCGCCCGTTCGCGATCCGCGGCGACCTGGCGCTGCAGTGGTCGAGCCCCGAAGCCGAAACGGGCTGGCGCCGCTGGGTGCCCTGGCCGAGGCTGAGCGCACAGGACATCACGCTGGGCAATGCCGACTGGGGCAAGACCGGTCCGCACCTGGCCGAGATCCGGCAGCTGACCTTCTCGCTGAACCCGCTGCCCCTGCTGAACCACACGATCCGCATTCCCACGCTCGAGCTCGCCGGCCCCGTTCTTTCGCTCGAACGCACCGCGGACGGCAAGAACAACTGGACGCTGGCCGCCGGCGGCGGCGCGGAGCCCTCGAGCTGGAAGCTCGACCTGCAGCGGCTGGTGCTGAGCCAGGGCACGGTGAAGCTGGCCGATGCAACGGCAAGGCTCGATCTCAAGGTCGACATCGACAGCCTGCCCGCGGAAAGCGCCGAAGGCTACGGCATCGGCTGGAAGCTCGGCGGCACCTTCCGCCAGACGCCGGTGCAGGGAAGCGGCAAGGCCGGCGCCGTGCTCTCGCTGCAGCAGGACACCAAGCCCTACCCCTTGCAGGCCGGCGTGCAGGTGGGTGCCACGCGCATCGACATCGCCGGCACGCTGACCAAGCCCGACGCGCTGGCCGCGCTGGACCTGCGGCTCAAGCTGTCGGGCGCGAGCATGGCGCACCTGTATCCCATCACCGGCATCACGCTGCCCAATACGCCGCCGTTCAGCACCGAAGGCCATCTGGTCGGCAAGCTCGACAAGGCCGGCGGGCGCTGGCTGTACGAGAACTTCAAGGGCCGCGTGGGTGCCAGCGACATTGCGGGCACGCTGGAGTACGTCTCGCAGCAGCCGCGGCCGCTGCTGCGCGGCCAGGTGCAGTCCAACCAGCTGCGGCTGGAAGACCTGGCGCCCTTGATCGGCGCCGATTCGAACGCGAGCAAGGCCAAGCGGGGCGCCCCGGCCGTCCAACCGGCGGGCAAGGTGCTGCCGGTGGAGAAGTTCGATACCGCAAGCTGGGGCAGCATCGATGCGGACGTCAAGTTTGCCGGCCGCAAGATCTTCCACGCGAAGGACCTGCCCATCGACAGCCTGGTGGCGGATCTTCACCTGAAGGACAGCGTGCTCTCGCTCACGCCGTTGAGCTTTGGCGTGGCAGGCGGCACCGTGGCCGCCACGGTCAAGCTCGACGGCCGGCAGGACCCGATCCGCGCCAACCTGCAGCTGTCGGCGCGCCGGCTCCGGATCAAGGAACTCTTCCCGACGCTCGACACCCTGCAGGCCAGCCTGGGCGAAGTCGGCGGCGACGCGGCGCTGTCCGCCTCCGGCAACTCCGTCGCGGCCCTGCTGGGCACTTCGAACGGCGAGGTGAAGGCGCTGGTGAGCAAGGGCACGGTGAGCAAGTTCCTGCTCGAGGCCATGGGACTGAACATCGGCAGCGTGGTGGCGACCCAGCTGTTCGGCGACAGGCAGGTCCAGCTGAACTGCCTGGCGAGCGATTTCAAGGTGACGCAGGGCGTCATGCAGACGCGCTCCTTCGTGCTGGACACGGACGAATCGGTCGTCAACGTGAGCGGGCTCATCGATCTTTCCAAGGAACAGCTCGCGCTGGAGATCCAGCCGCGCAACAAGGCGCTGCGCGTTCTTTCGCTGCGCTCGCCGCTGTACGTCCAGGGCACGTTCAAGAACCCCGACGTCGGCGTCGACAAGGGTGCCGTGGCGCTCAAGCTGGGTTCCGCGATTGCGCTGGGTGCGGTGGCGCCCGCCGCCGCGCTGCTGCCGCTCTTGAACATGGGCTCGCAGGAGTTCGCGCAATGCGCGCCGCTGGAGGAGGCCGCGCGCCAGAAGCCGAAGGCTGGCAAGCAGCCCGGGGCACGCTAGCGGCGCCGCGGGCCCGCTGCCCGCGCGGGGCTTTCTTTCTATTTTGAAAGCTTGGCCTGGACCGCCCGCTGCGCCAGGCAGGCCTGCGTGGCGCGATGCGTTGCGAGTCCGAAGCAGTGCGCCTCGGCCCGGCGGGCAAGCGCCTCGAGCGATCGGCGTTCCTGCGCCGCCGAAACCTGGAATTCGACCAGCCACTTCATGACCACGGCCATCACGATCAGGAGGCCGACCAGCGCGGCAACCAAGGTTCCGCGCCAGTCCTGGATGCGGAAGATCGACGGTGGGGGCTTGCTCATCGTTGTCGTCCGAGTCGGCAGAGGAGCACTAGCGCGGAAGCTCCGGGAAGAGCCACAGGCTCAAGCCAAGAATGACGCCCGCCCCGAGCGACACGACGGCCGCGGTCACGAACAGCGCCGCGGCAACGATGTTCGGCACCCGCATGGCGATGGCCAGGAAGGAAATGGTCGCCAGGGCATACAGGAGCACGGGCAGCAGGGCCAGCCAGGCCGGCCGCCCGGGCGGTGCCGGCGGCTCGTCCGGACTCGGGTCTGCGAGGAACGGACTACGCATGGAATCCCTTGCCGTGGAAGGCGGCGCGCAAATCGGCATCGCTCGCGGGGGAAAGGATCATCTGCGAACGCCATCCGCTGACAGCCGACCGCGACAGCGCCTCCCGCGCATGGGGCAGCTCGGTCGGATGCGCCATGAAGAACACGTGAACGCGCTGGCCGAGCGCGCTCCACGCGTCGGCAATGAGCGCCACGACCGGCGCTGCATCCGCGTGCAGTCCAAGAAGAATGGCATCGAAGCGCCGGCCTTCGCGGGCGGCGTCGATCAGGCCATGAAGATGCGCGAAGGAGGCGTGGTCGAGGCCGATGGCTTTCAGCGAACTGCCGGTGCACAGGCGTTGCAGGGCGTCGGAGTCCACCAGCGCGATCCGGTTCTGGCGGAGCGTGGGTGCAGATGTCATGGAGGTGGCGGCTTGGTGTTCCCGGCCGGGGTCGGGCCTGCGGTCCGGGAACACCGGGTCAGCAGTTGCCCTTCTTGGCTTGCCCAGGAGGGCAGAAGCCGCCCTTGCCCGGGCCTGGCCCCGGGTCCGCCACAACGCAGGCGCTCAGGAGCAAGGTCATCGCAAACGAGAAGATCACGGTGGCGGCTGTTTTTTTCATGCGGACTCCTTGGTTGAAATTGCCTGGCGCTGCTTCAGATGGCGCCGTGGCCATCAGCGAGGCGACAAGATATGTGAATTACTAACATTTAGACAGGAAATGCTTCACGATCGGCTTTGGTTTACGTGAGAAACCGTAACCAGCCCTCCGTTCTGCCCAGTACTTCACGAATGCGCGAAGCGGACATCCGTCACAGGTGTGCAGATTTAGAAGCACATCTGCAGGCCCGGGCGGGAATCCGGCCGCCGCATTCGGTCAAACTCGGGTACGACCCTCCGTGGTTTTCACAAATGTTCTATCGAAAGGAATTCCTGTTTTGAACAAGACCGAACTCATCGCCGCCATTGCAGAAGACACCAACCTCAGCAAGGCCGACGCCGGCCGCGCCTTCGACTCGGCGCTCGAACAACTCTCGCGCGCCCTGGTGCGTGGGGAGACGGTGCAGCTGATCGGCTTTGGCACCTTCAGCGTGGCCGACCGTGCCGAGCGCACCGGCCGCAATCCGTCGACCGGCGAGCAGATCACGATCAAGGCGAGCAAGAGCGCGAAATTCGCGGCCGGCAAGGCGCTGAAGGACGCCATCAACCAGGTCGGCTGACCGTCCCCGGGGGGCGGCGGCTCAGGCCTGTGCGCCCTGCCACCCTCCGCCCAGCGCCTTGTAGAGGTTGACCCTGTTCACGGCCTCCTTGAGCTGCAGCTCGATCAGCTGCTGCTGCTCGGCATAGAGCTCGCGCTGGGCGTCCTGGCTCGCAAAATAGTCTTCCAGGCCACTGCGGAAGCGCGTACGCGCAATGCTCGCCACCTTCTCCAGCGCCTGCACGCGGGCCTGCTGCGCTTCCAGCTGCGGGCGCAGGTGGTCGTCGGCGATCAGGGCGTTGGCGGTTTCTCGGAATGCCATCTGCGCGGCACTTTCATAGGACGCCATGGCCGCTGCCAGCCGCTCCTCGTTGGCCGTGATGTTGGCCGAGCGGCGGCCCCAGTCGAACAGCGGCAGCGACACCCCCAGCACCCCGGCCCAGCTGCTGTTGCCGCTGCTCAGCAGCGTCGACAGCTCCCGGCTCACTCCGCCCGCGAGCGCGGTGAGCGAGATGGTCGGCAGCATCGCGGCCTTGGCCGCGCCCACGCCCGAATTGGCCGCCTCGACGCGCGAATAGGCCGCCAGCAGGTCGGGCCGGCGCTGCAGCAGGCTGGACGGCAGGCCGGCCGCCACCTGCGCAGTGGAGCGCTCCGGCCACGGCCGTGCGCTGCCCGTGTCGGGCGACACCGGCTGGCCGACCAGCACGTTCAGCCACTGGAGATCCTGCGCGACGCGCATGCGGAATTCTTCCTGCTTGACGCGGGCGTTCTGCAGCAGCGACTGCGCGCGGTACACGTCCAGCTGCGCCGCACCGCCCGCCGCCTTGGCGCGCCCGATCATGTCGGCATTGGCGGCCAGGCCGGACTCGTTGGCATTGGCCAGCGCGAGCAGGGCGCGGTCGGCGCGCAGCGTGAGGTAGGCATTCGACACCTCTCCCACCAGGTTCATGTGGGCGGCCGCAAAGTCCTTGTTGCCCGCCTCGGCCAGCGAGCCGGTCTGCTGGGTCGCGCTCTGCTGGCGGCCGAAGAAGTCGAGCTCGTACGAGGTCACGCCGGCCTGGATGTCGAAGCTGTTCGATGTCCGGCCGTCGGTCGGAATGTTGCCCAGCGGGCTGAGCGAGCCCTGCGGGGTGGTCTGCGCCCGCTGCGCATGGCCCGACAGCCCGATCTGCGGAAACAGCGAGGCGCGGCTGCCGGCATACACGGCCCGGGCTTCGCGGGCACGCGCGGCATAGGCGCGCAGGTCGCGGTTCTGCGCGAGGGCGGTGGTGATGAGCCCGCGCAGTTCGTCGTCCTGCACGAAGCTGCGCCAGTCGACGGGTTCCGCGTTCGGCGCCGTCGTGCCGGCCGGCCATTGCGAAGGCACCGTCAGGTCGGGCTGCTTGAGCGGCGGCGTGAGATTGCATCCGCTCACCACCAGAACCACGCAGGTCGCCAGCACCAGCAGCAGCAGCCGCAGGGACAGGCGCACGAAGCCGGCGCCGGGAGATCCGAAGCCCGCGCTCGCCAGCAAGGCCGAGGCGGCCTTCCATGGCCGCACCTGGACCGCGACGTGGCTCGGCGGCACGTTGAACACGTGGCTCACCAATTGCTCTCGCTGAGCCTCGGTCCCGGCAAAGCGCAGCTCGGCGCCCGCGGAACTCCTGGCGGCCAGGCGGGCCGGAAGCCATCCCACCGGGTCGACGTAGACCTCCAGCGGCTGTCCCACGCGCAGGCGTTTCAGCAGGGCCTTGGCCTCCAGCAGCGCGCCATCGGCCGCGATGTTGACGAAGCGCGATTCGCCCTCGCCCGCCGCGGTGCGCACCCGGGTGCGCGCACGCCAGGGGAAGCGCTCTTCCTGCTCCGGCCGCGGCAGGTCGACGCAGGCCATGAGCGCGGCCAGGCACAGCAGCAGTGCGATACCGGTCCACACCAGATTGAGCTCGTCGCCAGGCGTGAGCGCCTCGCCGCTCAGCGCGACCGACGCGCCGCCGAGCTGCAGCGCCAGCAGAAGCCCGCCGAACATCGCGACCAGCTTCCAGTGCACGACGGTCTTGGTGCGGTCCAGCCCCTTGTTCGTCACCTTGAAGGGCCGCCCGAAGGGCCGCAGCATGGCGCTGGCCAGCGTGCTGGTGACGGCCATGGCCGCCACCAGCTGGCTCACCTCGCTGAACACGGGCAGGCAGCGCCGCCCGCTGATCCAGTAGCTGTAGGCCCAGAACATGAGGAGCGGCGGCAGCCCGAAGGAGGCAAAGGCCTGCGGCGTGGCATGGAACACCGACACTCCGGCATACCAGTAGAGCGCCGGCGCCAGCATGACCATGGCCATGAACGGCTTGCCGAGCCAGTGCA
Source organism: Variovorax sp. 05T418 (assembly GCF_056396385.1). Classification (NCBI taxonomy): domain Bacteria; kingdom Pseudomonadati; phylum Pseudomonadota; class Betaproteobacteria; order Burkholderiales; family Comamonadaceae; genus Variovorax; species Variovorax sp. 05T418. The sequence goes on along the minus strand of NZ_JBFTLJ010000019.1, from coordinate 18,007 downwards.
GCAGCCCGTGCAGGAAGTGCATCCGCGCCGAGAAACTGAAGCCCCGGCCGCGCAGCGGGCCGTTGGGCAGCAGCGCGAGCTGCACCGTGCCCAGGCACCAGCGGCTGCGCTGGTTGATGTAGTCGATGATGCTCTCGGCCGACAGGCCGTTCGACAGCCGCTCGCCGAGCCAGCGCGTGATGTGGCCGTGGCGCAGCAGCAGGTAGGTGGTGTGGATGTCCTCGCACACGCTGCCCACCGGAAAGCCGCCCGCGGCGGTGATCAGGTCGCGCCGCACGATGAAGGAAGTGCCCACGCAGAAGGCCGAGTCGGCGGCATCCTTGGCCGGCTGCAGCACGTCGAAGAACACGCGCTGCTCGTCGACCCAGCTGTCGGTGGCGCGCAGGTTGTGCTGGATGGGGTCGGCGTTGTAATAGAACTGCGGCGTCTGCACCAGCCCGACCTTGCGGTCCGCGAACAGGCCCAGCATGCGGTAGACGATCTGGCGCTGCGGCGCGAAGTCGGCATCGAGCACCAGGATGTAGGGCGCATTGGTCACGCCCGCCGACAGCCGCAGGCCGTTGTTGAGGTTGCCGGCCTTGGCATGGCTGTTGTCGGGCCGGCGCGCGTAGTGCACGCCCTTGCGTTCGCAATACTCGCGCAGCCAGTCGCGACGGGTGTCGTCGAGCACCCACACGTTCAGGTTCGGGTAGTCGATGGCCTGCGCGGCAATGACGGTCTTCTCCAGCACCGCCAGATCCTCGTTGTACGTGCAGATGAACACGTCCACGGCCGGCACCTGCGCACCGCGGCCGCGCAGCAGGGCTTCGCCGCGGTCGGCCAGCTGGTGGTTGTCGCGCCGCCGCACCAGCATGTGGATGGACATCAGCGTGTAGACGATGGCCGTGAGCTCGAAGCACAGGAACACCCAGGCGAACAGGGTCTCGAAGCCCAGGTCCGACGGCGGCATGGTCGCAACCACGCGCCAGACGGCATAGCGCATCAGCAGCAGCGCGGTCAGCGCGCCGAACAGCACGCGGTGGGAGGTGCGGTCGATCCGCCCCCACGTCATCAGGAGGAGGGCCAGGCCCGCGACGAGTGCGTTGAGCTGGAACTCCGGTGTGGCGATCAGGTGGGACATGGTGACGTAGCTCCTGTTGCGGCGGTCTTGCCGGTGAAGGGGTTGAACCCCGTGGCGGCCAGCGCGATCCAGGCAGTCGCGCCCAAGTGTGGCCAGCGGTAGTAGAAGAAGTCGGCGCCGGTCGAGTCGGGGCCGATGGCCAGCCCCGTCGATATGCGGGCACTGGGGGTGGCGTAGTACAGGCCGTTGCCGGCGCGCTGCGAGGCCAGCAGCTGCCACAGGGCTTCGGGCGCCGCGCCCTTGCGCGCCACCAGCGTGGCGGCGGCCTGGGCGGTGCCCTCGGTCCAGATGCCGTCGGGGCTGCGCGAGAAGCCGTAGCCTTCGCCGAAGCGATGGTGCTTCTCCACCCAGTCGAGCCCGCGCATCCAGGGGCAGGAACCCTCGGGCGCCGCCAGCAGCGGCCACAGCTGGGCATCCAGGCCGGAGCCATCCGTGGCGATGGTGGCGCCGTCTTCCTTGGTGCCGATGTTGAAGCGCTGCTCCGATGCGTTCCACATGCGGCTGACGAATTCGAGCGCGGTGCGCGCCTGCCGGCGTTCGGCTTCGGCCTCGCCGCCGGCGCTCTTCGCCGCCCAGGCGGCCGCCACCGCGATGTCGATGTTGTGCTCGGTGGATTTCCAGGTCTGGGCGCGCTGCGCGTTGTCCCAGCCGTACCAGCCGCCGTTGTAGCCGTCGGGGGCGTTGCGCGCGCGGGTGCGCTGCTCGATCCAGCCGAGCAGCCGGCGCGCGCCCGCCAGGTAGGCGGGCGAAGGCTCGGCCTCGTTCAGGTTCAGCAGCAGCAAGGCGGCCCAGGCCACGTTGCCGGTGGCCGTGCTCACCTGGTAGGCATCGGCGATCCACTGGTTCTTGGCCGCATCCCAACGCCCCGGCAGCGCGGCCTTTTCCTCGGTCATCGGGCCGGCGCGGTAGGCGTTGCGAACGCGCCCGTCGGCCGTGTTCGGGTCGCGCTCCATCGCGCGCACCACCGCGTCGCCGATGCGCCGGGCCGAGGCTGCGTCGCCGCAGGCCAGGAGCGCGATGCCCGCGAGCGCGTTGTCATAGGTGAAGGCGGCGCCCGCCAATGCAGGTTCCAGCGGCGTGCCCTGCTTCGGGTCGGCGACGCGGTAGCTGGCCAGGAACAGCGGTCCGGAAGCCGCGCCCTTCTGGTCCTCCGCCACCGCGCGCCGCAGCCCCTCGCAGCTTTGCCGCGCCAGCGTTTGCTGGGTGGCGCTGGCGGCTTGCGGGCCGGGCGGCCGGCCCGCAGACGGCTGGGCGAGCGCTGCGGACAGCGGCAAGGCCAGTGCCATCGATGCGGCAAGGCAGGACGCCAGGGGCCGGGAAAACGGGAAGACCGACATGGTTCTGTTCCGATGCATGCAAGGGGTGCATTGGCGCCTGCGCTCAGGACCTGAGGCTGGCCGACACCACCTTGCCGGGCGCGCACATGTTGCTGCCGCCGTCCGGCGGAGCCTCCTGCGGCTCCTTGCCTTCGATGCGGGCCACGGCGTAGATGGAGCCCTGCTCGGCATACGGGAACGGCACGCTGTAGGTGCTCTGCAGCGCATCCGAGGCCACGGGCAGCAGCTGCTCCACGCGCGCCGGCATCGACTTGGCGGAATCGTCGAGCTTCACGTCGAGCACGGAGCCGATGCCCAGCCGCTTGGCCACGCGCGCCGGGAACACCGCCACCACGCCGAGCCGGCTGCAATCGGTCACCCGCACCAGCGAGGCACCTGCCGTGACATACGCGCCTTCGGGTGCGAGCACGGAGTGGACCTGCCCGGCCTGGGACGCCTTGATTTCATAGAAGGAGAGCTTCTCCACCCGGCGGCGCTCCTCTTCCTCGAGGTCGCGGACCTCCTTGAGCTGCTTGAAGATGGCGGTGGCGTCCTGCTGGGCGCGCCCGACGCTGTTGCGCAGCGCCTCGCGGCGGCTGGCGAGCGTCTGGAACAGGTTGCTGCCGCCGGTGCCCACGAAGGCACCCTGCCCGGCGCTCGCCACCGTCTGGGCCTGACCCGCGAAGGACTGTTCCGCCACCGCGGCATTGGCGCGCGCCGTGTTCAGCTGCGCCATCGAGGCGTTCATCACCTGCTCGCTGATCGCGCCCTGCTCCAGCAGCGCCTGGTTGGTGCGGACCTTGTTCTCCTGCTCTTCCACCACGCTGTGCGCCACGTCGCGCTGGCGCCGGGCGATCTGCCAGGCCTCCCAGGCCTGCGCCAGCGAGGCCTCGCGGTGCACGCCGGCTTCCTGCCCGACGGACCGCATCTCCTGGTTGTCGGACTTGTACTGGTTGCCGAGCTGGGCCAGCTGGCTTTGCAGCGACAGGCGCTGCGACCTCAGGGTGGTGAGGATTTCCTGGCTCACGGTCGGGTTGCGCACCGTGGCCACGATGGTGCCGGGCTCCACCTTGTCGCGCGCATGCACCACCATCTGCGACACCACGCCGTTGATCGGCGAAGTGATCAGCCCCACCGGCGCCTGCAGGACGGCGCGGGTGGCCTGCGAAGACAGCAGCGGCTGGACCAGCGTGGCAACCATCAGCCACAGCACGAAGGCCAGCAGCGCATAGGCCGCCAGCTTGGGAACGAAGGCGCCCGATTGCCTTCGCCGGCCGTTCCGGCCCAGGGCGCGAGCGCTCGCGGCGCCAGCGATGCGCCGCTGGCGAAGAGAAAAGAGAACCGAATCCGGTTTTGACACACGCATAGCCACCTCTCGTGAGAACCACGTAGCGCCGCCCACAAGCGGCGCGACACCAAGATTGAAAGACCGCCCGCAGCAAGCCGACGCCAAGCCACAGGCCTGCGTCCGCATGTTGCGGTGCAATATCAAGGTACGTCGAAACCCTGGTCAGGACTGCTTCGGTGCGAAACAAGATGTGCTGAATTCACATTCCGGCAACACCGATGGTCGGGTAAAAGTCCTACATTGGCGTCGGATAGCGCGCCATTGACCACAAAAGGCCGCATCAGGCATGCGGACTGATGCGAGGCTCGGGTTTCCCCTGGGAAGCCCTCAGCGGGGCACGCCAAAGCGCGGTTCGCCGGGCCCTCCGGCATTTGAACGCGCAGCCGTCGGCAAGTGGGCAAAAGGAAGATTCGGTAACGATACCGATCGTGTCTGCGCCGCGCTCCGGGCGGCTTCGCGGTGCTAACCGGGTGTGAGAACCTCGGGATCAGCGGTCCGGGACCGCCGCCACAGCCGCTGCGGGATCGCCGCGGCGCCTTGCCACGCACATCAGCGACAGCGCGCTCGTAGGCGACGAGGGCCGCCGGCCGGACAGCATGTTGCCCAGCCGGTATTTCCATTTCGCCGGCCCCACCACGCCGCGCAGCGCATCGGCGCCGATCTGGTGGTTGTGCGGGTAGACGCTCACCTCGAAGCCCAGCGGTTCCAGCGTCGAATGGAAGAATTCCTTCGTGACCCCGTCGCCCGGCTGGTGATGGACCTCGGTCCGCAGCCCCCACGACTGCTGGCTGCCGGTCTTGTGGAAGCCATGCCCGATCGCCCGGTAGACCCACAGCCGCGCATCCCACATCAGCTTGGCAAGGCCCTTGTAATCCCAGGCGGTGAGCTGCGGATCATGGTCGGTGACCAGGAGGCCATGCGGCTTCACCAGCCGCGCCCCCTCGCGCAGCACGGCGGCCATGTCGTCGCAGTGGTGCAGCGACGCATTGATGGCAACGATGTCCGCCACCTGCGAGCGAAAAGGGGTGTAGGCCGCATCGGCCAGCACCGCCGTGTAGCCCAGCTTGGCCGCCAGCTCCAGCGAGCCGGGCGCCACGTCCACGCCGATCAGCAGCCGCGGCTTGCCGCCGAGGGTGGCAAAGATGTTGCCCGGCCCGCAGCCCAGGTCGATGACCACCTTGTCGGTCCAGTCGCCGGCAGCCGCGAGCCACCGGCTCCTGAAATGCGCATCGCGGTGGCAGAAATCCAGATATTCCTGCGCCCACTGCGCATTTCCAAAATAAGTGGCATTGGCGGTAATGGCGTCGGTTTTGCGTTCGAGTCCCGATTCGAAGTAAGCACCCGAGCGTTTCAAGCTCGCGTGTGGCAATAAGATGTCTCCAATCATCTTGAATCCTTCAAAAATCTGGGCCGGCATCGAGACAAGTTATGCTTAAGAATTACATGACTTTCGAATCCGCTGTTAGCTTTTTTAATACGTTTACAAGCTGCGTGATTTAAAAACTGACCTGCTGGTTACCCCATTTGGGTGATATCAGGCATCGATATTCGCCGTCATCGGCCAATGAAAGCGGCCACACCGTCGCGAAATGCCTGGCTGCCATACACCTCCTCGACCAGGTCATCGTCGTCCAGCCGCTGCTCGACGACGAGGCGGCGGATGCTCTCCTTCACGGCCTTGTGCGTGACCGGCGACAGCGCCATGAGCCGCACTGCCAGCGCATGCGCAGCGGCATCGAGTTCGCCCGCCGTGCAGACGGCGTGCACATAGCCGCAGGCCAGCGTTTCCTCGGCCGTCAGGTGGTCGGCCAGCAGCAGCATCCGCTTGACCCGCGGCACGCCCAGGGCGGCCTGCAGCCGCGCGATGTTGCGCGACGACAAGGTGTTGGACAGCGTTCCCGCAATCGGCGCGCCGAAGCGCGAGGCGTCGCTGCAGACCCGGAAATCGCAGGCCGTGGCCAGGGCCAGGCCGCCGCCCACGGCCCAGCCGTCGATCACGGCCACAGTGGGTACCGCGATGCGCTCGACCGCATCGATGACGCGCTCCACGAAGGCTTCGTAGGCGATGCCGTCGCGGCCGCCGCGAAAGCCCTTGAAATGGGCGATGTCCGTGCCCGCGATGAAGGACTTGCCGCCCGCCCCCTTGAACAGCACGCTGCGTACCGCCGGGTTGCGCGCGCACGCGCCGATGCGCTCGAGCAGCGCCTCGTACATCTCCCGCGTCATCGCGTTGTGGCGTTCGGGGCGATGGATCACGATCTCGGCCACGCCCGAGGCGTGAACGCGGAGCTGCACGCATTCAGCTGAACTCACAAGGCCTCCGCCGCGCCGGCTGGCGTGTTGATCTCGGCCAGGATTTCCTCGTTGTGCTCGCCCAGCAGCGGCGGATGCCGGCGCACCTGCTGCGGCGTACCCAGCAGCTTGACCGGAAAGCCGATGTTCTTGACCTTGCCCTCGATCGGATGGTCGATCTCCATGCACATGCGGCGGTGCCTGCCGTGCTCGCCCTCGAAGGCCTCCGGATACGACAGGATGGGGCCGGCCGGGATGCCGGCGGCCAGCATGGCGTCGATCCAGTCGGCGCTGTCGCGCTGGCCGAACTCCCGTTCGAGCGCCTCGATCAGCGCCTCGCGGTGCTTCAGGCGCTGCGACACGCTCGCGTAGTCCGGGTGCGCGGCGAGGTCCGGCCGCTGCAGCAGTTCGCACAGCCGGGTCCAGAGCTTCTGGTTGGTCGCGCCCATCACGAAGTAGCCGTCGCGCGCCTTGACCGCCTGGTAGGGCGCGCTCATCTTGTTGCTGGTGCCCAGCGGCGCCGGCGGCACGCCCGTGCCCCAGTACGCGGACATGTCCCAGACCGAGAAGGCCATGGCCGCGTCGAACAGCGAGGCGTCGATGTGCTGGCCCACGCCCGACTTCTGCGCGCCGATGTAGGCCGCGAGCAGCGCATAGGTGGCAAACAGCGCGCAGCCGATGTCGGCCACCGGCACGCCGGCCTTGACCGGCTTCTCGCCGGGGTAGCCGGTCACGCTCATCACGCCGGACATGGCCTGCGCCATCAGGTCGAAGCCCGGCCGCTCGGCCCAGGGGCCGCTCTGGCCGAAGCCGGAGATGCTGACGTACACGATCTTCGGGTGGATCTTTTTGATCGACTCGTAGTCGATGCCCAGGCGCTGCACCGCGCCGGGACGGTAGTTCTCGACGATCACATCGGCGGTCCGGGCCAGCTTGTAGAAGGACGCGCGGTCCTCCTCGTTCTTGAGGTCCAGCGTCAGCGAGCGCTTGTTGCGGTTCATGTTCAGGAAGCCCATGCTGTCCGGCCCCTTCATCTTGAAGCCCATGGCGCCGCGGGTCTGGTCGCCGCCCGGCGGCTCGACCTTGATCACGTCGGCGCCCAGGTCGGCCAGCAGCATGCAGGCGAACGGCCCGGCCATGACCTGGCTCACGTCCAGCACCCGGATGCCCTGCAGCGGCAGTTGTCGCGCGTGGTTCATTTTTTCAGCCCTCCTCGGTGACCTTGGCGGTGCGCACCACCTCGCCCCATTTCTTGAACTCGGCAGCCATGAAGGCCGCGAACTTGTCGACCGATCCGCCGCCGTCCTCCACGCCATAGCCATCGAAGCGCGCCACCACATCGGGCAGCGCCAGCACCTTGTTGATGTCGGCATTGATCTGCAGGGCCAGGTCCCTGGACATGTCCCTGGGGCCCACCACGCCATACCAGCTGGACACGTCGAAGCCCTTGAAGCCCTGCTCGTCCATGGTCGGCATTTCAGGAAAGCCCTTGGCGCGCTGCAGGCGCGTCTGCACGATGCCCGCCATGCGCCCGGCCTTGACCTGCGCCGTGGCGGCCGTCATGGTGTCGAAGCTGTAGTCGATCTGGCCGCCGATCAGGTCCGTCTGCATCGGGCCCGAGCCCTTGTAGGGCACGTGGATGCTCTTGACCTCGGCCGCCATGTTGAACATCGCGGCCGCCAGGTGCTGCACCGATCCCGTGCCGGAGGAGCCGAAGCTGATCTTCCCCGGGCTTTGCCTGCACTGCTCGGCCACTTCCTTGACCGAGCCGGCGGAGTTCTTCGCGCGGGTCACCAGGATGTGCGGCGTGGCACCGACCATGGCAATGGGCGCGAAGTCCTTCAGCGGGTCGTAGCTGATGCTCTTGAAGATGTGCGGCGAGATGGCATGCGTGTTGACGTGCGCCATCAGCAGGTTCACGCCCTCGGTGAAGCGGGTGCGTGCAAAGAAGTCCGCAGCCAGTGCGCCGGTGGCGCCGGGCTTGTTCTCGACCACCACCGAGCGGCCCCACAGCTGCGACAGCTGCTGGCCCACGATGCGCGCGAACACGTCGGTGCCGCCGCCGGGCGCCCAGCCCACGTAGATCTTGACGATGCCCTTGGGCAGCTCCGTGGCTCCCAGGGCCCAGGGCGCGGCCAGCGCGCCGGCGCTGGCCGCGATGAAGTCTCGGCGTTTCATGTGTGCGTCCTCTGTCTCTGCTGTAGTAGTGCCGCTACTCTCCCGTAGCGCAGAGGACGTCGCAAGAATGTGGAAGGCATGCCTGGCTTCGTGATCCGCGAAGCCAGGGCCGCAGGAACGCTGCTTTCTTCTTCTAGGTGCTGATGCCGATCAGCTGGGCCACCACGTTGCGCAAGGTCTGCTCCTGCGCATGGCCTTCGACACACGACAGCACATAGGCGCGCTGGTGCCAGTCGCCCTCGATCTCGGCCGAGCCCAGGTCGTCTTCCGGATGGAAGCTGCGCAGCACCTCGGGCGGCATCAGGCCCACACCCAGGCCATGGCGCACCAGCGCCAGCATGGTGTCGAAGCCGCTGGTCGAGAAGTTGTTGGGGAACGACCGGCCGCGGCTGCGGTAGGCCCCTTGCAAGGCCGACAGGATCGCCGAGCCCTTGCCGAGGCTCACCACCGGCAGGTCCAGGAAGTCGTCGATGCCCACCGGCCGCTGCGCCGCAAACTGGAAATGCCGGCGGCTGTACACGAGCACCAGCCGGTCCTGCCGGTAGTCGAACTTCGGCAGGTCCAGGAACCCGCTCTTCTTCTCGTAGATGCCGACGTCGATCACCTTGTCGCGCAGCAGCTGCTGCACGATCTTGCTGTTCTCTTCCAGGATCTTCAGCGTGATCTGCGGGTAGGCGTCACGCAGCCGGGCGATGTCCTTCGCCAGGAACTGGATGATGGCTGCCTTCGGCGCGCCGATGAGAATGCGCCCGTCCTGCCCGCGCCCCAGCACCTGGGCATCGCCCTCGAGCCGGCCGATGAGGTTGTCGATCTGCCGGATGTGCGCCATCAGCCGGTTGCCGGCCTCGGTGACGAGCACGCCGTGCGCCACCCGCTTGAACAGCCTGGCGCCCAGCTGCGCCTCCAGGTCGCTCACGCGCTTGGAGGCAGCCGCCACCGCCAGGTTCAGCCGGTCGGCAGCCCGGGAAATGCTGCCTTCCTCGGCGATGCACAGGACCAGCTGGACGGTGGTGGAGTCGAGCTTCATGGCGCCGCCGGCCGCACCGTCAGCTGAACACGCTCTCCAGATCGGCTTCTTCCGCGCTGCTGTCCAGCTTCAGGCTCTGCTCGATGTGGTCGAGGTGATGGAGCATCAGCTTCTCGGCGCGCTGGGCGTCGCCGCGGTTCACCGCCGCGACGATTTCCTCGTGCTCGTCCGCGCGGCAGCTGGTGGCGGTGGGCGCGTCGTACAGCGAGATGATCAGGCAGGTCAGCGCCGACAGCTCGCGCATCGAGCGGGCCAGCGCGGAGTTGCCGGCGAGCTCGGCCAGCAGCACATGGAATTCGCCCGACAGGCGCACGATGGCGCGCTTGTCGTCGCGGCTGCGCGCCTCGGCCTCCAGGTCGATGTGGCGGCGCAGGCGCTGGCGCTTGACGTCGTCGAGCGTGCGGACGAGCCGGCGCAGAACGCCCGGCTCGATCAGCCGGCGCGCCTCGAACACGTCCTGCGCCTGCTCGATGGTCGGCTTGGCGACGAAGGCCCCCTTCTGCGGAACCAGCTCGACGATCTGCTCGTGCGCCAGCCGGGCCAGCACTTCGCGCACCTTCGCGCGGCTGGTGGCGAAGATCGCGGCCAGCCGGTCCTCGCCGAGCTTGGTGCCCGGCGCGAGCCGGTGCTCGAGGATCGCCGCCGAGATCTTCTCGGCAATCTCGTCGACGCTGTGCTCGCGGGAGTTGGCGGCACTGGTCTTGCGTACTGAAGCTTTGGTGGACATCGCAGCCGATTCTATCGACGAGCCCTCCCCGCAGCCGGCTTGCGCGCGGCGCCCCCGGCGGCCTCAGGCGCGGCCGGCATCGCGGGCCAGGAGGCGTGACAGTGCATCGGGCAGTCCCTGGTTCGGCTTGACCGGCGGCGGCGCGAAACTGCCCCTGCGCGCCGGCGCGGGCGCCAGCGATGCGAGCGTCTGCGCATGGCAGACGGCGCTGGACACGCCGTCCACCACGGGCACCGGGATCCGGTCCTTGATCGAGCGCGCAAGGCCCGCCAGCGGCGCGCCGGCGATGATGATCACGTCCGCGCCGTCGTCCTCGACGGCCGACATGCACAGGGCCTCGAGGCGCTCGCCATGGTCGTCCTGCACGCTGCCGATGTCCTTGAGCGGCCCCTCCAGGCTGCGGATGCTCGCAAGCCGCTCCAGGAGCCCGTTGGCCTGCACGCACTCGCGGTACCAGGCCGTGATGCGGCGCGAGATCGCGATGATGGAGAAGCGCTTGCCCAGCAGGCAGGCGCTCATCAGCGCGGCCTCGGTGAGGCCGACCACCGGAATGTCGAGCGCCTCGCGCAGGCCGTCGATGCCGGGGTCGCCGAAGGCCGCGACCACGATCGCATCGTGCCGCGCGTGGTGCTCCGCGACCAGCGTGGCGGCGGCATAGGCGCCGATCAGCGACTCGAACCGGGTCTCGATGTAGGCGACGCCGAAGGGCGCCGTCAGCACCTCGATGCGCGTGTCGCCGGCGGCCGCGCGGCGGGCCTCGGCCGCGATCAGGTCCGAGACGCTTTGCGAGGTGTTGGGGTTGATCAGCAGCAGGTTCATGGCAATGTCTCCAGCGTGAGGCTTAGGCGGGTCGACGGGTGGGCAGCAAGGTGGGCCCGGCCCGGCGCAGGAATTCGCCGCGCCCGGCGCGCGGATGGAAGCGCTCGCCGTCCCACACGACTTCGCCGCGCGCCAATGTCAGCGCGGGCCATGCCTTGACGTCGATGCCTTCGTAGGGCGTGTAGTCGACATCGTGGTGCAGGTCAGCGTTGCGGATGGCGCGCGGCGTGGTGCCCCACACCACGAGGTCGGCATCGGCGCCGACGGCGATCGTGCCCTTGCGCGGATGCAGGCCGTAGGCCTTGGCGGGATTGGTGGAGGTGAGCTCGACGAAGCGGTTGATCGTGATGCGCCCGTCGAGCACGCCGTGCGAGAACAGGAGCGGCAGCCGCGTCTCGATGCCCGGAATGCCGTTGGGAATGTGGCGGAAGGCCACCTCTTCGCCGCCGGGCTTCTTGCCCTCGGGCGCGTCGTAGCGGAACGGCGCGTGGTCCGACGAGAAGATGGTGAACAGCCCGTCGGCGAGGCCGTTCCAGATCACCTGCTGGTTCTCGCGGTTGCGCGGCGGCGGGCTGCAGACGCAGCGCGCGCCCTGGTAGCTGTCGTCGATGCCCAGGTCCTCGGCCGTCAGGAACAGGTACTGCGGGCAGGTCTCGGCAAACACGCTCAGGCCGTGCGCGCGCGCCCAGCGGATCTGCTCGACGGCTTCGCGGCCCGACACGTGCACGATCATGATCGGCACGTCGACCAGCTCCGACAGCGCGATCGCGCGGTGGGTCGCCTCGCGCTCCACCAGCATCGGCCGCGCATGCGCATGGAAGCGCGGCGCGGTGCGGCCGCTGGCTTCGAGCCGCTTGGTCAGCCACTCGATGCAGTCGGCGTTCTCGGCATGGATCATGGCCATCGCGCCGTGCTCCCTGGCCACCGCCAGCACGTCGAGGATCTGGCCGTCGTCTAGCTTCAGGTCGTCGTAGGTCATGTAGATCTTGAACGAGGTGTAGCCCTCGGCGATCAGCTGCGGCAGCTCGTGCTTGAGCACCTCCTCCGTCGGGTCGCTCACGATCAGGTGGAAGGCGTGGTCGACGTGGGCACGGCCTTCGGCGCGCCGGTGGTAGTCCTGCACGGCGGCGCGCAGCGACTGGCCCTTGTGCTGCGCCGCGAACGGGATCACCGTGGTGGTGCCGCCGCAGGCCGCGGCGCGGGTGCCGGTGTCGAAGTCGTCGGCCATGCGCACCGGCGGCTCCATCGGCTGGTCGAGGTGGCAGTGGGCATCGACGCCGCCCGGCGTCACGTAGCGGCCGGCGGCGTCGATCTCGCGCCGCCCGGGGGGCAGCGCGAGGCCCAGCTGCACGATGCGGCCGTCGCGGATGCCGATGTCCGAATCGAAGGTGTCGCTGGCGGTGGCAACGCGGGCGTTGCGCACCACGAGGTCGAGGTCGCGGAAGGTCATGGTCTTTCTTCTGTGGGTCTGTCTGTGTCTTGTCTGCGCGGCTGCGCGACGGCGTTCAGGCCGGCGGCCCGAACAGCCGGCCCCAACCCCGCACGGCGCGGGGATCGATGCCGACGGTCTTCAGCGCCCGCCACACCACGGTGGCGACGGAGTCGTAGATCGGGATGCCGAGCTCGCGCTCCATCTCCTCGACCAACTGCGCGCCGTGCAGGTTGGTGCACATGATGGTGATCGCGTCGGGCCGCTGCTGCGCCACTTCGCGCAGCATGCGGCGCAGCGTGTCGGCGTCGACTTCGCTGAATGCGAAGTTCACCGTCAGCCCGAGGTGCCGCTCGGCCACGCAGTCGATGCCGATGCCCGCGTAGTTGGCAACGATGCGCCGCTGCACGTCCTCGACATAGGGCGACACCAGGCCGAGCGTGCGCGCGCCCTGCGCGACCAGCAGCTCGTTGAGCGCCAGCACCGAGGTGCTGGCCGCAATGCCGGTCGCCTCGGTGATGCGGGCGCACAGCGCCCGGTCCTTCTCGAAGCCGAGCCAGCTGGCCGAGGTGCCGCTCCAGCAGATCGTGTCGACGCGCGCATCGGCCAGCAGCCGCGCGGCCTCGAGGATCTTGCTGTCGTCGAACTGGCTGAGCGAGGCGCCGCGCAGCGAGATCTCGGTGACGGTGAAGCGCGAGAAGTGCGCCGAGACGCCGGGCACGCCGCTGACCATTGCGCTGGTCAGCGGCTCCAGCGCGGTGTTCGAGGAAGGCGTGAGCACGCCGATGAGTTTGCGTGGGGTCATGGTCGTCTTCAGAGGCGAGGGGTGTCGGTCGGGTCGGCCGGTGCGCCCGGCTTTCCCTGGTGGCGCGAGGCCAGGTCGAGCTCGTGCGCCAGGGCCTTGCGGCGGGCGGGCGTCGGCCCGGCATGCGAGGGATTGTCGAGCGCGGGCAGCACGAAGTCATTGACCATCTTGCGGATCGCCAGCACGTTCTTCGACTCGCGCAGGCCGCCTTCGATGGGCAGCATGCTGGTCATCACGACCACCGCGTTGCGCTCGGGCAGCGCCACGATGAACTGGCCCTTGAAGCCCATGGCATGCACCTCGGGCTCGGTGGCGACGATGTCGTTGATCCACCAGAACTGGCCGTACCACGGCGCGGACGACGGCGCGGTCATGGTCCGCATCCAGGCCTGCGACACGATCTGCCGGCCGTTCCAGCGCCCGCCGGAGAGCACCAGCATGCCGAGCTTGGCCATGTCGATCGCGCGCAGCCGCAGGCCCCAGCCAGCCGACACCAGCCCCTTGCCGTCGGCGCGCTCCCAGGCGTAGTGCGCCATGCCCATCGGCTTGAAGATCTTCTGCTCGGCAAAGGCCTGCAGCGGCATGCCGGCGTCGGCGCCCAGCGTTGCGCTCGCAAGGATCGGGTTGACGTCGGTGTAGTCGAAGGCCTCGCCGGGCGGGCGCCTGGGCGTGGTCTCGGCGGCGAGCTTCAGGCGGTCGGGCGCGCCGTAGTAGATCGGGTCGTCGGTCGGCTTGAAGTCGTAGAACAGGCCGGTCGACATCGACATCACGTGCCGCAGCTCGATGGCCTGCTTGTCCGCGAGTGCCGCCTTCAGGTCGGGGCGCGCCTTGGCCAGCACGGGCGCCACCTTCTCGTCGAGGCGGCTGCGGCCCTCGTCGATCAGCACGCCCGCAGCCAGCGCGGTGACGTTCTTGGTGATCGAGTAGAGCTCGTAGTTGTGGTCGCGGCCGAGCCCCCGGCTGTAGCGCTCGAAGACCAGCTTGCCGTCCTTGATCACGAGGAAGCTGCGCACGTCGAGGTCTTCCTTGCGGATCCACTCGGACAGCCGCACCAGCGGACGCGAATCGACGCCGACGGCCTCGGGCACTGCGGCGGCGACGGCGGGCCCGGCGTCATCGGCCGGGGCCACGGATTGGGCCAGCGCGGCACCGGCCGAGGCCAGGTTCAGGGCCAGCGCGATGGCCGCAAGGCGGACATGGGACATGGACATGGTTGTCTTCTCCTGGAGGGTTGCGTGCCTCAGACCGGCAGCTTCTTGCTGTAGTCGATCAGCATCGTCGAGCAGACGAACAAGCCCGCGCCCGCGGCCGTGAACAGCATCAGCGCCATGAAGTACGAGCCGGTGGCCTGCACGATCAGGCCCACCACGATCGGCACGCCGATGCCCGCCACGTTGCCGCCCAGGTTCATGGTGCCGCCGAGAAAGCCGACCCGGGCGCGCGTGCCGAGGATCGAGGGCACGCACCAGAACAGGCCGCACCAGCGCAGGAAGAACAGCGTCACCGACAGCAGCACGACCACGGCGATCGGGTCCTTGATCTGCGTCACCATGAAGATGGCGATGGTCGCGATGATCGACGAGATGCCGAACAGCGTGCGCAGCACCTTGCTCTGCGAGGCGCCGGCCGCCTGCCACTTGTCGGCCAGCCAGCCGCCGAACATCTCGCCCACGAAGCCCGAGAAGAACATGATGAACACCGCGCCGCCCATCTGCTTGATGTCGAAGCCGTGCACCTTCGACAGGTAGTTGGGCATCCAGGTGAGCAGGCCGTAGAACAGCGCGTTGAAGCACATCCAGCCGAAGAACATGCCCCACACGGAGCGGAAGCGGAAGAAGTCGAGCACCCGTCCGCTCGCGTCCGCCGATTCCTTGGCCGCGTCGGCCGCATGGCTGGCCTCGATGAAGCGCGCCTCGGCCTCGTTCACGCCGGGATGCTGGCGCGGATGGTTGCGGATGTAGCGCCAGGCGAAGTAGCCGGCCAGCACGGTCCCGCCGCCGGCAATGGCGAACGCCATGCGCCAGGAGCCGAGCACGGCGATCAGCCCCGAGATCAGGATCGCGCCGAGCGCGGCGCCCAGCGGCGCGCCGCCATCGAGCAAGGTGGCGCCGCGGCCCCGTTCGGTCTGGGTCATCCAGATGCCGTTGAGCTTGCCGCCCGCAGGGTAGATCGGCGCCTCGGCCGCCCCCAGCCCCAGGCGGGTCAGCAGCAGCGGAACCCAGCCCGTGCAGGCGGCGGCAATCGCCTGGAAGAAGCCCCAGCCCAGCGTCGCGCCGGCAATCACCACGCGCGGACCGAAGCGGTCGGCCAGCATGCCGCCGGGAATCTGCATCAGCGCATAGGTCCAGAAGAAGGAGCTGAGCAGCAGGCCCTGCACCGCGGGGCCGATGTCGAATTCCTTGGCGATCAGCGGCATGGCCACCGACAGCGAGGCGCGGTCGATGTAGTTGATCGAGATCAGGAACAACATCATCAGGAAGATCTTCCAGCGCACCTTGGTGGGCTGGTGGGCTGGATTGGCGGTCGCCGCGGGCGCCGATACCGTCGTTGTCGATTGCATTGGTTGTCTCCTTGGAGGCGCACTGCCGCGGGGTCTGGACCCCGGGGCGCAATGGCGCTTCCCATCGCATGGTTGAAGCACGGCAAGCCGCTGTGCAAAGAGGCCCGTGCGCTCTTCGGCGCATCGGGGCTCCGCGGCCCATCGGCAGGACTGCAGCCGGCGCCGCTGCCGCTCTTCAGGCGTCGAACACAGGCTGTAGGGCGAATCTAAGTTTCGTCGACAATGTTGTCAACAATGATGTTGATATTTTGATCGACACTATCGTAAACACTTAGAGTGCTCCGACGTGGCGCCCAAGCTGCGACTTGTAGACAGCACAAAACGCGTCCCGGAGCGAGAACGGTTGTGCCCGGCGTGTTGATTGCCACCGCAAACTGACCCGGCTAACCCACTAATTTCCGTCTAGGACTGACCCACGCAAGACCCTACTCTGCTCATTTTTAAGGCAGGGGATCCGAGGAGTGATAGACGTGGCGACATTGAGTGTCATCAGACGCTGGGCCCTCCACGAGCAGATGTCCATTCACGAAATAGCCAGGCGTACAGGCCTGTCTCGCGACCCGCATGCCTACCTGCGCGACGTACCGACGAAGAGCTCCTGCCGCGTCGCTGGCGGCAGCGTTGACCGCTGCACTCGTCGTCAAGGCGAATGGCCCGAACGCACCTTGTTCAGGATGTGCTCGGCATAGAAGCGCGCGGTCGCGATCTTGGCCTGCATGAAGTCGACGTCGACGTTGTGCGACGCCAGGTCCGCTGCAATGATCAGCGAGCGCGCCAGCTGCCAGCCGGCCACGAGGTTGCCCGCAAGCATCAGGTAGGGCACGCTGCCTGCGAACACCGCGTTGGGCGAGGCCTTGGTCTGGCCCGCGACGAAGTCGACCACCTCGATGAAGGCCTCGCGCGCGGGCTTCAGGCGCTTGAGGACGGCGGCCGCGGCGGGGCTGCTGCTCCTGGCCAGTTCGGCCTCGGTCTTCTCGATCTGCGCGGCAATGGCCTTGGCGGTCTGGCCGCCGTCGCGCGCGGTCTTGCGGCCCACGAGGTCGTTGGCCTGGATCGCAGTGGTGCCCTCGTAGATCGTGAGGATCTTGGCGTCGCGGTAGTACTGCGCCGCGCCGGTCTCCTCGATGAAGCCCATGCCGCCATGCACCTGCACGCCCAGCGAGGTCACTTCCAGGCTCATCTCGGTGCTGTAGCCCTTCACGAGCGGCACCATGAATTCGTAGAAGGCCTGGTTCTGCTTGCGCGCCTCGGCATCGGGGTGGTGGTGCGCGGCGTCGTAGGCCGCGGCGGCCACGCTGGCCATGGCGCGGCAGCCTTCGGTGTAGGCACGCATGGTCATCAGCATGCGCTTGACGTCGGGGTGGTGGATGATGGGCGCGCTCGCGTTCATCGAACCATCGACGGGGCGGCTCTGCACGCGGTCCTTCGCATAGGCCACGGCGTGCTGGTAGGCACGCTCGGCAATCGCGATGCCCTGCATGCCCACGGCATAGCGGGCCGAGTTCATCATGATGAACATGTACTCGAGGCCGCGGTTCTCCTGGCCCACGAGATAACCGACGGCACCGCCGTGGTCGCCGTACTGCAGCACGGCGGTGGGGCTGGCCTTGATGCCCATCTTGTGCTCGATGCTCACGCAGTGCACGTCGTTGCGCGCACCGAGCGAGCCGTCCTTGCCGACGATGAACTTCGGCACCACGAACAGGCTGATGCCCTTCACGCCCTCGGGTGCGCCGGTCACGCGGGCCAGCACCAGGTGCACGATGTTCTCGGCCATGTCGTGCTCGCCGTAGGTGATGAAGATCTTGGTGCCGAAGACCTTGTAGGTGCCGTCAGGTTGCGGTT
The DNA here is from genome assembly GCF_056396385.1 of Variovorax sp. 05T418. Taxonomy (NCBI): domain Bacteria; kingdom Pseudomonadati; phylum Pseudomonadota; class Betaproteobacteria; order Burkholderiales; family Comamonadaceae; genus Variovorax; species Variovorax sp. 05T418. The sequence goes on along the minus strand of NZ_JBFTLJ010000019.1, from coordinate 541 downwards.
CGGCGCGGCTGCGCACCAGCGCAAGGTCGCTGCCGGCCTGCGGCTCGGTCAGGTTCATGGTGCCGGTCCACTGGCCGCTCACCAGCTTCTCGAGGTACACCGCCTTGAGCTCGTCGGAGCCGGCCGTGAGCAGCGCCTCGATGGCGCCGTCGCTCAAGAGCGGACACAGCGCGAAGCTCATGTTGGCCGAGTTGAGCATCTCGCCGCAGGCCGCGCCGATGGTCTTGGGCAGGCCCTGGCCGCCGAAGTCCGCCGGATGCTGCAGGCCCTGCCAGCCGCCCGACACGTACTGCGCAAAGGCTTCCTTGAAGCCCGGCGTGGTCGCGACCTGGCCGTCCTTGAAGGACGAGGGGTTGCGGTCGCCTTCGATGTTCAGCGGCGCCACCACGTCCTGGTTGAAGCGCGCGCATTCCTCGAGCACGGCCTGCGCGGTTTCGAGGCCGGCGTCCTCGAAGCCCGGCAGCCTGGCGATCTCGCCGATGTTGGCCAGGTGCTCGATGTCGAACAGCATGTCCTTGAGGGGGGCGGTGTAGCTCATCTC
>NZ_JBFTLJ010000018.1:0-126075 GCF_056396385.1 Variovorax sp. 05T418 | reverse complement strand
TCGTGACGGCACCGAGTACAACGACCTCGGCTGCGAGCACTTCGACCGCCAGGATCGCACCAAAACCATCCGTCGCCTCATGAAACGACTTCAAGATCTCGGCTGCGAGGTCCCTGTACTGGCTCATACGGGGTAGCGCTTCTTAGTAGACAATCATTGCAATCCAATGAAGTAGCGGACTCTCTTCATAGCCCGGAGGTTATGAAGAGGAAAACACCGCACCCACCACGATGAGCCAGATCGACCGCGTCCTGCGTTCCAACCTCAAGTTGCGCCACCTGCAGATGCTGGTGGCGCTCGACCAGTTCCGCCACCTGGGCCGCGCGGCCGAGTTCCTGTCGGTCACGCAGCCGGCGGTGTCCAAGTCGCTGGTGGAAATCGAGCGCATGTTCGGCCTGGCGCTGTTCGAGCGCTCCACGCGCGGCACCGAGCCCACGCCCTATGGCGAGAGCGTGGTGCGCTTCGCGCGCTCGGTGCTGGCCGACTACGACCGCACGCGCGACGAGATCGCCGCCGTGGCCAGCGGCGCCGCGGGCCGCACCAGCGTGGGCGCCATGGTGGTGGCCATGCCGGTGCTGCTGGCGCGCGCGGTCGAGATGCTCAAGGCCAACTCCTCGCAGACCACGGTGCTGGTGGAAGAGGGCGACCTCACGCGCCTCCTGCCCAAGCTGCGCCTGGGCGAGCTCGACCTGTTCGTCGGGCGGCTGGAACCCGGCTACGCCGCGCCCGACCTCGAGACCGAGGCGCTGCTTGCCGAGCCCATGCAGGCGGTGGTGCGCCCGGGGCACCCGCTGGCCGCAAAGCGCCGGCTGGGCTGGGCCGACCTGGCCAGGGAGCACTGCGTGATGCCGCCGCCCTGGGCCTCGCTGCGCGTGAAGCTCGACCAGATGTTCTTTCGCGACGGCGTGCATCCGCCGGCGGACATCATCGAGTCGGCCTCGTTCCTCGCGCAGATCAGCTTCTTGCAGCAGCGCGATGCGGTGGCCTTCATGGCGCGCTCGGTGGCGCGGCATTTCCAGCAGCAGGGCATGCTCAAGGTGCTGGCGCTGAAGGTGCCGATCGAGCTGCCGCCGGTGGGCCTCATCACCATGCGCGGGCGCCGGCGCACGCCCAGCACGCAGCAGCTGATCGAATGCCTGCGGCGCGCGGCCAGGGTGAAGTCCGCGGCTTGAGGCGGCGCCGTGGCTTTCCTGCACCGGATACCCAATTCATGGGAATGCACTCTGCAGTGCCTTCGGCGACCATTCGGGCATGTATTTGCATACCCTGGTCGCCGATCTGCCGCATGCGGACCGCACGGCATTGGACGAGGCCAGCGAACTGCGCGCCTACCAGTGCGATGAAACCGTTCTTGCCTCTGGCGAGTGGACCGACCGGGTCTATTGCGTGGCGAGCGGGCTGCTCCAGGTGGTGAGCCACGGACGCGCGAGCGGCGCCGACGTCGTCACCGACCTGATCTGCCAGCACGACTTCTTCCTTGGCCCTTCGCTCGGCGAAAACCGCTACCAGGCAAAGCACACGCTGGTGGCGGCCGAGGCTTCGTCGGTCTACCTGATTCCCGTGGCGGCCATGCGCGGGCTTTGCGAGCAGCACCCGCAGGTGGCGCTGAAGCTGCTGGGCATGGCCATCGAGCGCACGAGGGCCATGCGCGGGCAGCTCGGGCTCGGGTAGGCACCGGGCCGGCCGCGGCCGATGCGCTATTTGCCCGGCGGCGGGTTGGCCGGCGCCGTCTGCGGCGCGCTTTGGGTCTGCGTCGGCGTCGACGGCTTGACCGGCCCTTCCTCGCGCGTCTGCGTCAGGAAGTTGTAGGCTAGCGCCAGGATGAACACGAATATGGCCGCGCCGATGCCCCAGCGGAACAGCCGCGCATTGTCACGCTCGTCGGTCTTGAGTTGTCGAGAAGACTTCATTCTTGCGATTTCCCTTCAGTGCAGAAGGCGGGGGCCAGGCGCCCGGTCAGGCCGTGGCCTTCGCGCGTTCGATGATGCCGCGCACTGCAAACGACAGGGTGCAGAGATAGCGGGCGTCGGCCGAAAGCGACCGGCTCATGGCGTGGATGAGTTCGTCGAAATCCTCGTCCGCGGGGCCGCTGCCGAGATCGCGGTTGCGGCGGGACAACGAGTCGCGGATCCGGCTCTGGACCTGCACGTAGTCGGCGCGCAGCAGTACGCTGCGCGCGAGCAGTACATCCAGGTTCAGCAGGTCCAAGGCGTTCATGGATGTTCCTTCCAGCGCGGTGTCGACATCAAAGATTCGGATCGCGATCGAAGGTGCCGCGTAGGAACCTTTCGCATGTGAGGTGGCAGCGCAGACTACATCCAGCGACCGCGGCAAGATGCTGCTTACGGGATTACACGAGCGGTGGCTGGAACTGCTCGAGGCGGCGGCGCCCGGCCACGCGCGAGCTGCCTTCGATCGCGATGTCCGGCTTCGGCCGCCGCGCCGATGCACGCCGGGCGCTGGAGGCCGGCTTCAACGCGCATCTGCCGAAACCCGCTTCGCTCGAGGAACTCAAGGCCGCCATCGGCCGGCTGTGAGAGCTTGCGCTAGCGCTGCGCGCGGAAGATGAAGCCGCTGGCCGGAGCGATCCATTCGGCCTCGCCGGTCGCATGCGCTGCGGGCGCCGCGGCGCAGCCGGTGAACAGCATGCGTTCTTCGGCCAGCAGGAACTGGCGCGCGGGGACGCCCCGATCGGCCGCTTGACTGACGTGCAGCGTTGCGCCCGCAAGGCGCAGGGTGTCCCCGGGCTGCGGCCACAGCACGGCAGCATCGGGCCATGCGGATCGAAGCGCATCGAGCGTCGCGGCCGAGGGCTGCGTACCCGCCGCGGTCCAGAGCAGCCACTTCACCTGGCCCGGCGCTGCGTTCTGCGCAAGGCCGTGCGGCAGGGGATCGATCAATGCCCAGTGGCCGCCTTCGCCGCCGACGAAATAGCCGTGATGCGAATCCGCTGCGCCCGCCACGCGCACGACGCGCGCCGACAGCCGCGTGACCAGGCCCGGCTCGAGCGCATAGTGCGCATGGCCCTTGCCGTCGGGGTCGAGGTGGCCGATCTCCTCGTAGGCGGCTTCGTCGATGTTCACCGCGCGGCGGCCCGCAGGCCCGTCGGCCAGCCGCGGCATGTTCAGCACGATCCGCGTCAGCGCCCGCGCATGCGCCATGCAGTCGGCAGCGCTGCCGAAGCCTGCCAGCTCTTCGAGCGTGCGCCGTGTCACGTTCATCAGCTTGAGGCCGCGGCGCGGGTCTGCTGCCTCCGCGGGCTTGAGCCACATGTGCGCCACGGTCTCGCGGCCGTCGGGCTTCACGGCCTGTGCCGGCGGCATCTGCGCAATGAAGAAGCGGGTATCGAAGCGGCGCGGCATGCCGGGCGGCGTGAGCCAGTGGCTGAAATAGGCCAGCCGGTCCATCGCAAGGCGCCAGCCTTGCGCCTCGCACATGGCCAGCAGCGCATCGGTGCCCTGCTCGGCGGCATGCCGCATCGATTCGAGCCGGCTCGGCGGCAGGCCGTCGAGTTCGACCAGGCGGTCTTCGGCATCGCTTGCAAACAGGACGCCCGCTTCCTCGAAGCATTCGCGCACCGCGGCGGCGTAGTAGTCGAGGCCGCCGTCGGGCAGGCCCAGGCGCGCGCTGGCCGCGGCGTCGTCCAGGCCCTTGCACATCAGGTGCAGGCGGCGGTCGTGCGCGTCGACCACGCCGCCCGGAAAGACGCTGGCGCCGCTGTTCTGGTCGTTGGCCTTCTCGGCGCGGCGCAGCAGCAGCACTTCCATGCCGTCGGCGCCGTCGCGCAGGAGGATCAGGGAGGCCGCGACGCGGATGGGGCGCGGCATGGACGGCGCTGGACCCGGCGGGGTCGTTGTCGTCGAAGGCTTGGCGTTCATGGGCGCCGATTGTCGGGCCAACGACGGCCTCGGGCACCGCGTCAGATCGCGCGCTGGTTCACCCGCCTGGAGAGCTGCTCGGCGCTTTCCTTGCGTTCGCTGTAGCGGTCGACAAGGTAGGCGGCCGCATCGCGTGTGAGCAGGGTGAACTTCATGAGTTCTTCCATCACGTCGACCATCCGCTCGTAGTAGGCGGAAGGCTTCATCCGTCCGGCTTCGTCGAACTCCAGGAAGGCCTTGGCGACCGACGACTGGTTGGGAATGGTCAGCATGCGCATCCAGCGCCCGAGCACGCGCAGCTGGTTCACGGCATTGAACGACTGCGATCCGCCCGACACCTGCATGACGGCCAGCGTCTTGCCCTGCGTGGGCCGCACGGCGCCCATGCTGAGCGGAATCCAGTCGATCTGCGCCTTCATGATGCCGGTCATGGCGCCGTGGCGCTCGGGCGAGCACCACACCATGCCTTCGGCCCATTGCGCGAGCTCGCGCAGCTCCTGCACCTTCGGATGATCGTCGGGCGCGCTGTCGGGCAGCGGCAGGCCGGCCGGATCGAAGATGCGCGTTTCGCCGCCCATGGCCCGCAGCAGCCGCGCGGCCTCTTCGGTCAGCAGCCGGCTGTAGGAGCGATCGCGCAGGGAGCCGTACAGCAGCAGGAAGCGCGGGGCGTGGCGCGACGGTGCCGCATGGGAGAAGCGCTCGGGCGAGGGCCTGTCGAACAGCTCGGCATCGATGTTCGGAAGCTCAGGCAGCGCGGTCGACACGGCGGCCCTCCGCATCGATGACCAGCTCGCCGTCTTCCTTGGTGAACGGGCCTTTTTGCGGCGAGGGCAGGATGTCGAGCACCTCTTCCGAAGGGCGGCACAGGCGCGTGCCGATCGGCGTGACCACGATGGGGCGGTTGATGAGGATCGGATGCGCGAGCATGAAGTCGAGCAGTTGCTCGTCGGACCACTTGGGATCGTCGAGTCCGAGTTCGTCATAGGGCGTGCCCTTGCGGCGCAGCAGTGCGCGCGGCGCCATGGCCATGGCGGCGAGCAGTTCGCGCAGCGTTTCCCTGGTGGGCGGGGTCTTCAGGTATTCGACGACCCGGGGCTCTTCGCCGCTGTTGCGGATCAGCGCGAGCGTGTTGCGCGAAGTGCCGCAGGCGGGGTTGTGAAAGATGGTGATGGAGGGGCTGGTCGGTTGCATTCTTGCAATTATGCAACTATTATTGAAATATGGAAGAACAAGACATCGTCAGATCCCTGGCCGCGCTGGCCCAACCGGTGCGCCTGCAGGTGTTCCGCGCGCTGGTGGTGGCGGGCCCCGCGGGGCTCACGCCCGGCGCGCTGGTCGAGGCGCTCGACGTGCCGGCCACCAGCCTCTCGTTCCACCTGAAGGAGCTGAGCCATTCGGGGCTGGTGACGCAGGAGCGCAGCGGCCGCAACCTGATCTACCGCGCGGCCTTCGGGCAGATGAACGCGCTCATCGGCTACCTCACCGAAAACTGCTGCCAGGGCGAGGCTTGCCTGCCGCAGGCTTGCGCGTCGTGCTGAATCCCGCCGCCACCGCCGCTGCTGCACCGCCCGCAGCGCCGCCCGCCATCGGCTTCTTCGAGCGCTACCTCACTGTGTGGGTCGCGCTGTGCATCGTGGCGGGCATTGCGCTGGGCCAGTGGCTGCCGGGCGTGTTCCGCGGCATTGCATCGCTCGAGGTGGCCAAGGTCAACGTGCCGGTGGGCGTGCTGATCTGGGTGATGATCATCCCGATGCTGCTGAAGATCGACTTCGCGGCGCTCGGGCAGGTGAAGGCGCACTGGCGCGGCATCGGCGTCACGCTCTTCATCAACTGGGCCGTGAAGCCGTTCTCGATGGCGCTGCTGGGCTGGATCTTCATCCGCCACGTGTTCGCCCCGCTGCTTCCGCCCACGCAACTCGACAGCTACATCGCGGGCCTGATCCTCTTGGCAGCGGCGCCCTGCACGGCGATGGTGTTCGTGTGGAGCCAGCTGTGCAGGGGCGACCCGTACTTCACGCTGTCGCAGGTGGCGCTCAACGACGCGATCATGGTGGTGGCCTTCGCGCCGGTGGTTGCGCTCTTGCTCGGGCTGTCGTCGATCACGGTGCCCTGGGACACGCTCTTGACCTCGGTGGGCCTGTACATCGTGGTGCCGGTGATCATTGCGCAGCTGCTGCGCAAGCACTTGCTCAAGAAGGGCACGGCCCGCTTCCAGGCGGTGGCGGCGCGGCTCGGGCCGTGGTCGATCTCGGCGCTGCTGCTCACGCTGGTGCTGCTGTTCGCCTTCCAGGGCGAAGCCATCATCCGGCAGCCGCTGGTGATTGCGCTGCTCGCGGAGCCGATCCTGATCCAGGTGTTCCTGAACTCGGGCCTGGCCTATGTGCTCAACCGCAGGCTGGGCGTGGCGCACTGCGTGGCCGGGCCGTCGGCGCTGATCGGCGCGAGCAATTTCTTCGAGCTCGCGGTGGCCACAGCGATCAGCCTGTTCGGCTTCCAGTCGGGCGCTGCGCTGGCCACGGTGGTGGGCGTGCTGATCGAGGTGCCGGTGATGCTGCTGGTGGTTTCGGTGGTCAACCGGTCGCAGGGCTGGTACGAAAAAGGCGTGCGGGCCGCCTGACCGTCCGCAGGGCGTGTTCTCCGACATGGGCCGGTGGGCTTTCGGGCCATGATCGGCCACGCATGAAGATCGCGACCTTCAACGTCAATGGCATCAACAGCCGGCTTGCGCTTGTGCTGTCCTGGCTGGCCGAAGCCCGCCCGGACGTGGCCTGCCTGCAGGAGCTGAAATCCCCGGACGAGAATTTTCCGGCCGCGGCCATCCGCGAAGCGGGCTACGGCGTGCTGTTCCATGGCCAGCGCGCATGGAACGGCGTGGCCATTCTTGCGCGAGGCAGGGACCCGATCGAAACCGGCCGCGGGCTCGACGGCAACTCCGAGGACAGCCAGAGCCGCTATCTCGAAGCGGTGGTGAACGGCGTGATCGTCGGCTGCCTGTACCTGCCCAACGGCAATCCGCAGCCCGGCCCCAAGTTCGACTACAAGCTCGAATGGTTCGAGCGGCTCAACGCCCATGCGCGCCTTCTCTACGGCTGCGGCATGCCGGCGGTGCTGGCCGGCGACTTCAACGTGGTGCCCACCGATGCGGACATCTACAACCCGGCTTCATGGCAGGACGATGCGCTGCTGCAGCCGGAAAGCCGCGCGGCCTTCGCCCGCCTGCTGAAGCAGGGATGGACCGACGCGATCCGCACGCGCCACCCCCGCGAGGCGATCTACACCTACTGGGATTACTGGCGCAACCGCTGGCCGCGCAATGCGGGCCTGCGCATCGACCACCTGCTGCTCAACCGCGAGCTCGCACCCTTTCTGGCCGATGCGAACGTGGACCGCGAGGTGCGCGGGCGCCCTGGAGCGAGCGACCACGCGCCGGCCTGGGCCCTGCTCGACCTGCCCGCCGGTTGATCAAAAGGAGGCGGTTGTGAACAAAGGGGTTACATTTACGTACTTATCAAGCCGCCTGAACGACGCGTCCCCTTTCCCGCGAGATCCACTCCAGTGACCATCGGAACAACGGCGGATGCCTGCTTTCCCGGCTTCGACAGCGGGTTCGTCATGGCTTTCCAGCCGATCGTGGATTTCCAGCGGCGCGAAGTGTTCGCGCACGAAGCCCTGGTGCGCGGCACCTCGGGAGAGGGCGCCTTCGAGGTGCTCTCGCGCGTGAACCCGCGGCTGCGCTTCGCCTTCCACGAGGCCTGCCGCGTGAAGGCCATCGAAACCGCTTCGGCGCTGGGCATGGAGTCGCGGCTGAGCCTCAACATCCTGCCCAACGACGTGGCGGGGCATCAGGACGAGTGCTTTCACACCGCCATGCTGGCCGCGCAGCGCTGCAATTTTCCGGTGGACCACCTGATGTTCGAGATCACCGAAGGCGAACGCGTGGCGGACCTGCCCGCGCTGGCGTCGGTGTTCCGCACCTACAAGGACTACGGCTTCACCTCCGCCATCGACGACTTCGGCGCCGCCTATGCGGGCTTCGAGCTGCTGGCCGGCTTTCAGCCCGACGTGGTGAAGATCGACATGGGCCTGGTGCGCAACATCCACAACGACGCGGTCCGGCTCAGCATCGTGAAGGGCTTCGTGGGCACCTGCAGCGAACTGGGCATCCGCGTGGTGGCCGAAGGCGTCGAGGCCTCGGAAGAGGTCCACGCGCTGCGGGCGCTGGGCGTGGACCTGTTCCAGGGCTTCCTGTTTGCCAGGCCCGGCATCGCCATGCTGCCGGCCGTGGCGTGGGACGCCGCCTGAGACTGCAGCAGCTCAGGCGTTGCTGGTTGCGCGGACTTCCTCGATGGTGGTCTGCCCCGACAGGACCTTGCCGATGCCGTCCTGGCGCAGCGTACGCATGCCCTCGCGCAGGGCGGCTTCCTGCAGTTCCTCGGCGCGCGCGCCGCTTTGCACCAGGCGCCGCAGCGTCCTGGAGATCACCATCAGCTCGTGGATGCCGACGCGGCCGCTGAAGCCGGTGTTGTCGCAATGCGTGCATCCGGGGCTCGAAAAGGCCTGCAGCCGGCCGTCGCGGCCGTGCTGGCCGAGCCAGCCGCTGCGCACGGCCTCGCGTTCGGCCGGCGTCTCCTGACCCGCGAACGCGTGCATGTAGTCGGCCAGCAGCTCCTCGACTTCCTCGGGGCGCATGGGGCGGCTCTGCAGGCAGTGGCTGCACAGGCGCCGCACCAGGCGCTGCGCCAGCACCGCGAGCAGCGAGTCCGCGAAGTTGAAGGGGTCCATGCCCATGTCCAGCAGCCGCGTCACGGTTTCGGGCGCGCTGTTGGTGTGCAGCGTGGAAAGCACCAGGTGGCCCGTGAGCGAGGCCTCGATCGCCGTCTTGGCCGTTTCCTCGTCGCGGATCTCGCCGACCATGATGACGTCGGGATCGGCGCGCACGAAGGCCCGCAGCGCCTTGGCAAAGGTCCAGTCGATGCGCGGATTCACCTGCACCTGGCGCAGGCCGGGCTGGGTGATCTCGATCGGGTCTTCGGCCGTCCAGATCTTTCGCTCCGGCGTGTTGATGTGCATCAGCGCCGAATGCAGCGTGGTGGTCTTGCCCGAGCCCGTCGGCCCGACGCACAGCACCATGCCGTAGGGGCGCTCCACCGCCTTGGTGAGCTCCGAGAGATTGCGCGGCGAGAGCCCGAGCTTGTCCAGCGCAATCGGCTTGGCCGAGGCCAGGATGCGCATCACCACGTCTTCGAGCCCGTTGGCCGTGGGGATGGTGGCCACGCGCAGCTCGATGCGGTGCTGCGGCGAGTACTTGGCGAAATTGATCTTGCCGTCCTGGGGCTTGCGCTTTTCGCTGATGTCCAGGTCGCACATGATCTTCACGCGCGCGACCACCGCGTTGCGGTAGCTGGCCGGCAGCTCCAGGTGGGTGTGCAGCCGCCCGTCGCGGCGAAACCGGATGCGGGTCTTTTCCTTGCCCGGATAGCTCTCGATGTGGATGTCCGACACGCCTTCGCGGTGCGCATCCACGATCATGCTGTTGATCATCCGCACCAGCGAGTTGTCCGACTGCTCGATGGCCGTCTCCTCGATGGCCGGTGCGGGGCGCTCCTTCTCGAGCGTGACCAGCAGGTCGCTGGTGCCCAGGCTGGTGCCCGGGCCGGGGCTGCTGCCGAGGCCCGCGCCGCCCATGTCGAAGTCCAGCGGCCGCGAGGGATCGTGCACGACGGTCGGGTCGGCAGATTCGGTGCCGATCTTGCCGTAGGCCTTGTAGAGCACGGTGTCCAGCACCAGGCATTCGCCGATCACCGGCACCACCTTCCTCTGGGAGATGAACTCCACTTCGTCGATGGCCGCATGGCGGCTGGCCGGATCGTCGAGCGCAAGGATGAGGCGCCCATCGTGGATCATGAGCGGCATCACCTGCAGGCGGCGGGCCACGGCATGGCTGATGGTGCGCAGCGCGTCCACCGCCACCGGGAACTCGTGCAGGTTCACGAGCGGGTAGCCCATCTTGCGCACCAGTGCGGCCTGCAACTGGGCCCGCGTCACCACACCCATGCGCACCAGCGTCTCGCCCAGCGGCACGCTGCGGTCCAGCTGCTGCTGCTCGAGGCCGGCGCGCAGCTGCTCTTCCGTGAGCATGCCCAGCGCCATCAGGGCCTGGCCGATGCGCAGGATGGGCATGCGGCTCTGGACTTCCAGTGCGTGCAGCAATTGCTCGGGCGTGACGACTTCGGTGGGGGACATGAAATGGTTTCTCCTGTGAAGGGGATTCTGAGGCCGCCAGGGCGCGCTTGTCAGCAGGAATGCGTGCCTCGCCACCTGCAATGGCGATGGGCAACCACTACCAAAGTTCTCAATCGGAGAAGCCGAAGGTGTTGCGCCCCGCGGCCTTGGCGCGATAGAGCGCGGCATCGGCGCGTGCCAGCAGGTCGGCGGCGCCGGCCGAGGCGTCCGCGGCCTGGTGGAAGGCAATGCCGATGCTGGTCGTCACGTTCAGGCTGCGGCCGTCCAGCTCGAAGGGGACGGTGCCCACCCGCTCCACGATCTTCCGCGCGACGGCCACGGCGGCTTCCCGCGTGTGCACGTTCTCCAGCACGACCACGAACTCGTCGCCCGCCAGCCGCGCGACGGTGTCGGTGCTTCGCACGCTGGCCAGCAGGCGCTGCGCATATTCCACCAGCACGCCGTCGCCTGTGGCGTGGCCGAGCGTGTCGTTGATGGTCTTGAAGTAGTCGATGTCGAGGAACAGCACCGCCAGCGCATTGCCCGAACGCTGCGCGCGCGCGATGGCGCCGGGCAGGAACTCGTTGAAGGCGAGCCGGTTCGCAAGGCCGGTGAGGGTGTCGATGCGCGCCAGGTCGATCAGCTTGCGCTCCACCGCCTTCAGGGCGCTGATGTCCAGGCTCAGCGAGAAGATGCCGCGCGTGCTGCCGTCGGGGCCGATGTCGGGCACGTAGCTCACGCGGGTGGTGCGGTCGGCGCCCTGGGTCCTGGTCTGCGCCTCGAACTCCACGCGCTCGCCGGCCAGTGCGCGCGCGATCATGGCCTTGCGCGAGAGATACAGCTCGGGGCCCGCGACGTCGCCGACATGCCGGCCCAGGATCTCGGCCGGCTCCACGCCGAGCCATTCGCGGTAGGTGGCATTGGCAAAGGTGATGTTCTCGTCGCGGTCGATGTAGGTGATGAGTGCCGGCAGGTTGTCGGTGATGGTGCGCAGGCGCCTTTCGCTTTCGGCCTGCCGCAGCTCCGCGCGCTTGAGCGCGGTGATGTTGAAGGTCATGAGATAGAAACCCACGAGCCCGCCCTGCGGGTCCATGTCGGCCACCAGGTTGACCTGGAAGAAGCCATCCTTTCCATGCAGCGGCGCATGCACCGGAAAGCGCACCGACTTGCCCTCGCGCACCAGCGGAAGATAGGGCCGGATCTGACGGTGCACCGCCTTGCCCAGCGCCGAGCGCAGCGTGACGTTCTCGAGCGGGCCGCTGCCCAGCCCCGCCATCTGCCGCGCGCGGCTGTTGGCGAAGAGGCAGTTCTCTTTGCTGTCGAAATAGCCCACCAGCGCCGGGATGCTGTCGGTCACATCGCGCAGCCGCTTCTCCTGCTCGGTCAGGGCCTTGCGTATGTTCACCTCGTCGGTGATGTCGAAGGTCATGGCGAACACGCCCTGCACCACGCCGTTGGCGTCGCGGTCGGGAATGTAGTGGGCCTTGAAGGTGCGCTCGCCGATGCCCAGCGCCGGATCGCCGGATTTCTCGACCACCACCGTCTCGCCGGCCAGCGCGCGCTCGTAGGCCGGCGCCACGATGGCAAAGTCCGACGGGCCGCGAACCTCCGGCATCAATTGCCCCACCATGGCCCGGTCCTTGTGCAGCGCCTTCACCTGGGCATTGACGAAGGTGTATCTCAGCGAGGAATCGACGTGCGAGACCAGCGCCGGGATGTTGTCTGCAATGACGCGAACCTGCGCTTCGCTGTGGGCCAGGCTGAACTCGATGCGCTTGCGCTCGGTCACGTCGGAGGTCATGGCGTAGTAGCCGCGGACCTGCCCGGCCTGGTCGCGGTCGGGAATGAGTTCGGTCTGGAAGTAGCGGTCTTCTTCGCCGCGCTTCGCTTCGCCGCGGCTTTCGAAGCTCACGGCCTCGCCGGCCAGCACGCGCCGCACGGCGGCGTCCACCGTCTCGTCCTCGCCGATGTTCTGCGCCGTGCGCCCGATCAGCTGGGCCGCGCCGCGGTCGAGCTTCCTGCACAGCGGGGCGTTCACGAAGGTGTAGCGGCCCTGCGCATCGACGTGCGACACCAGCGCGGGCAAGTTGTCGGTGATGTCGCGCAGGAACTTCTCGCTCGACTTGCGCTGCTGCATCAGCGTGTCGAAGGTGCGCGCGAGATCGCCGATCTCGTCGTGCCGGTAGGTGCGCGGCACGGCCGTCTGCAGGGCCGGGTTGTCCACGTCCAGCATGTGCCGGTGCAGGTGCCGAAGCGGCGTGAGCTGCTGGCGCACGAAGCCCAGCACCGCGGCCCCCGCGAGCATGGCGAGCACCACCGTGCCGATCCATGCCGAGCGCTCGATCGCGTCGACCCGGGCGAAGGCTTCCGTGCTCGGGTACATGGACCCCAGCACCCAGTTGGTCTGCGGGATGCGCTTGAAGGCGTACAGGCCGTGCACGCCCGCATGGTTGAAGCCTTCGGTCGCGCCTTCGTAGCCTTCGATCGGGCGCTCGATCTCGGGATTGCCGACCCCCTTCAGGCCCGTCTGGTTGATGATGCGCTCGGTGCGCGGATGGTCGATCACCACGCCTTCCGTGCTGGTGATGAACAGGTAGCCCGTCTCGCCGAATTTCAGGTCGGCGAGCTCGCCCAGGATGTTCCGGTCCTTCAGGTTGATGGCGCCCGAGATCACGTACCGCACGTTGCCGGCGGCGTCCAGCACCGGCTCGGTCATGGCGATCTGCGCCAGGCCGGTGAGCCGGTTGAGGTAGGGCTCGGAGATCACGCCGGCGCGGGCCGCGAGCGTTTGCTGGAAGTACGCACGGTCCTTGATGTTGACCTTGCCGGGCTGCTGCGCGCCGCTCAGGCTCGCGACCAGGTCGCCCTCGGCCGTGAAGAAGGCGACGTTGCTGAAAGCCTTGCGCAGCGATGGATGCTTTTCGAGAAAGGCCTGCAGCGCCGGCGTGTCGGGAAACTCGTTGAGCGCCGTGCTGTCGGCGAAGGTCTCCAGCAGCGTGCGGCGGCTGACGAACTTCTGGTCGATGGTGTTCGCAATGGCCGACAGGCGGGCGAAGGCCTCGCTTCCGATGGAGGCCTTCATGCTGGTCTTGACCAGCTGCAGGGCGACCGTCGCAATGGCCAGGGTGGCCGCCAGGACGACCGCGGCGATGCCCAGGCCGAGGCGTGTGTTCAGGCTGATGCGGATGTTCCGAAGACCGGGCAATTTCATTGGCATGGACGTGCACCGCGACGAGATCCGCGCTGCGCCTGCACGTAGTGTGTCACGTAGTGTGTCAGAAGCGGGGAACGGGCCGCTTCGCGCAATCCCGCATGCGCCGCCGGCCCATGGCGCACCCTCACATCTCCTCGCGCTTGAGAAGATAGTCGAGCGGGCCGACGCGGAACCACCGGTAGCCGTAGGGCTCCAGCAGCATGCAGTGCTTTCCCTTCGAGTTGGCGCGGCTGTGCGCGTTGGAGAGCAGGTTGATCAGCTGCCCGCCGTGCCTGCCGAGCGCCTTGGCGCCGAGCTTTATTTCCAGCGGGCTGTCGCCCAGGTTGTGCACGAAGACCGCCGCGTTGCCGCGCCATTCGTAGCGCATGACGAGCACCGCGCGCTCCTCGTTGGGAACCACCTCGAAGTCGCCCCAGCCGATCTCCGGCACTTCCTTTCGCATGCGGAACACGCGTTCCATCCAGTTGAGCAGCGACTCGGGGTCGCGCCGCTGCGCCGCCACGTTCACATGCTCGAAGCCGTAGGCACCGCCCGTGATCACCGGCAGCACCGGCTTGGAAGAGGTGGTGAACCCGCCCTGGCGCTCGGTGGACCACTGCATCGGCGTGCGCGCGCAGTTGCGCTCCGGCAGGCTCAGGTCGTCGCCCATGCCGATCTCGTCGCCGTAGCGGACCACCGGCGTGCCGGGCAGGGTGAGCATCAGGCTGTAGGCCAGCTCGAGGCGCCGCCGGTTGCCGCCGAGCATCGGTGCCAGCCTGCGGCGTATGCCGCGGTCGTACAGCTGCATGTCCTTTTCGGGGCCGAAGGCGGCGAACACGCGCTGGCGCTGCGCGGGCCGCAGGCGGCCCAGGTCGAGCTCGTCGTGGTTGCGCAGGAAGATGCCCCACTGCGAGGTCGCGGGGCGCGCCCGCGTCGCCTCCAGCGCCTTGGCCAGCGGCCGCGCGTCGGCCACGGCCATCGCATAGAAGAGGTGCTGGTTGACCTGGAAGTTGAACATCATGTGCAGCCGCTCGCCCTCGTCGCCGAAGTAGGCCATGTTGGTGCTGGGCAGCACGTTGGCCTCGGCAAGGATGATCGCGTCGCCCCGGCGCCACTGGAGCAGTTCGCGGAACTGGCGCAGCATGTCGAACTTCTCGGTCGGGCGCACGACCCTCGGGCCCTTGGCGCCGATCACGAAGGGCACGGCGTCCATGCGGAAACCCGAGACGCCCATCTGGGTCCAGAAGCCCATGATCTTCAGGATCTCCGCCTGCACGTCGGGGTTGGCGGTGTTCAGGTCGGGCTGGAATTCGTAGAAGCGGTGGAAGTACCAGCGCCTTGCGAGCTTGTCGAAGGTCCAGGTCGATTTCTGCACGCCCGGGAAGACCACACCATCGGTGTAGCGGGCCGGCTTCCTGTCGGACCACACATACCAGTTGTGATACTTTGACTTGCGGTCCCTGCGTGCCTGCTGGAACCACGGGTGCTGGTCCGAGGTGTGGTTCACCACCAGGTCCATCAGCACGCGCATGCCCAGGCGCGAAGCCGAGTGCGTGAACTCGACGAAATCGCCGAGCGTGCCGAAGCGGGGATCGACGTTGTAAAAGTCCGAAACATCGTAGCCGTCGTCCTGCCTCGGCGATGGATGGAAGGGCATCAGCCACAGGGTCGTGACACCCAGGCCGTGAAGGTACTCCAGCCGCCGTGTCAGCCCCTCGAAGTCGCCGCAGCCGTCGCCGTTGGAGTCCATGAAGGTTCCCACGGAGAGGCAATACACCACGGCGTTTTTGTACCAAAGGTCGTTGATCATGCCGGGGAACCTCCTGAAGATCGGAGCCTCGCAAACACGGAACACACGAAAGGAAACCCGATGTCGGCCGATGCTTGGTGGAAGAACGGAATCGTCTATCAGATCTATCCGCGTTCATTCCAGGACAGCGACGGAGACGGCATCGGCGACCTGCGTGGCATCCGCAAGCGGCTCGATTATCTGGTCGAGCTTGGCGTGGATGCCGTCTGGATATCGCCGATCTACCCCTCACCAATGGCCGACTTCGGGTACGACATATCCGACTACTGCAACATCGATCCGCGCTTCGGCACGCTCGAGGACTTCGACGCGCTCGCGGCGGAGTGCAAGGCGCGCGGCCTGAAGCTGGTGCTGGACTTCGTGCCCAACCACACCTCCGACCAGCACCCGTGGTTCGTGCAGAGCCGCGCCTCGCGCACCAGCCCCAAGCGCGACTGGTACCTGTGGCGCGACCCGGCGCCCGGTGGCGGCCCGCCCAACAACTGGCTCAGCAATTTCGGCGGTCCGGCATGGACCTTCGACGAAGCCAGCGGCCAGTACTACTGCCACTCCTTCCTGAAGGAGCAGCCCGACCTCAACTGGCGCAACCGCGAGGTGCGCGAGGCGATGTACGAGGTGCTGCGCTTCTGGCTGCGGCGCGGCGTGGACGGTTTCCGCATCGACGTGCTCTACCACCTCATCAAGGACGACCAGTTCCGCGACAACCCGCCCAACCCGTCGTTCCAGCCGGGGCAGGATCCTTCGCACCGGCTGCTGGCGCTCTACACGACGGACCGGCCGGAGATGCAGGACATCGTGTTCGAGATGCGCCGCGTGGTCGATGCGTTCAGCAGCGAGGCTTCGGCGCGCGTGCTGATCGGCGAACTCTATCTTCCGCTCGAGCGGCTCATGGCCTACTACGGGCTCACGTCGGAAGGCCTGCTGCAGGGCGTGCAGCTGCCGTTCAATTTCCAGCTCATTGCGGCGCCGTGGCACGCGGCCGAGATCGACCGCATCGTGCGCAGCTACGAAGCGGCGCTGCCTCACGGCGCGGCGCCCAACTGGGTGCTCGGCAACCACGACAAGCCGCGCATCGCGAGCCGCGTGGGGCAGGAGCGGGCGCGGCTCGCGGCCATGCTGCTGCTCACGCTGCGCGGCACTCCCACGCTCTACTACGGCGACGAGATCGGCCTGACCGACGTTCCCATTCCGCCCGATGAGGTGCAGGACCCGTTCGAGAAGAACGAGCCGGGCAAGGGCCTGGGGCGCGATCCGCAGCGCACGCCCATGCAATGGAGCCGGGCCCACATGGCCGGCTTCACCGACGGCACGCCGTGGCTGCGCCTGGGCGGCGACTGGGGCATGCGCAACGTCGAAGCGCAGCTGGCCGATCCGGCCTCGATGCTGCAGCTCTACAGGAAGCTCATCGCGCTGCGCCGCAAGGAACCCGCGCTGCACGAAGGAACCCACGAACAGCTCCACGCCGGCGACGACGTGCTGGCCTATGCGAGAGCATCGGGAACGCGGCGGCTGATCGTGCTGCTGAACTTCTCGACCTCCGACACCCGGATCGCGGCCGAGCTGCTGCCGCGCGAAGTGGTCGTGCTGGCCTCGACGCATCCTGAGCGCACCGGAGCGGTGGCGGGCGAACTGGTGCTGCAGCCGCTGGAGGGCGTGATCGTCGCGCAGTGATCGGTGCGTGAAAGCGGTGCGTGAACGCGACGCGGCTACTGGCCCGAGGGATAGGTCTCGGGCACCTCCGCGTCGGTTGCGGCCGCATCGCGCTCCGGCGGATCGACCGCGCGGCTCTGGTCGAAGTGCAGCAGCGCATCGAACTGCACCGGCAGCCGCGCGAAGAAATAGTGGCTCTGCCGTTCGGTCTCGGGCCGGTAGATGACGCCAATGGCGCGTTCGAGCCGCGGCTCCCGCAGCGCGAAGAAATGGCTTCCCTCGCCACGCAGCGGCAGCATGAAGCGCTCGAGCCCGGTCTCGTGCATGAGGCCCTCGTAGCTGTCCTCGCGCGAGGGGACCACCTGCTTGCGTTCGGCGGCCGCGCCCCAGTCGGAGGCCGCCATCACGCTGCCGGTGTGCGTGGTGAAGCCCACCAGCACCGCATCGCGGCCCTGGCGTTCGCGCACCAGCTGGCCCACGTTGAGTTCCCCGCGGCGCTCGCCCATCTCGGTGGCGCGGGCATCGCCCAGGTGCGAGTTGTGCGCCCACACCACGATCTTCGGTCGATCGCTCGCGCGCCACAGGTGGCGCTCGATCTCGCCCAGCGTCTCCACCATGTGCCGGTCGCGCTGGTTCCAGGAGGACACGTCGCTCAGGTACATCGAGCGGTAGTAGGCCTCGGCGTTCTTGACGAGGCGCGC
Organism: Variovorax sp. 05T418; assembly: GCF_056396385.1. Lineage (NCBI taxonomy): Bacteria > Pseudomonadati > Pseudomonadota > Betaproteobacteria > Burkholderiales > Comamonadaceae > Variovorax > Variovorax sp. 05T418. Next base: position 108,621 of record NZ_JBFTLJ010000018.1, on the reverse strand, counting down.
ATTCTGCTCGGCGTTGAAGGCGTCTTCCTCATTGGCCGCGCCGCCGCTGCGCCATGCATCGCCGGCGGCGCGGCGCATCTCGACCAGCATCTCGACCACTTCGCGCTGGCAGGAGGGCGTGTTGCCGAGCCCGGCCATCAGGCCGTAGACCTGGCCGCCGTCGCCGAAGCGGTCGAAGCATGCGTAGCGTTCGCGGGCGCTGCGCGCTGCCACGGGATCGGTGCGGTCGAAATAGTCGAGCACGGCTTCGATGGAGGCGTGCAGGCTGTAGAGGTCCAGGCCGTAGAAGCCGGTCTTGCCCTGCGGCGGGCCCGCGTCGTTGAAGGCGCGCTGCCATTCGATAAAACTTGCGACGTCCTCGTTGCGCCACATCCAGGTCGGAAAGCGCCGGAAGCCCGCGAGCGCTTCGCGCGCATTGGCGTCGCCGCCGGCGCCCCTCACGTAGCGGTTCGCGCGGTAGGCGTCGGGCCAGTCGCCTTCGATGGCCACCGCGTGGAAGCCTTTCTCGGCCAAGAGGCGCCGCGTGATGTCGGCGCGCGCCGCATAGAACTCGTGCGTGCCGTGCGAAGCCTCGCCGAGCAGCACATAGTGCGCATCGCCGATCAGCTCGAGCAGCGCGTCATGGTCGCTGGAAGATCCGTCCATCGGATGCGCCACGGCACGCAGCGCCTCCGCTTCGTTCGAAATGCGTGAGGGATTCATCGTCCACGGTCCTCAGGCAGGAAGCGCGCCATGAGGGTTGGCGTCTTCGATCAGGTGGCAGACCTCCTCATCGCTGGTCTGCGAGAAGTCCAGGTACCAGCGCCCCACGCCGAGGAAGGGCTCCGGTGTCTCGGCGCAGACCACGTCGTCGGCTTCGCCTAACAGCAGCGCGCAGGCTTCGCGCGAAGCCACGGGCGCTGCAACCACCACGCGGGCCGGCGCCTGCCGGCGCACCGCGCGCACGGCCACGCGCATGGTCGCGCCGGTGGCCAGGCCGTCGTCCACCAGGATGGCGGTGCGGCCATGCAGGTCGGGCGCGGGCCGGTCGCCGCGGTAGGCGCGTTCGCGCCGCTCGAGTTCGTCCTGCTCGTTGCGCACGACCTCGTCGACCTCCTTCGCGCCGATGCCGAGTTCGCGCACGAGGTCTTCATCCAGCACCCGCTCGCCGCCGCCCGCGATGGCGCCCATCGCGTATTCCTCGTGTCCCGGAACGCCGAGCTTGCGCACCACGAGCACGTCGAGCGGCGCATGCAATGCCTTGGCCACTTCGTAGGCCACCGGCGTCCCGCCGCGCGGCAGGGCCAGCACAGTGACGTCCGGCTTGTGCGCATAGGCGGCGAGCCTGTGAGCGAGCACGCGGCCCGCCTGCTGCCGGTTCCTGAAAAACTCGAAAGCCATTTCTCGGGTGTCCTTGCGGCCACCTTATTTTTCCTGGCACAGGGGTGCTGTAGGGGGATGCGCACATTGGCGTAGGCGTGCACTGCCATGGGGCGGCGCGCCGTGCCCCCGTCTCTCAGCGGCAGCTAAGGGTGCTGCTGGATCAGGCGCCAGCCTGCCGCAGCCCACCCCGCCCGCGCCGCGCCCCCTCCCGCCACGCATTCACGATCAGCTCGCGCGCCTTCGGGTGCTCGGGGTCGGTGACCACCCATTCGGGGTAGGCGTGCGGAAGGCTGGCCGCGGTGGCGCGGATCGCGTCGAACTCGATGGGGGAGAGCGGCGCGGCCGCGCCGGCGCGGTGGGCCAGGGTCTTGCGCAGGCCCGCCTTCCATGCGTCCGGCAGGTGGTCGACGGCGGGCAGGAGCGCCAGCGCGATGTGCGCGGCGCGCGGGCTCAGGGCCGCGGCGTCGGCGCGCAGCCGCGCCAGGCACTCGGTGCCGCTCATCTTTCTTCTTCCATCGCCTTGGTCGCACGGCATGCTGCGCCCCTCGCTCAGGCCGCCTGGATCTCGATGCGCCGCGGCTGCGCGTGCTGGGCCTTGGGAATGCGCAGCTTCAGCACGCCCTGCGAAAGCTCGGCCGAGACGGCGTTGGTGTCGAGCTCCTTGCTGAGCGTGAAGACGCGGCGGAAGCGGGCCAGCCCCACCTCCGTGTGGCTCGACTCGAGCCCCTCGGGTATCGAGAGCCCCGACTCGGCCTCGATGGTCAGCGTGTCGGATGCGACCTGCAGGCTGAGCTTGTCGCGCGAGACGCCCGGCAGGTCGGCAAAGAGCGTGATGCCGCCGCTGTCCTCGACCACGTCGACCGGCGGCGTCAGCGCCGCGTCGCTGTAGCGCGTGCTGTCGTCCTTGCGCGCGAGCTCCTTCGACCCGGCCGCGCGGGTCGAAGTGCTGGGGGTGTTGCTGCTGTCCATGATCGTCTCTCCTTTCTTCATTTCAGGGTTGCGTCGTCGTCATCACTGCACCGTGATGCGCCGCGGCTGCGACGAAGCCTGGCGCTGCACGCTGATGTGCAGCACGCCGTCGCGGTACTTGGCGGTCACGGCGTCGGGGTCGGCATCGTCGGGCAGGGTGAGCACGCGGCGGAACGAGCCCTCGAAGCGCTCGTTGATGTGCACGGCTGCCTTGGCGTCGGACTCGGGCAGCTTGTTGGCGCGCTGGCCGGCAATGGTGAGCAGGCCGCGCTCCAGGTTCACCTCGAGGCTGGACGGGTCGACACCGGGCGCGAACGCGTAGATCTCCACGGTCTGCGGCGTGCCGCCGATGTTCAGGGCCGGAAAGCCGTTGCGGCCGAAGCCCCGGATGGTCGGAGACAGATCGAAGGCCTGCTGCATCTCGCGCTGCAGGCGATCCATCTCTGCAAACATGTCACGCGGAAACAGGGATCGGTACATGGCGAAAACCTCCATTCAAAGAAAGAACAACAGGTTGAACGGTGCGCTCGAGGCGTGCGCCTCCAGCGCTTCCGATCAGCGAAATAGGCGCAGGCGGCAGGTTTTCAAGAGGGGATGTCCGGGGGGCGGTAGCCCGATTGCGCGGGTGCTATGAAGGCCGATGCCGCAATTGAAAAAAACTCGACGCCGGGCCTCTTGAAGGGGCGCGGCGCGGACCTAAATCGATCCTCGTCGAAATCGTCAATCGTCATTCCAAACCTGAAGGAGATTTGCCATGCCGATGGACCTGCTCAAGCAGATAGCCGCATCCCGCCTGCCCGTGTCTTTCCGCACGCCCAAGGAGATCGACGAGGTCAGGATCCTGCGCCAGGCGGGGCTCGTGATCGCACTGATTCCGGCGCCAGCCGACCCCCTGAAGCTCGCGGGCAGCGAGCCCGCGGCGCAGGTGCTGGCCATCACCGAGAAAGGACGCGAGGAGCTCGCGCGGATCCGCTATCCGGGTGAGTTGCCGCAGCAGTCGAAACGCCGCCATGCGGGCCTGAAAGGCTGGCTTGGCGAGAAGCGCTTCGGACATGCATTGCAGCAAGTCTTACCAGCCCGAAGCCGCGATTCGCGCCCCTCGCAGGGTTTGTAGGCCGCATCCTTCCTGAACATGCGCGCAAATCCATGCCGCCGGATGCGTGCTTCCGCGCTGAATCCGATTCGCTCATGCAAGCGAAAAATTCATCAGGAGACAGACATGGACTTCGAAGGCATCTATTGCTTTGACACGGCGGCCGTCCGCTTTGCGATCTACCCGGACGGCCACGATGGCGCGCGGATCATCGGGCAGATTTCGGAGGAGACCCTGCACGACGTGTTCGGCACCAGGGACCTGGGCGACCGCCTGCTGGAAACCTGCAAGGCGCACTTCGAAGCCATTGGCGCCGCGGCGCTCAAGCGCTACCGCACCGACCCGAACCAGCCGATCGTGCTGACCGTGGACGATTTTTCCCAGCGCCTTTCTCCCCGTTCCGGCGGCTCGCAAACCGCACCGCAGGCCACGTCGCTGGCTGCCTGAAAACGCCGCGCCCGGTGCGCGGCCGGTTTTCGCCCCTGGTCGCGTGATGGGCAACTCTCCGACACGGCAAGGAGGTTTCAGCCTTACCCGCTGCGCCCGGATTCTTTGCAAATTGTGTGCTCAGGCCTTGTAGATGCCGAAAGCGTGTCCGTTGGACACCCGGTCGCTGGCCTTCATGCGAGCAAGGAACACCGGTGCCAGTGACCCAACTGCTTTCAGAGCCTGAGGCGCAAGACGCCTACCTGTTCCGCGAAGGAACGCATTCCCGCCTGTACGACCTCATGGGTTGCCATCTTCTGAAGGAGGGCGGCGCGCGCTTCGCGGTGTGGGCGCCCAACGCGGAATCGGTGGCGGTGGTCGGCGACTGGAACCACTGGTCCGGCGATGCCGATCCGCTCGCGCCGTCCGCGGACGGCACCGGCATCTGGCTGGGCCGTGCGCCCCATGCCGCGCCGGGGCAGGCCTACAAGTACCGCATCCGCTCGCGCTTTGGCGGCTACACGGTCGACAAGGCCGACCCGTTCGCGTTCTGCGCCGAGCTGGCGCCCGCCACGGCCTCGCGCATCTGCGAACTTTCTTATGAATGGAACGATGCCGAATGGATGGCCACGCGGGGCGCGCGCAATGCGCTCGATGCGCCGATGTCGGTCTACGAGGTGCACCTGGGCTCGTGGCGCCGCCGCGAGGGCCGGTTCATGGGCTACCGCGAGATCGCGCATGAACTCGCGGCCTACGTGAAGGAGATGGGCTTCACGCACGTGGAGCTCATGCCCGTGACGGAGCACCCCTTCTACGGCTCCTGGGGCTACCAGACCACCGGCTACTTCGCGCCCACGGCGCGCTACGGCTCGCCGCAGGACTTCATGTACCTGGTCGATCACCTGCACCAGAACGGCATCGGCGTGCTGCTGGACTGGGTGCCCTCGCATTTTCCGACCGACGAGCACGGCCTGGCGTTCTTCGACGGCACGCACCTCTACGAGCATGCCGATCCGCGCCAGGGCTTCCACCCGGAGTGGAACTCCAGCATCTTCAACTACGGCCGTGCGGAGGTGCGCAGCTTCCTGGTGTCGTCGGGCCTGTTCTGGCTCGACAGGTACCACGTGGACGGGCTGCGGGTCGATGCGGTCGCCTCCATGCTCTACCTGGACTACGCGCGCAAGCACGGCGAATGGATTCCCAACCGCCATGGCGGCCGCGAGAACCTGGAGGCGATCGACTTCCTGCGCACCCTGAACCGCGCCGTCTACCGCGAGCACCCCGACGCGATCACCGTGGCCGAGGAATCCACGGCCTGGCCGCGCGTCTCGCGGCCGACCGATATGGACGGGCTGGGCTTTGGCGAGAAATGGAACATGGGCTGGATGCACGACGTGCTCGCCTACATGAAGGAAGAGCCGATCCACCGCAAGTACCACCACCACAAGATGACCTTCTCGCTGGTGTATGCGTTCCATGAGAACTTCGTGCTGCCGCTGTCGCACGACGAGGTGGTGCACGGCAAGGGCTCGCTGCTCGGCAAGATGCCGGGCGACCACTGGCAGCAGTTCGCCAACCTGCGCGCGCTGTTCGGCTTCATGTGGGCGCACCCGGGCAAGAAGCTGCTCTTCATGGGGGGCGAGTTCGGCCAGCGGCGCGAGTGGACGCACGACGGCGAGCTCGAATGGTGGGTCTGCGAACTCGAGGGGCACGGCGGCCTGCAGCGGCTGGTGGCGCAGCTCAACCGCGTGTACCGCGATGCGCCCGCGCTCTACCAGCAGGATTTCTCGGCCTCGGGCTTCGAATGGGTCGCGGCCGACGATGCCGACGCCAGCGTGTTCGCCTTCCTGCGCAAGCCGCGCGATGGCCACGCGCCGCTGCTGGTGGTCAGCAACATGACGCCGGTGCCGCGCACCAACTACCTGCTGGGCGTGCCGCTGCCCGGCTTCTGGCGCGAGCTCATCAACACCGACGCCGTCGAGTTCGGCGGCTCCGGGTGGGGCAACCTTGGCGGCGTCGAGGCCGCACCCGTGCGTTCGCATGGCCGCATGCACTCGGTGTGCATGACCCTGCCGCCGCTGTCCACGCTGATTCTCGAGCACCGGCCATCATGAAAAAACTGTTCGCAAATCCGCAGGCCCCCGCGGCTTCCTCCGTGGCGCCCGAGGTGCAGGACGGCAACCGGCGCGCGGTCGTCGATGTCGTGCTGCCATCGGTGGACAACGGCCGCTTTGCCGTGAAATGCATCGTCGGCGAAAGGATGCAGGTGAAGGCGCACTGCTTCACCGACGGCCACGATGTGCTGCGCGTGCTGCTGTGCTGGCGTCCGCAGGGCAAGGCCGAGTTCCGCGAAGTGCCGATGAAGCCGCTCGTCAACGATGTGTGGGAGGCATCCTTTGCGCCGCCCGCGCTCGGGCGCTACTTCTACACCGTGGTGGCCTGGGTCGACCCGTTCGAATCGTGGCGCCATGAAATGACACGCCGCGTGGACCCCGACGACGTGCGCATCGCATCGCAGGTGGGCGCACTGGAGGTGGCCGGCGCAGCCGAGCGGGCCGAGGGCGCGGACCGGCAGGCGCTGGCCAACTGGGCGACAGAGCTCGATGCCGTGGCGGCCGACCCCGGCGCGGACGTGTCGGCGCTCAAGGCGCTGGCGCTGGACGAAGAGCTCGCCATGCTGGCGCGCCGCCACCCCGACCGCCGGCACGAAGTGCGCTTTGCTCTCGAGCTGCCGCTGGAGGCCGAGCGCGAGCGTGCGCGCTTCAGCACCTGGTATGAGCTGTTCCCGCGTTCGGCCGGCACCACGCCCGGCGTGCACGGCACCTTCAAGGACGTGGAGGCGCGGCTGCCCGCCATCGCCGCCATGGGCTTCGACGTGCTGTACTTTCCGCCGATCCACCCGATCGGCCGGCTGCAGCGCAAGGGCCCCAACAACGCGCTGGCCAGCGGCGCGGACGACGTCGGCAGTCCCTGGGCCATTGGCGCGGCCGAGGGCGGCCACAAGGCCATTCTTCCGGCGCTGGGCACGGCGGAAGACTTTCGCCACCTCTGCGCAGAGGCCGCCTCGCACGGCCTGGAGATCGCGCTGGACATCGCCTTCCAGTGCGCCCCCGACCATCCCTATGTGAAGGCGCACCCCGACTGGTTCCGCTGGCGCCCCGACGGCAGCGTGCAGTACGCGGAGAACCCGCCCAAGAAGTACCAGGACATCTACCCCTTCAACTTTGAGAGCGAGGACTGGCGCGGCCTGTGGGCTGAGCTGCGCAGCGTGATCGAGCACTGGATAGGCGAGGGCGTGCGCATCTTCCGCGTCGACAACCCGCACACCAAGGCCTTCGCGTTCTGGGAATGGGTGATCGGCGAGATCCGGCGCCAGCACCCGGAAGTGATCTTCCTGGCCGAGGCCTTCACGCGGCCCAAGGTGATGCACCGGCTCGCGAAGCTGGGCTTCTCGCAGTCCTACACCTACTTCACCTGGCGCAACACCAAGCAGGAACTGGTCGAGTACTTCACCGAGCTTTCCACGCCGCCGGGCGTGGACTACTTCAGGCCCAACGTGTGGCCCAACACGCCCGACATCCTGCACGAGCAGCTGCAGGGCGGCGAAGCCTCGGTCTACATGGCGCGGCTGGTGCTGGCCGCCACGCTCGCGGCCAACTACGGCATCTACGGGCCGGCCTACGAGCTGCGCGAACACCGGCCGCGCTCGTCCGGCAGCGAGGAATACCTCGACTCCGAAAAATACCAGCTGCGCCACTGGAACCACGACGACCCGGGCAGCCTGGCGCCGTTCATCACGCGCGTGAACCGCATCCGCCGCGAGAACCCGGCGCTGCACCGGGACCGCGGCCTGCGCTTCCTGCGCATCGACAACGACCAGCTGCTGGCCTATGCCAAGGTGTCGGAGGCCGGCGACAACGTGGTCGTGACCGTGGTCAACCTCGATCCGCACAACGTACAGTCGGGCTGGCTCGAGCTCGACCCCGAAAGCGTGAACGTCGAGCGTTCGCGCCCGTTCCAGATGCACGACCTGCTGAGCGGGCAGCGCTTCATCTGGCAGGGCGGCTGGCACTACGTCAAGCTCGATCCGCACAGCGTGCCCGCGCACATCTTCGTGGTGCGGCGGCGCCATGGCGACGAGCGCGACTTCGACTACTTCCTGTGAGGCCGCAACGATGAACGCCCCTGTCTCCCACATTGCGCTCGAAACGGTAGAGATCGACATCAGCGACGACCCGCTGTGGTACCGCGATGCGGTGATCTACCAGCTCAACGTCAAGGCGTTCTTCGACTCCAACAACGACGGCATCGGCGACTTCAAGGGCGTCACGGCCAAGCTCGACTACGTGAAGGAGCTGGGCGTCAACACCATCTGGCTGATGCCCTTCTATCCATCGCCGCTGCGCGACGACGGCTACGACATTTCGGCCTACGAAGACGTGAACCCGCAGTACGGCACGCTGGACGACTTCCGCGAGATGCTCGACGCCGCGCACGAGCGCGGGCTGCGGGTGATCACCGAGCTGGTCATCAACCACACCTCGAGCGACCACCCGTGGTTCCAGGCCGCGCGGCGCGCACCGGCCGGCTCGCCCGAGCGCGACTTCTACGTGTGGAGCGACACCGACCAGATCTACCAGGGCACGCGCATCATCTTCACCGACACCGAGACCTCCAACTGGGCCTGGGACCCGGTGGCCAAGGCCTACTACTGGCACCGCTTCTTCAGCCACCAGCCGGACCTCAACTTCGACAACCCCGCGGTGCTCGAAGCCATCTTCAAGGTGATGCGCTTCTGGCTCGACATGGGCGTGGACGGCTTCCGGCTCGACGCCATTCCCTACCTGGTGGAGCGCGACGGCACCAGCAACGAGAACCTGCCCGAGACCCACGCGGTGATCAAGCAGCTGCGCGCGGCGATCGATGCGCAGTACAAGAACCGCTTCCTGCTGGCCGAGGCCAACATGTGGCCGGAAGACGTGCGCGAGTATTTCGGCGATGGCGACGAGTGCCACATGGCGTACCACTTTCCGCTGATGCCGCGCATGTACATGGCCATCGCGCAGGAAGACCGGCATCCCATCGTCGAGATCATGCAGCAGACGCCCGACATTCCCGAGGGCTGCCAGTGGGCCATCTTCCTGCGCAACCACGACGAGCTCACGCTCGAGATGGTCACCAGCAAGGAGCGCGACTACATGTACACCATGTATGCCGCCGACCTGCGCGCGCGCATCAACCTGGGCATCCGCCGGCGCCTGGCGCCGCTGATGGAAAACGACATCGACCGCGTGAAGCTCATGAACGGCATGCTGCTGTCGATGCCCGGCTCGCCGATCATCTACTACGGCGACGAGATCGGCATGGGCGACAACGTGTTCGTGGGCGACCGCAACGGCGTGCGCACGCCCATGCAGTGGAGCCCCGACCGCAACGCCGGCTTCTCGCGCGCCGATCCGCAGCGGCTGTACCTGCAGCCCATCATGGACCCGATGTTCGGCTACGAGGCGCTCAACGTGGAGGCACAGGCGCGCGACAGCAGCTCGCTGCTCAACTGGACCAAGCGCATGCTGGCCGTGCGCAAGACCAGCCACGCCTTCGGCCGCGGCAAGCGGCGCTTCCTGAAGCCGGGCAACCGCAAGATCCTGGCCTACCTGAGCGAGTACGACGAGGACATCATCCTCACGGTGTTCAACCTGTCTCGCGCCGCGCAGCCGGTGGAGCTGGATCTCTCGGCCTTCAAGGGCCGCGTGCCCATCGAGATGCTGGGCCGCGCGCCGTTTCCGCCCATCGGCGAGCTGCCCTACCTGCTCACGCTGGCCTCGTACGGCTTCTACTGGTTCAGGCTCACTTCCGATGCCGAGATGCCGAGCTGGCACCAGGAAGGCGTGGCGCTGCAGGAGTGGCCCACGCTGGTGCTGTTCGACGGCTGGACCAGCTTCTTCCGCGACCGCGTGATGCCCTGGCGCATCGGCATGTCGGAGCGCATGCGCAACCAGTTCGAGCTGGAGACGCTGCCGCGCCACATCGAGATCCAGCGCTGGTATGCATCCAAGGGCACCCCCATCGAGCGCGCGCGCCTGGCGGACCACGTCATCTGGGAGGCAGGCCCGCTCAGCTGGATGCTGCCCTTGCTCGAACTCGATGGGCCGCCCGGCGGCGCCACCTACTTCATGCCGCTGGCACTGGCCTGGGAAGAGCGCGACGAGGAGCGCATGGCCGGCGTCGCGCAGGCCGCGCTCGCCAAGGTGCGGCAACAGGCGCAGGTGGGGCTGATGGGCGATGCGTTCTATGACGAAGCCTTCTGCCGCGAATTGGTGCTGGCCATCCGCAGCGGCATGGAACTGGAAACCGCCCAGGGGCGGCTGCGCTTTCGCGCGACGGCGGCCTTTGCCGAAGTGGAGGCCGATATCGCCAGTCTGCCGATCGGCCGGCCGAGCGGCGTGAGCAGCAACACCGTGGTCACGCTCGACGAAACCCTGTTCCTCAAGGGCTACCGCCACCTGCGCGAAGGCCTGAACCCCGAGCTGGAGATGGGCCGCTTCCTGACCGAGGTGGCCAAATATCCGCACTGCGTCCCGGTGCTGGGCGCGCTCGAATACACCGGCAACGACGGGCGCACCATGACCCTGGCCATGGTGCAGTCCTATGTGTCGAACCAGGGCGATGGCTGGGACCACACGCTGGGCTACCTGGAGCGCTTCCTGCGCGACTTCGCCACCACCAACGGAGCGCTGCCGGACCCGATGGCCGTGCACGGCGGCTTTCTCGCGCTCATGGCCACGCTGGGCCGGCGCACCGCCGAGCTGCACCAGGCGCTTGCGCTGCGCACCGGCGCGGCGGCCTTCGATCCCGAGCCGCTGCTGGACAGCGACATCGCCCGCTATGCGGAGCAGGCCCGCGCCGACGCCACCGCCACGCTGGCGCTGCTGCGCGAAAGGCTGGCCCAGCTGCCGGCGCCGGCGCAGCCCGATGCCCAGGCCCTTCTGGCCATGGAAGACGCGCTGCAGGGCTCCATCGCGGCGCGCAGGCCGCAGGCGCAAGGCGGCATCAAGAGCCGCTACCACGGCGACCTGCACCTGGGGCAGGTGCTGCTGCGGGACAACGACTTCGTGATCATCGACTTCGAAGGCGAGCCCGCGCGCAGCTTCGACGAGCGCCGCGCCAAGGGCTCGCCGCTGCGCGACGTGGCCGGCATGCTGCGTTCGTTCAACTATGCGCGCTGGTCCGCGCTGCGCCGCGTTGCGCAGAGCGTGGAGGAGGCCGCCTACCTGGGGCCGCCCGCCGCGGCCTGGGAGCAGTCGGCACGCCAGGCCTTCCTGGACGGCTACATGGAGGCCGGCGCGGGCGAGGAGGCCACCCGCATCGACGCCGACCTGCTCGCGCTGTTCGAGACCGAGAAGGCGCTGTACGAGCTGCGCTACGAGCTCAACAACCGCATCGACTGGGCGCAGGTGCCGCTGAACGGCGTGCTCGCGCTGCTGCAGGTGGAGCGGCCCGGTTGATGCTTGCACCGCATCCACCGCCTTCGTCCGCAACCGCAACCACGCACCGGAGAGAAACATGGACCGATTTGGCATTCACCTGGAGCCGCTGAACGCAATGCTCTACCAGGTCGGGGCCTTCGTGCCCCGCCTGGCGATTGCATTGGTGGTGGTGCTTGCCGGCTGGCTCATTGCCAAGGCCGCGCGCTTTGCGGTGACCAAGGCGCTGCGCGCGATCAACTTCAACGTGCTGACCGAGCGCGCGGGCCTGGACAACTTCCTGCGCCAGGGCGGCTGGCCGGGCGACACCTGCAGCCTGTTCGGCGTGCTGGCCTATTGGCTGGTGATCTTTGCGGCACTGCTGCTGGCGTTCAACGGCATGGGCCTGAGCTACATCGCCGACCTGCTCGGGCGCGTCGTGTGGTTCGTGCCCAATCTCTTCGTGGCCCTTTTGGTGCTGGCCTTCGGTTCCTACTTTGCCCGCTTCGTGGGAGAGGCGGTGTCGAGCTACTTCCGGGGCGCGCAGCTGCGCGACGCCATGCTGCTGGGCCAGATCGCGCGCTACGCGGTCATGGCCTTCGTCATCCTGATTGCGCTGGACCAGGTCAAGGTGGGCGGCGACATCGTGCGCGAAAGCTTCCTGGTGATCCTGGCGGGCGTGGTGTTCGCGCTGGCGCTGGCCTTCGGCCTGGCGGGCAAGGATTGGGCGGCCGAGCAGATCGAACGCTGGTGGCCGCGCCTGCCGAAGGACGGCAGCGACAGCAGCAGCGGCACGGCCAGGCCCAAGCCGAACCCGTTCGACGAGCGCCCGCCGCGCTGAAATTTCTTTCTCCCACATCCAACTTGATGACACGCAGCAGCCAACGCAATCCGATCTCGGCCGTCTGGCCGGGGCGCCCCTATCCGCGGGGCGCCAACTGGGACGGGGAGGGCGTGAACTTCGCGCTTTTTTCCCAGCACGCACAAGGGGTGGACCTGTGCCTCTTCGACGACAAGGGCCGCCACGAAATCCAGCGCATCCCGATCCGGGAGCGCACCGACGGCGTATGGCACTGCTACCTGCCCGAAGCCCGCCCGGGCCAGGCCTACGGCTACCGCGTGCACGGCCCCTACAAGCCCGAGGAGGGCCACCGCTTCAACCCGCACAAGCTGCTGGTCGATCCCTACGCAAAAGACCTGGTGGGCGAACTGCGCTGGGGCGATGCGCTCTACGGCTACACGGTCGGCAGCAAGCGCGAAGACCTCTCGTTCGACCGCCGCGACAGCGCGCCGCTGGTGCCCAAGGGCCGCGTGCTGGAGCCGGCCTTCACCTGGGGCGACGACCGCCGGCCCTCGGTGCCCTGGCAGGACATGGTGATCTACGAGCTGCACGTGCGCGGCTTCACCATGCGCCACCCCGACGTGCCGCCCGAGCTGCGCGGCACCTACGGCGGCCTGTGCTGCGCGCCCGTGGTCGACTACCTCAAGCGCCTGGGCGTGACCACCATCGAGCTGCTGCCGGTGCACAGCTTCCTCAACGACCGGCACCTGGCGGAGAAGGGCCTGCAGAACTACTGGGGCTACAACTCGCTGGCCTACTTCGCCCCCGAGACGCGCTACAGCGCCTCGGGCAAGGTGAAGGAGTTCAAGACCATGGTGAAGACGCTGCACTCGGCCGGCATCGAGGTGATCCTGGACGTGGTCTACAACCACACCTGCGAAGGCAACCAGCTCGGGCCCACCCTCTCGATGCGCGGCGTGGACAACGCCTCCTACTACATCGTCAACGCCGACAACCGGCGCTACTACGACGACTTCACCGGCTGCGGCAACACCGTCAACCTGGAGCATCCGCATGCGCTGCAGCTGGTGATGGATTCGCTGCGCTACTGGGCCGAGGAAATGCACGTGGACGGCTTCCGCTTCGACCTGGCCTCGGCGCTCGCGCGCGAGGCCGGCAAGGTCGAGAACCTGGGCGGCTTCTTCGACGCCATCCGCCAGGACCCGACGCTCAACCGCGTCAAGCTCATCGCCGAGCCCTGGGACCTGGGCCACGGCGGCTACCAGGTGGGCAACTTCCCGCTCGGCTGGGCCGAATGGAACGACCGCTACCGCGACGGCATGCGCGGTTTCTGGAAGGGCGACCCGGGCGTGATCGGCGAGGTCGGCAAGCGGCTCACCGGCTCGGAAGACCTGTACGGCTGGTCGGGCAAGCGGCCCAACGCGAGCATCAACTTCATCACCGCGCACGACGGCTTCACGCTCGACGACCTGGTCTCCTACAACGACAAGCACAACGAGGCCAACGGCGAGGACAACCGCGACGGCAGCAACCACAACATCTCCTGGAACTGCGGCGCCGAAGGGCCGACGGAGGACCCCGAGATCGCCGCGCTGCGCGAGCGCCAGAAGCGCAACCTGCTGGCCACGCTGCTGCTGTCGCAAGGCGTGCCGATGCTGCTGGCCGGCGACGAGCGCGGCCACACGCAGAACGGCAACAACAACGCCTACTGCCAGGACAACGACATCAGCTGGCTCGACTGGACGCCCACGCCCGAGCGGCAGGCGCTGATCACCTTCGTGGAGCGCACCATCGCGCTCAGGCGCGCCCACCCCTCGTTCCGGCGCCGCAGCTTCTTTGCCGGCAAGCCCTCGGAGGCCGAGAGCGTGACCGACGTGGTCTGGCTGCGGCCCGACGGCGCCGAGATGCGCCCCGAGGACTGGAGCGACGCCAACGCGCGCTGCCTGGCGATGTACATGTCCGGCGGCGGCATTGCCGACCGCGGGCCGCGCGGCGAGGCGCTGCACGACGATGATTTTCTGGTGCTGTTCAACGCGCACCACGACGAGATCCCGTTCACCCTGCCGCCCGCTCCCTATGGCGCGTGGCGGCTGCTGCTCGACACCGCCAGCGGCACCCCGCCGCCCGCCACCGAGGACGTGGCCGCGCTCGCGCCCGCCTGGTCCGAGCCCGCCTATCCGCTGCAGTGCCGCTCGCTAGTGGTGCTGAGCCGGCCGGACGTGCGGCCATGAAGCGTTTCCACCGCATGCCGTTCGGCGCCACGGTGCGCGGCGATGGCGGCGTGGACTTTGCACTGTGGGCGCCGTCCATGCATGGCGTCACGCTCGTGCACACACCGGCGGGCGGGAAGGAGGCCTCGCACGCCATGGCGCAGGACACGGACGGCTGGCACCGCCTCACGCTCGCCGATGCGCGCGCTGGCGACCTCTATGCCTACCGGCTCGCCGACGGCACCACCATGCCCGACCCGGCCTCGCGCTTCAATCCGCAGGACGTGCACGGTCCGAGCCAGGTGGTCGATCCGGCCCTCTACGAATGGGCCGACACCGCTTGGCGCGGCAGGCCCTGGCACGAGGCCGTGGTCTACGAACTGCACGTTGGCACCTTCACCGCGGAAGGCACCTTCCGGGCCGCGCGCGAGCGGCTCGGCGAGCTGGCGGAACTGGGCATTACCGCGGTCGAGCTCATGCCGCTCGCGGATTTTCCCGGTGCGCGCAACTGGGGCTACGACGGCGTGCTGCAGTTCGCGCCCGACGCCAGCTACGGCACGCCCGACGAGCTCAAGGCCCTCGTCGACAGCGCGCATGCGCTGGGGCTGATGGTGCTGCTCGACGTGGTCTACAACCACTTCGGGCCGGAGGGCAACTACCTGCACGCCTGCTGCCCCGAATTCTTCGACGCGGCCCAGCACACGCCATGGGGCGCGGCCATCAACTTCGACGGGCCGGGCTCGCGCACCGTGCGCGACTTCTTCGTCCACAACGCGCTGTACTGGGTGAAAGAATTCCACTTCGACGGCCTGCGCATGGATGCGATCCATGCCATTCGCGATGCCTCGCCCAGGCACATCGTGCAGGAGATCCGCGAGGCGCTGAACGCCGGGCCGGCGCGCGAGCGGCAGGTGCACCTGGTGCTGGAGAACGACGCCAACCAGGCCTCGCTGCTGGCGCGCGACGGCAACGGCCTGCCGGTGGCGGGCACCGCGCAATGGAACGACGACCTGCACCACGCCGCCCATGTGCTGGCCACCGGCGAGCGCGACGGCTACTACGCCGACTATGCCGACGACGCCGCGGCCCGCTTTGCGCGTGCGCTGGCCGAAGGCTTCATCTACCAGGGGCAGCCCTCGGCCTTTCGCGGCGGGGAGCCGCGCGGCGAACCCAGCACGCAGCTGCCGCCGACCGCTTTCGTGTCCTACCTGCAGACCCACGACCAGGTCGGCAACCGCGCGTTCGGCGAGCGCATCCATGCGCTCGGCGATCCGGTGCTGGTGCGCGCCGCGCTGGCCTGCGTGCTGCTGTCGCCACACGTGCCCATGTTCTTCATGGGCGACGAGTTCGCGGCTTCCTCGCCGTTCCTGTACTTCTGCGACTTCGGCCCCGAACTGGCCTCGGCCGTGGCCGAAGGGCGCCGCGCAGAGTTCGGCCGCTTCGCCGCCTTTGCCGACGAAGCCGCGCGTGCGCGCATTCCCGATCCCAATGCGGACCAGACCTTCCAAGCCTCGAAGCTGCGCTGGCGCGAGCGCGGCACGCGGGCGCATTTCGCGCAGCTGTGCGAGGTGCAGCAATTGCTCGACGCGCGCCATCGGCTGCTGGTGCCGCACCTGGCCGGCGTGCGCGGCGCGGGAAGCCATGGCTGCGAAGACGGGATGATCCGGGTTCAGTGGAAGCTCTCGGACAAGCGCCTTCATCTGCTTGCGAATCTTGGTGCGCAGCCTGCGGTGGAAGCAGCCGCGCCTGCGGGCACGGTGCTCTACAGCAGGGGCGCCGTGGCCGCAGCGGCGGGCCTGCAGCTCGAGCGGGGCGCCGTGCATGCGACGCTGGAGGACATCGCCGGTGGCTGATCCGGGTCATTGGAGCGACGATGTGCTGGAGCGCCTGTGCCGGCACTACGGCATCTCGCCGGCCTACCACGACGCCTTCGGAACGCTGCGCCATGCATCGCCCGAGAACCTGGCCGCGCTGCTGGCCGAGTTCGGCGTGCAGGCGGGTGCCGCAACTGGCGCAGAGGCCGATGCGCCCGCCATGCCACCGGTGCAGGTGGTGCAGGCGCATGCACCGCACTGGTCGCTGCAGCTGCCGCAGCGCTCAGGCAGCCTGCGCTGGCGGCTGCGCGACGAGCAGGGGCTCGTGCGCGAGGGCGAAGCCGACGCGCAGCCCTGGCCGCATGGCAGCTGCACGCTGCAGCTGGCCGAGCCGCTCGCGCCCGGCTATCACTGGCTGCAGATCGACGGCCTGGCCGGCGAGACCCTGCTCGTCGCTTCGCCCGGCCGCTGCTACCGCCCGCCCGCCGTGCAGGACGGTGGCCGCGTCTGGGGGCCGGCGCTGCAGCTGTATGCGCTGCGTTCGGCGCGCAACTGGGGCATCGGCGATTTCGGCGACCTCGAAGCGCTCGTCGACCGCATGGCCGGGCAGGGCGCCGACCTGATCGGCCTGAACCCGCTGCATGCGCTGTTCCCGACCGATCCGCCGCGCGCCAGCCCCTACAGCCCGTCGTCGCGGCAATGGATCAACGTGCTGTACATCGACGTCGAGGCGGTCGACGACTTCGCCGCCTGCGAGGCCGCGCGCCGGCACGTCGAATCGCCGGGGTTCCAGGGCCGGCTCGCGGCGCTGCGGGCCGCGCCGCTGGTCGACCATGCCGGCGTGGCCACCGCCAAGTTCGAAGTGCTGGAGCTGCTGTTCGAGCACTTTCGCGCGCGGCATCTTTCGCCGGCCGGCGCTCCCGATGCACGCGGCGAGGCCTTCCTGGCCTTTGTCTCGGCGCAGGGCGAACCGCTGCGCCAGCACGCCTTGTTCGAGACGCTGCAGGCCCACTTTGCCGCGGCCGATCCGCAGTGCTGGGGCTGGCTCGCATGGCCCGAGGCCTACCGGCAGGCAGATTCGCCCGAGGTGCAGGCCTTTGCGGCCGAGCATGCCGAGCGGCTGCAATACCACCAGTACCTGCAATGGGTGGCCGAGCGCCAGCTCGCGCGCGCGGGCGAACGCTGCAAGGCGCTGGGCATGGGCATCGGGCTCTACCTGGACCTGGCCGTCTCGGTGGACCGCGGCGGTTCCGATGCCTGGGCCGCGCGCCACTGCTTCGCGGTCGGCGCGAGCATCGGCGCGCCGCCCGACGAGTTCAATCCGGCGGGGCAGAACTGGGGCCTGCCGCCGCTGCGCCCCGACCACCTGCGCACGCACCACTACCAGCCCTTCGTGCAGATGCTGCGCGCCAACATGCGGCACGCCGGCGCGCTGCGCATCGACCATGTGATGGGGCTGATGCGCCTGTTCTGGATTCCGCCGGGCCGCTCGCCGCACGACGGCGCTTATGTGCGCTACGCGGTCGAGGAGATGCTGGCCATCGTGGCGGTCGAGAGTCATCGGCATGGCTGCATGGTGGTGGGCGAAGACCTGGGCACGGTGGAGGACGTGATGCGCGAAGCGCTCGCGCGCGCCGACGTGCTCTCCTACCGGCTGCTCTATTTCGAGAAGCAGCAGGGCGGTGGCTTCACGCCCCCTGCGGCCTACCCGGCAGCCGCGCTGGTGGCCATCAGCACGCACGACCTCGCCACGCTCGCGGGTTGGTGGTCGGGCCACGACCTGCGGCTGCGGCTGGCGCTCGGGCTTTTTCCCGATCCGCGGCTGTTCGATGCGCAGCTGCTGGACCGCGCGCAGGAACGCATCCGGCTGATGCTGGCCGTGCGCGAGGCGGGCCTGCTGTCTGCCGACGAGGCGGCGCAGGCGCTGTCGCTCGCAGTGCCTTCGCCGCGCATCATGCAGGCGGTCCACGCGTTCCTGGCCGCGGCGCCGTCGGCGCTGATGGTGTTCCAGCTCGAGGACGTGGCCGGCGAGGTGGAGCAGGCCAACATGCCCGGTACCACCGACACGCATCCCAACTGGCGGCGCAAGCTGGCGCCCAGCGTGCAGGAGCTGGCGGCCGGCGCGGCGATGCAGGGGCTCACGGAACACTTGCGCGCGATTCGCCCGCGCCGCAGCCTGCGCGCGGAAGCGGCGCCGTCCACGCTGCTGCAGGCGCGCGTGCCGCGGGCCACCTACCGGCTGCAGTTCCACCAGGGCTTCGGCTTCGACGACGCCATCCGCGTGCTGCCCTATCTCGCGCAGCTCGGCGTGAGTCATGTGTATTGCTCGCCCATCCAGCGCGCCCGTGCGGGCAGCACGCACGGCTACGACGTGGTGGCCCATGCCGAGGTCAATCCCGAGCTCGGCGGCGCCGAAGGCTTTGCGCGCTTCGTCGCGGCGCTGCAGGCGCACGGCCTCGGGCAGCTGCTCGACATGGTGCCCAACCACATGGGCGTGCTCGGCGCCGACAACGCCTGGTGGATGGACGTGCTGGAGAACGGCCCGGCTTCGCTGTTCGCGCATCACTTCGACATCGACTGGCAGCCGCTCAACAAGGAGCTGGCCGGCAAGGTGCTGCTGCCGGTGCTCGGCGGGCACTACGGCGAGGTGCTCGCGAGCGGGGAGCTGGCGCTGCACTTCGAAGCGGCGCACGGCAGCTTCGCGCTGCGCTACTTCGACCACCGGTTTCCGCTGGCGCCCGAAAGCTATCCCGTGGTTCTTGCATGCGCATTGCCGCACCTGAAGGACCCGATGCTCGCAGCGCAGCTCGCCAGCCTCTCGGCCGCCTTCGGCCACCTGCCCAGCCGCCGTGCGCAGACGCCCGCCGAATGCACCGAGCGCGTGCGCGACAAGGAACTGTTCAAGGCCCGACTCGAGCATCTGGCAGAGGCGCATCCGTCGCTCGCGCGCGCCGTGCTGGCCGCGGTGGCGGAGTTCAACCTGGCTTCGGACGAGGCGCGCGACCAGCTGCACCGGCTCATCGACCTGCAGGCCTACCGGCTCGCCTACTGGCGCGTGGCCGCCGACGAAATCAACTACCGGCGCTTCTTCGACATCAACGACCTGGCGGCCGTGCGCATGGAGCGCGACGAGGTGTTCGAGGCCACGCAGTCCTTCGCGCTCGACCTTGCCGCGGCCGGCGTGGTGGACGGCCTGCGCATCGACCATCCCGATGGCCTGTACGACCCCGCGCGCTACTTCCGCCAGCTGCAGGAAGGCTATGCGCGCCGCGCGGGCATCGTGCTGCCGGCTACCGGCCCCGATGGACGGCCGCCGCGCCCGCTGTACGTGGTGGCCGAGAAGATCGCCGCCTCGGAAGAAGAGGTGCCCGCCGAATGGCATGTGCACGGCACCACCGGCTACCGCTTTGCCAACGTGGCCAACGGCGTGCTCGTGGACACCGCCGCGGCCGACGCCCTGCGGCAGGCCTGGCATGGCTTCACGGGCGAGGCGCAGGACTTCGGCTCGGTCGCAAGGGCCGGCAAGCGCGAGGTCATGCGCAGCGCGCTGTCGTCGGAGCTCAACGTGCTCTCCTCCGAACTGCTCAGGATCGCGCGGGCCGACCGCGGCACGCGCGACTACACGCTCAACGCGCTGCGGCGCGCGCTCGCAGAAGTGGCGGCCTGCATGCCGGTCTACCGCACCTACATCGTCGATGCGCCTTCCGCGCAGGACGCGCATTTCATCGACGCCGCCACCGAGGCCGCCGAGCGCCAGAGCGTCGACGCCGACCGCTCCGTCTTCGCCTTCGTGCGCCGCTCCTTGCGTGGCGAGACCGCGGCCACGCACGCGCCACCGGCGCTGGCCGGGCGCGTGCGCCGGTTCGCGATGCGCTTCCAGCAGTTCAGCGCGCCGGTCGCGGCCAAGGGCGTGGAGGACACCTCGTTCTACCGCTACTTTCCGCTCAGTTCGCTCAACGAGGTCGGCGGCGAGCCCGACCAGTTCGGCTTCGACGTGCCCGAGTTCCATGCATTGAGCGCCGACCGCGCGCGGCACTGGCCGCACACCATGCTCGCGACCTCCACGCACGACAACAAGCGATCGGAAGAGGTGCGCAACCGCATCGACGTGCTCTCCGAAATGCCCGGCGAGTGGCGCGACGCGCTCGCGCGCTGGCACGCGCTGTGCCGCGGCGGCGAGCCAGCGGGCGCGGCGCCGTCGCGCGCCGACGAATACCTGCTCTACCAGACCCTGCTCGGCACCTTGCCCTTCGGCGGCCTCGATGCTGCCGACGTGCCGGCCTATGCCGCGCGTGTGTGGCAGTACATGCAGAAGGCCGCGCGCGAAGCCAAGCTCCACACGCGCTGGACCCAGCCCGATGCACCGTACGAAGCGGCGCTCGAAGGCCTGGTGCAGCGGATCCTCTCGGACCTGTCGAAGGACGGCTGCCTTGCGGACATCCAGCGCCTGGCCGATCGCTTGTCATGGTTCGGTGCGTGGAACGGCTTGACGCTCACGCTGCTGAAGTACGGCTCGCCGGGCGTGCCGGATCTCTATCAAGGAAGCGAGCTGATCGACCTGAGCCTGGTCGATCCCGACAACCGGCGGCCGGTGGACTATGAACTGCGCAGCCGTCGGCTCGATGAGCTCCAGGCGATGGCAGGCGGGCACGACCTTGCTGCGCGCGTGCAGGCGCTGGCCGGGTCGCCGCACGATGGCCGCGCGAAGCTCTGGTTCATCTGGCGGCTGCTGTCGATGCGGCGCGCGCATGCGGAACTATTCCGCGAAGGCAGCTACGAAGGGCTCGCGGTCGAAGGGCCGCTGGCGCGGCATGTGGTGCCCTTTGCGCGCAGGCACGAAGGGCGGACGCTGGTGGTGATGGCGGGGCGGTTGTTTGCGGGGATTGCGTGCGCCGGGGCGGATGGTGTGCCGGTGCTTCCCGATGCGGAGGCGTGGAGGGGGACGAGGGTGGTGTTGCCTGAGGATCTCGGAGGCGCAACGCTGGTGAACGTGCTCACCGGCGAATCGCTGGCTGCCGAGGATCGCGTCGTCTCGCTGAAAGATGCGTTCTGCCGCATGCCTTGGGCTATCTTCCAAAAATAGGAGCTTGATTCATCGAATCGTTTGCAGAGTAGCGGAGTGCGGCCGACTGGACGTAGTTCAGAGATCCGCCGCTCTCGGAGACTTGGCTGAGCGAGGTCGAGAACTACTTGAGCGAAGTCGACTCATGGTTGAGCAGCGGGACGCCGAAGCAGAGGTGTGTCGGACGTCGTCGGAAATGATCGGCACTCATGATGTTGGCGCCGCAATAAACTTCAAACTGTTCGGGACCTGAGAATCTCGACAGCGCCGACGCAACGTCGGTGCACCGCCAGCCGGCCAAGCCGCCGGCGCCCGAGTTGCGCCAAGCGCCACGGGGGATCACTTCAACGTGAAATCTTATGACGCACAGAACCAACCTCTGCGCGCTCCGCGAGAGCGCTTTCTGGGCTCAAGGCCACCTTTGTTTTTGCTGTCTGCACCCGATGTAGCGCGCAGACGCGAAAGCGTTCGCAGTGGCGCATGGCATCTCGCCCGACCGGGCGCGAATGGTTCGGCTGACGGCCGAGCACCTGACCCGCGAAGATCGATGGCGGGCGCACCATTGCTTCCAACATCGCGGCCGCTTGCTGTGACTGGAACCGCTGCCGCCATGCGCTGGTTCCGGGCGCCGCCCCCCACCCCGAAGCTTATTCATTCTTTGTGCTGCTGAGTGTTGCCGCCGGAGTTTGGCTTGCGAAGGCGCCGACGATTGAGGATCCGTGTCGCCCCGCAGCGCGGCAGTGCCGCCAGAACAGCCTACTCTCGCAGCGTGAACACTACGGACAGGTAAGAGACCGGCTGAGTGTGAATGGCCTCGATCCCATGCAGTGCGGTCGCTTCGAACAGCAGCGAGTCCCCAGCCCCCACCCCGACTGACTTGCCGCCATAGCGGTAGGTGACCCCCCCGGAGAGGAAGTACAGGAACTTCAAGCCGGGGTGCTGGAAGGTCACGTAGGGATCGGCGCCGGGCAGCAATGTGACCAGGTAGGGCTCGACGAACAGGTTGCCCGACAGCAGGTGGCCCAGCAGCTCGTAGCGGTAGTCCGCCACCGCGCCGATGCGATCGACCAAGACACCATGTCCTGCACGCACATGGCAAAAGTCAGTGCGCCGCGCCTGGTCACTGAAGAAGCGTGAGGTCGGCACGTGCAGCCCCTGCGCCAGGCGCTCCAGTGTCTCCACCGAAGGCGAGACCAGCCCGCGCTCGATGCGAGAAAGCATCGACGCAGAAATCCCCGAGGTCTTGGCCAGTTCGCCGCCAGACACCTCGGCCGCCATGCGCAGCGCCCGCACCTGCGCGCCGATGCGGGCTGTGGAGAGGCTGCGCACAACAGGTGCGGGTTGCCGTGGCCGGACACGCGTCACCGACGCTGGCAAGCGCAACGGGTGAGCCGTTGGCAGAGGCGAAGCGAGCTGTCGACGCGCCATTTGAATCTCACTCCGCTCCAGATAGTTGAGTTGTCGAAGGAAGAAATTTGATCGAACCAAAACACACTTTGCGTTTTATTTTCAGCTAGTTTGCCAGAATCCGCCTCCTAACCAAACTGATAGTTTGTGTACTCTTAGTGTTGGAGATTGAAAACTTGGGCGCATGCCCCGAGTAGTTGCAAACAAGCCCCAGCCACTGGACTCTGTGTCCAGCAAAGAGCTGGAGCGTCTGCAACAAGCATTTGGCGAGCATCTGCGCGCCTTACGGCACGACCGCCTCATCACGATCGAGCAACTTGCGGAGTTGGCCGGCTTGCACCCCAATTACGTTGGTTCTGTTGAACGAGGCGAGCGCAACTTGTCGCTCTTCAACATTTGGAGGCTGGCCGGCGGCCTGGAGGTCTCGGTCTCGCAACTTGTGGAAACGCTGCCC
Organism: Variovorax sp. 05T418; assembly: GCF_056396385.1. Lineage (NCBI taxonomy): Bacteria > Pseudomonadati > Pseudomonadota > Betaproteobacteria > Burkholderiales > Comamonadaceae > Variovorax > Variovorax sp. 05T418. Next base: position 85,559 of record NZ_JBFTLJ010000018.1, on the reverse strand, counting down.
GCGCGGGTGGTCAAGCGTGGCCGCCGAGCCAGCTAACAGCCCCCGTCACACTCAGGCAAAGTACGTCGCCGAGCCGAGTAATCCTCCGACGATCGACAGGCAGTGCAGGCATATATTCGACAAGGTGCCCCGCAGGGAGCCCGTCGCCGGCGTGGGCGGGAGTTCGTCGGACTATGCCCGCCGACCTCCCGCCCATGCCATCCTTCTCATCTTGTTTGACGCGCTCTTCTCATCCTGATTGTTGCGCCGCAACCAAACGCACGCGGTCTACAACTGGGGGCGCAAGATCCGGCACCAGCTTCCGAAGCTGCGCACAATCAAGGGGCGGCGCGAAGAGAACGGGCCCTCCCTAAACGAAAAGGCCTCCAGCTCCGACCGCTCGGTCGCATGGCTCTGCCACAAGGAAAAAGGCCGAAACCCGCATGGATGCTAGGTTTCGACCGTTCTTGGTGTTGGTGGTGGCCCTGAGTAACTCGACCACTCGACCCACGGACTAAGCGTCCGTTGCTTGCGACTGCTGCCCGGCATTTTGCTGCTCGGTCAAAACGGACTCGGTTTCGAGCAGCAGTTCGCCAGCAGTACGACCGAGAGCGTTCGCGATGCGCAGGATCATGGCGAGTGTTGGCATGTGTTCACCGCGCTCGATTTTTCCCATGTGCGACCGTTCGATGCCTGCTTGGTGGGCCAATGCTTCCTGTCCGACACCATCCGCCGTTCGCAGCGCTCTCACGACGGCGCCAAATGCAAGGGCCGGCTCGACCTCAAATGTGGTTGCCCCAAGTGGCCTTCCTCTCCGCGTGACTTGCTTCTGCATGGACAGAAGGCTCGGATTTGGAGACAATTAAAACCACGTTATCTTTAACTCATAACTTCTTCTCTGGTGCAGATCTCTTAGTTTGCAATCCGCATCGCGGCTTGCCAGCGAATTCCAATGACGCGTCGACAGCTTGCCTCGCCTCTTCCAACGGCACGACCGTTGCGGCTTCCGCGCTCGGTGACGCATTTTCTGCCGCGGCAGTCAACGCCGGTCGTGCGCAGCATGTCTGCGGCGCGCATCGGCGCGCAGGTGAGGGCGCTTCGCATGGCGGCTGAGATGTCGGCTGGTTCGCTGGCAAAGGCCTCGGGGGTCTCTGCTTCGATGCTTTCGCGCATCGAGCGTGGTCTGGTGTCACCGTCGGTGGAGACCTTGGAGCGCGTTGCGCAGGGGTTGCATGTGCCGGTGTCGCGCTTCTTCGGAGATCAGGCGCGCCGCACGGACTTCTCTCATGTGCGTGCGGGGAAGGGCGTTGTTGTCGATCGGGTCGGCGCGGTCAAGGACTACCGCTACGAACTGCTGGGGCACCTCCTTTCGGGCAACCTGTTTGTTGAGCCCTATCTGGTCACGCTGTTGCCCGGTGCCGATCCCTACGTGACCTTCCAACACCCGGGCCTCAAGTTCCTGTACTTCCTGTCCGGGGAAGTGACCTACCGCTACGGTGCCAAGACAGCTGCGGTGAGGGCGGGGGACTCGCTGCTGTTCGATGCGACCGCGCTGCACGGCATCGAGGTGATAGAGGTCCAGCCGGTGTCCTACCTGTCAGTGGTGTTCACACTGCGCGAGTGAGGAGGGAGCAGGCGAGTCTTCCCGAGGGCGATCTTCGGTGTGTCTTGTGTGCAAGAGCCCGAGGAGCTCTCGCGCGGAATAAGTGAAGATGTGTTCGGGATGTCCGGCCGTAGGTCGTATGCACTTCCCGCTCGCGATGACTCGTGGCCGGGCGGCCTTGGCATCTTCCGACGACAGTTACCGAGACCTCGACGGCCAGCACTTGGTCGATTTGAACATGCATCCGGCTCGGCGGTTCTCGAGGGTCGAGGGGCTTTTTGGGGCCGTTCCTTTCGTCAGGGATTCCGCGTGTTGGCTCGCGCTCGCTGCCGTTGCCTCTGCGTCCGTTCGCCCGGTGCTATCGCGCCCGAGCGAGGATGGATTGTTCGCAGACTCGATTCGCGTGGTATCGCTCTTCTCCTTCACTCCTCGATGTTCGGCATGCCGAACATCGAGGAGTCGCGCGTGGAAAGGCGTGCTTGCCTGCTTACGTGATGGTGGCCTTGGCTGTTGAATTCCGCCGACTTTGACTGGGTCACTTCGATGGCAATCAAGGGGCTGTCCGCGCGGCGTGTTGATCCCTGCTTTGAACTATCGCCCTAATTGACGAATGTCAACCAAGCGATCGACACTCCCGGAAAGGGCCAAACCCGCGAGGAGACCAAGATGCTGTCGAACTTGAGCCAACTGTGCCGCCGCGGCCTGTTGCGGCAGAAGGATACGCTCCTCCTGATGACCACCTTGACGGCGCTGTCGTCCTGGCTCGTGTTCTGGTTCGGCGACTGACCGCCGCCCGGCGGCGATGGCAGCAGCCGCCGTATCCGGTGAGGCTACGGACGGCCGTGGGCTTTCAAAGCCCGTAGTACTTGTCCACCGTCCCGCTGTACGTATCGTCGTACTCGGGCACGCGGTCGCTCGCATACTTGGGCGCACCTTCGATCTGCGCCTTGGTCAACGGCACCACATAGCCGTCCTGCGAGGTGTCGTACTTCAGCATGGACCAGGGGAGCGGATAGCGGTCCGTGCCCATGCCCAGGAAGCCGCCGAACTCCAACACGGCATAGCGGACCTGGCCCGAGATCTTGTCGATCATGAGTTCATCGATGCTGCCGAGCTTGTCTCCCGACGTGTTGTAGACGGATGTCCCCTCGACACGATCCGACGAAATAACTGGATTGGCGCTCACCATGGAAAAGTCTCCGGCCGGCATTTCTGGGGGATGACGGCATAGATTGCAGTGCCCAGGGTTGCAACTTTCGATCCAGAAAATCCGCGCCGCATCGGCCAAGAGACCGTCGTGTTGTAGGAGGCTGTCTGGCAGCCGGGTGCAGCATGAGGCAGCACCTAATTCGGCAACTTCGGCGCCTTCTTTTTTTCGCGTGCGCCAATGGCGCCGGAGGCCGCGGCGCGGACGATGCGCCTGAAGGTCGGGCACTCCATGTGGCTGGGCGCGGGGCAGGCCGCCGCGTGCCGCAGGCCGTCGCGCATGGCGCTCAGTTTGCGGATGGTGCGGTCGAGCTCTTCGGCCTTGGCGGCGAGCATTTGCCGGTCGATGCGCGGTGCGCCCTCGGGCGCGAACATGCGCGCGATCTCGTCGAGCGAGAAGCCCGCGGCGCGTCCCACCGCGATGAGCGCGAGGCGTTCCAGCACGCCGGCACCGAACAGGCGGCGCAGGCCGTGCCGGCCGGTGGAGGCGATGAGCCCCTTTTCCTCGTAGAAGCGCAGCGTCGATGCGGGGACGCCGGATTGCTGTGCCACTTGGGCGATGTCCAGATGTTGTGCCGCCACCTCTTGACCTCAAGTCGACTTGAAGTTGCACAGTCTAGCTTTCGCCCAAACAGACACGCCAAGGACAAACCATCATGGACATCACGGACCAGCAACACAACGAACAAGCCGCCCTCTGGAACGGCCGCGGCGGCCGCGCCTGGGTCGATGCGCAGGAGTCGCTCGACCAGCTGTTCGCGCCGTTCGAGAACTTGCTGGTGGACGAGGCGCGCGCCGCCTCCGCGCAGCGGGTGCTCGACGTGGGCTGCGGCACCGGTGCCACCACGCTGGCCATCGCAGGGGTGCTCGGCGCGGCGGGGCATTGCGTCGGCGCCGACATCTCCGAGCCGATGATTGCCGCCGCCCGCGTGCGCGCCGAACGGGCGGGAATACCGGCAAGCTTCATCTGCGGCGACGTGCAGCGGCACGCCTTCGAGCCCGCGAGCTTCGACCTGGTCGTTTCGCGCTTCGGCGTGATGTTCTTCGACAGCCCGGTGCAGGCCTTTGCGAACCTGCGGCATGCCGCGAAGGATGGCGCCGCGCTTCGGGCCATCGCATGGCGCAGCGCCGCAGAGAACCCATTCATGACGACGGCCGAGCGCGCCGCCGCGCCGCTGCTGCCGAACCTGCCGGCGCGCAGGCCGGGTGCGCCGGGACAGTTCTCCTTCGCGGACCGCGATCGGGTGGTGTCCATCCTGGAAGAGAGCGGCTGGGCCGGCATCGACATCCGGCCGATCGATGTGGAATGCACATTGCCCGAGAAGGCGCTGCATGGCTATCTCACGCGGCTCGGCCCCGTCGGGCTCGTTCTCCAGGATGCGGACGAGCGAACGCGCACACGGGTCACCGAGGGCATGCGCGCGGCGTTCGAGCCCTATGTGCACGGCAGCGAAGTCCGCTTCACCGCCGCCTGCTGGACGATCGGCGCGCGGGCGCCGGCCGCGTAGCGGCGCTCAGCCCAGGAGCCGCGGCACGCCCTGCACCGCAAGCGCTCCGATGATTCCCTGCGCTGTCACGCAGTGCCACATCAGCGCGGTGTTGTCGATGGTCGCGCGGGCCGCGGGCTGCAGCCTGCCCGACCACGAACGCACGAGCACATAGCCACCCATCAGCATCAGCACTGCGATGTGGAAGGCCTGGTAGCCCAGCAGCATGCCAACCGATGCGCTCCAGCCTTGGGCGCGCGGATCGAGCCCGGCGAGCTGGTGGCCGCCGATGTCGAGCGCCGCCGCACCGGCCGCGCAGGCCATGGCCAGTGCCGCAAGCATGCGCAGCCTGCGCTGGCGGCGCGGATCTGCTGCATGCAGCCTGCGCGCGGCCAGCGCCATCGCGGCCGAGCCGGCCGCGAGCAGCAGCGCCGCGCCCAGCGGCCAGCGCAGGGGCGGCAGCGCGGCACCGGGCGGCGGGCACACGTCGCTGGCCATCGACAGGTGCACATGGGTGTACAGCAGCGACACGAAGATCGTCATGTCCACCGCAATCAGCACGACCATGGCCCACCACGAGTGCGATGCCCGCCCCCGCGCGCCGACCGGCAGCTGCACGCCATGGCCGACGTCGACCGTGGCCACCGGCGGCGGACGGTCGGAGTCCCACAGCCAGCGCAGGATGCATGCCACCGCGATCACGCCGCAGGCCAGCGCAGGCAGCGTCTGCGACACCGTGAGAAGCAGGAAGAAACCCGCGGTGCCGGCGGCTGCCGCCAGCGGCCACCAGCTGTCGGTCGGCAGGCGCAGCAGGTGCATCGGCCGCGCATCGCGCGGGCTGGTCACCAGCGTTTCGCGGCCGCCGAAGACGGTGCCCGGCAGCCAGTGCCGACCGGCCTCCACCTCCTGCGGCAGCGCGAGCCGCCGCCACAGCGGATAGCGCGAATCCACCTGCGGAATGCTGCGCACGCCGTATTCGCGCGGCGGCAGCCATTCGAGCGTGCCGGCGCGCCAGGGATTGCCATGGTCCTGCCCGGGCCGGCGCAGCGTGCGCGCCGCGTCCACCGTGAAGAGCAGCACACCGGCCGCCAGCGTGTAGGCGCCAAGGGTGGACAGCATGTTGAGCGCGTTCCAGCCCAGGTCGGCGCTGTAGGTGTACACGCGCCGCGGCATGCCGAGCATGCCCGCGATGTGCATCGGAAAGAAGGCGAGGTTGAAGCCGCCGAACATGAGCCCGAACACCCAGCGGCCCCAGCGCTCGGAAAGCCGGTGGCCGTTGAAGACCGGCGCCCAGTAGTAGAAGCCCGCGAACACCGGAAACACCATGCCGCCGATGAGCACGTAGTGCAGGTGCGCGACGATGAAGTAGCTGTCGTGCGCCTGCCAGTCGAAGGGCAGCACTGCCACCATCACGCCCGTGAGGCCGCCCAGCACGAAGATGAAGTGAAAGCCCAGGAGGAACAGCGTGGGCGCATCGAGCGCGACGCGGCCGCGCCAGAAGGTGGCGATCCACGCGAACACCTGCACGCCGCTCGGTATGGCGACGATGAAGCTCGCGGCCGACACCACCAGCAGCGAGAGATTGCCCAGGCCCGCGGTGAACATGTGGTGCACCCACAGCGCAAAGCTCACCACGCCCACGCCGATGAGCGCCAGCACCACCGCCCGGTGGCCCACCAGCGGCGTGCCCGCGAGCGTGGCGACCATCATCGACACCATGCCGGCCGCGGGCAGGAAGATGATGTAGACCTCCGGGTGGCCGAAGAACCAGAACAGGTGCTGCCACAGCAGCGGATCGCCGCCGCGCGCGGGAATGAAGAAGGGCCAGTCGAGCGCGCGCTCCAGCTCCAGCAGCATGGTCGCCGCGATCACCGCGGGAAACGCGAAGACGATCATCAGCGCGGTGACCAGCATGGCCCAGGCGAAGATCGGCATGCGCATCAGCGTCATGCCGGGCGCGCGCGTGAACAGCACGCCCACGATCAGCTCGATGGCGCCCGCAATGGCCGAGATCTCGATGAACCCGATGCCCAGCAGCCACCAGTCGGCGCCGCGCCCGGGCGAGAACTCCTTGCCGGTGAGCGGCGGATACATGAACCAGCCGCCATCGGGTGACACGCCGAAGAACAGCGTGCAGAAGAAGGCGATGCCGCCGATGGCATAGGCCCAGAACGCATAGGCCGAGAGCAGCGGAAAGGGCAGGTCGCGCGCGCCCAGCATGCCCGGCAGCAGGTAGATGGCCACGGCCTCGACGATGGGCACCGCAAACAGGAACATCATCACGGTGCCGTGCATCGTGAAGAGCTGGTTGTAGGTGCCCGCGTCGATCAGGTGGTTGTCCGGCACCGCGAGCTGCGTGCGCATCATCAGCGCCAGGATGCCGGCCAGCACGAAGAAGAGCATGGCGGTGGCGATGTAGAACACGCCGATGCGCGTGTTGTTCACCGCCGAGAAGAGCCGCCAGCCGGTGGGCGGGCGCCACGCGCGCTCGAGGGCCTCGCGCTCGCCTGCGGGGCGCGGCGGCAGATTCGAAGGATCTTCCTTGGGAGCCTGCGTCGTCATTTCAGTTGCGCGAGCCAGGCCGCGATGGATTGCAGGTCGGCCTCGCCGATGCGCTCGCCGGAGGAGGGCATGCGCGCGCCCGGCTTCAGCTGCTGCGTGTGGGCCACCCAGGCGGCGAGCTGCGCGGCATCGTTGGGCGCGGTGCCGGCGCCCAGGTGCAGCCGGCTGCCCACGTGCGTGAGGTCGGGCCCGAGGCGGCTCTGCTCGCTGACGCCGCGCACGGTGTGGCAGGCGTTGCAGCGGTGCGCGAGGAAGGCCTCGCGGCCGCGTTCGAGCTCGCGCGAAGCCGCGGCCGCCGGCCGTGCCTGCCCCGCAAGCCATGCATCGAAAGCCGCGGGCTCTTCGGCCACCACGTGCAGCGCCATGCGCGCATGCTGCTCGCCGCAGTATTCGGCGCACTGCCCGCGCCAGGTGCCGGGCCGGCCGGCCTGCAGCAGCAGGTGCTGCACGCGGCCGGGCAGCATGTCCATCTTGCCGCCGAGCGAGGGCACCCAGAAACTGTGGATCACGTCGGCGCTGCCAAGGCCGAAATAGACCGGCCGGCCGACCGGAATGCGGATCTCGTTCGCCGTGACCACCTCGGCGCCGCTGGCGGGGTCGCGGTAGCGCACCTCCCACCACCACATGTGGCCCGTGACGCCGACGATCAGCGCGCCGGGCGGTGGAATGGGCCGCCACGGCGGCCGGTGGAATTCGCTGTGGGCGAAGAGCGCCGAGAGCACCACCGTCGGAAAAGCAAGGCCGCCGCCGAGCAGCCACCAGCGCGTGTTCACCCGGCCGCCACCGCGGTGGCGAACGGCCAGTGCGAGCAGCAGCATCACGCCGGCGAAGATCACCGCGCCGCCCACCGCCAGCACGCCGCTCACTTCGAGCAGCGATTGCGCGACGGGGCCGGCGGCCCGCAGGGCGGATTGGGGTGCGCCCTCGCTCGCCGCGTTCATTTCTCGAGCGCGAGCAGGTAGGCCGCCATGTCGCGCGCGTCCTGGGGCGACACACCCATTGCAGGCATGGTGGTGCCCGGCACCACGGCGGCCGGCGCCACGATCCAGCGCACCAGGGCGTCGGGGCCGTTCGGCACCTGGCCGGCAATGTAGCTGCGCTTGCCGAAGGCGGCGAGCGTGGGGCCGGTGCGGCCGCGCGCGGCCTGCACGTCGGGGATGGTGTGGCAGCTTCCGCACTGGTATTGCGCCAGCAGCTGCCTTCCGCGCTCGCGCTGCGCGGGCGGCGCGCGCTCGAAGATGGGGCTGCTCTCTCCCGGCGTGCATCCGGCCGCGAGCGCCACCAGCACCAGCAGGGCGAGCGGGCACACGGCAGGGCATGACGGGGCGGCCACCATGCCGCGATTCTGCGGATTGGAATGCGGCTTGCGCCGACATGGCGGCGCCGGTGCGCGTCGGACAATGCCGCCAATTGAATGCTGCCGATGGGTGCACCCAAGACCGCTCTACTCACCGTCGCCGCGCTGGGCATCGCGGGCGTGGCGGCGGGCGCGCTGGTGGTGTATGGCGGCCTCTACGACGTGGCGGCCACGCAGCAGCATTTCCAGCCGGTCTATTCGATGCTGGAAACCGCCATGCGCCAGTCGGTGAAGATGCGCGCGCGCAACATCGAGCCGCCGCGGCTCGACGACGAGCGGCTGGTGATGCGCGGCGCGGCCTGTTTTCGCGACAAGTGCGTGCAATGCCATGGTGCGCCGGGCGTCGCGCAGGGCGACATCGGAAAGAGCATGCAGCCGCTGCCGGGGCCGCTGGTGGATGCGCGGCACCACTGGAAGCCGCGCGAACTGTACTGGCTGACCAAGCACGGCATCCGCATGAGCGGCATGCCGGCCTGGGAGTTCAGGTTGTCCGAGGAAGACCTGTGGTCGGTGGTGGCGTTCATGGCGCGCCTGCCCGAGCTCACGCCGCAGCAGTATGCCGAAGCCACGCGCGTGGAGCCCACCGGCGCACAGGGCGCACAGGGCGCACCGGCGCGGCCGGCATGCGGGCCGGCAGATGGCGCCGCGCCGCTGCGGGCGGCCGATGCGCAGCGCGGCGCGCGGGCGCTGCCCCAGTACGCATGCAGCGCCTGCCACACGATCCCCGGCATCACGAGCTCGTCGCCCAACGTGGGGCCGCCGCTTGCGGGCATGGGCGGCCGTTCGCTGATTGCGGGAAAGCTCGCCAACACGCCGGACAACATGGTGCGCTGGCTGCGCCACACGCACGAGGTCGATCCGCTCACGGCCATGCCGCAGATGAGCGTGTCCGAGCAGGACGCGCGGGATATCGCCGCCTATCTGGCGGCGCTGCGCTGACCAGCCTTTCTAGAATTTGGCCGCGTTGCGTTCGTCGTCGACCGTGGCAATGCGCAGCCGGGCCCGCTCGTGCTTGATGACGAGCTGCGCGCACCGCTCCCGCATGGAAGGGTCCGTGGGCTGCTGCTCGCTGCAATCCACGAGAAGCTGCGACTCGTCGAAGTCGAGCCCGTGAAGAACCTCCTGGCCATGCGAATTGATGGCCAGGAGGTTGTCGGCCGACAACTGGGCGCGCAGGGCCTCGGAGATGGCGAGCGTCTGCAAGGGCTTCACCGCTTCTCGGGTCCTGTGGCGGGGGCTGTGCGCCACTGCCTACTTCTTCATCGCCTTGATGTCGGCCTTGCCCTTGGCCTCGGTGGCCTTGGCTTCCTTCACGCAAGCGCTCTTGGCGTCGCCCTTCTGGTCGTCGCACTTTTCCTTGGCGATCGCATAGGCCGCTTCCACCTTGGCTTCGGCCACCTTGCGTGCGTTGCTGTCGCTGGGCTTCTGCTTCTGCTCGAGTTCGGCCTTGGCAATCTTTTCCTTGCCCTTGGCTTCTTCGATGCAGACGTCCTTGGCGTTGTCCTTCATGGCATCGCAAGCCGCCTTGTCGGCCTTGTAGTCGGCCGAGATCTTGTCGCGCGCAGCCTTGTATTCGGCCATGGCCGGATCGGTGGCCGCCGCGGGAGGCGTGTTCACTTGCGCATGCACCTGGCCCACTGCCATGCAGGAGGCTGCGGCACACATCAATAACAGTTTCTTCATGGTTGAGCTCCTTGACGCCGGTGGTTTTTCTTGCAGGGGAGGATCCGGCGTCCGAAATCAATATAGAAGTCGGCAGCGCCGGGGCGGTAGGACGCCTTGCGAAGCGGCCGTAAGCACATGCTGACGCTTCCTGCGCAAGGGGCATGAATGGGCGGCGGGGCGTCGGCGGTGCCCCCCGGCCGGCTTGGGCGCACGTCCTACCGGCGCGGACGATGCGGCGCCCACACTGCGGCAAGAGCGACTGACAGGAGATCGCCATGCAAAAGCTACACGCGTTGTTCGCCGCCGCGCTGCTATGGGCGGGGGCGATCGTTCCGGCGGGTGCGCAAACCTCGCCGCCGCATCCGGCGGAGATCGACCCGGCCATCGTCGAATACGGCGCGGCGCGGGAACGGATCGGCGCCAACCTGAAGGCCGCGCTGGAACAGTGCGAAAAGCAGGTCGAGCCCGCCAGGGCAGTCTGCGTCAAGGAAGCGCAGGGCCGCCAGAAGATTGCACTGGCCGAGCTCGACCACCAGCGTAGCCCCAGCGACGCCAATGCCCGCAGGCTCGCTGAAACGCGGGTGGCGGTGAACTACGAGGTGGCCAGGGAGAAGTGCAACGAGCGGCAGGGCGGCGACAGGGCCGCGTGCCTGTCGCGCGCGAGCGAGGAAGAATCAAAAGCCAGGGCGGACATCAAGACCGGGCAGTAGCGGGAGAGACAAGGCTCATCACGCCGTCGCGCTGGCCCAGTATTCCCGCATGGTGGCCTTGATGGTCCGCATGGCTTCGGGGTCGCCCTGCCAGAGGGCCAGCAGGTAGGCCTTGGCCTGGGCGAGCGAAACATCGGGCGGCAGCGGCGGCACGGCGGAGTCGGTGACCATTTCCAGCAGCATCGGGCGGTCGGCCGCAAAGGCGGCGTCCCATGCCGGGCCGATGGCTTCTGGCGTATCGACGCGCAGGGCCGCAAGGCCGAGCATCTGCGCGAAGCGCGCGTAGGGAAAGTCGGGCAGCTCCTGCGAAGCGTTGAACTTCGGATCTCCGCCGAGCACGCGCTGCTCCCAGCTCACGAGGTTGAGGTCGCGGTTGTTGAGCACCATGACGACCAGGCGCGGATCGGCCCAGTCGCGCCACATGCGCGCCAGGGTGATGAGCGCATTGAGGCCGTTCATCTGCATGGCGCCGTCGCCCAGCATCGCGACCACGGGCCGGTCGGGATGCACCAGCTTGGCCGCAATCGCGTAGGGGAGGGCCGGGCCCATGGTGGCGAGGCCGCCGGACAGGCTGGCCTTCATGCCGCGGCGCAGCTTGACGTCGCGCGCGTACCAGTTGGCGGCGGTGCCGCTGTCGCAGGTGAGCACCGTTTCTTCGGGCAGGCGCGGCGACAGCTCCCAGAACACGCGCTGCGGATTGACCGGCGAGGCCTCCACATGCGCGCGCGCCTCGAGCACGCGCCACCAGCGCGCCACGTCGGCCTCGATGCCTTGGCGCCAGGCACCGTGTTCCTTGTGGTCGAGCAGCGGCAGCAGCGCCGCGAGCGTGGCGCGGCTGTCGCCGACCAGGCCCAGCTCCGTGGGGTAGCGCAGCCCGATGGCGCGCGGGTCGGTGTCGATCTGCACGCAGCGGGCCTGCCCTTCGGGCGGCAGGAATTCCGCGTACGGGAACGACGAGCCCACCATCAGCAAGGTGTCGCAGTCTTCCATCATGCGCGAGCTGGGCCGCGTGCCGAGCACGCCGATGGCGCCGGTCACGAAGGGCAGATCGTCGGGCACCGCCGCCTTGCCGAGCAGCGCCTTGGCAATGCCGGCGCCGAGCCGCTCGGCCGCATGGATCAGCTCATCGGTGGCATGCAGGGCGCCCGCGCCCGCCAGGATGGCCACCTTGCTGCCCGCGTTGATGATGTCCGCCGCCTGCCCCAGCGCCGCGGCGTTCGGCACCGCGGCGCTGGCCGTGCTGCCGATGCCGCTGTGCACGGTGCCGTGCTTGCGCGGCGGCACCGGCACCGCCGGCAGCTCCTGCACGTCGTTGGGGACGATCACGCAGGTGACGGCGCGGCGGTCGCGCGCGATGCGCATCGCGCGGTCGACCAGGTGGCGAACCTGCTCCGCGCTGGTGGCCATCTGCACGAACTCGTGCGCCACGTCCTTGAACAGCGAAACCAGATCCACCTCCTGCTGGTAGTCGCCGCCGAGCGCGCTGCGCTGCTGCTGGCCGACGATGGCGACCACCGGCTGGCGGTCGAGCTTCGCGTCGTACAGGCCGTTCAGCAGGTGGATCGCGCCCGGTCCCGAGGTGGCCAGGCAGACGCCCACCTCGCCCGAGAACTTGGCATGCGCACAGGCCATGAAGGCGGCCAGTTCCTCATGGCGGCTCTGGATGAACTCGATGGCGCCGTCCGCCCGGTCGAGTGCGCCCATGAGGCCGTTGATGCCGTCGCCGGGGTAGCCGTAGACGCGCCGCACGCCCCAGTCGTGCAGGCGCTGGACCACGAAATCGCTGACTGTCTTTTTCATCGCACGGATACTCCGCGCCTCGCGCGCGGCGGGCTGTCGTGCAATCGGCCCCAGGCACCGTCGGTGCAATCCCACAAGGGCCGCGTGCACCGCGCCGCCGACAGACTGCTCCCACGCGCAAGGCCTGCGTCTTCCGACCCGCAATGAAGACCAGGGGCGCAGCATGAAGGCTTCTTCATCCTCCAGGAGAGTTCAATGCCAAGAGGTGACAAGTCGTCCTATACGGACAAGCAGAAACGCAAGGCCGAGCACATCGAGGAAGGCTACGAGCATCGCGGCGTGGGCAAGGGCGAAGCCGAAAGGCGTGCCTGGGCCACCGTCAATGCCGAGACCGGCGGCGGCAAGAAGAGCGGCAGCGGCCGCGGCAAGGCGGAGAACCACGCGCCCTCGCGCACCGGCGGCCACAAGGGCGGCGCCGCGGCGGCGTCCCGTACGGCCGCCGAACGCTCGGCCTCGGCCAAGAAGGCTGCGGCCACGCGCAAGCGCAACGCCGAGCGGCGCAGCGGCTGACCCCCGAACGAAGGCAGGCAATGACACGCGTATCCGAACTGATGACCCGCGGCGTGCGGACCCTGTCGCCGTCCGACACGGTGGCGCTGGCCGCCCAGGCCATGGACGAGCTGGACATCGGCGCCATTCCCGTGTGCGACGGCCAGCGGCTGCTGGGCATGGTGACCGACCGCGACATCGTGCTTCGCGTGGTCGCGCAGACGCGCCCGCTGGACACCGCGCTGTCCGAGGTGATGTCGAAGGACGTCAAGTGGTGCAGCGAGAACGACAACGTCGAAACCGTGATGGACGAGATGGCCGGCTACCAGGTGCGGCGCATGCCGGTGGTGGACCGCGGCCGCAGGCTGGTGGGCATGCTGTCGCTGGGCGACACCGCCGCCAAGGGCGACATCGGCAAGGCCGGCGACACGCTCAACATCATCTCCCAGCCGGCCGAGCCCGACCGCTCGGGGCAGTCCGCGGCCAGCGGACCCACCGGCGGGGGCTCCTCGTAGGTCCGGCGCGGCGCGGGTTCTCTGTTTGTCTGCCAACGGCGTGTGCACGCATCAGCGCTTCGCAGGCAGGCGGATGCGCGCCCCGGGCGTGGTGGAGACGCGCAGCGCCTCTTGCGCCTGGCGCAGGAAGCGCTCATTGCGTGCGCTCGTCTGCGAGGCGACGCAATCGCGCGGAACGACGGCCTCGAGGTCGCGCATGCCCGCGTCGGCCACGGTGGCCCAGATGCACTGGTCGCTGGCCACGCCGGTCACGATCAGCCGCGTGGCCTTGAGATAGGCGAGCAGCAGCTCGAGCGGCGTCGCGAAGAAAGCGGACTGCTTGGGCTTGAGCACGAAGTAGTCCGTTTCCTCGGGCAGCAGCGTCGAGGTGATCTCGGCACCGGCGCCTCCAGAGGCCAGCGACAGTTCCACCAGCTTGGGAAAGTCCGAGCGCCAGCGCCCGCGGTTGTCGTTGACGTAGATGGCGGGCACCCCGGCGCGCGTGCAGCGCGCCTTCAGCGCTGCGATGCGCCCCGCAATGAAATGCGCGCCGGGCAACAGCTTTTCGGCATCGGGAAAGTCCCAGCAACTGATCATGTCGATGATCAGGAGGGCCGTGTGGCCCGCGGCGGGAGCCGGTGCGAGGGCGGGGGGCTGCGAGTGCGAGCGGGGAGGCGCCATGGCGCCCCACCATTCCAAATGGGCGGCGCCGCAGCCGTAGGAAAGGCCCGCATGGCTGCGAAAGTCGCCACCACGCGCGCCGGTCAGGGCCGGCCGGGGTCGCCGCCGCTCAACGGCCTTGCGGCACGCCGAACGCCGCGCGCACTTCGTCGAGCCGTGCTTGCGCGACCTCGAAGCACTCGGCCAATTGCTCCGGCGTGGCCGGCGGATAGCCGGCCGGCGGCTGCAGCGCATTGCCCAGCCGTTCCCAGGCGGCCTCCCAGGCCAGCTTGGCAAGCGCACGGGACTCCGGGTTGGAAGGAGCGGGCATGTTCGTCCTCGGTTGTGGCGAATGGGAGTATGCGCCCGAGGAAAGAAGGGCGGTTTGGCAGAGGCCGCGTAGGAGGCCTCTTTCACAACGACGCGCGTTATCCCGCCCCGCCGGGCCGAAACCTGTCCGACCATCGGCGCGAGGACGACGCCCGCCCTGGGCCTGCTGCAAAGAAGCCACAAGCTAGGCCCGTGCAGGAGAGCCTTCTGTAGGAACCGGCCTCATCGAGATGCACGGATTGCCCCCATGCACCCAGCCAACCGTTCACAAGGAGTTTTCCCGATGAACAGATCCGCTTTCACCCGGCCTCTTGCCCTTGTTGCCCTTGTCACCGGCGCTTCCTCCGGCATCTGCCCGGAGGCGCACCGCTAAGCCCGGGCCCATGCCATGGACACCCTTTTCAGCTCCGGAGTCGCCCTCGTGGACACGGTCCTCAAGAGCACCGGCGGCAGCGTCGTGGTCTGGAGCGCGGACCCGCAGGCCTACGGCAGCGATCACGAACGGGCCACGCGCAGCAATTTCGCGCAGCGGCTCGCAGCGCTGAAGCAGTTCCGCTACGCGGGCGAATACGACGCCTCGCGCGCCCACGAGAGCACGCCGCTGTACTTCGTGCCGAGCGACACCATCGCCAGCACGCAGCTTGCGCGCTCGCTCGGCATCTCGACGCTGCACGACCTGTTCGGCGGCGTGGTTCCGCACCCCTTCGTTGCCACCAAGGCGATCACGCACCCGCTGGTGGGCAGGGCGGCGGCCTGTCCCGAGGGATGGGAGCCGGCCTTCGCCCCCGCCGTGTCGCAGGCGGTGCTCGGCGGCTTTTCGGCGTTCTCGGTCGAGGACGCGCGATGGGCCGGGCGCCACCTGCTGGAAAGCGGCGCGGTGCGCATCAAGCCGGTGTGCGCCACCGGCGGGCGCGGCCAGGCGATGGCCGCCGATGCCGAAGCCCTGGACCGCTGCCTCGCGGCCATGGACGAGAGCGAGATCGCGCTGCACGGCGTGGTGCTCGAAGAGAACCTCGCCAAGCCGGAAACCTACAGCGTCGGGCAGGTGCTGGTCGACCAGATGATCGTGAGCTACTTCGGCCGCCAGCGGATGACGCTCGACAACACCGGCCAGAACGTCTACGGCGGCTCCGACCTGACGCTCGTGCGCGGCAACTTCGATGCGCTGCTGGCCATCACCAGCCCGCCGCCGGCGCTTTGCCTGGCGATCGAGCAGGCGCGGCGCTACCACCATGCGGTGATCGAGAGCTACCCGGGCTTCTTTGCGTCGCGCGTGAACTACGACGTGGCGCAGGGCCTGGGCGCGGACGGCGCCTGGCGCTCGGGCGTGCTCGAGCAGTCGTGGCGCGTGGGCGGCGCCACCGGGGCCGAAATGGTCGCGCTCGAATGCTTCTGGCGCGACCCGGCGCTCGAGCGCGTGCGCATCTCCTGCTTCGAGGCGTATGGTGAGGCGCCGGCGATCCCGGCGGGCGCAACGGTGCACTACCGCGGCGTCGACTCGCAGATCGGGCCGCTCGCCAAATACGCATTGTTCCAGCCATATGACAGCGACACGACATAACTTCATAGACATATCCGTAGACGGCCAGCACATTGCCGGAACGCTGGTTGCCGCCTCCACGATGGTGCCCGGCGTTCTCCTGGTCCATGGCTGGGATGGCAGCCAGGAGCAGTACATCGCGCGCGCGCACGAGATTGCCGCGCTCGGCTGCGTCTGCCTCACCTTCGACCTGCGCGGCCATGCGCGCCATGCCTCGCTGCGCCAGGAGGTCACGCGCGAGGACAACCTGCGCGACGTGCTCGCGGCCTACGACACGCTCATCAGCCACCCCACCGTCGACCCGCAGGCCATTGCCATCGTCGGCAGCAGCTACGGCGGCTACCTGGCGGCGCTGGTCAGCACCATGCGGCCGGTGCGCTGGCTCGCGCTGCGGGCGCCGGCGCTCTACCGCGACCGCGAGTGGCTCGCGCCCAAGGGCCAGCTGAGCCGGCCCGACCTCGTGGCCTACCGCCGCACCCTGGTGGGCCCGCGCGACAACCGGGCGCTCGCGGCCTGCGAGGCCTTCACGGGCGACGTGCTGATCGTGGAATCGGAGCACGACCAGATCGTGCCGCACCCGGTCATCGAGAACTACCTGGGTGCCTTCAAGCGCGTGCGCTCCGCGACCTACCGCGTCATTTCGGGGGCCGACCATGCGCTGTCGAAGCAGGCGCACCGCCAAGCCTATGGACAACTCCTCGTCTCCTGGATGACGGAGATGACGCTGGGCGCCCGGGCGACCGGCACCATGACGCGGCCCGTCTCCGCGAGTCCCGCATAGAAAGACAGGTTTCCTATGCAAACCCCCGCCCTGACCCTGAGCGAAAGGCAACGCTCGACGCTGCGGACCGGCCTCGTCGCGGGAACCCTTGCAAGCTTCGCCTCCACCGCCGCGCTGATGCTGTGCGGCCGCCGCGAGGCCGGCAGCCTGGTGGCGCCGACCAATGCCACCAGCCACTGGCTCTGGGGCGACCGGGCCTTCGATGTGCGCGGCCCCACGCTGAAGCACACCGCGCTCGGCTATGCCACGCACCATGCGAGCGCCATCTTCTGGGCGCTGATCTATGGCTGGCTGCATGCCAGCCGGCATCCCGCGCAGTCGGCTCCCGCGGCGCTCGCGAGCGCCGGCGCCGCCACCGCGCTGGCCTGCGCGGTGGACTACACGATCACGCCGCACCGGCTCAGGCCGGGCTTCGAGCACCACCTTTCGAAGCGCTCCCTGGGGGCGGTCTACGGCCTCTTTGCCCTGGGGCTGGCGGCCGGCTGCCTGCTGGCCCAGCGCGGCAACGCGCACGAGTAGTGCGCCTTGCTACGCGCAGCACGAGTAGTGCGCCTTGCTACGCGCACTCAGGGAGCTTTCCTACGCCGCGGCGCCGGCAGCCCTTTCATCGTTCGGCTTCCATCAACCCAACCGGAGCCCACGATGCCCAACTCCACCAAGCGCGCAGCACCCGATGCATGCAGCCTTCTCGATACCGACCACCGCAACGTCAAGAAGATGTTCAAGGCGTACGAGGAACTGACCCATTCGCGCGCCGCCGACGTGCAGCAGAAGAAGCGCGAACTCGCCAACCAGATCTGCACCGAGCTGACCGTCCATGCCCAGATCGAGGAAGAGATCTTCTACCCGGCCGTGCGCGAGGCGATCAGCGAAACCGATCTTCTGGACGAAGCCGAGGTCGAGCACACCAGCGCCAAGGAGCTGATCGCGCAGATCGAAGCCGCGACCGAGGTGGACGACAAGTTCGATGCCAAGGTCATCGTGCTCGGCGAATACATCGACCACCACGTGAAGGAAGAGCGCAACGAGATCTTCGTCAAGGCACGCGCCGCCAGGGGGCTCGACCTGGTGGCCATGCGCGAGCAGCTCGCCGCGCGCAAGGAAGAGCTCATGGAAGAGCTCACCGCCGCCGCCTGACCGGGCGCCGCACACAACACCCGACGACCCAGTCCAGCGCACCCGTGGAACCGGCTCCGCCGGGCCACCGGGTGCGTCCCCCAGTGGGGGGAGGCGCCGCAGGCGCTTCGGGGGGCGTCCTACCCTGGAGTTCCACATGACCAACATCGTCTCCCGGCTCTTTCCCACGGCGACCAACATGATTCGCCTGGACCACACGCACGTGCTCTCCACCTTCCACCAGTACAAGGCCGGCGCGCCGGAACGGGTGAAGAAAGGGCTGGTCAACACCATCTGCACCGCGCTCGAGATCCATGCGCAGCTCGAGGAAGAAATCTTCTATCCCGAGATGCGCAAGGTCTGCGAGGACGACGAACGCATCACCAAGGCGCTCGAGGAGCATTCCGAGATGCGCCGCCTCATCGGCCTGCTTCGCGCCATGGAGCCCGAAGCGCGCGACTATGACGAAACCCTCTCGGCGCTGATGCGCGACGTGATGCACCACGTGGCCGACGAGGAAACCATCCTGCTGCCGACCGCCGAGAAGCTGCTGCCCGACCGGCTCGGCGAGCTGGGCGCGCAGATGACCAAGCGCCGGCTGCAGCTTGCCGGGCCGCGCACCGGCGAGATCGCGCTCGACATGGGCCGTGCGGCATCCGGCAACACGGCCGCCATTGCGATGGTCGGGCTGGCTGCGGCCGGGCTGCTGCTCGCGCGGCGTTCCGGCCATCTGCGCTGGCCCCACGCGCACCACGCGCGCACCTGAGGCACCAGCAGAGGCCGTCCCATGCCCGAAGACAGCAACATTCCCGTGCCTGCCGCGCCCGAGTCACCGCGCGCCGCATTCCAGGCCCTGGCCGAGCGCGTGGGCGTTCTCGCGCCGGGCGCGCCGCTCTCGGACGAACTCATGAAGTTTGCCGAGGGCGTGCTGCAGCTCGCGGCCGAGGGCAAGGTGCCGCGCGAGCGCGCGCCCCGCTGAACCCTGCCCCGCCATCCCATCGAACGGAGTTTCAATGCCGCCTTCCAGAACACCTTCTCCTCCCGAATCCGGCAGCGCCGCCACCAGCGCAGCGGCGGCCGCCCGCAACACCGACAGCGGCGCCGCGCACCTGCCGGGGGGGCCGCCGCCCGATCCGCCCTCGCAAAAAGCCGCGCATGCGCAGGCGCTGGCCGCAGGCATGCCTTTCAATGCGAACAAGCCGTTGGAGCACGGCATGGACAACGCGCTGCGCCCGCCCGCCGGCCAGACCGTGCAGCCGCTGTCGTCCGCGGCAACGGCCAGCACCTTGTCCGAAGAGATCAACTCGGAGAAGGCCGGCGGCATGGCCATGCCGGGCCTGAATGCCACCATCGAATCGCTGGACCGGGTGCGCGTCGACTCTGGCGGCCAGCGGCTCACCACCAACCAGGGCGTGCCCATCGCGGACAACCAGAATTCGCTCAAGGCCGGCCTGCGCGGCCCCGCGCTGCTCGAAGACTTCATCCTGCGCGAGAAGATCACCCACTTCGACCACGAGCGCATTCCCGAGCGCATCGTGCATGCGCGCGGTTCGGGCGCCCACGGCTACTTCGAATGCTACGAAGGCATCCCGCAGTTCACCAAGGCGGCGCCGCTGCGCGAAGGCGGAAAGATCACGCCGGTGTTCGTGCGCTTTTCCACCGTGGCCGGCGAGCGCGGCTCCAAGGACACGGCGCGCGACGTGCGCGGCTTTGCCGTCAAGTTCTACACGGACGAAGGCAACTGGGACCTGGTGGGCAACAACATGCCCGTGTTCTTCATCCAGGACGCCATGAAGTTTCCCGACCTGGTCCACGCCGTGAAGCCGGAGCCGCATCACCAGATGCCGCAGGCCGCGAGCGCGCACGACACCTTCTGGGACTTCGTCTCGCTCATGCCCGAGTCGACCCACATGCTGATGTGGCACATGTCCGATCGCGCCATTCCGCGCAGCTACCGCATGATGCAGGGCTTTGGCGTGCACACCTTCCGGCTCGTGAACGAGGCCGGCGATTCGGTGTTCTGCAAGTTCCACTGGTCGCCGGTGCTCGGAACGCATTCACTGATGTGGGACGAGGCCGTGAAGATCTCGGGCGCCGACCCCGACTTCCACCGCCGCGACCTGTGGGAAGCCATCGAGGCCGGGGAGTTTCCGGAATGGGAACTCGGCCTGCAGATCTTCACCGAGGAAGAGGCCGAGGCCTTCAGCTTCGACGTGCTCGACGCCACCAAGATCGTGCCCGAGGAACTGGTGCCGCTCACGCCCGTGGGGCGCCTGGTGCTCAACCGCAATCCCGACAATTTTTTTGCCGAGACCGAGCAGGTGGCCTTCTGCGCCGCGCACGTGGTGCCGGGCATCGACTTCACCAACGACCCGCTGCTGGCCGGGCGCATCCACTCCTACGTCGACACGCAGATCACGCGCCTGGGCGGGCCGAACTTCCATGAGCTGCCGATCAACGCGCCGATGGCGCAGGTGCACAACAACCAGCGCGACGGCATGCACCGCCAGGCCATCCACCGCGGCCGTGCGGCCTACGAGCCCAACTCGCTGGGCGGCGGCTGTCCGTTCCAGGCCGGGGCTTCGGCCGGCTTCATGACTTTTCCGCAGCGCGCGGAGCAGGACAAGGTGCGCGGCAAGCCCGAGAAGTTTGCCGACCACTACACGCAGGCCACGCTCTTCTTCGAAAGCCAGACGCCCACCGAGCAGGCCCACATCGCGGCGGCGTTCCGCTTCGAGCTCTCCAAGTGCACCGTGCCTGCCGTGCGCGAGCGCATGGTGGCGAGCCTCGTCAATGCATCGCCGCTGCTCGCGCAGCAGGTGGCCGACGGGCTCGGCATTCCGGTGCCGCCTGCGCTGCCTCGCGCACTTGCGCAGCCTGTAAATCCGGAGGTCACGCATTCGCACGCACTGTCGCTCACGGCGCGGCCCGGCGATGGGTCCGTGCGCACGCGCAAGGTGGCGCTGCTGGTGGCGGACGGCGTGCAGGGCGAGCAGATCGCCGCCATCCAGGCGGCGCTGCTGGCCGAAGGCGCCGTCGGCCGCCTGGTGGGACCGCGTATCGGACCGTTCCGCACGGCCGAGGGCGAGACGATGGAAGCCGACGCTTCGATGGAAAACGAACCCGGCTTCCTGTTCGATGCGCTGGTGCTGCCCGATGGCGCCGAAGGCGTGGAGCTTCTCTCCGCCCATGCCTATACCGAGCAGTTCATCAAGGACCAGTACCAGCACGGCAAGACCATTCTCGCGCTCGGAGCCTCGGCCACGCTGCTGGCCGAGGCGAAGATTCCGGAGACCCTGCCGTCGGGCGACGCGGACCCGGGCGTGCTGCGCGGCACGGCGGAGAATTTCGAATCCACCATCGAGGCCTTCGTCGCGGCTCTCGCCAGGCACCGGCATCCGGCGCGCGAGATCGGGGCGCTGGTGGTGGACGCCGGCTAGAGAAAGTCCCGCAGCCGGTAGTACATCATCCCCAGCACCAGCGCTGGCGTGCGCAGCAGGGTGCCGCCCGGAAAGGCGTGGTGCCCGATGCGCGCGAACAGGTCGAAGCGCTCCGCCTGGCCCGCGATGGCCTCGGCCGCCAGCTTGCCCGCCATGCCCGTGAGCGCCAGGCCGTGGCCCGAGAAGCCCTGCAGGTAGTAGATGTTGGTGCCGATGCGCCCGAAGTCGGGCGCCTTGTTCATCGTGATGTCGACGAAGCCGCCCCATGCGTGGTCGATGCCCAGGTCCGCCAGCTGCGGAAACACCGCGAGCATGCTCTTGCGGATCTTCTCGATGAGGTTGCGCGGCGTCCGCGCACTGTAGCTGTCGCCCGAGCCGAACAGCAGGCGATGGTCGGCGCTCAGCCGGAAGTAGTCGAGCACGAAGTTGGTGTCCGACGCGGCCGGCCTGCCGCGCATGAGCGCATCGGCGCGCGCCGGCTCCATCGGCTCGGTCGCGATCATGTAGGTGCCCACCGGCATGATGCGCGACGAGACCTCGGGCGCCACGTCGTCGCCGTACTCGGCCAGGTAGACGTTGCCCGCCAGCACCACGAAGCTGCAGCGCACCTCGCCCTGCGCGGTCTTGACGACGGGCCGCGCGCCGCGCTCGATCACCTGCGCGGCCGAGTTCTCGTGCAGCTGCGCGCCGGCCGCGCGCGCCGCGGACGCCAGGCCCAGCGAATACTTCAGCGGATGCAGATGGCCCGAGCGCACATCGAAGGTGCCGCCGTCGAAGCGCTTGCTGTCCACGCACTGCGCGACCTCGCCGGGCCCGAGCCATTGGAGCGGATAGCCGTGGACGCGGCCCACGTGGTCCATCCATTCACGCAGCGCGCGCGACTTCGCGGGCTTGACCGACAGGTTCAGGTAGCCGGCCTGCCAGTCGCAGTCGATCGCATGGCTCGCGATGCGGTCCTGCAGCAGATCCAGGCCCTCGACCGATATGTCCCAGGCGCGCCGCGCATCCTCGGGCGTGAACTGCTTTTCGATGGCCTCTTCGCCGTCGGCGCCGAAGCCCACGATCACCTGGCCGCCGTTGCGGCCCGAGGCACCCCAGCCCACGCGCTGCGCCTCCAGCAGCACCACCGCGTAGCCGCGCATGGCAAGCTCGAGCGCGGCCGACAGCCCCGCGAGCCCGCCGCCCACCACGCAGACGTCGGCGGTGGCAATGCCTTCGAGCGGGCGCGCGGGTTCGAAGCGCGCCGCCCGTTGCACGCTGGCTTCGTAGTAGGAGTTCTCGACGACGCCGAGTTCTTTGCGCAGCAGCAATCAGGCCACCCGGAAGTTGATGAACTGCCAGGGGTCGTCTTCGTCCTTCTCCTCGTCGAAGAGCGGGCTGCGTTCCTTCAGCGGCGTCCAGTCGCCATACACGCCCGCCACTTCTCCGAGGTAGGGCATGGCGGCTTCCAGCACCACGCGGTGGTCCAGGTCGTCCGGCTCCACAAGGCCCGCGTCGGGATGGCGCAGCGCCCACGACATGCCGCCCAGGATGCCGGCCACCACCTGCAGGCTGGTGGCGCTGTTGGCGGGCGCCAGTTCGCGCGCCTGCTCGATGGTGAGCCGCGAGCCGTACCAGTAGGCCCCCTTGGGGTTGCCCATCAGCAGCACGCCTAGCTCGTCCATGCCTTCGGCGATCTCGTCGCGCACGATCCGCTGGCGGTGCTGCAGCTGCCAGTTCTTTCCCGCCATCTCGTGCAGCGAGAGCACGGCGTCGTCGCACGGGTGATAGGCGTAGTGCACCGTGGGGCGGTACACCACCTGGCCGTCCTTGCGCAGCGTCAGGTGGTCGGCAATGGAAATCGATTCGGCATGCGTCACCAGGAAGCCGTGGTAGGGGCCTTCCAGCGGCGTCCAGCTGCGCACCCGCGTGCCGATGCCGGGGCGTTTCAGGTAGATGGCCGCATCGCTGCCGAAGCCGTGCCGCGCGGCATCGGCCGGCCAGTGCCGCTCGTGCGTTCCCCAGCCCAGCTCGGCGGGCTGCAGGCCCTCGTCGGCGAAGCCCTGCACCGACCAGGTGTTGACGAACTCGCCGCGCTGCTTGCGCTCCTTCGCAACCTGGGTGTCGCGCTCGGCGATGTGCACCACCTTGATGCCCAGCTGCTGCGCGAGCGCTGCCCAGTCCTCGTAGCTCGACGGCATGGCTTCGAGCTCGGCATGCGTGTCGGCCGCGATGTTCAGCAGTGCCTGCTTGAGCAGCGCCGAGACCAGCCCCGGGTTCGCGCCCTGCGTGATCACTGCCGTGGGCCCGCTGCGCTTGTCCAGGCGCCAGGCCAGCACCTCTTCGCGCAGGCTGTAGTTCGAGCGGCGCGAAGGCGGAAGCGCGGGATCGTCGTAGCGGCCGCCCCAGGGCTCGTTGCAGGTGTCCAGGTAGAGCGCGCCGCGTTCGCGGCAGAGCTTGATGAGCGCCAGGCTCGACACGTCGACCGAGAGGTTGACCAGGAAGTCGCCCTTGTCCACCAGCGGCTCCAGCACGGCGGCGAAGTTGCCTTCCTCGAGCCGCACCGGGATGATCTCCACGCCCAGCTG
Source organism: Variovorax sp. 05T418 (assembly GCF_056396385.1). Classification (NCBI taxonomy): domain Bacteria; kingdom Pseudomonadati; phylum Pseudomonadota; class Betaproteobacteria; order Burkholderiales; family Comamonadaceae; genus Variovorax; species Variovorax sp. 05T418. The sequence continues at coordinate 61,773 of NZ_JBFTLJ010000018.1, read as the reverse complement.
CTTTGCCAGGCCGCTGCGGTCTTCGCCCGGCTTCACGATCCTGATGTCCGCCGCCTTGAGTCCGAAATGGCGCAACAGCAAAGGCAGCAGCGCCTGGCCGATGGAGCCGAAGCCGATCATCGTGAGCTTGCCGTCCAGGCGAGCCAGCGCTTCGTTCTTCTTCGTCATCCCATCACCTCGCTGAGTGGCGCCGGACCGGCCGGCCTTGTCCTTCGTTTCCTCGAACGAATGTGGAACGCGCCGGCCGGCGAATGCGTCAGCTTGCCTTTGCCGATGGTGTAGGAGGACTCCATGAGCGCATGCTCCGCCCGCGGCCATGGTAGAAACCGGCCACCCTGCGCACGTTGCGCATGGCACCCCACCGATGGCCGAAGACTTCTCCTTCAATCCACGACGTTCCGCCCCGCCAACCGGCCGGCTTGGCCTGCGCTTGGCGCGCGCGCCCTGGCTGTTGCTGCTCGGCCTGGCCCTGCTGCTCCTGGGCGGCTGCGCGGGGCTGCCGGCTGGGGTGGAGCGCAAGCCTTCGGTGGCCATCACCGATGGCGCCGACACCATGCTGGGGCGCCTGGTGGCAGCGGCCTCGCCGCCGGGGCAGGGGCTGAGCGGCTTCCGGCTGCTGCCGATGCCGCAGTATTCGCTGCATGCGCGCATCGAGCTCGCGCGCCGCGCCCAGCGCTCGATCGACGTGCAGTACTACCTGGTGCAGAACGACGAAACCGGCCGCTACCTGCTGCGCACGCTGCGCGACGCGGCCGACCGCGGCGTGCGCGTGCGCCTGCTGGTGGACGATCTCTACACCGCGGGCGCCGATCCGCTGTTCGCGGGCTTCGCGGCGCATCCGAACGTGGAGGTGCGCTTCTTCAATCCCTTCCCGGCCGGCCGCGGCCTGCTGGGCACGCGCTGGGCGGCGTCGCTGCTCGACTTCGACCGGGTGCACCGGCGCATGCACAACAAGCTGTTCGTGGTGGACAACACGATGGCGGTCATGGGCGGGCGCAACATCGCCAACGAATACTTCCTGCGCGATGGCGGCTCCAACTTCATCGACATCGACACGCTGGTGGCCGGCACGGTCGTGCCGCGGCTGTCGTCGCTGTTCGACATGTACTGGAACAGCCCGTACGTCTACCCGATCGAGTCGCTGGTCTCCAATGGCGGGGCCACGCCGCAGCAGCTGCGCGAACGCTTCGAGCAGATGACTGCCGGGCCGGACACGCTGCATCCCGAGCCGCTGACTTCCACCGACCTGCTGGGCAACAACGCGCTCGCCAAGGACCTGGGCGAGGGTGCGCTGTCGCTGGTCTGGGCGCGCGCCGAAGCCTATGCCGATGCGCCCGCCAAGGCACTCGGGCCGCCCGAAGCCCGCGGACTGCCGGCCGACGAATCGACCGACAGCGTGCTCTACAACGTGCGGCGCTACCTGCGCGGAGCCCAGCAGGAGATCCTGCAGACCACGCCCTACCTGATTCCGGGGCGCGGCGGCATGGAGACGATCCGCCTCGTGCGGCAGCGCGGCGTGAGCTACACCATCGTGACCAATTCGCTGGCCGCCACGGACGAATCGCTGGTGCACATCGGCTATCGCCACTACCGGCCCGAAATGCTCGCCCTGGGCGTGGAGCTCTACGAGCTGAGCCCCAAGCGCGTGGAGCAGACCAAGCGCTTCGGCATCTACGGTTCGGCCAGTGGCCGGCTGCACGGCAAGTCGGCCGTGGTCGACCGCAGCATGGTGTTCATCGGCTCGATGAACTTCGATCCGCGCTCGATGCTGCACAACACCGAGATCGGCCTGTTCATCTTCAGCCCGCAGATTGCCCAGCAGCTCACCAGCCTGATCGGTTTCATCCGGCTGGACGGCGCCTACCAGCTGCAGCTGGGGCCGCGCGGCGGCATCGAGTGGGTGAGCCCGGCCTCGGGCGATGGCGCCGACACCATCCTGCACGTGGAGCCGGAAACGGATTTCTGGGCGCGCTGGAAGCTGGAGCTGTTCGCCCCGCTGGTGCCCGAGAGCCTGCTGTAGCGCGGGCCGGCAGGTGCTACTGCTGCAGGCGGCCGTTCAGGTAGGGCTCGGGATCGACGGCGGTGCCGTTCTTGCGGATCTCGAAATGCAGCTTCACGCGGTCGGTTTCGCTCTTGCCCATTTCGGCGATCTTCTGGCCTTGCCGCACCACCGCGTTTTCCTTCACGAGGATGGTCTGCGCATGGGCGTAGGCGGTGAGAAAGGTCTCGTTGTGCTTGATGATGACCATGTTGCCGTAGCTGCGCAGCTCGCCGCCCACGTACACCACGCGGCCATCGGCCGAGGCCACGATGGGATCGCCCAGGTTGCCTGCAATGTCGAGCCCCTTGTTGCGCACGCCGTCGAAGCGGGCAATGGTGGTGCCGGCGGCGGGCCGGATGAACATGGCCAGGGGCTGCTGCACGGGCGGCGGAATGACGACGCCGGGCCGCGCGGGCGGCTGCGGCGTGGTGCAGGCGGCCAGGCCGGCAGCCACCAGGAGCGCGGCGCCGGTACGAAGGGCAAAAGTCTGAAGGTGCATGGCTCTGTTGGAACGAATTCGTTGCTGAGGGTTCCCGCGGTCGGCGCGCCGGGCGAGCCACCTCGTCCATGCTAGCAAACTCCGCCGGGGCCGGGTCTACTTGAGCGGAATGGGCGTGCCGCGGTCGATCGGCACCGCCGTCACGCTGTTCTTCGGCGAGCCTTCGATCAGCAGGTCGGAGTAGGTGAGATAGACCAGCGTGTTGCGCCTGGCGTCGACCATGCGCACCACGCGCAGCCGCTTGAACAGGATCGACAGCCGCTCGCTGTAGACCTCTTCGCGCTTTGGAAGCGGCTGCACGATGCTGACCGGCCCGACCTGGCGGCAGGCAATGGAGGCTTCCGACTTGTCCTCCGCCACGCCGAAGGCGCCCGCCAGCCCGCCGGTCTTGGCGCGCGAGACATAGCAGGTCACGCCGTTCACCTTGGGGTCGTCGTAGGCCTCCACCACGATCTTGTGATCGGGGCCGATGAGCTTGAAGGCGGTGTCCACGTCGCCCACCGTTTCCGCATGCGCGGCGAAGGCCAGCGCCAGGCCCGCCAGCGCCAGGCCGCATGCGAAGGCGCCGCGAAGGAGGAGGGGAGCGCGGGAGGCCTGGGTCATGGGGTGGTGTTTCAAACGATGCTGAGTTCGTGCACGCGGTCGAAGCTGCCGCGCCGCCGGTCTTCGAAGAAGTGTTCGAGCGCCTCGCGCACGGTGCGAAAGGCGATCTCTTCCCAGGGAATTTCTTCCTCGGTGAAGAGCCGGGCCTCGATGGTCTCGTGGCCCGGGTCGAAGCGGTCGTCGAGCAGGCGGGCGCGGTAGAACAGGTGCACCTGGCCCACGCGCACCACGCTGATCACCGCGAACAGGCCCTGCATCTCGTAATGGGCGCCGGCCTCTTCGTCGGTCTCGCGGGCCGCGCCCTGGGCCGCGGTTTCGCCCAGCTCCATGAAGCCTGCGGGCAGCGTCCACTTGCCCCAGCGCGGCTCGATGTTGCGCTTGCACAGCAGCACCTTGTCGCCGAGCACGGGAATGGTGCCCACCACGTTCAGCGGGTTCTCGTAGTGGATGGTGCTGCAGGTCGGGCAGACCGCGCGCTCCTTGGTGTCGCCGTCGTCGGGGACGCGGTAGACCACGGCGGTGCCGCAGTTCTTGCAGTGCTTGATGGGTACGCGCAGGATCATGGAGCGGGTGTCAGGCGATCTTGATGGTGAGCTTCGGCAGGCCCTCCACTTCGCCCACCAGCGTGTCGCCCGCCACCACCGCCGCAACGCCTTCGGGCGTGCCGCTGTAGATCAGGTCGCCGGGTTGCAGCTCCCAGGCGGCCGACAGGTGCTCGATGGTTTCGGCCACGTTCCAGATCAGCTTGCTCACGGTGCTGCGCTGGCGGTCGGTGCCGTTCACCTGCAGCGAGATCTCGGCGTTCTCGGCATCGCCGGCCTCGGCCACCGGCACGATCGGGCCGATGGGCGCGCTCTGCTCGAAGCCCTTGCCGATGTCCCAGGGGCGGCCCTGCTTCTTCATGTCGTTCTGCAGGTCGCGCCGCGTCATGTCCAGGCCCACGGCATAGCCGTAGATGTGCTTGTGCGCATCGGCCGCTGCAATGTTCTTGCCGCCGGTGCCGATCGCCACCACGAGCTCGATCTCGTGGTGCAGGTTCTTCGTGAGCGTGGGGTAGGCCATGGTGCCCGTCTGGCCCGCATCGACCACCACCAGCGCGTCGGCCGGCTTCATGAAGAAGAAGGGCGGCTCGCGGCCGGTGAAACCCATTTCCTTGGCGTGGTCCTCGTAGTTGCGGCCCACGCAGTAGATGCGGTGCACCGGAAAACGGGCGGCCTTGCCGACCACGGGGATCGAAACGGTCGCGGGCGGGGCGAAAACAAACTCGGAAGCCATTGCGTCTGTCCTTTTCAGCGGAACGGAGAAAAAACGGCAGTGTGCCAGAGGCAGGCACGGGCTGCCGGTGCGGCGCTATGCTTGCGGGATGATGAAGCTGCACAACTACTTCCGATCCTCCTCGTCGTTCCGCGTGCGCATCGCGCTCCACCTGAAGGGCCTGGAGTTCGACTACATCCCGGTGCACATCGCCCGCGGCGAGCACCGCACGGGGCCGTTCTCGGCCATTTCGGCCGACATGCTGGTGCCGCTGCTCGAGGACGAGGGCGAGCGCTTTTCGCAGTCGATGGCCATCATCGAATACCTGGACGAAACCCACCCCGAGCCGGCGCTGCTGCCGCACGATCCGGTGGGCCGCGCCCATGTGCGCGCGCTGGCGGAATCCATCGCCTGCGAGATCCATCCGCTCAACAACCTGCGCGTGCTCAAGTACCTGGTGAAGGAGCTCAAGCTCGACGACGAGGCCAAGAACGCCTGGTACCGCCATTGGGTGCGCGACGGCATGCTGGCCTTCGAGCGCCAGCTCGCGCAGCATCCCGGCGGCCGGTTCTGCTATGGCGACACGCCCACGCTGGCCGACTGCTGCCTGGTGCCGCAGATCTTCAACGGCCGCCGCTTCGACTGCGACTTCAGCGGGCTGCCGCGCACCATGGCCGCCTTCGAGGCCTGCATGGAGCTCGACGCCTTCCAGCGCGCCCAGCCTTCGCAGTGCCCCGACGCGGAAGCCTGAACGCGCCCGCCGCCATGGACGACGCGCACTGGATCGTGCCCGACTGGCCGGCGCCGCCCAACGTGCGGGCCGTGTGCACCACGCGCGAGGGCGGTGTCTCGCAGGGCCGCTACCAGAGCCTCAACCTGGGCGACCACGTGGGCGACCTGGCCGCCCACGTCGCCGAAAACCGCCATCGCCTGGCGCAGGCCATCGGCGGCGCGCGGCCGGTCTTTCTTCAGCAGGTGCACGGCACCGGCTTGGTGGCGCTCGACGCCGAGGCGGGCGGGGCGGGCGACGGCACGCCGGCCGATGCCTGCACCGCCACGGCCACCGGCGTGGCCTGCACCATCATGGTGGCCGACTGCCTGCCCGTGCTCTTCACCGACGAATCGGGCCAGCGGGTGGCGGCCGCGCATGCCGGCTGGCGCGGCCTGGCCGGCGGCGTGCTCGAGGCGGCGGCCCGGTGCTTCGAGCCCGCGCAGGGCGGCGGCAGGGTCATGGCCTGGCTCGGCCCGTGCATCGGGCCCCGTGCCTTCGAGGTCGGGCCCGAGGTCAAGGCCGCGTTCGAGGCGCATGCGCCCGAGGCTGCGCGCTGCTTCCTGCCCGCGGCGGCGCCCGGCAAGTGGCTGGCCGACCTGCCCGCGCTCGCGCGCCAGCGCCTCTGTGCAGCCGGCGTGGAATCGGTGCATGGCAACGACGGCAGCGACGCGTGGTGCACCGTCGCCAACCCGTCACGGTTCTTTTCGCACCGGCGGGACGGCGTCAGCGGGCGTTTCGCCGCGCTGGTCTGGAAGGCCTGAGGCCGCGCCTGCCGCTGCGGCCGCCTCGCTCGCGGCGCGGCGCGCTTCTTCCTGTGCCTTTGCCTCGCGCTCCCTGATCGCGCGGCGCCGCCCCGGCGTCCCCATCAGGTAAACCACCAGTGCGACAGGCGCCAATCCGTACAAAAGAAATGTGAAGATGGCACCCAGCACGGTGCCGGTGGTGTTGGTGGCTTCGGCCACGGCCATCATCAGGGCGACGTAGAGCCAGCCAATCACGATCAGGTGGATGAACACAAGAAGTTTCAGTCGGTAAGTGAGCGGGGAGCGTTGTGGGCGCCTTGCGAAATGCAGGATACTCAAAATACGCAAGCCATCCGTATCGATTCAGGTGAGGACCAGGAGACATGATGAAGCAACAAGCAACGGGGGCCGACGCGTTCGCGCCCCTCCAGCAGGCTCTTTCGGAGGGATGGACCAAGGCGCTGGAATCGCTCCAGCAGTCCGCCGTACAGGGGGCCTCGGCCTTCAACGGCGGCGGCACGCCGCTGTGGCAATTGCCTCCGGGGGCAACGCTGCCTGAATTGCCGAAAGTCTCCATCGCGCCCGAGAAGCTGCAGTCGATCCAGCAGCAATACATGGCCGAGGCCACCGAGCTCTGGCGCCGCGGCTTAGACGCCAGGCCCGAGAGCGACAGGCGCTTTGCCGGCGAAGCCTGGGGCAGCAACCCGCTCGCGGCCTTCTCGGCGGCGGTCTACCTGCTCAATGGCCGCACCCTGCTCAGCATGGCCGAGGCCATCGACGCCGACGAAAAGACCAAGGCGCGCATGCGTTTTGCGGTCGAGCAGTGGATGGCGGCCGCATCGCCCAGCAACTCGCTCGCCTTCAACGCAGAGGCGCAGAAGAAAGCCATCGACACGCAGGGCGAGAGCATTGCCAAGGGCATCCAGAACCTGCTGCACGACGTGAAGCAGGGCCACCTCAGCATGACCGACGAAAGCGCCTTCGAAGTGGGGCGCAACGTGGCCACCACCGAGGGCGCCGTGGTGTTCGAGAACGAGTATTTCCAACTGCTCGAATACAAGCCGCTCACGGCCAAGGTCTACGAGCGGCCGTTCCTGCTGGTGCCGCCGTGCATCAACAAGTTCTACATCCTCGACCTGCAGCCCGAGAACTCCCTGATCCGCTATGCCAACGAGCAGGGCCACCGCGTGTTCGTGGTGAGCTGGCGCAACCCCGACGAGTCGCTGGCCCACGCCACCTGGGACGACTACATCGAGAATGCCGCCATCAAGGCGATCCACCTCGTGCAGGAGATCGGCGGCAGCAAGCAGATCAATGCGCTGGGCTTCTGCGTGGGCGGCACCATCCTGAGCACCGCGCTGGCCGTGCTGGCGGCGCGCGGCGAAAAGCCGGCCGCTTCGGTCACGCTGCTCACCACCTTTCTCGACTTCAGCGACACCGGCATCCTCGACATCTTCGTGGACGAGGCGATGGTGGCGTACCGCGAAATGCAGCTGGGCAAGGGCGGCCTGCTGCCGGGCATGGACCTGGCCTCGACCTTCAGCTTCCTGCGGCCCAACGACCTGGTCTGGAACTACGTGGTCGGCAACTATCTGAAGGGCGAGACCCCGCCGCCCTTCGACCTGCTCTACTGGAACAGCGACGCCACCAACCTGCCGGGCCCGTTCTACACCTGGTACCTGCGCAACACCTACCACGAGAACAAGCTCGCCAAGCCCAATGCGCTCACGGTCTGCGGCGAGAAGATCGACCTCGGCAGGATCGACATCCCGGCCTACATCTACGGCTCGCGCGAAGACCACATCGTGCCGATCGGCGGCGCCTATGCCTCCACGCAGCTGCTGCCGGGCAAGAAGCGCTTCGTCATGGGCGCCTCGGGCCACATCGCCGGCGTGATCAATCCGCCCGCCAAGAAAAAGCGCAGCCACTGGACGCGCGAGGACGGCAAGTTCCCCAAGACCCAGGCCGAATGGCTGGCCGGCGCCACCGAGCATCCCGGCAGCTGGTGGACCGACTGGGCCCAATGGCTCAAGGGCCATGCGGGCAAGCAGGTCCCGGCGCCCAAGGCCTACGGCAACGGCAAGGCCTACAAGGCCATCGAGCCGGCGCCGGGACGCTACGTCAAGGCCAGGGCCTGATCCCGGACACGCACGCACGAGTTACCCGCACCGCTTCAATCCAAATCACTTCAACGGAGAACCTCATGGAAGACATCGTCATCGTTTCGGCTGCACGCACGGCGGTCGGCAAGTTCGGCGGCTCGCTCGCCGGCATTGCAGCCACCGAGCTGGGCGCCCTCGTGATCAAGGAAGTGATCGCGCGCGCCAATCTCACGGCCGACCAGGTCGGCGAAGCCATCATGGGCCAGGTGCTGGCCGCCGGTGCGGGGCAGAACCCCGCGCGCCAGGCATGGCTCAAGAGCGGCGGCGCCAAGGAAACGCCGGCGCTCACCATCAACGCCGTGTGCGGCTCGGGCCTGAAGGCCGTGATGCTCGCGGCGCAGGCCGTGGCCACGGGCGACAGCGAGATCGTGATTGCCGGCGGCCAGGAGAACATGAGCGCCGCGCCGCACGTGCTGCCCAATTCGCGCAACGGCCAGCGCATGGGCGACTGGAAGCTGGTCGACACGATGATCGTGGATGGCCTGTGGGACGTCTACAACCAGTACCACATGGGCATCACGGCCGAGAACGTGGCCAAGAAGTACGGCATCGACCGCTCCGCGCAGGACGAGCTCGCGCTCGGCAGCCAGACCAAGGCCGCGGCTGCGCAGGACGCCGGCAAGTTCAAGGACGAGATCGTGCCCGTGAGCATTGCGCAGAAGAAGGGCGACCCGATCGTCTTCGACAAGGACGAGTTCATCAACCGCAAGACCAGCGCCGAAGGCCTGGCGGGCCTGCGCCCTGCGTTCGACAAGGCCGGCGGCGTGACCGCGGGCAATGCCTCGGGCCTGAACGACGGCGCCGCCGCCGTGATGGTGATGACGGCCAAGAAGGCGGCCGCGCTCGGCCTCAAGCCGCTGGGCCGCATCGCAAGCTACGCCACGGCCGGCCTCGATCCGGCGATCATGGGCATGGGCCCGGTGCCGGCGTCGACCAAGGCGCTGCAGCGCGCCGGCTGGAAGGCCGCCGACCTCGACCTGCTCGAGATCAACGAGGCCTTCGCGGCGCAGGCCTGCGCGGTGAACAAGGAAATGGGCTGGGACGTGAACAAGGTCAACGTGAACGGCGGCGCCATTGCCATCGGCCACCCGATCGGCGCGTCGGGCTGCCGCATCCTGGTGACGCTGCTGCACGAGATGCAGCGCCAGAACGCGAAGAAGGGCATTGCGTCGCTGTGCATCGGCGGCGGCATGGGCGTGGCGCTGACGATCGAGCGATAGGTTTCGCGCTCTCGGGTCGCGCACATCTCTTTCGGGTGCGCGGCCGTTCGGGGCGCGCTCCCGCCGACGGGGTACCTTGCTCCGCGAATGTCCCCCGCCCTTCGGGCTCCTCCTTGATTTCGCTGCGCAAGGCACCCCATCGGCGGGAGCGTGATCAGAGCGTCGTTGATCAGCTGTGCACCCAGAGCGTGCCTTGTGCCCAGGGCATCGGGTGCTCCCCGCAGCGAAATAAAGGAGGAGCCGAAGGCGGGGGACATTCGCGGAGGGGAGTACCCGGTGGCCTGTGCACGCGCCCCGAACAAGAACAACAGCAACAGATCACTGCGGCGGACCGTGGCCCACTTTGTTCACCGCCCAATTTTTGAGCAAACTGATTATTCCCCTTGTAAAACAACAAGTTAGATCGGCTTTACAAGGAAGAACATCAGTTATCCCCAAAGTTGTCCACGGAAAATGGGGATGGCATCGGCTTCTTCAGAATTCGCCCGCAAGTCCTTGATTTGTGGCACTCAGCCGGCAGCGGCCTGCTCCACGGCGTAGTGCTGGCACAGCGTCTCGACCAGCGCCTGCGCATAGATCGGCAGTGCCGCCCGGTCGCGCACCAGCAGGTAGCGCTCCCGCACGCACCATGCGTCGCTGAGATCGATCAGCGCGAGCCGCATGCTTTCCTGATTGCGCCGCGCCGCCGACTCCGGCACCACGCCAATGCCCACGCCGCTGCCGATCATCCGGCACATGGCGTCGAAGCTGCCGAGCTGGATGCGCAGCTTCTGCCGCTTGCCGAGGTTGTCGGTGATCTGCGCCAGAAAGGTCTGCAAGGTGCTGCCTTGCTGCATGCCGATGGCGTCTTCGTCGAGCGTTTCCGCAAATGAAATCCTGCGGCGCTTCGCGAAGCGGTGCTTGCGCGAGGTGGCGAGCACCAGCCGGTCGGTGCTGAAGTGGATCGCTTCGAGGCCCAGCGTGTCGACGCGGCCCGCCACGATGCCGATGTCGGCGCGGCCGTCGAGCACGCCGCGCGGGATCTGAGCATTCGGTTTTTCCTGAAGGTCGACGTTGATGCGCGGATTGCGCGCAAGAAAGCCCGGCAAGATTTCAGGCAGGAAATCGGTCACCGCCGTGGTGTTGGCGAACACGCGCAGGTGGCCGCGCAGGCCGCCGCCGTATTCGAGCAGGTCGGCGCGCAGCTGCTCGGTCTGGTGCAGCACGAGGCGCGCGTGGTGCAGGAAGGCTTCCCCCGGCGGCAGCAGGCGCACGCCGCGCGCTTCGCGCTGCAGCAGCTGCAGCCCGGCCTGGTTTTCGAGCGCCTTGATGCGCGCGCTGGCCGCCGCAAGCGACAGGTGCTGCCGCTCGGCCGCGCGCGTGAGATTGCCGAGCTCGGCCGTGGCAACGAAGAGGCGCAGGTCGGTCAGGTCGAAAAGCATGGCGCCATCGTAAAGCCCGAGCCTTCGGTATTTCAGAAGCCTGGGTTTCGAAATCGCAGATTGCGCACGCTGCCGCGGCAGAACACCATGCGGCCATGGAGACAAAGACAATGACATTCCGCGCACTGGCGCTTCTTTCCCTTGCCGCGGCAGCGCTCTGCACTGCGGTTCCGGCTGCCGCGCAGCCCTACCCCTCGCGCCCCGTCACGCTCGTCGTGCCGCAGGCTGCGGGCGGCACCAACGACATCGTGGGCCGCCTCGTGGGCCAGAAGATCGGCGAGCTGATGAACGCGAGCGTGGTGGTCGACAACCGGCCGGGCGCGGGCGGCAACATCGGCACGCAACTGGTCGCCAAGGGCCCGAAGGACGGCTACATGCTGCTCATGACCATCAGCAGCAGCCAGGCCATCAACCCGGCGCTCTACAAGAACCCGGGCTTCGATCCGGTGAAGGACTTCAAGCCCGTGGGCCTGATCGGCGCGGTGCCCAACGTGCTGCTGGTCAACCCCTCGTTTCCCGCGAAGGATTTCAACGAGTTCCTGAAGCTCGCGCGGCAGAAGGGCGCCAACTACCAGTACGCCTCGGCCGGCAACGGCACGCTCAACCACCTGCTGGGCGAAATGCTCAACAGCATGGCCGGTATCTCGCTGCAGCACGTGCCGTACAAGGGCGTGGCGCCCGCACTCAACGACGTGCTCGGCGGGCAGCTGCCGATCGTGTTCGCGAGCCTGCCTTCGGCGCTCTCGCACATCAAGGCCGGCAAGCTGCGCGCGCTGGCCGTGAGCGGCGAGAAGCGCTCGCCAGTGCTGCCGGAGGTGCCTGCCATTGCCGAGGCCGTGCCGGGCTACAACGGCACGCTCTGGATCGGCCTGTTCGCGCCAGCGGGCGTGCCGCCCGAGGTGCTCGCCACGCTGCAGGACGCGACGCGCAAGGCGCTGGCCGCGAAGGACCTGCGCGACAAGCTTGAACAGCAGGGCGTGGAGATCGCGGCGCCCACCACGCCCGATCAATTCTCGAAACTGCTGCAGGACGACCTCGCCAAGTGGGCGCGCATCGTCAAGGCCTCCGGCGCAGCAGTTGACTGAAGGAACCCATGAGCAATCCCGTCCAAGAAAAGTCCTCCGGCGCGATCGACAGCGGCACGCTCGCCAAGCTCCAGGCCTGGCAAGGCCGCAGCGAAACGCTGGCCGACGACATCACCGCCGCTCCCGTGCGCGCACTCTCGGCCACGCTCGACCGCGACGACGCACCGCCCGCCGCCGGCACGCGCCTGCCCGAGCTCTGGCATTGGCTCTACTTCCTGCCGCACCATCGCCAATCCGAGATCGGCGAGGACGGCCATGCGAAGCGCGGCGGCTTCCTGCCGCCCGTGCCGCTGCCGCGCCGCATGTGGGCCGGCGGCCGGCTGGCGTGGGAGCCGGGCAATCCGCTGCAGGTGGGTGACAGGGCCGAGCGCACCTCGACCATCGCCTCGGTCAGCCACAAGCTGGGCCGCACGGGCGAGCTGATGTTCGTGCTGGTGCGCCATGAAGTGCGCAACGAACGCGGCCTTGCGCTGACCGAGGAGCACGACATCGTCTACCGCGCCGCGGCCGCGCCCGGCGAGAAGGCGCCGCCGCCCACGCCGGCGCCGAAGGACGCCGCCTTCAGCCGCGAGATCGTGCCCGACGACGTGCTGCTGTTCCGCTATTCGGCGCTCACCTTCAACGGCCACCGCATCCACTACGACCGCCGCTACGTGACGCAGGTCGAGGGCTATCCGGGCCTGATCGTGCACGGCCCGCTGATCGCGACGCTGCTCGTGGACCTGCTGCGCCGCAACGTGCCGGGCGCGCAGCTCGCGCGCTTCGAGTTCCGCGCCGTGCGGCCGACCTTCGACATTGCGCCGTTCCGCGTGCACGGCAAGCCGGTCGAAGGCAGCACGGACGGCAAGACCTTCAGCCTCTGGGGCGAGGACGCCGATGGCTGGCTCACGATGCAGGCCACGGCCGTGCTCGCATGAAAAAAATGGAAAACACGTCCATGACAAGACCCCTCGACGGCATCACCGTGGTTTCGCTCGAGCACGCGATCGCCGCGCCGTTCTGCACCCGGCAGCTGGCCGACCTCGGCGCCCGCGTCATCAAGGTGGAACGCCCCGGCGCCGGCGACTTCGCGCGCGCCTACGACGCACGCGTGGGCGGCGAGGCCTCGCACTTCGTGTGGGTGAACCGCTCCAAGGAAAGCCTCACGCTCGACCTCAAGCAGCCCGCCGCGCTCGCGGTGCTGCAGGCGCTGGTGGCCGATGCCGACGTGCTGGTGCAGAACCTCGCGCCCGGCGCGGCCGCGCGCATGGGCCTGGGCGCGGAAGCGCTGCAGGCCCTGCATCCGCGGCTCATCGTCTGCGATATCTCGGGCTACGGCGACGACGGCCCGTACCGCGACAAGAAGGCCTACGACCTGCTGATCCAGAGCGAGGCAGGCTTTCTCTCGGTCACGGGCACGCCGGACGATCCCTGCAAGTCGGGCAATTCCATCGCCGACATCGCGGCGGGCATGTACGCCTACACCGGCATCCTCGCGGCGCTGCTGCAGCGCGGCAAGACCGGCAAGGGCTCGCACATCGACGTGTCGATGCTCGAATCGCTCGCCGAGTGGATGGGCTACCCGATGTACTACGCCTACGAAGGCGCGCCGCCGCCGCCGCGCAGCGCGGCCTCGCACGCCACCATCTATCCCTACGGTCCCTTTCCCGCGGGCGACGGCGGCACGGTGATGCTGGGCCTGCAGAACGAGCGCGAATGGCGCGTGTTCTGCGAGAAGGTGCTGCAGCAGGCGGGGCTTGCCACCGACGCGCGCTTCGACAGCAATGCGCGACGCAACGAGAACCGCGACGCGCTGCGCGCGATCATCGTCGAGACCTTTGCCGCGCTCGGTACCGCGCAGGTGGTCGAGCGCCTCGATGCGGCGCAGATCGCCAACGCACGCATGAACGACATGGCCGGGCTGTGGGCGCATCCGCAATTGCAGGCGCGCGAGCGCTGGCGGCAGGTGGGCTCGCCGGCCGGCGACATTCCGGCGCTGCTGCCGGCCGGCCGCCAGAGCGCCTTCGACTACCGCATGGACGCGATACCGGCCGTGGGCCAGCACACCGACGCCATCCTGCGCAGCCTGGGCCGCAGCGAGGCGGACATCGCGGCGCTGCGCGAGGCGGGGGCGGTGTGAGCACGGCAGCGCTCGCGCTGGCGCGCGCCTTTCTCTTCGTGCCGGCCGACCGGCCCGAGCGCCACGCGCGCGCGCTGGCCACCGGCGCGGGCGCGGTGATCGTCGACCTGGAGGATGCGGTGGCGCCCGAGCGCAAGGCCGCGGCGCGCGAAGGCCTCGCGGCGTCGTTCGCCGCGCTGCCCGCGGCCGGCCGGCAGCGCCTGCTGGTGCGCATCAATGCCGCAGGCACGCCGTGGCACGAGGACGACTGCGCGGCCGTGGCCGGGCTGGTCTTGCAGGGGCTGATTGCGGGCGTGGTGCTGCCCAAGGCGGAGCGGGGCGGCGACCTGCGGCTGCTGGCCGAAGCCATCGGCCCCCGAGGCGTGCTCGTGCCGCTCGTCGAATCGGCGGCCGGGCTTGCGGCGGTTGATGAACTCGCGGCGGCGCCACAGGTGCTGCGGCTCGCCTTTGGCAACCTCGATTTCCAGGCCGATGTCGGGCTGGCCTGCGATGCGGACGAAGCCGAGCTGGTGCCGGTGCGCCTCGCGCTGCTGCTGGCCTCGCGCCGCGCCGGGCTGCCCGCGCCGATCGACGGCGTGACGGCCGACTGGCGCGATGCGCAACGCCTGGCCGCCGACACCGCACGCGCGCGGCGCGGCGGCTTCGGCGCCAAGCTGTGCATCCACCCCGACCAGGTTGCGCCGGTGCAGGCCGCGCTCGGCCCGAGCGACAGCGAGCTCGCATGGGCGCGCCGCGTGATCGAGGCCGTGCGGTCGGCTGGCGGCGGCGTCGCCAGCCTCGACGGCCGCATGGTCGACGCGCCGGTGGTTCGCCTGGCCGAACGGCTGCAGGCGCTCGCTGCGGAACAAGACAGCCATCCAACAACCAAGGAGACAAGCAAGTGAATCTGAAGAAGAACTGGAAGGGCCGCACCCTGCTGGCCGCATCGCTGGGCGCAGGCCTGCTGGCCGTGCAAGCGCCGGCCGCGGCGCAGGCGCCCTGGCCCGAGAAGCCCATCACCATGGTCGTGCCGTACTCGGCCGGCGGCCCCACCGACGTGGTCGCGCGCATGCTCGCGATTCCCATGGGCAAGTCGCTCGGGCAGACCGTGATCGTCGAGAACACCGTGGGCGCGGGCGGCACCATCGCGCCCGCGCGCGTGGCCAAGGCGGCGCCCAACGGCTACACCATCCTGATCCACCACATGGGCATGGCCACCGCGCCCGCGCTCTACAAGAAGCTCAACTACGACCCGCTGAAGGACTTCGAATACGTGGGCCAGGTGATGGACGTGCCCATGACCCTGCTCTCGCGCAAGGACTTTCCGGCCAGCAACTTCCAGGAACTGCTGGCCTACGTGAAGACGAACAAGGACAAGGTCACGCTTGCCAACGCCGGCATCGGCGCGGTCTCGCAGCTGTGCGGCATGCTGCTGGCGCACCAGATCGGGGTGCAGCTCACCACCGTGCCCTACAAGGGCGCCGGCCCGGCGCTTAACGACCTGATGGGCGGACAGGTCGACCTGCTGTGCGACCAGACCACGCAGACCGCGCCGGTCATCAAGGACGGCAACCGCGTCAAGGTGTTCGGCGTGACCACGCCGAAGCGCCTGTCCAGCATGCCCAGCATTCCCACGCTCGACGAGCAGGGCCTGAAGGGTTTCGACGTGAAGGTGTGGCACGGCATCTACGCGCCCAAGGGCACGCCGCCGGCCGTGATGGAAAAGCTCAACACGGCCCTGCGCGCCGCGCTGCAGGACGACATGGTCAAGCACCGCTTCGCCGATCTGAGCACCGAGGCGGTGCCGATGGACAAGGTGACGCCCGAAGCGCTGCGCACCCACCTGGCGGCCGAGACCGAGAAGTGGGGGAAGGTGATCAAGGCGGCGGGGGTGCAGGCGGACTAGGAGCCTGGCGCTCGGCGATCCTGCGCCAGCAGCGTCTGGTGGAACAGCAGGAGCAGTTGCCGCGCAAAGACGTCCATGTTCGACGCGCGGTCCGCATCGGCGGTTTCGATCGTCCGGCTGGCCGCAGCCTCTCCGGCGACGGCCACGCACACATGCCCCGGCGCGTCGCCATAGGGGCTGCCGGACGGGCCGGCCGCGCCGCTTTCGGCAATGCCCCAGGTGGCGCGGTGGCTGCCCCGGATCCTGCCTGCAATGAAGCTGGCATAGGGTTCGGTTTCCGCGCGCATGCCGGCCATGTCTTCGGCCGTCAGTCCCAAGAGCGCTTTTCCGGCCCGGCGCGAGTAGACGACCGCGCCGCCGAGGAAGAAAGCCGAGGCGCCCGGGATGGCGAGCAGGGCGGCCGACACCAGCCCGCCGGCCGAGGATTCGGCCACCGCCACCGTCTGGCGCCGCTCGCGCAGGATGGCGCCGACACGGCCGGCGAGGATGGAAAGCGGCTCGAGGCCGGCGGTGTCAGGCATGGGGGCGTTGCCCGGCGTTTTCGAAATTCATACTTTCGAACTCCTTGGAAGCAAAGGGGTGTGCGGGACGGCGGCGGACTTATGCAATATGGTTGCACATGCGGCCGCGCCGTGACAGCTGGTTGCAAGCTCGGCTCAGTGTTTTCCTCAGAGTTCGACGGCTTGAAACTCGCTAGAGTGAAGGCGGCCGTTCAGGCTTTTCGCACACATCAAGGAAAAAATCATGAGCAAGAAAGTTGCATATGTCACCGGGGGCATGGGTGGCATCGGAACAGCCATCTGCCAGCGCCTTCACAAGGACGGCTTCACTGTCGTCGCAGGCTGCGGCCCCACGCGCGACCATGCCAAGTGGCTGGCCGAGCAGAAAGCCCTGGGCTTCGAGTTCCATGCGTCGGTCGGCAATGTCGGCGACTGGCAGTCCACCGTCGAGGCCTTTTCCGCCGCCAAGGCAGCGCACGGCCCCATCGACGTGCTGGTCAACAACGCCGGCATCACGCGGGACCGCATGTTCCTGAAAATGACGCCCGAGGACTGGAGCGCGGTCATCGAGACCAACCTCAACAGCATGTTCAACGTCACCAAGCAGGTGGTGGGCGACATGGTCGAGAAGGGCTGGGGCCGCATCATCAATATCAGCTCGGTCAATGGCGCCAAAGGCCAGGCGGGGCAGACCAACTATTCGGCGGCCAAGGCCGGCATGCACGGCTTCACGATGGCGTTGGCGCAGGAGCTGGCGAGCAAGGGCGTCACGGTCAACACCGTGAGCCCGGGCTACATTGGCACCGACATGGTCAAGGCCATCCGCCAGGAAGTGCTCGACAAGATCGTGGCCACCATTCCGGTCAAGCGCCTGGGCGAGCCGAGCGAAATTGCTTCCATCATCGCGTGGCTTGCCACCGACGAGGGCGGCTACAGTACGGGCGCCGACTTCTCGGTCAACGGCGGCCTGCACATGCACTGATCATGCTGACGAGAAGCTGATCGAAAAGACCCGCCGAGGCGGGTTTTTTCATTTCTGCGATGTGGCTTCTACGTATCAGAGAAGCGGTCGATTCGGTTCTACAGTTTCCAACCCTCCGGAGGCAACATGGCAGACACAACAATCACACCCACCAGAAAGCTCCCGCTCTATCGTTCGCTCTACGTGCAGGTGATCACGGCGGTGATCATCGGCGTGCTGCTCGGCCACTTCCAGCCGGCGCTGGGCGAGGCCATGAAGCCGCTGGGCGACGGCTTCATCAAGCTCATCAAGATGATCATCGCGCCGATCATCTTCTGCACCGTGGTGGTGGGCATCGCAGGCATGGAGGACATGAAGAAGGTCGGCAAGACCGGCGGCCTGGCGCTCCTGTACTTCGAGATCGTGAGCTCCATCGCGCTGGTGGTGGGCCTCGTGCTGGTCAACCTGCTCAAGCCCGGCGCGGGCATGAACATCGACCCGTCCACGCTCGACACCAAGGCGCTCGCGTCCTATACCGGCCCGGGCAAGATGACGGGCACGGTCGACTTCCTGCTCAACGTCATCCCCAGCACGCTGGTCGACGCCTTCGCCAAGGGCGAGATCCTGCAGGTGCTGCTGATCGCGGTGCTGTTCGGCTTTGCGCTGCACCGCTTCGGCGGGCGCGGCACGCTGGTGTTCGACGTGATCGAGAAGGGCTCGCACGTGCTCTTCGTGATCGTGGGCTACATCATGAAGCTGGCGCCCATCGGCGCCTTCGGCGCGATGGCCTTCACCATCGGCAAGTACGGCCTGGGCAGCCTGTTCTCGCTCGGCAAGCTGATGGGCACGTTCTACCTGACCTGCCTCTTGTTCATCTTCGTGGTGCTCGGGCTCATTGCGCGCTTCCACGGCTTCAGCATCTGGAAGTTCATCAAGTACATCAAGGAAGAGCTGCTGATCGTGCTGGGCACCTCGTCCTCCGAATCGGTGCTGCCGCGCATGATGGAGAAGATGGAGAACCTGGGCGCCAACAAGACCTGCGTGGGCCTGGTGATTCCCACCGGCTACTCGTTCAACCTGGACGGCACCTCCATCTACCTCACGATGGCGGCCGTGTTCATTGCGCAGGCCACCAACACGCCGATGACGCTGATGCAGGAGATCACGCTGCTGGCCGTGCTGCTGCTCACCTCCAAGGGCGCGGCGGGCGTCACGGGCAGCGGCTTCATCGTGCTGGCGGCCACGCTGTCGGCCGTGGGCCATGTGCCGGTGGCGGGCCTGGCGCTGATCCTGGGCATCGACCGCTTCATGTCGGAGGCGCGCGCACTGACCAACCTGATCGGCAACGGCGTGGCCACCATCGTGGTGGCCAAGTGGACCAACGAGCTCGACACCGAGCGGCTGCACGCCGGGCTCAACAACGAGAGCTGGGTCGAGTCGCAGGAGCCCGAAGTGCTCGAAGGCGCACGCATCGCAAAGATGGCCGATTGATGCCCGTGTGAAACGAAAGGGGCGCATCGTTCCTGCAAAATGGAGCAATGCCCCACAGCGTTTCCCTGATCAACACGATTGCCGCCGGCCTGGGGCTGGCGCTCGTGCTGGGTTTCCTGGCGCTGCGGCTGCGGCTGCCGGCGCTGGTGGGCTACCTGCTCGCGGGCGTGATCATCGGGCCCTTCACGCCGGGCTTCGTGGCCGATGCGGGCATTGCGGCGCAGCTGGCCGAGATCGGCGTGATGCTGCTGATGTTCGGCGTGGGCCTGCATTTTTCGCTCGACGACCTGCTGGCGGTGCGCAAGATCGCGCTGCCGGGCGCACTCGCGCAGATCGCGGTGGCCACGCTGCTGGGCGGTGCGCTGGCGCTCTGGTGGGGCTGGTCATGGGGCGAGGCGCTGGTCTTCGGCCTGGCGCTGTCGGTGGCAAGCACGGTCGTGCTGCTGCGCGCGCTCGAGAGCCTGGGCATTCTCGATTCGTTCACCGGGCGCATCGCGGTCGGCTGGCTGGTGGTCGAGGACCTGGCCATGGTGCTGGTCCTGGTGCTGATGCCGCCGCTCGCGGGGGCGCTGGGCGGCCAGGCGGGCGATTCGGCCAACGCCGATCCGCTGTGGCAGACGCTCGGCGTCACGCTGCTGCAGGTGGGCGGGTTCGTGGCGCTGATGCTGGTGGTGGGGCGGCGCGCGTTTCCTTGGATTCTCTGGCAGGTCACGCGCACCGGCTCGCGCGAGCTGTTCACGCTGTGCGTGATCGCGGCCGCAGTCAGCATCGCCTTTGCGTCGGCGGCGCTGTTCGGCGTGTCGTTCGCGCTGGGCGCTTTCTTCGCGGGCATGGTGATGCGCGAATCCGAATTCAGCCACCGCGCGGCGCAGGAGTCGCTGCCGCTGCGCGATGCCTTCGCGGTGCTGTTCTTCGTGTCGGTGGGCATGCTCTTCGATCCCTCGGTGCTCGTCGATCGGCCGCTGCAGGTGCTGGCGGTGGTGGGCGTGATCGTGCTGGGCAAGTCGCTGGCCGCCTGCGCGCTGGTGCTGGCGTTCCGCTATCCGCTGGGCACGGCGCTCACCGTGAGCGCGAGCCTTGCGCAGATCGGGGAGTTCTCGTTCATTCTTGCGGGGCTCGGCGTCTCGCTCGGCCTGCTGCCGGTGGAAGGGCAGAGCCTGATCCTGGCCGGCGCGCTGATTTCCATTGCCACCAATCCGCTGTGGTTCAGCCTGGTCGCACCGATCGAGAAATGGCTGCACGGCCGCTTCCCGGCGGCGCGCAGCCTCGAATCGCACGACCATCCGCTGGCCGAACTGCCGACCACCACCGAAGCCCGTTACCTGTCCCGCCAGGTGGTGCTGGTGGGCTATGGCCGCGTCGGGCGCCGCATCGCGTCCGAGCTGGAGGCGCACGACATTCCCTACGTGGTGGCGGAGCAGAACCGCGAGCTGGTCGAGAAGCTGCGCGAGGCCGGCGTGGCGGCCGTCTGGGGCGACGCGGCCGATCCGGCCGTGCTGATCCAGGCGCACATCGCGCGTGCCCGCGTGCTGGTGGTGGCCATCCCGGACGCCATGAACGTGCGGCAGATGATGGAAACCGCCCGCACCCTCAATCCGGCCATCGAAACCGTGATCCGCAGCCACAACGAGGAAGAAGCCGGGCTGCTGACCCGCGAGATGGCCGCCACGGTCTTCCTGGGCGAACAGGAACTCGCGCAGGCCATGGCGCGCGACGTGGTGCGGCGCGCAGCGGCGGCCGCCTGAGCCGCCAGCGGATCGATCGAGCAGGGGGATTCGGTCAGAGGTCTTCGATGACCAGCGTGCGATAGCGCTGCGCGATCGAATAGGGCACGGTGCGCACCAGTTCCATCAGGCGGTTGGCGTCCTCTTCGTGCTTCGTCCTGACCAGGAGGCCGGCATGGCCTTCGCGCGCCAGCTTGGTGTAGGCGCGCACGGTGGCTGCGTCGGTTCCGGCCGACGGCAGCGGCTCGTCGGCTTCCCTCACGGTGGGTGTGATCTCCTCCAGGATCGTGGCCGCGGGAATCAGGTAGATCTCGTCACCGCTCACGCCGTTCTCGATCAGCTTGTGGCCGATGCGGTTGGCGTCCTCCGTGCTCGGGAACATCACCATCGAATAGCCTGTGGGGTAGAAAGCGCCGCCGATGCTCGAGCGCATGCGGGGCTCCAGAACGAAATTCTTCATGATGCTGCCTCCTGGATGATGCAGTTCTTTGCCCACCACACTAGGCCTGCGGCCGCTCGCCTGCTGTAGGCCTGCTCCCCGAAATTCCGCAGGCTGGGCGCGCCAGCCGTCGAAGCGGGTCCGGCCCGCTCCTGTACACTGGCGGCTTCATGCCGTGCCAATCCTTCCCCTCTACCGTCTGCGCAGCCTCCATGGCCCGCATGATGCCGCCTGCCTTCGCGCGGGCGGAGGGGTCATTGGTTGCACGAATGATTACCACCATTACCACCGCGGCCACCTGAGCACGCGCAGGTGGCCGTTTCGGCAGCCACCTGGTGTATCGCTCTTCTTCTCCGAATGAATGAAACCCAGCTCTGGCAGCTGGGTTTCTTGTTTTTCATCCGGAGATGTCCATGTACCGCGATCCAGTCCAGTCCCTCGAACCCCTGCCCAGCCGCCCCGCGGCCATCCGTGCGCTGCGCGTGGGGATGATCGGCATCGGCACCGTCGGCTCGGGCACATTCCGGGTGCTGGCGCGCAACCAGGCCGAGATCGCGGGCCGGGCGGGCCGGCCCGTCGAGCTGGTGATGGTGGCCGCGCGCAACCTGGTGCGCGCCGCCGCCATCGTGGGCGCGGATGTTCCGCTCACGGACGACCCGCTGCGCGTGGCCACCCATCCCGATGTCGACGTGGTGGTGGAAGTGGCCGGCGGCACCGGCCCGGCGCGCGAATGGGTGCTGGCCGCCATCGCGCACGGCAAGCACGTGGTCACGGCCAACAAGGCCTTGCTGGCGGTGCATGGCGCCGAAATCTTTGCCGCGGCCCGGCGGCATGGGGTGGCCGTGGCCTACGAGGGCGCAGTGGCGGTGAGCATTCCCATTGTCAAGGCGCTGCGCGAGGGCCTCGCGGCCAACCGCATCGAGTGGGTGGCGGGCATCATCAACGGCACCACCAACTTCATCCTGAGCAAGATGAGGGATGAAGGCCTGGACTTCGCAGCCGCGCTCGCGCAGGCCCAGGCGCTCGGCTATGCGGAGGCCGATCCGGCCTTCGACATCGAAGGCATCGACGCCGCGCACAAGCTCACGCTGCTGGCCGCCAATGCCTTCGGCACCACCGTGCGGCTTGCCGATGTGCAGGTGCAAGGCATCACGGCACTCGAGCGGGTGGACGTGGCCTGTGCCGAGCAGCTGGGCTACCGCATCAAGCTGCTGGGCGTGGCGCGGCGCCGGGAGGAGGGCGTGGAGCTGCGCGTGCAGCCCGCGCTGGTGCCCGCATCGCACCTGATGGCGCATGTGAGCGGGTCGATGAACGCCGTGATGGTCAAGGGCGATGCGTCCGGCGTGACGATGTACTACGGCGCCGGCGCGGGCTCCGAACAGACCGCATCGGCGGTGATTGCCGACCTGGTCGATGTGGCGCGGCTGGACGGCACCCATGCCGCGCAGCGCGTGCCGCACCTGGGCTTCCATGCGCATGCGATGAGCGCGTTGCCGGCGTTGCCCCGCGCCGAGGCATGCGGCGCGCACTACCTGCGCATCCCCGTGCATGCCGCCAGCCAGATCGAGGCGGTGTCGGGCTGGCTGGCGGGGCAGCAGGTGCCGGTGCAGCAGGTGGCGCTGGCGGCTGCGCAGCCCGGCATGGGCGCGCAGCTGCTGGTGCTCACGCAGCCGGTGCGGCAGGGCACGATGGACCTGGCGCTGCATGCGCTTCATGCGCATCCCTCGGTCGCAGGAAAGGTCACGGCGCTGTGCGTGGAGGCGCTGGCCTGAGACAGAATGCGCCACGGCATGCATTGGCAGGCCGATGGAACGGAGTGGGTGCAATGGATTTCGCCTGGCATGGTGGCCTTCTTCGATGGGTGCGGCGCGAACTGCGCATGGAGCGCTGGTTCCTGGGAATGGCGCTGGCCCTGGCCGCACCCGCATTCGCCCAGGCCGCGGAGCCGGCGGAGGGCGCCGCTTCATCTTGCGAAGCGGAAGAGGCCGCGCTGGAGCACGACATGGACCTGGCCCGCTCCAGGGGCCAGATGCTGCGCCGCCGGCAGCTCGCCGAGAACCTGGACGCGCTGCGGGCGCGCTGCCGGGCATCGGAGCCGCCGCAAAGCCGCGCGGCGCGCATTGACAAGCTGGAGCACGACATCCGCGCGCTGCGGGCCGAGCTCGAACATGCCGAGGCGCAGCTGCGCGAGCTGAAGAACGAGCGGCCCTGACGGCCGCGCCGGCCCGCGTCAGAGCCTGGGCAGCTGCATGCGCAGGCGCCGCGCCGCTTCTTCCTCGCGCGCGTCGTCCACCTCGCGCAGCACGTTGCCCAGGTCGACGGGGCCGGTGTCGCGCGCATGCGTGCCGCTCAGCACCGACTCGACGCGCAGCAGGCCGCGCTCGTACAGGTGCCAGATCTCGTCGCCGTAGTGCGTGCCCAGGAGCTCCGGCGCGAACTGGCCGAAGAAGTTGCGCAGGTTGTCCACGTCGCGCAGCAGCATGCGCTTTGCATGGTTGTTGCCCGCCGCATCCACCGCCTGCGGCAGGTCGATCACCACCGGGCCGTCGGCCGCGAGCAGCACGTTGAATTCCGACAGGTCGCCGTGCACCACGCCCGCGCACAGCATGCGCACCACTTCCTTCAGCAGGCTGGCGTGGTGCTGCACGGCTTCCTCGCGCGTGAAGGCCACGTCGTTCAGGCGCGGGGCCGCATCGCCGTTGGCATCGGTCACCAGCTCCATCAGCAGCACGCCTTCCAGGAAGTTGTAGGGAACGGGCACGCGCACGCCGGCCGCCGCCAGGCGGTAGAGCGCATCGACCTCGGCGCTTTGCCAGATGGCCTCGGTCACCTGGCGGCCGAAGCGCGTGCCCTTGGCCATGGCGCGCGTTTCGCGCGAATTGCGCACGCGGCGGTTCTCGGTGTAGTCGACGGCCTGGCGGAAGCTGCGCTTGTCGGCTTCCTTGTAGACCTTGGCGCAGCGCGTCTCCTCGCCGCAGCGCACCACGTAGACCATGGCTTCCTTGCCGCTCATCAGCTGGCGGACCACCGTGTCGATCAGGCCTTCGTCGACCAGCGACTGCAGTCGTGGTGGTGCTTTCATTGGTACCGCTCCATCGGGTCCAGCGGGCGGGTCGAGAGGAAGGCCCTCAGGCTTTCCGGGCCGATCTGGTAGACCGCATCATGCCTGTGCGGCGCGAAGGGCCTCGGTCGTGCGGGCCCGCGACCCGATCGCTATCAGCTTTCGCGCATCGCTTCAAAGGGCGGCCGGCTGTTTCCACGTCGCGATTGCCGGGATTGCGTGCGCCATGAGGTTGTACCTGGATGCCATCGCAAAATCGATTTCACGGACCAGCCCAAAAAGCAAGAACGGTTCGCAGCCTCCCTCCATCCAATCATTGAATCGAAGGAAATCCGAATGACCATCTCCAACGCCAAGCGTCTTTCTGCCATCGCAGTGGCCCTCGCTGCCGCCGCCGGCGCCGTCCGTGCCGAAACCTATGAAGGCGTCCATCCCCTGACCACCGCCGAGAGCCGCGCCAACGTGGCTGCCGGGGCCGTGGTGGCCGCGCGCATTGGCAATCCCTATGCCACGGGTGTCGATGCAGGCCCGATGCATCCGCCGGTCGCCATGAACAACCGCGACACCGTGCGTGCCGAAGCGGTGGCCGCCGCACGCGCACCGGACCCGTACGCCGAAGCTGCCTCCTCGGGCACCACGCCGATCGTCGCCGGTGCGGTGGACCGCGCAACGGTGCGGGCCGAAGCCTATGCCGCCGCACGCGGCAATGCGCTGCCACTGTAGTTGCAGAAAGGCAAGAAGGCCGGGCCTGCGAAAGCGGGCCCGGCTTTTTTGCGTGGAGCGCCGGCCGGCGCCGCACCTGGCCGATGTAAGGTGGCGGGCTCAAGCAGAGATTCGAAATGAACAAGAGCAAGCTCGCCGCATTCCTCCTTGCCTGCGCATCGGCAATGGCCGCTTCCGCCCAGGAGTGGCCGACCAAGCCCGTGCGCCTGATCGTTCCCGCGCCCGCCGGCAGTTCGCTGGACCTGATCGCGCGCACGCTGGCCGACCGGCTGCGCCCCCTGTGGAAGCAGCCCATCGTGATCGAGACCAAGGCCGGCGCGGGCGGCCTGATCGGCATGGACGCCGTGGCCAAGGCGCCGAACGACGGCCATACATTGGGCATCGGCTTCAACGGACCGATCGCCTTCGGCCCCTACATGTACAGCCGCATGCCGTATGCGCCCGCACGCGACCTGATGCCGATCGTGCTCACCACCTCGCAGCCCAACGTGCTGGCGGTGCAGGCCGGCAACCCTGCCAACACGCTGCCGGAATTCGTGGCGTGGGCCAGGAAGCAGGGCCACCCGTTCAGCTATGCGTCGGTGGGCGCGGGGAGTTCATCGCACCTGACGATGGAACTGTTTCGCAGCGTGGCCGGCATCGAGGCGGTGCACGTGCCCTATGCCGGATCGCCGCCGGCGGGCCTTTCGGTGGCGGCCGGCGACACGCAGGCGCTGTTCACCGTGGCACCGGCGCTGCTGCCGCTCGTGCAGGGCAAGCGCATCAAGCTGCTCGCGGTCACGAGCGCGAAGCGCTCCGAGCTCATGAAGGACCTGCCCACCGTGGCGGAGTCGGGCTATCCGGGCTTCGAGTCGCTGGCCTGGAACGGCCTCTTCAGCGCGAGCGGCACGCCGCCCGAGGTGGTTCGCCGCATCAATGCCGATGTGAACACGGTGCTGCAGGAGCCCGCCGTGCGCGAACTGCTGGCCAACCAGGGCCTGGTGGCGGGCGGCGGCTCCGCCGAGGAGTTCGGCTCGTTCATCGACAGCGAGGGCCGCAAATGGGGCGCGATCATCGCCAGGCGTGGCATCCGGCTCGACCAGTGAGATTTTTCGGGCGATCTGGAATTCAGATCAATTGATCCGAATTTTCGATTTTACGGATGATGGCGGGCTGCCTAAAGTCCGCCTCGATGAATGCCAATGCACCGCCTCCACTGCTGATCGGCTGCGCGGCCGGATTTTCCGGCGACCGCACCGATGCGGCTGGGCCGGTGGTCGACACGCTGATCGCGCGGCTCGCCGGCGGCCCGGCCGGCCAGCGTGCCTTCCTGATCTTCGAGACGCTGGCCGAACGCACGCTCGCGCTCGCCCAACTGCGCCGCCGCGACAACCCCGACGCCGGCTACGAGCCCTTGCTCGACGCCATGCTGCGGCCCGTGCTGGCGCGCTGCCTCGCGCACGGCATCCGCATCGTGAGCAACTTCGGCGCGGCCAACCCGCGCGCCGCGGCCCGCCACATCGCCCGCATGGCGCGCGAACTGGGCGCCGATGCGCCGCGCATCGCGGTGGTCGAGGGCGACGATCTTTCGGGCCCTGCGCACCGCGCGCTCTTGCATGAAACGCTGGGCGCGCAGATGGAGGGCCTGCGCATCGTCAGCGCCAATGCCTACATCGGCGCCGAGCCGATCGCCGCCGCGCTCGACGCCGGCGCGCAGATCGTGGTGTGCGGCCGCGTGGCCGACCCTTCGCTTGCGGTCGGCCCCGCCATGTCGCACTTCGGCTGGCGCGCCGACGACTGGCACCGGCTGGGCCGCGCCACCATGGCGGGCCACCTGCTCGAATGCGGCGCGCAGGTGTGCGGCGGCTATTTCGCCGATCCGGGCTACAAGGACGTGCCGGGGCTCGACAACGTGGGCTTCCCGATTGCCGAGATCGATGCCGACGGCCAATGCACCATCGGCAAGGCCGACGGCACCGGCGGCCTCGTGAGCGAAGCCACCGTGAAGGAGCAACTGCTCTACGAAGTGCACGACCCGAGCGCCTACCTCACGCCCGACGTGGTGGCCGACATCGCCGAAGCCGAGGTGCGCGCGCTGCCCGGCAGCGATCGCGTCGAACTCTCCGGCGTGCGCGGCCACGCGCGGCCGAGCCATTACAAGGTCAACGTCTGCCACGAAGGCGGCTGGCTCGCCGAGGGAGAAATCTCCTACGCGGGCCCGCGTGCCGAGGCGCGCGCCCGGCTCGCGGCCGAGGTGCTGCGCAAGCGGCTCGACGGGCTGGCGCTGCGCGTGGACCTGATCGGTGCGCTGAGCATCCTGGGCGACGACGCCGGCCGCATGCTCGCGGACACGCCCGACACGGGCCTGCGCGACGTGCGCCTGCGCGTGGCGGCCACGCATGCGGAGCGCGCGCAGGCCGAGCGCCTGGCGCGCGAGGTCATGGCGCTCTACACCTGCGGACCCGCGGGCGGCGGCGGCGTGCGCACAGCGCTCACGCCGCGGCTCAACACCCTGTCGTGCCTGCTGCCGCGCGAAGCGGTGCCGGTGCGCTTCGAACTGCTCGGCGCAGAGGCCCTGGCATGAACACATCGACCGGCGACATGATCGAAGTGCCGCTCTACCGCGCGGCCCACGGCCGCACCGGCGACAAGGGCGACCGCTCCAACATCAGCGTGATCGCCTGGCACGCGGATCTGTATGCCTTGCTGGCCGAACAGCTCACGCCCGAGCGCGTGTCGATGCAGTTCCGCCACCGCGCACCGGCGCGGGTGCAGCGCTTCCTGCTGCCCCGGCTGCATGCGATGAACTTCGTGCTCGACGCGGTGCTCGACGGCGGCGTCAACGATGCGCTGAACCTCGATGCGCACGGCAAGGCGCTGTCTTTCCTGCTGCTCGACATGCCCATCCGCGTGCCGCGCGCGCTCGTGCCGCTGCTGGCGGGGCCGTAGCGGCAGCCATCCATTTTTTTACCAGCCATCCATCCGGAGACAAAACAATGAAACGACGTTCCCTCACCCTTTCGGCCGCCGCGCTGGCCCTGGTGCCGCTGCTGGGCCACGCACAGCAGCAGGCCTTCCCGGAAAAGCCCATCACCTTCGTCGTGCCCTTTGCGGCCGGCACCGCCACCGACCAGATCGCGCGTGCGCTGGGCAACAGCATCACGGCCGAAACGAAGCAGCCCGTGGTGATCGACAACAAGGCCGGCGCGAGCGGCTTCATTGCCTCGCAGCAGGCGGCCAAGGCGCCGGCCGATGGCTACACCGTGCTGATCACCACCAACACCACGCATGCCGCCAATGAGCACCTGTTCAAGAAGCTGCCCTACGACCCGGTGAAAGACTTCGCGCCCGTCACCGCACTCGGCAAGGGCGGCCAGATCATGGTGGTGAACCCGTCGTTCCCTGCGAAGAGCGTGGCCGAGTTCGTGGCGCTCGCGAAGAAGGAGCCGGGCAAGTACAGCTTCGGCAGCGGCAGTTCGTCCAGCCGCATGGCGGGCGAGCTGCTGCAGCAGATGGCCGACATCAAGCTGCTGCACGTGCCCTACAAGAGCAATACGCTGGCCGTCACCGACCTGCTGGGCGGCCAGATCCACATGATGATCACCGACGCGGCCACCGGCCTGCCGCAGGTCAAGGCCGGCAAGCTGCGCGCGTTGGGCGTTTCGAGCGCCGCGCGTTCGCCGCTCGCACCCGAGGTGCCCACCATCTCGGAAGCCGGCGTGAAGGGCTACGAGATGGGCTACTGGTTCGCGGCCTATGCGCCTGCGAAGACGCCGCCGGCCGTGGTCAAGCGGCTCAACGAGCTGCTGGTGAAGGCCGCGAAGAGCGAGTCCGCGAAGACGGCTTTCTACGAGCCCACCGGCACCGAGGTGTTCACCACCTCGCCCGAAGAGCTCGCCAGGTTCCAGACGGCCGAGTCGCAGAAATGGGGCCGCATCGTGAAGGCGGCCGGCATCGAAGCCGAGTAGGGCGCGCGCCGGCCGTAGCGGGGATCGGCACCGCATAGATACCCCAACGAAGGAGACAAACCATGAAACGCTGGAGCCTGTTGGCTGCCACGGTGGCTTCGGCCGCCCTTTTTCTGAGCGCATGCGGCGGAAGCGGCGGTGGAGGAGGCGGTGGCTTCGTGCTGCCGCCGCCGGCTACGACCACGCCGCCGCCGGCAACTGCCGAAGCGCCCAAGTTCAAGCTCGCCATCTCGAAGACCGAGGACGTGGCCGGCAGCTTCGGCAGCGTCGGCGCCTACGAGAAGATCAGCGGCACCTTCACGGGCGAGGTCGATCCGAAGGACGCGCACAACGCCATCATCCAGGACCTGTCGCTTGCGCCGCTCAATGCCAACGGCAAGGTCGAGTACAGCTCCGACTTCGTGCTCTTCAAGCCCAAGGACATGAGCAAGGCCAGCGGCGTGCTGCGCTACGACGCGCCGAACCGCGGCAACATCGTCAACCTCGATCCGTACTTTGCGTCGCGCGGCTATGTGTTTCTCACGGCCGCGTGGCAGGGCGATGTGCCGGCCGCGGCGGGCAAGCTCACGCTCAAGGTGCCCGTGGCTCGCAATGCGGACGGCAGCACCATCACCGGCACCTACCGCGCCGAGCTGCTGCCCACGGCGGCCACCGCCGATTCGCTGCCGCTGCCCGGCGGGCCGTTCAACGCGGCCATGCAGGCCTATGCGACCGCGAGCCTGGACAACACCCGGCCCGGCTACGTGCTCACGCGGCGCATCAACGAAGCCGATGCGCGCCAGCTCATTCCCGCGAGCGACTGGAAGTTTGCCAAGTGCAGCGCCGCCGCGCCGTTCCCCGGCACGCCCGACGAGACGAACGTGTGCCTGCGCGACAAATGGGACCCGGCCTACATGTACGAGCTGGTCTACGTCGCGAAGGACCCGAAGGTCATGGGCCTGGGCCTCGCGGCGGTGCGCGACATGATCGCCTTCTTCCATCGCGAGGCGAGCGACGCCGCGGGCACCGCCAATCCGGTGGCCGCCGCCATCAGGAACACCATTGCTTCCGGCGTGTCGCAGTGCGGCAACTTCATGAAGACCTTCGTGCACCTGGGCTTCAACCAGGACCTCGCGGGGCGCAAGGTGTTCGACGGCGTGTTCGCGCAGATCGCGGCGCGGCAGACCAACATCAACATGCGCTTCGCGATTCCGGGCGGCGGCGGAGGCGTGCGTACCGACCACACGGCCTTCGGCCAGGCCGGCACGCGCGGCCTCTCGAAGGACTATGTGGACGACGTGGCGCAGCGCCGCGGCGGCATCCTGTCGCGCTGCGAGGCGAGCGGCACCTGTCCCAAGCTCTTCATCGGCTTCAGCGGCACGGAGTTCTATGTGCTGCAGGGCTCGCCGCTGCTGACCGACGCCTGGGGCACGGCCGACCTCGTGCAGCCGGACAACGCGCGCATCTACTACTACGCGAGCACGCACCACCTGCTGGGCCTGCCCTCGCTGCCGGCCGCGAGCGCCGGTGCGCTCTACGCCACCAACGCCAACGCCGGCGTGGTGCCGGTGGTGCGCGCGCTCTACCAGAACCTGGAGGACTGGGTCATCAAGGGCACCACGCCGCCCGACAGCCAAGTGCCCAAGCTGGCCGACGCCACGCTGGTGCGCCCGCAGCAGCTGAAGTTTCCCTCCATTCCGGGCGCGAACTACACGGCCCTGGTCAACACCTATTCGCTGCTCGACTGGGGGCCGAACTACCGGCCGCAGGACGAGAGCGGCATTGCCACGCAGGTGCCGCCCGCGTACCTGGGCCGCGACTACGCCATCCTCGTGCCGCAGGTGGATGCCGACGGCAACGACATCGCGGGCATCCGCAGCCTCGATGTGGCAGTGCCGGTGGGCACCAACACCGGTTGGAACTACACCAGCAAGCCGGGCACCATCGATCTGGCAGGCTTGTTCGGCGCGTACTTTCCGTTTGCGAAGACGGCGGCCGAGCGTTCGGGCAGCGGCGATCCGCGTCCGTCGCTGCAGGAGCGCTACATCGACCAGGCCGGCTACGTCGCGGCCCTGACCGCCGCGGCCAACGACCTCGTCGCCAGGCGCTTCATGCTGCGCGCCGATGCGGATGCGGCCATTGCCAATGCGGCGGCGAATCCGGTGCTGCCTTAACCCGAGTTCCTGCCGGCCGGTGCGGCGTGCACCGCAAAGCCTGCCTCGCCCGGCGCGATGTCGTCGCGCAGGGTGAGCGCGGGAATCTCATAGTCGCCGGCGTTCTGCGGGCGGAACGGGATCGGCTCGGTGGTTTCGAGTGTGTCGAGCCGGCGGCCCAGTTCCTCGGTGATGCGCGCGTAGGCCGCGGCATCGACCTTGCCGGTGCGGTACACCACATAGGGCGGCAGCACCTCGAAGCCGGGGTAGTAGAGGATGCCGTGGTGGATGGGAAACAGCAGGTCGTCCATCGGCCCGTTGATGCCGCGCGCACTGTAGTGCGAGGCCCAGCCGCCGGTCGTGACCACCAGCATGGCGCGCTTGCCGGCCATCACGCCCTGGCCGAAGCGGTCGCCCCAATGCGTGTCGGAATGCTCGCCCACGCCGTAGGCAAAGCCATAGGCGTAGACGCGGTCGACCCAGCCCTTGAGGATGGCCGGCATCGTGTACCACCACAGCGGAAACTGGAAGATCACGGTGTCGGCCCAGAGCAGCTTGGCCTGCTCGGCGGCGACTTCCTCGCGCTGGGTGCCGGCCTCGAAGGCGCGCTGGGAATCGGCGATGGCGTCGAAGGGTGCGCCGGGCTCGAGATGCGCGAAGTCGTCGGCGGCCAGCGTCGCCTTCCATTGCATGGCGTACAGGTCAGACACCTGCACCTCGTGCCCGGCCTGCACGAGGCGTTCGCGCATGAACTGTTTTAGCGAGCCGTTGAGGGAACGGGCTTCGGGGTGGGCATGGACAAGAAGGATTTTCATGGCTGCATGGTTCGTCGGATGAAGATGCAGGCAGGTTAGGCGTCGCCGAGCTATATTGGAAATGAATATTCAGAATTCCAGGAATAGCAATGGACAATTTCAAGCGGCTCGACCTCAACCTGCTGCTCACGCTCGACGTGCTGCTGGCCGAACGCAGCGTGACCCGTGCCGCCGAGCGCCTGAACCTCTCGCAGCCCTCGGTGAGCGTGCAGCTCGCCAGGTTGCGCGAGGTGTTCAGCGATCCGCTGCTGGTGCCCGCGCAGCGCGGCATGCGGCCCACCGCGCGCGCCGACGAATTGCGCGAGCCGCTGCGCGAAGCGCTGGAATCACTGGGCCGCGCGGTGGCGCCCACCAAGCCCTTCGACCCCGCCGAGGCGACCACCACCTGGCGCGTGGCCGCGGCCGACTATGCCGAGTCGGCGATCCTGCTGCCGGCGCTCGCGGGTCTTCGCGCAGCCGCGCCCCACACGCGGCTGGCCGTGGTGGAGGCGGTGCCCTCGCGCATGGCGCGGCAGCTGGAGCAGGGGGAGATCGACCTGTTCTTCCACACCAGCGTGGGCGCACCGCCCGGGCTGCACCGGCGCGTGCTGTTCAACGAGCGCTACGTGCTCGCCGGGCGCAGCGGCCATCCGCGGCTGAAGCGCCGGCCGACGCTGGCGCAGTTCTGTGCGCTGGAGCACGTGGTGGTGTCGCTCGGCGGCGGCGGCTTTGCCGGGCCCACGGACGATGCGCTGGCGCAGCAGGGGCTCGCGCGGCGCGTGGCGCTTTCGGTGCCGCATTTCCTTTTCATGATGTCGGTACTGGCCGGCACCGACATGGTCGCGATGCTGCCCGAGCGGCTCGCGCGCGGCGCGCCGGGGCTGCGCGTGGTGGAGGCGCCGCTGGAGGTGCCGGGCTACGAGATGGCGATGCTGTGGCACGAGCGGCGGCATCGCGATCCGGCGCACAAGTGGCTGCGGGAGCGGATTGCGGCGAGCCTGTAGGCGCCCGGGTGTGAGGGCGCCGGGCGGAAGTTCGCGGCCGCGAGAGCTAGTGGCTCTTTGCCTTTCCCGTGGGCGCAGGTGCTTCCGTGTGCATGACACATCGCCAGGCGTCCCCGTCGCGGATCCACGTCGATGTGTCGAGCATGTCCTGCTCGATCTTTTCGGACTTTCCTCTCGGCGACAGGGTCTGATGGGCCTTGTAGCTCAGGACGGCGGTGTCGTCGTTGGGGAAGGTGGCCTCCATGTCGCTGAGCTTGAACGACTTGACCACCATGGTCCCGTGCTCCGCCATCTCGCGGTAGCCGGCGTGGTCGAACTTCATGGAGCCATGGGAGCTCACCATGAAGGCCGGTTCGCACAGCAAGTCGATGGCTGTGTTCGTGTCGGTGTCCACCATCGACTGCCAGAATTTCTTTTCAAGAGCGAAGAGCTCGCGGCTTTTGTCTTGCACAGGCGTCTCCTGGATACGTTGGGAAAGCAACGATCGAGTCGCCATGGAGCCTGCGGTGCAGGGTCACCCGCAGAGTTGTGGTCAGCAGCTTCCTACGACACGCAATGCGCGAAGTGCACCGCCCTCAGATGACCGGCACGCTGGTTTCCTTGAGCACGCGCAGCACGAAATGCGACTTGCTGTGGCGGATGCCCGGGATCTTGTAGAGCTTTTCGCGCAGCAGCCGTTCGTAGTCGCGCGTGTCGCGCACCGCGATGCGGATGTAGTAGTCGTAGTCGCCCGACACCAGGTAGGCCTCCTGGATCTCCGGAATGGTCGCGAGCACGCGGCCGAAGTCGTAGAGCGTTTCGTCGGTGTGGCTTTCGAG
Source organism: Variovorax sp. 05T418 (assembly GCF_056396385.1). NCBI lineage: Bacteria > Pseudomonadati > Pseudomonadota > Betaproteobacteria > Burkholderiales > Comamonadaceae > Variovorax > Variovorax sp. 05T418. Next base: position 28,375 of record NZ_JBFTLJ010000018.1, on the reverse strand, counting down.
CGTGACCTGGACGATGACCGAATCGTGGTAGCCGAGCTTGGCCGGGTCAACGTCGATGGTGTAGCGCTTGATGACGCCATGGGCCTCGAGCTTCTTGATGCGCGTCCAGCAGCTGGTGGGCGACAGGCCGACCTCGTTGCCGATCTCCTGCAGGGTCTTGCGCGAGTCGAGCAGCAGCACCCGCAGGATCGCCATGTCGATCTTGTCGAAAGATCCTTCTTCATTGGAGGCTGTTTTCCGAAGAGTTTTCATGAATTGGACCGAAAGAGCCAAAAGAAAGAAGCAAATTCTGCATCAGAAGCGGAAGAATCGACGGCATGCGACTGCTCGACCTTCCCCTCACGTCTTCCCCGTCCCTCCGTCCCGAAGCCCCCGACGCCGCCTTTCGCGTGCGCAACGGCGCCGAGGCCCTGCTCGACACGCTGGTCGAGTGCGGCGTCGACACCATCTTCGGCTACCCGGGCGGCGCCGCGCTGCCGCTGTACGACGCTCTACACGGCGAACCGCGGCTGCGCCATGTGCTGGTGCGCCATGAGCAGGCCGCGGTGCATGCGGCCGAGGGCTATGCGCGCAGCACGGGGCGCGTGGGCGTGGTGCTGGTCACCTCGGGGCCGGGCGTCGGCAACACCATCACGGGGCTGCTCGATGCCATGAGCGATTCGGTGCCGGTGCTCTGCATCAGCGGGCAGGTCGCGACCGCGGTGATCGGCACGCAGGCCTTCCAGGAGAGCGACGCGCTGGGCATGTCGCGCCCCGTCACCAAGTGGAACCAGCAGGTGCGCGCGGCGGACGATGTGCCGGCGCTGGTGCGCCGCGCGCTCGAGATCGCCGCCTCGGGCCGGCCGGGCCCGGTGCTGCTCGACGTGCCGAAGGACATCCAGCTCGCGCGCCTCGGGCACGGCGCCGCGCTGAAGCCGTTGCGCGCGCTGCGCACGGGCAGGGCGGCGCTGCCGCCGAAGGCCATGCTGCAGCGCGCGGCCGACCTGCTCTCGACCGCGCGCCGGCCGGTGCTCTACGGCGGCGGCGGGCTGATCAACTCGGGGCCGGCCGCCTGCGAGGCCTTCGCGCAGCTGGTGCAGCGCCTGCATGCGCCGTGCACGCTCACGCTGATGGGACTCGGCGCCTTCCCCGCGTCCGACCCCAAATTCATCGGCATGCTGGGCATGCACGGCATGCTCGAAGCCAACCTTGCGATGCACGAGGCCGACCTGGTGGTGTGCGTCGGTGCGCGCTTCGACGACCGCGTGACCGGCAAGCTCGACGAGTTCTGTCCGCATGCGCGCAAGATCCACGTCGACATCGACCCCGGCAGCATCAACAAGGTGGTGAAGGTCGATGTACCCATGGTGGGCGACTGCGCGGCGATCCTCGACGCCGTGCTCGCGCTGCTGCCGGCCGAAGGCCTTGCGCCCGGGCGGCTCGCGCCGTGGTGGGAGCGCATCGAGCGCTGGCGCGCGCAAGAGTGCCAGCGCTTTGCGCCGCGCGGCGATGCGATCCTGCCGCAGCAGCTGATGTTGTCGCTGCAGCGCGCCATCGCGGGCCGCGACGCGATCGTCTCCACCGACGTGGGCCAGCACCAGATGTGGGCCGCGCAGTACCTGCGCTTCGACAGCCCGCGCCGCTGGCTCACCTCGGGCGGCGCCGGCACCATGGGCTACGGGCTGCCCGCGGCCATCGGCGCGCAGATCGGCCACCCCGATGCGCTGACGGTCTGCGTGAGCGGCGACGCCTCGGTGCTCATGAACATCCAGGAGCTGTCGACGGCGGTGCAGCACCGCGCGCCTGTGAAGCTGGTGCTGTGCAACAACGGCTACATGGGCATGGTGCGGCAGTGGCAGGAGCTCAACCACGGCAACCGGCTGAGCCACAGCTGGAACGAGGCGCTGCCCGATTTCGTGGCGCTGGCCAAGGCCTTCGGCTGGGGCGCACGCCGCGTGTCGGACCCGGCCGAACTCGAAGCCGCGCTGGCCGAATGCCTGGCCAGCGAAGGCCCGTTCTTCCTCGACGTGCAGGTCGCCGCGCAGGAAAACTGCTTTCCGATGATGCCGGCCGGGCAGGGGCACCACCGCGTGATGCTGGCGAAGGACCGCTGGTACGAGGAAGCCTAGACGCTCTGCAGGCGCACGTCGGCGGCCGGGATCGCATTGAGCTCGGCCCAGTCCATCTCCTCCTCGAGCCGGTGGTAGGTGTCATCCTCGATCCGGCCAACCGCGCGCAGGCCGTCGAGTGCCTGCCGTTGCGCGCGGATGGCCGTGGCGCGCAGGCGGTCGTGCGCCGTCTTCGCCTGCGGCTCGGCCGTGTCCGACGCCAGCACGCGCGCCGCGCGGTACTCGTCGCGCACGGCCTCGGCCTCGGTGCCGTTCTCGGCTTCGAGCGCAGACAGCGCCGCATCCATCATGGCGGTGCGCGCGAGCGAGATCTCTTCTTCGAGCGATGCATCGGGCGCGATCTTCAAGGCCCTGATCAGCGGCCCGATCGTGAAGCCCTGGATCACCAGCGTGCCGAGCACGACCGCGAACGCGCTCAGCACGATCAGGTCGCGTCCCGGAAAGTCGGGCGGCAGCGCGAAGGCCGTGGCCATGGTGACCAGCCCACGCATGCCCGACCATCCCACCAGCAGCCCGATGCGCTTCGACGGAATCGCAATGCGCCGGGGCTTGAAGCCCAGCCGGTGCTTGGCCGCGCGCATCACCGCACCGTAGAACAGCACCCAGCCCACACGCACCGCGATGACCAGCGCCAGCACGATGCCCGCGAATTGCAGCGCGTGCGCAAGCGCGGGCCCCGAAAGCCGGTCGACGATGCCGCGTGCCTGCAGGCCCATCAGGAAGAACGCGAGCACGTTGAGCGTGAACACCACCGCGCCCCACACCGCGTAGGAATGCACGCGGTCGCGCGGTGCGTTGCGGCCCGGCGCGTATTGGCCCAGCGTCATGCCGAACGCGACCACCGAGATGATCGGCGACAGGTGCAGCCGCTCGGCCACGATCCATGCGCCGAAGGTCATGACAAACTGGAAGATGATGGCCGAGCGCGTGCCGGCAAAGAGCGGTGCGCCCACGTGCAGGTTGAGCTTGGCGAACACGATGCCGACCAGCGCGCCGCCCGGCACTGCAACCAGCAGCATCGGCAGCGAGCTGGTGATCGGCAGGTGCGCCGAGCCTGCGGCCGACACCGCCACGCCGAACACCAGCAGTGCGACGGCGTCATTGAGCAGGCTTTCGCCGTTGATGACCGACAGCGTGCGCCGCGGAATGCGGAACTGCTGCATCACCGCCGCGGCGGCCACCGCATCGGGCGGTGCGACGATGGCGCCGAGCGTGATGGCCGCGGCCAGCGGCAGGCCGGCGAATGCCCAGCCAGCCCATGCCACCGCAGCGGTGGTCAGCAGCACGGCCACCAGCACCAGCGAAACCAGCGGCAGCCAGTTGCGGCGCAGCTCGCGCGGCGCGGTGTCGAAGGCCGAGTCGAGCAGTGCAGGCGCGATGAAAAGCGCGAGCGCCAGGTGCGGATCGAGGCTGATGTGCGGCACCCAGGGCATCGCGCCCAGCGCCACGCCGGCCAGCGCCAGCATCGACGGGTAGGGCAGCGCAAGGCGCCGCGAAAGCTGCAGCAGCAGGCAGGCCGCGACCAGCATGAGCAGCACGTTTTCGAAGATGTCCACCGGGGCCCCTCAGTTCTTCATGTCGTTCCCAGAATACTAGGAGAGGCCCGGCCGTTTTTTGCGGGATGCCGTCGGTGCGCGCCGCTCAGGCGAAGATTTCTTCGGGAAGGGACTGTGCTTCGGGCGATGCGAGCGAGGCCAGCGGCTGCGGCGTGGCCTCCAGCAATGCCCGCGTGTAGCCATGGCGCGGCGCATCGAACACCGCGCCGCCGCTTGCAGCTTCCCACGAGGCGATGCGCTTTTTTCCTACGCGAGCACAGCTTTGCAAAAGGAGCATCGGGTTTCGTTTGTTGCGCAGGGTACGGCAACGGGCCCATGCTCGTCTTTGCAGAGAGAGAGAACACGATGGAACCTCGCGAACATGCCCCGCAGCACCAAGGCGGGCACCCCTACGGGATGTTTGCAGTGAACATGCTGCTCAGCCTCGCCGTCATGTACCTGGTCATGTTTTCGATGATCGACGGCTGGGGCGACTTCCGGAACAACCTCAACATGTTCTACATGGCGCTCACCATGGTCGCGCCGATGGGAATCATCATGCTCGCCACCATGCGAGGCATGTACCGCAGCAAGGCGCTCAATGCGGCGCTCCATGCGGGGCTCGCGCTTCTGTTTGTCGCCGCCCTGGCCGGGACTCGGCAGCAGGGCCTGATCGGCGACAGGCAGTTCATCGCCTCGATGGTGCCGCACCACTCGGGCGCCATCCTCATGTGCCGCGAGGCCGAGCTCAAGGACCCGGAACTGGTCAGGCTGTGCGGGCAGATCTCGAGCTCGCAGCGCAAGGAGATCGATGAGATGAACGCAATCCAGAAGCGACTGGGTGCGAGATAGCCCGAGCCGCGGTCCCGGCAGCCCGTCAGCGGATCACCAGCCGCGGCGCGCTCCCTTGCGCGCTGGCAGCGCCAATCACCGCGGCGTCGTCGAAGCCATGCCGGCGGAAGATGGCCAATACCTCGTCGAGTGCCTCGGGCGCGCAAGAAACCAGCAGTCCGCCGCTGGTCTGCGGGTCGGTGAGCAGGGCGCGCTCTTCCTCGGCAAAGTTCTGCGGCAGCGCCACGTCGGACCCGTAGCCGGCCCAGTTGCGGCCGGAGGCGCCGGTGACATGCCCCGACTGCACGAGGCCGCGCACGCCTTCCAGCACGGGCACCTGCTGCCAGTCGATCTCCAGCGACAGCTTTGCGCCGCGCGCCAGTTCCAGCGCATGGCCGGCCAGGCCGAAGCCCGTCACGTCGGTCAGCGCATGCACGCCGTCGAGCGCCGCGAGCTCGGGGCCGGGCGTGTTCAGCCGCGTCGTGGTGGCGATCATGCGTTGGTAGCCGGCCGCGTCGAGTGCTTCCTTCTTGAGCGCCGCCGACAGGATGCCCACGCCCAGCGGCTTGCCCAGCACCAGCAGGTCGCCGGCCTTGGCGCCGGCATTGCGCTTGACGCGCTTCGGGTGGACCAGCCCGAGCGCGACCAGCCCGTAGATGGCTTCGACCGAATCGATGGTGTGGCCGCCCGCGATCGGAATGCCCGCCGCCCGGCACACCGATTCGCCGCCTTCGAGGATGCGCCCGATGGTCGCCGTGCTGAGCACGTTGATCGGCATGCCGACCAGCGCGAGCGCCAGGATCGGCTTGCCGCCCATCGCGTACACGTCGGAGATCGCGTTGGTGGCCGCGATGCGGCCGAAGTCGAACGGATCGTCGACGATCGGCATGAAGAAGTCGGTGGTGGCGATCAGCGCCTGCTCGTCGTTGAGCTGGTAGACGGCCGCGTCGTCGGCCGTCTCGATGCCGACCAGCAGCTCGGGCGGCATCGGCATGCGCGCCGTGCCCTTGAGGATTTCCGACAGCACGCCGGGCGCGATCTTGCAGCCGCAGCCGCCGCCGTGCGACAGCGAGGTGAGGCGGGGCTCGGCGGCGGGGGCTTGCGGGAGGGCAGCGTTCATGGTGGTGGTGGCTGGAGTTCGTTCAGGAGTTGGAACAGTGCGGCCTGCTCGGCCCTGGGGTCGAACAGCGGCGCGCGCAACGCGCATTGTGTGCGCAAGCTGTCGAGCAGACCGGCCGCGCGGTCTTTGGACCCCTGGCCCGCGCGGCAGGCCTCGAGCAGCGCCGCCAGCGCGGCGGCATCCCCGTGCGGAAAGTAGCCCGCGTAGTCGTTGCCGAGCATGCCGACATTGCCGGGCACGCGCGACGCCAGCACCGGCGTGCCGCTGCGCACCGCCTCCATGATCACGTGGGCCCCGCCTTCCAGCGCGCTGGTGTGCACCAGCACGTGGGCGCGCTGGATGCGCTGGCGGGTCTGCGCATGGGGCAGGGGGCCGAGCCAGCGGTAGCCCGGGCAGTCGCTTGCCAATGCGCGCGCGAGTTCGCCCAGCCCGGCATCGCCCGCGTCGCCGATGTGGTCGATGCGGATGTCCCCGCGCCCGCACAGCAGGCGCGCCGCGTCGAACAGCGTCTGCGGCGACTTGACCTGCCGCAGGTGGCCGACCATCACCGCGCGCAGTTGGCGTGCGGACTTGGGCAGCTCGGCGCGCGGGGGTGTCGACTGGTACACCACGCGCGCCTTGGCCCGGCATTCCGGCGGCAGGGCCTCGGCGCCCAGCGCCTGCAGCACGACCAGGCGCTGCGCCAGCTGCAGCGAGCGCTGCGCCTGCGGGTCGCTGCCGATGTCCTGGTACAGGTCGGTGCCGGTCAGCACCACGGCCAGGCCGCGGCCGGGGTGGGCGTGGGCCCAGTGCGCGATCGATTCTGCGGAGCGCCGCGCGTGCAGCGCCAGCATCACGGTGTCGGCCGATGCGCCTGCATCGGGCCATTGCTGCACCACGCGTGCGCTGCAGGCCGGCGACAGCAGGGCCTTCCAGCGCTGGGCGGTGCGCCAGTTGCCATTGTTGGCGCCGGGCAAGGCCGGGCTTACGATGACAAGCGATGGATTCGACATTGCCTGTTTATAGCGTGGCCGGTGCGCCCGAGGCACTCGCGCTGCGCGCGGGGCCGTCGGCATCGGTGCGCGCGGCGCTGCTGGCCGCACGGCGGCGCACGCTCGACCTCGCGGACGATTTCCGGGCCGCGCTGGGGGATGCCTATCCCGGCATCGGCTACGCGCCCGAACTCAATCCGCCGCTCTGGGAGCTGGGCCACGTGGCCTGGTTCCAGGAATGGTGGATCGGCCGCAACCGGCAGCGCGCACGCGGCGTGGCCTGCGAGCCGGACCACGCGCGCGAGCCTTCGCTGCTGCCGCAGGCCGATGCCTGGTACGACTCCGGCCGCGTGGCGCACCGCACCCGCTGGGCGCTCCCGGTGCCCGATGCCGAGGCCACGCGCGGCTACCTCGAACGCACGTTTGCGCAAACGTTGGCACTGCTGGACGAGCTTCCGCCCGATGGGCACGACGATGCGCTGTACTTCTTCCGCCTGGTCGCCCTGCACGAGGCCATGCACGCGGAAGCGGCGGCCTACATGGCCGAAGGCCTGGGCATCTCGCTGCGCGAGGGCGGGCCCGGGCCGCAGCTTGCGGAGGATGCGGAACTGGAACTGCCGGCGCAGCGCTTTCGCATCGGCTCCGAGGCCGGCGCGGGCTTTGCGTTCGACAACGAGCTGCTGCCGCACGACGTCGCCATCGGGCCACTGCGCATCGATGCGCAGCCCGTGAGCTGGGCGCGCTTCCTGCCGTTCGTGGAAGCCGGCGGCTATGAGGACCCGGCGTGGTGGTCCGACGCGGGCCGCGACTGGCTCGCGCGCCAGCCGCTGCGCCACCCTGCCCATCTGCGTGCGGCGGGCACCGGTTGGCAGCAGCGGCGCGGCGGCCGCTGGCTGCCGCTCGACCCGCAGGCCGCTGCGGTCCACCTGAACGCGCACGAAGCCGAGGCCTGGTGCCGCTGGGCCGGGCGGCGGCTGCCGACCGAAGCCGAATGGGAGTGCGCGGCGCTCACGCTGCCGGGCTTCGCCTGGGGCCGGGTCGGGGAATGGACCTCGAGCCCGTTCGAGCCTTACCCAGGTTTCGCGCCCCATCCCTACCGCGACTACTCGGCGCCATGGTTCGGCACCCGGCGCGTGCTGCGCGGCGCCTGCCACGCCACGTCGGCGGCGCTCGCGCATGCGCGCTACCGCAACTTCTTCGAGCCGCACCGCCGCGACATCTTTGCCGGCTTCCGCAGCTGCCGGGCCGCCGGCGGGTGATCGGGGTCTTGCGGTCTAATCCCCGCCTTGTTCTTCGCTTTTCGGGAGTCTCATGAAATTCGCTGTCTTGCCTCGCTTCGTGCTGGCGCTGGCCCTGCTGGCCGGTGCCATCGCCGCGCAGGCCCAACAAACCTTCCGCATCACCGCGATCCCCGACGAATCGCCCACCGAGCTCGCGCGCAAGTCGGCGCCGCTGGCCGCCTACCTGGAGCGCAAGCTGGGCGTGAAGGTCGAATTCACGCCGGTCACCGACTACGCCGCCGCCGTCGAGGCCCTGGCCAACAAGCAGGTCGACCTGGCCTGGCTCGGCGGCTTCACCTTCGTGCAGGCCAGCCATCGTTCGGGCGGCAAGGTGGTGCCGCTGGTGCAGCGCGAGGAAGACGAGAAATTCCGCTCGGTGTTCATCACGACGAATCCGGACATCCGCTCGCTCGCCGACCTCAAGGGCCGCAACCTGAGCTTCGGCTCGCAGTCCAGCACCTCGGGCCACCTGATGCCGCGCAGCTTCCTGCTGGCGGCCGGCATCGACCCCGACCGCGACCTCAAGCGCGTGGCCTATTCCGGCGCGCACGATGCCACGGTGGCCGCAGTGGCATCGGGCAAGGTGGACGCCGGGGCGCTCAACATCTCGGTGTGGGACAAGCTCGTGGCCGACAAGAAGGTCGATCCGGCGAAGGTGCGGGTGTTCTACACCACGCCCGCCTACTACGACTACAACTGGACCGTGCATGCCGACATGCCGGCCGCCCGGCGCGAGCAGCTGGTGCGCGCGTTCATCGAACTGAGCCCGGCCACGCCTGAGGGCAAGGACATCCTCGCGCTGCAGCGTGCCACGCGCTTCGTGCCGACGCGCGCCGAGAACTACAAGGGCATCGAGGCCGCGGCGCGCAACGCCGGGCTGCTGAACTGACCGGCGCGATGCAGGAGCGAAGCCGGTGAACATCGAGCTGCGGTCGGCCTCCGGCCGGCACCCGGCGGCCCCCGCCGCGGCGCCGCCGGCGCTGCGGGCGCTGGACCTGCAGGTGGCGGCGGGCGAGCAGGCTGCGGTGATCGGCCCTTCGGGCGCCGGCAAGACGACGCTGCTGCACCTGATGGCCTGTGCGCTCGCGCCCGCGGCCGGCAGCATCGAGCTCGACGGCCGCGATCCCTGGCGGCTGCCCCGGCGCGAACTGCAGCGCCTGCGCGGCCGGCTGTTCCTGGCGCCCCAGGTGCCGCCGCTGCCGCCGCGCCAGCGCGTGGTGACCGCGGTGCTGGCCGGCCGGCTGCCGCGCATCGGGCTGTGGCAGGCGCTGCGCAGCCTGTTCTATCCGACCGGCATCGCGCAGGCCGACGCCGCGCTGGCGCGTTTCGACATGGCGGACAAGCTCTTCGCGCGCGTGGACCGGCTGTCCGGCGGCGAGCGGCAGCGCGTGGGGCTGGCGCGCGGCCTGCTGTCCGAAGCGCAACTGGTGCTGGTCGACGAGCCCTTGTCGGCGCTGGACCCGGCCCGCGCCGGGCAGGCGCTGGACACCCTCACGCAATGGGCGCGCGACAGCGGGGCCACGCTGGTGGCCACCCTGCACGACGTGCCGCTCGCGCTGCAGCACTTTCCGCGCATCATCGGCCTGCGCGACGGATTGCTGGCCTTCGACCTGCCGACCGCGCAGGTGACGCCGGCCTTGCTGCGCGAACTCTATGCGCAGGAGCCGGCGCAGGCCGGCGTCCTCGACGAGGGTCCGGTCGCAGCGGCTCCTGTCGTGATGCACTGCCGCTGAGCATGGCCGCCGTCCCGTCACGCACAACACCGGCCGAGCGCGACCCCGCCTGGGCGCACCGCGTGTTCTGGCTGCTGGCCGCGGCCGTGGTGCTGTGGCCCATGCTCGTGCTGACCGAATTCAAGCCCTGGCTGCTGCTGGCGCCTGGCGGCATGGAGCCGGCGCTGCAATTTCTGGCCGGCTTCGTGCCGCCGCGCATGGACGCGGAGTTCCTGGCGCTGGTGGCGCGGGAAACCTGGCGCACGGTGGCCATTGCCACGGCCGGGCTCACGCTGGCCATGGTGCTGGCGGTTCCGCTCACGCTGCTGTCGGTGCGCTCGCTCTCCATCTCCGGCCTGGCCGGCCGCATGGCGGCGCTGCCGGCGGTGCTCCGCTTTTCGGTGCGCGGCCTGCTGATCGTGCTGCGCAGCGTGCCGGAACTCATCTGGGCGCTGGTGTTCGTGCGCGTGGTCGGGCTGGGCGTCACGGCCGGCGTGCTGGCCATCGCGCTCACCTATGCCGGCATGCTGGGCAAGGTCTACGGCGAGATTTTGGAAAGCGGCGATGCCCATCCGACCGAGACGCTGCTGCGCAACGGCGCCGGCCGCATCCAGGCCTTTTTCTACGGCCTGCTGCCGCAGAACGCGGCCGAGCTCACCAGCTACACCGTCTACCGCTGGGAGTGCGCCATCCGCTCGTCCGCGGTGCTCGGCTTCGTGGGCGCGGGCGGGCTCGGCCAGCAGATGGATTCGTCGATGAAGATGTTCAACGGCGCCGAGGTCAGCACCATGCTGCTGGTGTTCGTGCTGCTGGTCGCGGCCACCGACCGGCTGAGCGCCTGGCTGCGGCGCGCCCTGGCCTGAGAGCCTCCTCGCCATGCCCAAGACCGAACCGCAATCATCCGCCGCCAACGAGGTCTACCGGCTGCCGCCGCCGCTGTTCGATGCGCGCTGCCGCGCCTGCTGGATGGTCGCTGCCTTGGCGGCGCTGGTGGTCGCGAGCTTCTGGTCGCTCGACCTGCAGTGGGCGCGCTTCTTCTCGATCGATTCGCTGGCCCGCATGGGCCGCTTCGCCGGCGAGCTCGCCAAGCCGGCCCTTGGTGCGGCCTTCCTGCAGAAGCTGCTGCCGGCCGCGCTCGAGACGCTGGCGATGTCGGTGGTCGGCACCTTGCTGGCCGTGGTGGCCGGCCTGCTGCTCGCGCTGCCCGCGAGCAAGCTGCACGCCGGCGACCCGGCGCGCTGGCGCGGCCCCACGCGGCTGCTGCTCAATGCCTTGCGCAGCGTGCCGGAACTGATGTGGGCCGCGCTGCTGCTGATAGCGGCCGGCCTCGGGCCTTTCGCGGGCACGTTGGCGCTGGCGGTGCACACCTCCGGCGTGCTGGGCCGCCTGTTCGCCGAAAGCATCGAGAACGCGGCCCAGGGCCCCGCCTTTGCGCTGCGCGTGCGCGGCGTGCCGGAAGGGCGGGTGTTCCTCTATGCGACGCTGCCGCAGGTGCTGCCGCAACTGATGAGCTATGCGCTCTACCGGTGGGAGAACAACATCCGCGCCGCGGCCGTGCTGGGCGTGGTCGGCGCCGGCGGACTGGGCCAGATGCTGGCCTTCCACCTGGGCCTGTTCCAGATGCGCGAGACCAGCGCGGTGCTGCTGGCCATGATCGTGCTGGTCGCGCTGGTGGATGCTGCGAGCTACATCGCGCGGCGCCTGATGGGGCGGTGAACCTCGCCCGGGCGGCCGCTGCATGAGAAACTACAGCTGAAGGCCATCTGTATGAACGAAAGCGCCAAGCTGTTGAATTTGAAAGAAAAAGTCGTTTCCGTCGCGCCCATGATGGATAAATCGGAAACCTGAGATAAATCAACTACTTAGGGGCCTCCGTGTGCAGCGCGTGTGCACTGCTTTGGCAAGTTGGAAGCGTTTTTAGATGATTTAGGTCAGCGACCATCTGCCTGTCACGCTGGAGCGCGCGGGTTCGAGTTCCGTCTACAAATCATGGGTTGCAGCAGAAATGCTGCGACTCGTCTTTCTTTGCCTGCGTCGGGGAACACTTGAACTTGAGTCGAGCGTTCGCGGTGTCGGCTGCTTCTCTTGGTCGCGGTAGGGACCGGGATTGCTCCCCGCCCTCCACACAGATCCGTACGTGCGGCCACTACCGCATACGGCTCCTGCCTTGAGTCATGACGTAAAGCGTTATTACGGATGCGGGTGAGCACTCGAGCCCGCGGGAGCTAGCGTTCGACCAAACGCCTGAACCCAGGGCATTCGTCCACGCTGCGCTCGCCGCCGTAGCGCATATAGCCACGCCCAAGCACGTCCTGGCAGAGCGCGTCCAAGGGGTCAACATTGCCCGTACGGTATGGTAGTTGAAGTGGCCCTGGACCACACGCCGCAGCCAGCGACCAACAACTGGGACCTGGCTTCGTCGACGAGTCTGTTCGTGAGCCTGAAGTGGCCGCGTCGGGGCTTGGGCAGCGGGAAGAGGCCAAGCAGCGAACTGAGACCGCCTCTGCGGCGTCCAGGCCAATCAGGCGCTGCGCCGATGCATGTTGCACTGTCATTCAAATGAATTACAATAAATCTGTTGTTCTCTGACTTGGAGGCCCGCCATGGTCGCAAACGCACTAGTACAGACCCGCATCGACGCTGACGTGAAAGAGCGCGCCACCGCAGTGCTCGACAACATCGGCCTGACCGTCTCGGACGTGATGAGGATCGTTCTGACACGTGTGGCCAAGGAGGGCGCATTGCCGGCGGGTTTTACCGTTGACGCTGCGGCCCATGACGCGTGGTTCCGGGCCAAGGTGCAGGAGGCCTTGGATGATCCGCGTCCCGCCGTCCCACACGAGAAAGTTGAAGCGCATTTCGCCAAACGCCGCGCAGCTGCACTGCTCAAAGCGGGTGGGTAAGGCGTGAGGCTGGAGTGGTCGCCGTTGGCGATGGATGACCGGGGGCGGATTTTCGACTTCATCGAACAAGACGATCCGCGCGCGGCGATTGCAGTGGACGAGCGCATCGCCACGCAAGTGCTGGTGCTATTGCAGTTTCCAGAAGGCGGGCGTCCAGGGCGCGTCGAAGGGACGCGCGAACTGGTCGTTCGCCGCACACCGTACATCGTGGCCTATCGGGTTGGAAAGGATTGCGTTCGCGTCCTGCGAATTCTTCACAGCGCGCAGTTGTGGCCCGGCGAACTGACAGACCTGTTGTGAAGAGGGGCCGAATGTTGTTCGCCATCCGGTGTTTGCATGGCGAGAACGTGCGTGAGCAGAGCATGCGAGCCCTTGGGTTCAGCCTCTTGGAAGCTTCATCCCGTCGGAACTAGAAGCATCCCACTGCTCGCCGTTCGTCCGCCGACATCGGCGACAGGGTGCGACTGGGCCCTTGACAGGCTTCGGACGGCGCCTGCTCGGATGACCAATCCACACGGAAAGACGATCGAGTTCATGATGTGACGTGCTGAACTTGGCGATGCGCATCCCCGACAACCACGCCCGCAACATCGGGCAGGAGAAGCCGTCGGCACATCGGTTCATTTATCGGTGCGTGGATGCGCCAACCGCTCCGCAGTAATTCGATGAACCGCAGCGTGTTGGCCGGCAGCAGCCGGGTTCCAGTCGGCCCGTATGCCCGACACCGACTCTCCATGGCAGTCCGGCAGGATGCGACGCAAGCACCCGTGGGCTAGGTCGTCGGCCACCACGCCTTCGGACGGCAGCGCGATCTCCTGGCCAGCGTTGACAAGCGACACTGAGAGTGAGCCGCACCGTGATCTCGACCTGTGACCGTGTCAATGCGCAGCCCATTGAATCGATGAGATGTCGACCCCTTCCTTGTACATATCCCACAGCGGACTCAGCAGGCGAAGCCTCGCCACGGTTTCCGTGACTTGCCGGATCACCGCATCGATCTCAGACTCTGTTGTGAACCGTCCAAGCGTGAAGCGAATGGAGCTGTGGGCAAGTTCGTCGCTGCGTCCCAGAGCGCGAAGCACGAAGGATGGCTCCAGAGAAGCTGAAGTGCAGGCGGAACCCGACGACACTGCGATGTCCTTCATTCCCATGATGAGCGACTCCCCTTCGACGTAGTTGAAGCTCATGTTGAGGTTGTGCGGCACCCGGTGCTCAAGACTGCCGTTGACATACACCTCCTCCATTTGGGTCAGGCCTGCGCTGAGCCTATCCCGCAACTGCCTCACGCGCGCGGACTCTGCCTCCATTTCAATCTTCGCCAAGCGGAAGGCCTCGCCCATACCGACGATCTGGTGAGTCGGCAGGGTGCCGGAGCGCATCCCGCGCTCATGACCCCCACCGTGGATCTGCGCCTCGATGCGAATCCGCGGCTTGCGACGCACGTACAGCGCCCCGATGCCCTTGGGACCGTAGACCTTGTGTGCGGTCACGGTCAACAGGTCGGCGTTGAATGTGCTGAGGTCGATCGGAATCTTTCCCGCCCCCTGTACCGCGTCGCAGTGGTAGACGATGCCGCGCTCGCGGCACAGCTGTGCAATCTCCTCGACTGGGTTGATCACGCCGATCTCGTTGTTGACCAACATGATGGACACCAGAATCGTGTCGCCGCGCAGGGCCTCTCGCAGCGAATCGATGCCTACGCGTCCGTCGCTCTCAACGTCGAGGTATGTGACCGTGAACCCTTCACGCTCCAATTCTCTGCACGTGTCCAGAACAGCCTTGTGCTCCGTCTTTTGCGTGACGATGTGCTTGCCCTTGCCGCTGTAAAAGTGGGCAGCACCTTTGATGGCGAGGTTGTTGCCTTCGGTAGCGCCAGAGGTCCAAACGATCTCCCGCGGATCCGCTCCTAAGAGACTCGCAACGTGGCCACGCGCCGTCTCCACTGCACTTTCTGCCTCCCATCCGTAGACATGACTGCGCGAGGCAGGATTTCCGAAGTGCTCACCGAGGTAAGGAAGGAGTGCGGCGACAACTCGCGGGTCGGTTGGGGTCGTCGCCATGTAGTCCATGTAGATCGGTCGAGAAGGGGCGGAAGGCAAAGTCATGCGCGTGAGTCCAGGTTGCGGGTGTGTCTAAGTGTGAGTGCACCAGAAAGGCATGCTCCGCGCCATCAAAGTGCCTCTTGTATTCCTCAACTACCCTAGTTGACAGATGTATATGGCGAATATAGCATTGCCTCGCAATCACAAGGAGCACACCATGGTTATCGATCGCAGAGGGTTCTTGGCCGGCGCTGCAGGCGCAGGTTTGGCGGCTACTTTTCAGCCCGCGTGGGCGCAAACAAAGGAGGCAGTGCGAATCGGTGTGCCGACGGGCGTCACGGGGAACTGGTCGGCTCTTGGATCGCAGATCCAGCGCACGTGCCGACTGTTCGCGAAGACGGTAAACGCCAAAGGCGGCATCGATGGTCGTCAGGTCGAGTTCTTTTTCGAAGACACGCAGGGGGACCCCGCTGCGTGCGTACGCAAGACCTCTGAACTGATCGAAGGCCGCGGTGTCAAGTTGATCACGGGCGTCATCTCCAGCGGCGAGTCCCTGGCCATCATGCCGCGCCTCGCAGATTGGAACGCCTTGTACTTGGCCGGCATCAGCGGTGTTGGTTCGCTGACGGCGCAGAACTTCGTCCCCAACGCTTTTCGCACTTGCACTTCCGGTCCCATGCGTGCCCGCGCGATCTCGCTCTGGTTCGCCAAGTCGCCCAAGATGAAGTTCTTCACCATCGCCCAGGACTATGCCTGGGGGAAGAACAGTCTTTCGACGTTCGAGCAGCTCATAGGCGGCCTGGGCAAGCAAACGGTGGGAAGCGTGCTGACGCCCCTGGGCACCAAGGATTACTCCAGCTACATCGCTCGCATCCGTCAAGCCAAGCCGGAAGTGCTTTACGTCGCCATGAGCGGCGACGACGCCACCGCCTTCCTCAAGCAGGCTGGCCAATACCGGCTGGGCGAGCAGATGCAAATCGTGACCGAGGTCCTGGATCTGTTGAATACGCGACCGCTAGGCGATGCCGGCGTAGGGTTGTATGGCGTGAGCCAATACAACTATTCGTACGACACCGCCGCGAACAAGGAGTTCGTCCGTCTGTTCAAGGCCGAGTACAGCGAAATTCCGGACACGTACGACGGCGAGACCTGGCAAGGCTTGAGCATGCTTGCAGAAGGGGTGCGACGTGCCAAGTCCGTCGACGCGATGACAGTCAGGAAAGCCCTGGTCGACCTGGAGATCGAGTCGGTCAAGGGGCGGGTGAAGTTGCGGGGCTGCGACCAGCAAGGCGAGCAAAGCGTCTTTATTGCGCGTCTGGAGAAGAGCACCGATGCGAGTTACCCACTCCCCAAGATCATCGAAACGTTCAGCTCAGAGGCAGTCATTCCGGCCTGCCGCAAAGACACGTTTTGACGCGAGCGTTGACCGCTGAGCCCGTCGCTAGAACATCAAACCTCACGAAAGACGCACTATGAGTGTGTTGCAACTTTGGCTCAACCTTGGGCTGAACACGCTATCCCTTGCATCGCTTCTCGCGATGCTCACGGTGGGCTTGACGCTGATTTTCGGCATCATGCGCATCATGAACTTTGCCCACGGGGCGATGTACATGTTTGGCGCTTACGTCGGTATTTCGGCGGCCCAATGGGCCGGCAACTTCTGGGCCGGACTTCTGCTTGCGGCACTGAGTGCTGCGGCCGTTGGGGCCATTTTTGAATCGGGGCTTCTGCGTCACCTTTATAAGCGCGACGCGAGCAGCTTCCTTCTGATCACGTTCGGGCTGAGTCTGGTGCTCACCGAATCCATGCGTCTTGGGTGGGGATCAAACAGCCGCGACGTCCAACTGCCGGAAGCGCTCGCTGGGGTGGTGTTCGTCATGGATGAGCCTTTTCCCCTCTACCGCGTTTTCCTGATTGTTTTCGGGTTGACCGCTTTGGGCATCCTTGCGATCGTCATCTTGAGGTCTCGACTGGGCCTGCTCATCCGGTCGATCTCGCAAAACGCAGAAATGACACAGGCACTAGGTATCAATGTCGGGACCATCCGCACGTTGACCTTCGCCGTGGGTTGCGGCTTTGCTGGATTGGGTGGTTTCCTTGCCGTCCCGCTCATCACGGGTTACATCGGCATGGGCAGCGCGGCCATCATCGAATCGTTCGTCATCGTGATGATCGGGGGTATGGGCAGCTTTCTCGGATCCGCTGTCGGCAGCCTGCTGGTCGCCACAACACAGTCGTTCGGCAACTTCTACTTTCCCGACCTCTCGCTGGTGGTTACCTACCTCCTGATGATTGGCGTTCTGCTTTATCGCCCGGGTGGCTTGTTTGGAGAAGAAGAGTGATGAAGTACGCCGTTCCTGTCGTCGCCATGCTGGCGGCGGCCCCGTTCGCTCTCCAGAGCTACCAAGTCACGCTGTTGACGGAAATACTGATCTTTGCGCTGTTTGCTATGAGCCTGGACGTGCAAATGGGCTATGCCCGAATGTTTTCCTTCGGCCATGTTCTGCCGTACGGTGTCGGCGCGTACGCCTGTGCATTTGCGCTGCTGGCTGGCTGGCAGTTGCCTTTCGCGATTGCCGCTGCCGTGCTTGTTGCAACGCTGCTTTCCATCCCGATCGGATGGTTAAGCACACGGGCTAGCGGCGTCGCCTTCGCGATGCTGACGTTGGCGTTTGCGCAACTCGGCTATGCAATTGTTTTCAAGTGGAACACGCTGACCGGCGGTTCGGATGGGCTGACCGGCTTTGCGCGCAATGCAGGCCCGTTCGGGTTCGAGGGATTCATGTCCCGCGATGGCTTCTTCTGGCTTGTTCTGATCGTCGTGTTTGCGATGTACTGGTTGGCCCGAGGCTTCATGAACTCCGCGATGGGTAGAGCCATCGTCGGCGTTCGTGAAAACGAGCGGCGCGCCAGCGCCATCGGTTATGTGCCGCGGACCTTGCGCATCGTCGCATTCGTCGTGTCCGGCGCACTCGCGGGCGTGGCGGGGGCGCTGCATGCAGGGTTCCTGCTGTTCGTCTCCCCGGAGATATTGCATTGGATGCTGTCGGGACACGTCATCATCGCCGTCATCCTTGGCGGAACGGGCACCTTGATCGGCCCGATGATCGGAGCCGCCTTGATCGTTCTTGCTCACCACCAGTTGAGCGCAGTGACCGACAGTTGGCCATTGGTCATGGGGTTGCTGTTCATCGTCGTTGTCATTGCCGCGCCCAAGGGCCTGTGGGGCATCAAAACTTCGCTCGCCGCCAAGATTTCGCAACGCCGCGCACCCCCCGCTGGAGAGAAACATGCCGCTTCTTGAATGTTCTGGTCTTACCAAGCGCTGGGGAGCGGTCACGACGGTCGATGACGTGAGCCTCACCGTTGATGCAGGCGAGGTGGTCGCACTCATCGGTCCGAACGGGGCGGGTAAGAGCACCGTGTTCAACCTGATTGCAGGCGCGGTAAAGAAGACCGCTGGAGCCGTGCGCTTCGCTGGTGAAAGTGTCGAACACCTTTCCGCGTATGACCTGGCTCAGAGGGGCCTCAGTCGTACGTACCAGATTACCTGCTTGTTTCCGCAGCTGACGGTCCTGGAAAACGTCCGACTGGCCGTTCAAGCCAGATCTCCCGGGCGGCTCAGGCCGATGGCGTCGAAGGCTTTTGCAGAGAAGACTGAGGCAGCGGCGATGGAGTGGCTCGCTCGAGTTCGTCTGACTGATTGTGCAGACCGCACCGCCGGCGAGCTATCTCATGGTGATCAACGGCTGCTGGAGATCGCGACGGCCCTGGCGCTTCAGCCAAAGCTGGTTCTTCTGGACGAGCCCACGCAAGGCATGTCGGTCGAAGAGACCCGCGCGACGGTGAGATTGCTCAAGTCGTTACTGGAGGACGCACCCATCGCGGTGCTGCTGGTGGAACACGATCTGGAGGTCGTGTTCGGCGTTGCGGACCGCATCGTCGTACTGGATCAGGGGCGCAAGATCGCCGATGGCAAACCGGAGGCGGTGCGAAACGATCCGGCGGTGCAGCGCGCGTATCTGGGGGTGGCACATGCTTAAACTTGATCGCCTGGAAGGCGGCTATGGATCCGGCAAGGTTCTCTTCGGCGTCGACTTTCAGGTGCCGAAGGGTGAAGTGACCGCAATCATCGGGCGAAACGGCGTGGGTAAGACCACGACGCTCAAGACCGTCATGGGCATCGTGCAGGCGTCTTCCGGCACGGTTTCGCTCGATGGCCTCGATCTGAGTCGCAAGCCAGCGCACGAAATGGTGAGGGCGGGCATTGGATACGTGCCCGAAGGCAGGCAAATATTCCCGGCGCTGACGGTCCTTGAGAACCTGCGCGTGGGCCAGCGCAGCAAGCCAAAAACCTGGACCGAAGAGCGGGTGCTCGACCTGTTTCCCAACCTCCAACGCCGCATCAAGAACGCCGGGCACGCCCTTTCTGGCGGTGAGCAGCAGATGCTAGCGATTGCGCGAGCTTTGGTGACGGACGTCAAAGTTCTGATGCTCGACGAGCCGACACAGGGTCTGGCACCCATGGTGGTCCAGCAGATCGGCGACGTGGTCAAGTTGCTGAAGTCCGAAGGGGTCGCGGTCCTGCTTGTCGAGCAGAACCTGAATCTCACCGAGAGCATCTCGGACCGCATCTTGGTGATGTCCAAAGGAAAGGTCGTGGAGACGCTCTCCATCGCCGATTTCAAGGCTGACGCAGAGCGCGTCCATCGTCAGTGGCTGACGATCTGAACATCTTTCGATTGAGAATCAGGAGCTATCAGATGATCGAATTCAACGGCAGCCCGCTGCTGGACGGACAAGTGGCTGTGGTGACCGGAGCGGGTCAAGGGATGGGACGCGAAATCGCCATCGGCCTTGCCGCAGCGGGCGCGAAGGTGGTGGTCGCCGACGTGAATATGCAGACCACCGAAGAGACCGCCGCGCTAATCACGCAGCAGGGAGGGACCGCATGGTCAGTGCTTTGGGACGTCTCCGATCCCGACCAAGCGAAGCAGGTGGCGGCTCGTGTCCACGAGCTGGCCGGCGACGCGTCCATTCTCGTGAACAACGCGGGCATCCATCGCCGCGGTCAGTTCGGCGAGGAAAGCCACTTTGGCACTTGGCGTGAGGTCATGGCGGTGAACCTGGACGGGATCATGTACGGAATCACGGCTTTTCTGGATCAGCTCAAGCGCACCAAGGGCAACATCATCAATTTGGCGTCGATCCAATCCTTCACCGCAGCCCCGAACTTCACTACGGCCTATGCCGCCAGCAAGGGCGGGGTGGCGATGCTGACCAAATCGCTGGCGGTAGACCTGGCCCAGCATGGCGTGCGCGTCAACGCTATCGCACCGGGCTTTATCGAAACCCCGCAAACCGCCGTCTCTCGGGCCAATCCCGACCGCGTCGCGTTCGTCATGTCGCACACACCGATGAAGCGCGCTGGTCGCGCAGACGAGATGGCAGGCCCTGCCGTCTTTCTGGCTTCGCACCTTGCTTCCTTTGTGACCGGTGTCATTCTCCCGGTTGACGGCGGCTTCCTCACCCTTTGACTCGAGTCTCGATAAGGAAACACACCATGGCACACGTCAACAAACTCGATGTACTGTCCCACGTGAGCAAAGGAACGCCGGTCGGTGAATTGTTCCGCTCCGTTTGGTTGCCCGCTATGCTTTCATCTCAGCTGCCCGAGCCCGGCTGTGCGCCCGTGCGCCTGAAGCTACTCGGCGAAGAGCTCGTCGCTTTCCGCAACGGCAAGGGTGAGGTCGGCATCGTTCAGGCCAACTGCGCCCACCGACTCGCACCGCTTTTTTACGGACGGGTAGAGCAGGAAGGCATCCGATGCAACTACCACGGATGGCTCTACAACGCCTCTGGCGACTGCCTGGAGATGAAGAACGCGGCCGACCAATCGATCTGCAAGAAGGTCAAGCTGACCGCTTACAAGGCACAGGAGAAAGCCGACATCGTGTGGGTGTTCATGGGCAGCGGCGAACCCCCATCGCTTCCCCAATTTCCGTGGATCGATCTGCCGAAGTCGCAGCGCAATGCGACGGTGTGGATCCAGGAGTCCAACTGGCTGCAGGGTATGGAAGGCGAACTGGACAGCTCGCACGTCTCGATCCTCCACACGAATCCGGCCACGATGGCGACCTCTCCGGTGCACCGTCCGTATTCGGCGATTGACATCACGCCCAAGCTGTTCGCCAAGGATACGTCCATCGGCGTCATCGGCATCGCGCGCCGCAACGCTGACGAGAATTTCTATTGGCGCGTCTCTCAGTTCATGGCCCCGTGCTTCAGTTCCATCCCCAGTGCAGACTTCCCCGTGGGTGGCCGCGCCTTCATTCCGATTGATGACCACAACACCTACACCTGGGACTTCAACTACTACCTCAAGGGCGATCTTCCCGAAGCTTTCCTGGACTACATTGGCAAAGGGCTGGCCTTTCCTCCGGACAGTGTTTATGAACCGTATCACCTGAACACGGGCGCCATCATTGACACGTTCGTTCCCGTTCGGAATCAACGCAACAACTACATGATCGACCGCAAGGGGGCCAGCCTGTCGAGCCCGTCCGGCATTCATGGCCTCAATGACCAAGATCGTGCCATGCAGGAGGGCATGCTGGCCCTCCCGGGGACCGAAGGCCGCATCGTCGATCGCGAGAAAGAGTTCCTGCTCCCGACCGACATCGCGATCGTCCGCAGCCGCCGCCGCCTGCTCGAGTACGTCAAGTCCGAAGAGAGCCTCGCGAAGTTCCGCGAGATCGTCAAGGATGGCAGCGCCTACGCGGTCGTGCCGCTAGACGTCGTTTCCGAGCTGGGGGAGATGGACGAGTTCCTGGAACGTCATCACGGCGAACTGATGCCTGGCGACACCGCCGAGCCCGCTGCCGCCTAGTCGCTTGTCGTCATGACGCTTCAACTTATCACCGCATGCGACAAGGTCACGCACGACGCTCCGTACGCCTATGAAGGCCAGGGCAAAAAGATTGCGATCTACCGGGTCGATGACGAGTTCTTCGCAACCGACAACGTCTGTCCGCACGCCTACGCTCTGATGTCCGACGGCTTCGTGGAAGGCGAAACCATCGAGTGCCCCTTACATGGCGCCGTGTTCAACATCCGCACTGGCAAATGCATGGGCCCGCCCGCGGAGTCTGATCTGGAGACGTATCCCGTCACGGTGGTCGACAACAAGATCTTCCTTCACCTCTAGTCGGCCGCGAACATGTCCAAAATCAACGACATCGTGATCATCGGGGCCGGGCAGTCCGGTGGCTGGGCAGCCAAGACGTTGCGCGATTCAGGCTTCACGGGCTCAGTGCTGATGATCGGCGATGAAAGCCATCTTCCCTACGAACGTCCGCCCCTGTCAAAGCAAGTCTTGCTCGGCGAGCTGGGACCCGGTGCATGTCAACTGTGGTCGCACGAGCGCCTCGCGGAGCTGGGAATTCAAGTGGAGCTTGGGAATCAGGTCGAGCGAGTCGACCGGACCTCCGGTCAGGTTGTTTGCCGGGACGGAAAGTCGTTCCACTTCGACCAGCTGCTTCTGGCAACAGGATCTCGACCTCGGCAATTGATCTGCGAGGGTGCTGAGCTGCAGGGGGTGTATTACCTGCGGACGATCGACGACTGCCTGGCCATTCGCGCCAACCTCGGAACCGCCATCCAACTGGTTGTTGTGGGCGGCGGCTGGATCGGGCTGGAAGTTGCCTCAGGTCTGCGAGCGCGCGGCGCCCATGTCACGGTGCTCGAGGCTTCCAATCAACTCTGCGGACGCTCGCTTCCTCCGTCGCTCAGCAAGTATTTCCTGGAACAGCACGTGAGTCGCGGCGTGGACATTCGGCTGGGCGCTCGCCTCAAACGCTTCGCGGGAAATGGAAAGATTCAAGGGGTTGAGCTCGATGACGGTTCGATCGTGCCTGCTACGGTAGTGCTCGTAGGCATCGGTGCGGTACCGAACGACGAACTTGCACGGTCCTGCGGGCTGGACGTTGGCAACGGCATCGTGGTCGACGAGCACTGCCGGACTTCAGACCCCAGAGTATTTGCCTGCGGTGACGTGACCGACCAGCCGCTGGGACAGGGCAGGGGGCGCCTCGAATCTTGGAAGAACGCGCAGGATCAAGGGGTGGCAGCTGCGAAGGCGATGCTGGGCGTCGAGCCCGCCACTAGAGAACTGCCGTGGTTCTGGTCCGACCAGTTCGACATCAACTTTCAGTTGTTGGGCATCGTGCCCCCAGGCGCGCAGCAGTACCGAAAGATTAATGCGAGTGACAACGGCTTCATCGACTTCTTTGTGCAAGAAGGACACTTGGTAGCAGCGGCGGCCATCAACAGCCCTCGCGAATTGCGGGAAGCCAAGAGAGCGATCCAGAAAGCGCTTCCGTTCTCGAAAGATGGCTTGGTGTTGATTGAAGATCAATGTGATGTCTCTGAGAGGCAGGAGAAAGAACTATGAGTGGCGCAAGAGCGTTGGTGCTGGAGTCACCCAAGAACCTCCAGTTGCGTGAATTCCCCATGCCCGAGATCGGCGACGACGACGCGGTGTTGCGGGTCGAAGCCTGTGGTCTGTGCGGCACCGATTATGAGCAATGGCTCGGTCACCTCGGCGATTGGGGTGGAGGCATGCCGATCGTCCCCGGCCACGAAATCATGGGGTTCATCGAGCGCATCGGGCCCACTGCGGCCAAGCGCTGGCGTGTGCGAGAAGGCGACCGTGTCGCGGTCGAGCCGATCATCCCTTGCGGGCACTGTGCAGATTGCATAGCGGGCGAGTACACGCGGTGTCAGTCCGACTTGGGGTATGGCCTGTACCAGAATATCCACTCCGCGCCGTCGCTGTGGGGCGGCTACGCGAGTCATGTGTATCTGCATCCGAAGACGATGGTGCACAAGCTACCCACGGACGTCGCCACCGACCTGATGACCTTGGTCAATCCCTTGTCCAATGCAATCCGTTGGGTGTACGAGGTGGGCGGCGCGGCGCTCGGAAAGACGGTCGTGATCGCTGGTCCAGGGCAGCGGGGGCTGCTGGCTGCTGTGGCTGCACGTAGGGCAGGCGCCTCGCAGATCATTGTGACCGGGACATCGTCTGACCGCGGCCGTTTGGATCTGGCCCTCCAGCTTGGCGCTACGGCGGTCATCGATGTCGATAAAGAAGATCCAGTGGAGCGCGTGATCGAAATTACCGGTGGACGATTGGCCGATGTGGTCCTTGACGTGTCGGCGGGATCGATGGCGCCGATCATCCAGGGTGTGGACATGGTCAAGCGCGGCGGGCGAATCGTGCTGGCCGGTCTCAAAGCGAACAAGCCGCTCGACGGGTTTCCGATCGACAAAGCAGTGTTGCGGGAGATTCAGCTTGTCGGGGTGCTGAGTGCGGGGTGGGAATCGACTGAATTGGCGATCGACATCATCAAGCATGCCGGTGAGGCGCTACGGCCGCTGTGCACGCATTCTTTTGGAATGGAAAACGGCACTGAGGCGGTGCGCACGCTTGGGCGAGAGGTGACCGACGGGCGGGACGCGATCCACATCACCCTCACGCCCGAATAAGCATGTGTGCAGCCTGTTATCGCGCTGCCTCGTTTCGTTCGCTTCTAGCGAACGAGGAGCGCGCAGCGGGGGACGAAAAGAAAAATCAAGAGCCCTCGCCGGTCAATTCTTCTGACGGATCTCCCCCAGCCTCAATCGGTACGCTTGGAAGCGAGCAGTCCCAGCAAAGGGTGTAGCGCCACGCGCCCCCATCCCGGCGCACGGTGACGAGTGCAGATTGAGCCTGCGTTGTTCGCAGACCAAGCAATCAGGCTGCACGGTTCCCGCGGATCAGGCCTTGGCCGCCGGGATGTGCGATTGCGCGCCCAACTGTGGCCAGGCAATCGGCGCGGTTGCTGCGGTGAGGCGTTCCTGGACCGAGAGCGCCAAGTCCCAGTGCCTCGCCACGAGCCTCAAGCCAGTGACGTCATTTGCTTCGTTCGAACACAGCCAGAGCACCGGTTCAGCGAGCTTCTCGGGTTGAATCAGGTCTCCGGGTTCTATGCCGCAGTCCGCCGGCACCATGCGGGAGTTCACTGGTCCACCGGGGAGTAGCACGTTGACGGTGACGCCAGTTCCATCCAAATCCTGGAACATGATGCGCGATGACGCCTCCAGTGCGGCTTTGCAAGGCCCATAGGGGCCGATGCCCTGGCGATACATCGTGTCCAGACTGGTCGAGACATTGATAATGCGCCCCCAGCCCCGTTGCATCATGTCCGGCGCGAACACTGTGCTGAGCAGTTGAGCTCCAAAGACGTTGACCCGCAGCATCTCAAGCCATAGCGCATCCGGGGTGGACCAGAATTTTGGCTTCGCCACGAGATAGGCTGGATCATTGCGCTCAGGACCTATCGCTGCGTTATTGATCAGGATGTCTATCCCGGAAGCTGCTTCGACCAGCTCCGCCCGCAGCGCCTGGGCACTTGGCCGGTCAGCGATGTCCATTACCTTGGCAATAACGCTGCCACCACGTTCCCGCAAGTGCGTGGTCACCTGCTGGAGTTCGTGTGCTGCGACATCCACCAGGACGAGACTGGCGCCGGCGGCGCCCAAGCGCTGCGCAATTGCCAGGCCAATGCCTTGTGCCGCTCCTGTCACTAGTGCAGTTCGGCCCTTGAGCTCGTTGACCGCGTATGGCAATAGGGATTCGATCATGCTCGTGAGTCCCTGGGTACCGCTTCGGCAAAGCGGCTGGCCGCAAAGCGCAGTGCTCGACTTCTCGCGAGTTCGTGTGCGCCTGGATTGAAGCGATCCGCTCGAAGCCGGTTGAAGAAGGCATGCTCGGCGCCCTCGTAGGTATGGAACTCGTCGTTGGCCCGTCCGCGCTTGGCGACTTCGTCGCGGACGGCTTGGATGACGTCGACAGGGTTGTGGTTGTCGTTCGTTCCGAAGTGGAACTGCACAGGACATCTGATCGCCTGGATCAGATCGCCCAGCTTGTTCAAGCCTACCCCGTACATGGAAATCATCCCGGACAGTGGTGTGGCAGCGGCCAAGCGAACCGCCATTCGGCCGCCCAGGCAAAAGCCGACCGCGATGGGCCGTTGCTCTGCCGCCTGTTCTGCCTGTAGCCAGTCGGCGCAAGCAGTCAGATCCAACACTCCCGTGACCTCGTCGTAGCGCAGGGAGTAGTCCACGGCCGCTTGGCGCTCGTTGGCGTCCTCGCCGTTGCCCAAGTCCAAATTACGTGCCAGCCGCCAGTAGATGTCCGGCACAACAACTGCATAGCCCGCTCCGGCAAGGTCGTCCGCGATCGAACGCATCGCGGGCGTGACACCGAAGATCTCCTGGATCAAAACGATGGAGCCGCTGGCTTGGGCAGGTCGGGTGAAGTACGCGTCCATGCGGTCTGAACCGATGGGAATCGAAACATTTGTCGAAAGGAGATCCATGGCAAGTAGGTTTGTTGACAAAGGTAGTTGAATGATGCATCCTAGCATGCAGCATTTGGTGTTGCAACGACGTGGAAGGAAAAATGGACAAGAACCCAACCTCGCCCCTGACCGGCGTGCGAATCGTCGAACTCACGGCGATGATCACGGGGCCGCTGGCCGGCACACTGTTGGCGGATCTAGGCGCCGAGGTGATCAAGGTGGAAAACCCGAAGGATGGCGACCCCTTCCGATCTTTCCGCGGTGGCACTTACAGCCCCTACTTCGCCACGTACAACCGCAACAAAAAAGGGGTCACGCTCAACCTGAAAGGTGCGTTGGGGAAAGAAGCGTTCCTGAAGTTGATAGAAAGCGCTGACGTGCTGATAGTGAACTTCCGCTCTGGTGTGATGGAGCGGCTCGGGCTCGGCGTGGATCAGCTGCGGGAGGTCAACCCTCGCCTGATCGTTTGCTCCATCACAGGTTTTGGCGAGTCAGGCCCGTACGCTGATCGGCCTGCCTATGATGCGGTGGGACAAGCGCTGAGCGGCATCTCCAGCCTCTTGCTTGGTGCCGATGCGCAAATAACCGGGCCCTCGATTGCGGACAACCTGACGGGCATGTATGCCAGCTACGGGATCCTCGGCGCACTGTTCGAACGGGAACGCACAGGCAAGCCCCGTACGCTGCAGCTGAACATGCTGGAGTCGACGATGGCGTTCATCAGCGATCCCTTCGCCAATTTCACGATGGCGGGTGTCAAGCCGGATCCTTTGATGCGAGTGCGCGCGTCGCAGTCTTACGCCCTACGCTGCCAAGATGGATCCTTGGTGGCCGTGCACATGTCCTCGCCTCAAAAGTTCTGGGTGGGCTTGCTCAAGGCCCTTGAGCGCGAGGACCTGGCGACGGACCCGCGCTTCGCTGAGCGAGCACAGCGGCTGGACAACTATGAAGAACTTGCCATTGAACTAAACCGTACGTCGAAGACGCAGCCGCGTGACCATTGGTTGGCTCGCCTTGTCGAGAACGACGTGCCGCATGCACCTGTGCTGACGCTTCCAGAAGTCATGGACGACGTACAGGTGAAGCACCTAAAGACCTTCGCGAAGGCCGAACACGCCGTGCACGGTCCGCAGAAGATGATTCGCAGGCCGGTTCTTTACGACGGCCAGCGGGAGGACCAACCGTTGCAGCCCGCCCCCGATCTCGGCGAACACTCCGACGAGGTGTTTCGCGCACTCGGCTATGCCGACGAAGTCATCGCGAAGATTCAGTCCGGCGGCTAAAAAATTGGCGGATGAGACATAGAACTTCAGGAAATCAATCATGACGAAGACACGAATTGGAACCCACCTTAATGACACCGCGCGGCTTCGGATTCGCGGCAAAGACACACTAAGTGAAGTCGTCGGCGAACTGAGCTTTACCGAAGGCTTCTACTTGGTCGTTACTGGCCGAGTGCCGACCGCGACGCAGCGCAAGGTTCTGGACGCGGCATTACTTGTCCTGATGGACCATGGCCTGACGCCCAGCGCACTCGTGGCTCGCATCGTTGCTGACTCTAATCCCGATGACGTTCAGATCTCGCTGGCAGCGGGTGCATTGATGGTCGGCAATCGATACGCGGGTACGATGGTGGGCGCAGGCCGGGTGTTGAGCGAAGGCATGTCCTTTGCAGGCGACAAGCGCGAATGGGCGAAGAGTCTCGTCGCCAAGTTTCGTCAATCGAAGCGCCGTGTCCCCGGCTTCGGTCACGCCAACTACAAGAGTGTGGACCCGCGTGCGGCGCGGCTGTTCAAGGTGGCTGAAGCGGCCGGCGTGAAGGGCGACTACATCGCCTTGCTGCAGACGTTGAGTGAAGAGATCGATGCCGACGCGGGCAAGCGGATTGTCCTGAACGCGACTGGCGCACTCGGCGCGATCTTGCACGAGATCGACTTCCCTGTGGAGGCAATGCGCGCGGTCGCTGTGGTGAGCCGCTGTGCAGGGCTGGTCGGTCATGTGCTCGAGGAGCGGAGCTCGCCCATTTCTCCAGATATTTTTGCCTTCAGCGAATCGATTGCCTACGAAGAGGGGCCGTATTAAAGGCATTTCCTAGACGGGCGAAGAACGCGCGCTTGCCGTTGACGGGTGGCGTGTGCCTAGGCGCCTAGTTCCGCGACTGTACCTCTGAGCCTTGGCGCCGCACCGACTCGGCGCACCACTCTTTCCGAAGCATCGAATGGATCGAACGACTTTGAGCCTGAAGGCCGCGGTAATGAAATCTGTCCAGAAGCGGTACCGTACCCGTCCGGATCATCCGTGGGCAAAGCTTCCGGAATAGTAATAGTCCGACGAAGGCCGTCCTTGCCTGATGTGCAAGCTGCGGGAAGCATCTGACCCGAATCGCAGACCCGCTTGGAGGTGTGCGCTAAGAGGAGATGGTGCACACCATGAAGAGCGAGCAAGACCCAGAGAAGGCGAGCCGGCGA
>NZ_JBFTLJ010000017.1:0-138738 GCF_056396385.1 Variovorax sp. 05T418 | reverse complement strand
AACACAGGGGCGTCGTTGACGGGGTTGATCGTCACGGTCACCGTGCTGGTGGTCGTGCCGCCGTGGCCGTCGCTCACCGTGACGGTGAAGCTGTCGGTGCCGTTGAAGTTCGGGCCGGGAACATAGGTGTAGGTGCCATCGGCGTTGACTGTCAGCGTGCCGTGGGCTGGATCGCTGCCCTTCACGTAGCTCAGCGCGTCGCCATCGACGTCGGTGCCGATGACCTGGCCGCTGACCGGCGTGTCTTCGTGCGTGGTCTGGGTGTAGTCCGGGACCGTGGGCAGATCGTTCACCGGGTTGACGGTCACGTTCACCGTGGTGGTGGTCGTGCCGCCGTGGCCATCGCTCACCGTGACGGTGAAGCTGTCGGTGCCGTTGAAGTTGGCGCCGGGCACGTAGGTGTAGGTGCCGTCAGCGTTGACCGTCACCGTGCCGTGGGCCGGGTCGCTGCCCTTCACGTAGGTCAGCGTGTCGCCGTCGACGTCGCTTCCGATGATCTGCCCGCTGACCGGCGTGTCTTCGTCCGTGGTCTTGGTGTCGCCGGGCGCCGTCGGTGCTTCGTTGAGGTTCTGCTCATTGAGCGTGACGGGGATGTTCGTCGTGACCGTGCCGTCGTTCGCGCCGACCACCAGCGCGTGCGCGTTGGCGCCCGCTTCGTAGTCGTTCGCGAACGCCGCAGCGCCTGCAGCCGTGAGGCTGATCGCGCCCGTGACCGGGTCGATGGCGAAGTAGCCGTTGTCGTTGCCCGAGAGGATGCTGTAGGTGACGGTCGCGCTGTCGCCGTCAGTGGCGTGGACCGTGCCGAGCACGGCGCCTGCGGGCCGGTTCTCGTCGTAGCCGAAGACGTAGCCGTCTGTCGTGTTCACCGGGGTGCCGCCACCGTCGACGAACACGGGGGCGTCGTTGACGGGGTTGATGGTCACGGTCACAGTGCTCGTGGTCGTGCCGCCGTGGCCGTCGCTCACCGTGACGGTGAAGCTGTCGGTGCCGTTGAAGTCCGGATTGGGCGTGTAGGTGTACGTGCCGTCCGGGTTGACTGTCACGGTGCCATGCGACGGATCGCTGCCCCTCGCGTAGGTCAGCGTGTCGCCGCTGTCCATGTCGCTGCCGGTCACGCGGCCGCTCACGGGCGTGTCTTCGTTCGTGGTCTCGGTGTAGTCGGGCGCCGTGGGCGCGTCGTTGACGGGCGAGACGGTCACGGGCACCTTCACGGTGGTGGTGCCGCCCCTGCCGTCGCTGACGGTCACTTCGAAGCTGTCGGACCCTTCGTAGCCGGGGTTGGGCGTGTAGAGGAACTGGCCGGTGGACGGGTCGACGGTGACGGTGCCGTGCTCGGGGCCCTTGGCGACGGTGTAGTTCAGCGTGTCGCGGTCCGGGTCGGTGGCCTGCACATGCCCGGAAATGGGCTTGTCCTGCTCGGTGGCGACGGGCTCGGCCTTGCCTTCGGGGCCGCGGTTCTGCGGCGGGAGCAGCGGCGGGATGAAGGCCGGGCCGCCACCGCCGTCGCCGCCGCCGCCACCGCTCGCGGCGGCACCGACGCCCAGCACGCCGAGCGCACCCAGCAGCCAGCCGGGCACACCGTCGGGCAGTAGCGCGGCGCCGGCGTCGGTCCATTCGATTTCGGTGAAGTGAAAGTCTTTCCAGGGCGCCGTGTACTGGCCCCACCATTGCACGCCGGCGCCGTCTTCGAGCACGAGGTCGTTGCGGCCGCCGTCAGGGTACTCGGCGAAGAAGCCGCGCACGGCGACTTCCTGGCCGCCCTGCAACACGAGCACGAGGTCGCCGCCGCGACGCTCGAACTTGAGCACGCTCTCGGGCGCGACCTTCAGCGAGACGATCGATGGGCGATCCAGAACCAGAGGGGTGTCTGCCGCCGCTTTGCGGGATGCGCCACCAGACTTGTAAACAGCTTCCATGATTTGTCCTTGCTTCTTGACTCCAGACCCCGGGGCACCTTCGTCCTGGACGAACAACCTGGGTCGCACATTGGGAAATCTCGAGTGCCGGGGCTCTCGAGGACTCGCCAGCAAGACCCGGCCGGGTCACGCGGCTTGCGCTTGCACGAGGCGGGATTCTTGGTGCGGGGGGCGAGCCGGGCTTTTGCCGAAGAGGTCGCCGCTTTTGCCGTGCCGGACAACTTTTTACAAAGGTAAGCAAACGTCGAATACTTCACACAAATTGCGAGAAAGCGTGGCTAATTCGCCGGTGAGAAGAACCGGAGCAGGCGGGCAATGGTGAGAATGATTACCAATAAATCTTGGTTTCATAGCCTTCACCCAGAGAGCGCGGTCCCACTGCCGTGCCCGTTTTTTCCATGTCATATTGGTCACCCCCGGAGCCCCGGAGCGTTCATCTCCTGGTGGTCGACGAAGGCGTCGACGAACTCAAGCCCTTGCTGGAAACGCTACGGGACGCCGGCTACGGCATCACCCACGCTTTCGGCGCGATGGAGGGCTATCGGCGCGCGACGGCGCTGCAGATGGACCTGGTGCTGCTCGACGTGGGTCCGGGCAGCACCGACGGGTTCGCCGCCTGCCGCCTGCTGAAGGCCGACCCGGCCACTGCGGACATTCCGGTGATCTTCCTGACCTCCTCGGCCAGCTTGGAAGAGCGCTTGACGGGCCTGCGGGCCGGCGCGGTCGACTACATCGTGAAGCCCTTCGATCCGGCCGAGGTGATGGCCCGGGTCGAAATTCATCTGGCACTGGCCGAATCCCGCAGGTCGCGCATTGCCCCTGCCACACAATCTGCGTCCCCAACCGACCGCCCTGCGACGAACGGTGACGGCGCGCCAGGCTCGGACATGGACCGCATGCTCATGCAGGCGGCGGAGCGACTGATCCTCGCCGACCTGAGCCATGTATTGCCGCTGCGCGAACTGGCTGCGCGCGTGGGCACGCACGAGAAGCGCTTGTCGCGCGTGTTCAAGGAACTGGCGAACCGCACGGTCTTCGAGTTCGTACGCGAGGCACGGCTGCACGAGGCGCATCGCCTGCTGCTCGAATCGGCCATGCGCATCGAGGAGATTGCCGCGGCGGTGGGGTTCTCGAGCGCCGCAAATTTTTCGACGGCATTTCGCGAGTACTTCAACTGCACGCCGTCCGCCTGCCGCCAGGCCGGCGTGGGCCGCCGCGCCCCCGACGCGTGACGCACCATGCCGACCGGTGGTGCGAACGGGTTCGTGCCCGCCACGCCCAGCCGGCTGATGCGGGGTTCTCGAAGCCGCTTTTCAGGCGCCGCACGCGCAGTCGCGACTCAGCCGCCGAAACGCCGCAGGCGTGCTGCCGAAGCGTTCCTTGAACGCCGTCGTGAAGTTCGGGGCACCCGAGAACCCGATTGCATGCGCCACGTCCTCGATGCTGAGCGGCGTCTGGGCGAGCAGACGCTGCGCGCGCGACAGCCGCTCCTCGCGCGCGAACTCGAGCACGGTGCGCCCCGTGTGGGCACGGAACGCCCGCGTCAGCCGCTTCTCGTGCGTGCCCACGCGTGCGGCGAGCGCCGGCAGCGGTGGAATGTTCGCAAGGTCGCTCTCGATGAGCCGCTGCGCAGCCCTGGCGATCACGCGGTCCAGGTCATGGGGTGCTTCGTCTTCGGACGCCGGCGGCCTGCGGGGCGCCTCGGCGGCACCGTCGGGCGGTTGCGCGCCGCGGCGTGCGAGCGCGAGATGGACCGCGATGCGTACCAGCACCTCTTCGGGTTCGAAGGGCTTGAGGATGTAGTCGACGCCGCCCTCTCGCAGACCGGTCAGCCGCTCCTCGAGCGTCGCACCGGCGGTGAGAAAAATCACCGGGATGTGCGCGGTGGTGGGGTCCGCCTTCAGCAGCCGGCACGCCTCGAAGCCGCTGGTGGCCCCCAAGTGCGCGTCCAGCAGGATCAAGTCCGGCTGCAGCACCCCGGCGCGGCGATAGCCTCCGAGCGCGTCGAAGTCAAGGCTGATGCGATGGCCGGCGCCACGCAGCGCGGCAAGCAGCACCTGGAGCTCTTCGACGCTGTCGTCGATGACCATGATGTGCGCAGGCTCGGAAGATTGGAACCAGTAGGACATGAAGATGCGGCGCGTTGCGCGTGCCGCATGGTGCAAGCCCCGGTCGTTTGTTTCATGCGCCCTTCCTGACCTTTTCTGACGGTTCCTGACCATGTGCCTGGCTCCTGCGAGCTCGGCAGCCCCGGCAGCGTCAGATCGCGAGCACGTACCCTGTGCCGCGCACCGAATGCAGCGGCAGGCGCATGCCGAGCTTCGCGGCCTTGCGCCGCAGCCGGCTGGCAATTGCATCGATGCGGTGCTCGTCGAAATCGAACACGTCGCCACCGAGCGCGCGGATCAGGTCGTCGCGGCTCGCCGCCGTGCCGCGCTGCCCGAAAAGGCAGGCGATGAAGGCGCGCTCGCTGGTGGTAAGCGCCATCTGCCGGCCTTCGGGGTCGCCCAGGATCCAGTCGCCCTCGAGCAGGCGCCAGTCGGCGGGTGCGGCCGGCAGGGTCGCTGCGTTCCCCTGCGGTGCGACCGTGAGTCGCCGACCGACGGCGTTCAGCGTCTCGGCCAATTCCAGCATGTTCACCGGCTTCACCAGGTAGGCGTCTGCACCTTCGCGCAGCCCGAGCAGCCGGTCCTCGAGCTCGCCCCGCGCGGTCACCAGCACCAGACCGAGCCGTCGCTGCACTGCGCGCAGATGTGAAACGACCGCGAGGCCGCTCTCGCCCGGCAAGCCGATGTCCACCACCGCGATGTCGCAGGGCTGGACCGCGAACGCCTTGTAGAACGACGGGGCGTCGCCGAAGCCTTCCGCGTCGAAGCCGAGCTCTCCGAGTGCGAAGACGGTTTCTGCACGGATGTCTTCGTCGTCCTCGATCACATGGACGAGAAGACCGGTACGCGGGCTCGGGGATGGCATGGCGCGGAAAGTATAAAGTCGCGTCCCAATGCGCCTCGACGTCGAAACCACCCGGGCGGGTCCGGGCCGCCTGCTTGTTCTTCTGTTCCTGCTGCTGTGGTGCTTGGCAATGCCCGCCAAGGCGCTGGTACTGTCGGCTTCCGATGGCCTCGGCCGCGGCATCCCACTCTCCGGGGGCCTCGAGATCCAGCGCGACCCCTCGGGCGGGTGGCGTATCGCCGACGTCGCGCGCGGCGCGCAGCGAAGCGGCTTCGCGCCGCTCGAAGGGCCGGTGGAGGAAGGCTTCAGCCGCGATGCTGTGTGGCTGCGCTTCTCGCTCGCGCGCACGGTCGACGCGCCCGCACGATGGCTGCTGCGCGTGCGACCGCCGCGCATCCACGAAGCCACCTTGTATGCGCCGGACGGGCGCGGCGGCTTCGTCGAGACGCCGCTCGGCGACGCCCGCCCTTTCGCGGCGCGCGAGATCCCCGACCACGACTTCGCGTTCCCGGTCGACCTGCCGACCGAGCCGGCTGTCTATTTCCTGCGGCTGCGCAACGACGGGCCGCCGCTGCGGGCCGAACTGGACCTGTGGCAGCCTGCCGGCTTCGAGCGCGACCGAACGGCCGACTACACCATCATGGGCGTGCTGCTTGGCGCCGCCGTGCTCGCCGTCTGCATGAACCTGATCTTCGGGGCCTGGCTGCGGGACGGGCTCTACGCCCATTACGCGCTGTACGTGTTCTGCATCGCGGCTCTGTCGGTCAACCGCCAGGGGTTCGCAGCGCAGTGGTTCCTCGGCGACCGCCCCGAGCGCGTTGTGCAGACGCTGCTGGTCGTCAACTGCTTCTTCAACATGGTGGGTACCGCGTTCATGGCGCGCATCTTCCAGTTTCGGCGCCACTGGCCGCCCGCGGCACATTTCTTCAACGCGGTCGTGGTGTACAACTTCGTTGCGTTCGTGCTGGCCCTGGCCGGCCATCACGCCGCCATCGCCCCCTGGGTCAGCGCGGGCAGCGCCGCGTCCACGCTGTTCGGCGCGGTCTTCGTCTGCTACCTGCTCTTCGTGCGGCGCCAGTTCCAGTACCTGCTGCCTGCCTCGGCCTTCGCGGTGGGAACGGTGCTGGGGCTCTACGGGCTGTTGAAGCTCTGGCTCGGCGACCAGGTGCCCGGCGTGACACCTGATCGCCTCTATTGGCTCGGCACCATGTGCCACCTCGTCCTGCTGAACGTGGCCGTGGCCGACCGGACGCGGCGCGCCGAGCGCGATTACCGCGCCGAGCGCGAGCGCGTGCTCGCAGTGCGGCTGGAAGCCGAACAGGCGCTCGAAGGCACGGTCGTGCGACGCACCGCCGAACTGCAGCAGACCAATGCCGCGCTGCATGAGGAGATCGCGGCCCGCGCCCGTCTGGAGGCCCGGCTGCGTGAGTCGCTCGAGGTCGAGCGCCAGGCGATCGTGCAGCAGCGCGAGTTCGTCTCGATGGTGTCGCACGAGTTCCGCACGCCCTTGACCGTGATCGACGGCGCGGCGCAATCGCTCGACATCTCGAAGCTCGGCGGGGAGCCGGTGGTGAAGCAGCGCACCGAGCGGATCCGGCGCGCCGTGCAGCGCCTGACCATGCTGATCGAGAACATCCTGCTGGCCGACCGCCTCCAGCCCGAGAACCGGATGCTTCGCCTCGAAGTCGTTGACATGGCGGCGCTCGCGCGTGGCCTGTGCGAGAGCTTCCACTTTCCCGGCGCTTCGCGCCTGTCCATCGACGTGCGCGAACCCCTGCCGAAGGTGCGCGGCGATCGAGCGCTGCTCGAGATCGCGCTGCAGAACCTGATGCAGAACGCATTGAAGTACTCGCCGCCGGAGCAACCGGTGCATGTCGTGCTGCGGCACACGGGCGGCATCGTGCAGGTCGACGTGATCGACCGCGGACCCGGAGTCGCAATGGCCGACAAGGCCCGCATCTTCGAGAAATATTTCCGTGCCGAAACCGCGAGCGCGGTGGCCGGCACCGGACTGGGGCTTCATTTGTCGCGCGAGATCGCGATGCGCCATGGCGGCGACGTGACACTGCACGAAACAGGCACCAGCGGGTCGACATTCCGCCTCGTGCTTCCGGCTGCGCCGCTCGAACAAGTCACATGACCGGCGGAATCCAACAGGTCAGTAGTCCAGCCGGACTGTCAGTCCCAGGGTGCGCCGCGTCCCGACCGATGCCACGTAGGCACCGTTCGCGGTGGCGGCCACGGTCGGGAAATACTTCTTGTCGAGCGCGTTGCGCAACCAGAGCGAAATGCTCCAGATTTCATTGCCCCGTGCGACCTTCCAACCGGTGGCGAGGTTCAGCAGGCCATAGGCAGGGATGCGCGAGTGGACCGACCCGTCGAGCGTGCCGTCCTGTGCGGACCGCCACGCGTACGCCGCTGAAACGAAATGCTGGGTGGTGGGGCTCACGGGCCTGCGGTATTCAGCGCCCACGTTGAATGTCCAGCGCGGCGTCCCGGCAACCTGCCGTCCGCTCAGGCTGCAGCGCCCCTGCGGCACGAACGCGCGTTCTGACGGACAAGGCGCGTCCTCATAGCGTCGATAGCGTGCATCGTTGAAGGCGGCGTTGGCCCATACTGTCAGCCCGCGCGCCGGTCGCGCAGTGGCGTCCAGCTCCAGTCCCCGGCTACGGAGATCGCCCGCGTTCGTGAGGATCTCGACGTAGTTGCCCGCGCCTGCGCCAGCAGGCACGAACATCGACGTCTGGTAGCCGCGCACGCCTGCCAGGAAGGCGTTCAGGTTCAGTGTCAGGCGATCATTCCACAGGCTGCTCTTGACGCCGACGTCCAGGCTGTCGACACGTTCGGGCCCGATGATCAGCGACGAGGCGCCGAGCGGGCCGGGAGCGGCACCCGGCCCCGCCAGATTGATCCCGCCCGACCGCTCGCCGTGCGAAAAGCTCGCGTAGCCGATCGCGCCGTCATCCAGCCGGTAGCTCGCACCCAGGAGCGCCGACGGGCTGGTCTTCCGGATGGCCAGGGGGCCCGTGTCGTAGGCACCGAGCACGATCGGACGATTGCGCAGGAACGCGGTGGCAGCGGCACCACCGGTCGAGTCGCCGCGATGGGTGCGCCCGTCCTTGCGCTCCTGCGTGATGCGCAGGCCGGCCGTGAGGTCGAGCCTGGACGTGGCGTGCCACGTGGCTTGGGAGAAGAGCGCGAAGCTCTCCGTGTCGAGCGCGCCGAAGCTCACGGTGCTCGCGTTGGCGAGCACCGGCAAGGACGTTCCCTGCAGAACGATGTCCGCCCGCGGACCGAACACGGTGAAGATCTCGTTGCGCATGCGCTGGCGCATGTAGAACGCGCCCACCACATAGTCGACCGCACCGCCGGTGGGCCCCGCGTAGCGCAGTTCCTGCGAGAACTGCTGCTGGCGCACGCGGGAGCCGCCGTCGATCAGCACAGGGATATTGAGGTTGTCGTTGGCCGTCGGCACGAACTTCCATGAACGGCCGGCGGTGATGGACGTGACGGTGGCGCCGGACCCGAGCTTCCAGCTCGCTTCGGCCGACACGCCACCCTGGTCGAGATCGACGCGCTCCACGCCGTCGGTATTGACCGCATAGCGCCGCGGGTCGGTGACGATGCCGGTGGCACCGCCGGCCCATGCGCGGGCCGCCGCCGGTCCGCTTCCCAGCGAGTAGATGACGCGGGTGCCGTACGTGGAGCGCTCGCGGTGCGCATCGGCGATCAGGCGCAGGCTGAAGGCGTCGCCACGGCGCAGCAGCCATTGGCCGCGAATGCCGGATCGATTGCCTCCGTTGACGCTGCCGCCATCGTAGATGTTCTCGATGTTGCCGCGTTCATGGGTGCCGTACACCAGCAGCCGGCCCGCCGTCTCTTCCGACAGGGCCCCCGAGAAGATGGCTTGCCCCTGCGCAAGTCCGCGCTGCCCGATCGAGAGTTGCAGGCTGCGCTCGGTCTCGCGGCTCGGCGCACGCGTGTGCAACGCCAGCACGCCGGCGGTCGTGTTCTTGCCGAAAAGCGTGCCTTGCGGCCCGCGCAGCAGGTCCACGCGCTCGATGTCGAGCAGGTCGAACGTCGCCATGCCCGCGCGGCCCAGGTAGACGTTGTCGAGGTAGATGCCCGTGCTGCCCTCGAGGCCGTCGTTCGATGGATTCCTGCCGACGCCGCGCACCGCGATGGCCGATTGCCGCGGATCGCCGAAGGTGATGCTGGTACTCGGCAACCATTGCTGCAGGTCTTCGAGCCGCCAGCTTTGCTGCGTCTCGAGGGCCTCGCCGTCGATCGAAGTCAGCGGGATCGGAACTTGCTGGGCGGCTTCCGAACGGCCCCTGGCATCCACGGTGATGGCGGGGAGCGTTTCGCCATCGTCCAAAGGCTTCGGCTGTGCATGGGCCACCACGGCGAGCCCGGAGGCGAGAGCGCTGACGGCCAGGGAGCGGGCGAGGAGATCGCATGGGCGGAAGGGCATGCGCGTACTCTAGTAGACGCTCGCACGCGCCACCTGCGCACACGCCGGAATCGGCGGCGCCACGCACGTGGGCATGGCGTTGATTGCCACCGAAAACTGGCCCGGCCAAGGCACTAATTTCCGTCCGAGACTGACCCACGACACCCCACCTCAGGGCGCCGCATCCGGCACCAAGGCCCGCGCCCCGTTCTGCCGCCAGGCCCCGGGCGACACCCCGTACTCGCGCTTGAAGGCGCGGTTGAAAGCCGCTTCCGATTCGTAGCCGACACCTTCGGCAATGCGCGCCAGGTTGCCCTGGTCCTTGCGCAGCATCCCGGCGGCCAGGATCATTCGCCAGCGCGTCAGGTAGTGCATGGGCGGCGCGCCCACCAGTTCGGCGAAGCGGTCCGCCAGCACGCTGCGCGAGA
This sequence comes from Variovorax sp. 05T418, assembly GCF_056396385.1. Lineage (NCBI taxonomy): Bacteria > Pseudomonadati > Pseudomonadota > Betaproteobacteria > Burkholderiales > Comamonadaceae > Variovorax > Variovorax sp. 05T418. Next base: position 128,989 of record NZ_JBFTLJ010000017.1, on the reverse strand, counting down.
CATGGATTTCCTGCGCCAGCGCGTCGACCGTCCAGTTGCGGGCGGGATCGCCGTGCATCAGCGCCAGGCAGCGGCTCACGTGGGGATCGCGCAGGCCCGCGAGCCAGCCGGGGTTGTTGGCGGGCATGGATTCGATGTAGCCGCGCAGCACTTCGGCGAACAGCACCTCCGCCACCTTGGCGGCGACCATCTCGGAACCGGGCGTGTGCGAAGCCGCATCGCCCAGCACGAAGTTGACGGACTGCTCGATCCACGGGCCCGCCGGCCTGCTGCGCAACGACGTGGTGAACAGGCGCGGAATGTTCGCCATGAGGGGGTTGGGCGCATCGCCTTCGTAGGCGAACCAGCTGCACACCAGCACCGTGCGGTCGCCATTGCCGCCGTAGCGGATGCGCTCCAGCTCGGGCGCCCGCGGGTTCACCACATGCGCCACGTCCACCGCTGCCTGGAGCAGGCCGCTGCCCACCACATGCGAGTCGCCATGCGGCACGGCGATGACGTCGCCGGCATGGGCGCGGATCGGCTCCCCGCCGTCGACCTGGGCCCAGCATTCGCCTTGCAGCACGAGGTGGCAGATGGCCAGCCGCTGCGCGCCGGGCCTGAGCAATTGCGCCATGTGCGCGCCCTTGGGCACCTTGAAGCACCAGGGCGCATGCATGTCCCCGTTCAGGAACAGCGCGCCCTCCAGGCGGATGGTCCGCAGCACGTCCGACAAGACATCCATGGTCACCTCCCGGCAAGCGAGGGCGGGGTTTCGGTCAACAAGTCCGGTGCAGCGGGCAATACAACGGTGCTTCGCGCCGGCACCATCGGTCTTGGTCGCTCCGACCGATTCTAGACAGGAGTATCGCCATGCCCAAATTCCTCATCGAACGGCACATCCCCGGCGCCGGCAAGTTCACGCCGGCCGATCTGAAAGCCATCTCGCAGAAGTCCTGCGGCGTGCTGGGCAGCATGGGGCCCGACATCCAGTGGGTCCACAGCTATGTGACCGACGACCGGATCTACTGCATCTACCAGGCCGCCGACGAGGCGCTGGTGCGCAAGCATGCGGAACTCGGCGGCTTCCCGGCCGACCGCATCGACCGGGTGCATGGCGTGATCGACCCGGCCACGGCCGAGTGAGACGGTGGAGAGACGGCCGAGCAGGGGCGGCCGGATCAGCGCGAAGGCGCCGCCCTCATTCGGCCTGCAGCCGGCCTTGCGGCGCAGCCATGGCCTGCAAGCCCTGCGACGACGCCTGCTGCTGCTGGCTCTGCACCGGCCCGACCAGCGGGCCCGGTCCGGATTCGCCCAAGCTCCTGCGCCCGGTGCCTCTCACGAGGTGGCGCGGCAAGTGGTGTGTTCTTCGAATGAGCTCCAGGGCCTCGCTGCGAGCTGGTTCGGACGCCGGTAGAAACATCTGCAATACGCTCATGATGTCATCCCGTGAAGGCCAGAGAGGAATGTGGCTGGCTCGCCTCGAAGGACCGGAGCCGCGTCTCGATGCGGCCTCTGGCGTGGGTCGCAGGCGCATTATGGGCGCCGAAATGCGACCGGTTCGCACGGCCCCTCGGGAAGTAGTGTTGCTGTGCGCTTACTTACAAACCATAGTATTCATTCAGCCCATTCGGCCGTCACAAATGGCGCGCCACGAGCACCACCGCCCCCGCAAGGGAGATGGCGCCACCCACGATTTTCCTCAGCATTCTCATCAGGTTCTTTCTCCAGCGTAGAACCTCGATGGTGCAACGCTTCGGGCCCGGGCGGGTTTGGCAATTCTCATGGCCGGGATAGCCACGGCCCCGGCAGGCCGCCCTGCCCCCCTGTAGGCACCCGCCCACGCGCATGGATTGATTTCTCCCGCAAGCGGCGGCCGCCGGCCCGGCCAATGTCGGATGCACGAATTCCGGTTCCTCCTCACGACGCTCCGTGCGTCGTTAAGCGCTCCCTCGGGAGCGCTTTTTTTGCCTGTGCCGCGCCGCGCCGTGCGGCTAGTGCGTCTCGCGGCGCAGCTGCTGCACGTCTTCGTGCAGCGCCTGGGCCCAGGCGCGGCGGTCGCGCCCGTGCGAAGCCTGCGGCTCGCCGAAACGCACGATGGCCACGAGCGGCGGCGCGCGCAGCGTGTTCCAGAGCGAGGTCAGCAGGTTGTCGTCGTCGATGTAGCGCGGCGCCTCGCTGGTTTCCCCGGTGGCGGCATCGGCAAAGCGCAGCGCGGCCGGCAGCACGGGCGCGCCCGACGAAATGGCGGCCTGCAGCAGGTTGGCATGGAAGGGCAGCAGCCCGCGGCCGTCGCTCGTCGTGCCCTCGGGGAACACGCCGATCAGGTCGCCGTTGCGCAGCGCCTCGGTCATGTGGTGCACCACGCGCAGCGCATCGCGGCGGCGTTCGCGCTCGATGTAGAGCGAGCCCGCGCCGGTGGACAGCGTGCCGATCAGCGGCCAGTGCTTCACGCCCGCCTTCGAGACAAAGCGCACGTGGCAGGCGGCGTGGATGGCCGTGATGTCGAGCCAGGAGAGGTGATTGCTGATGAGCAGCACCGGCCCCTGCGCGGGCGGCCTGCCCTGCACCTGGAGCGCGATGCCCATGATCTCGAGCAGGCGCCGCGACCACTGCTGCACGCGCAGGTTGCGCTCTGCCTGCGAGAGGCCCGGAAAGGTGAAGCGGATCGTCCACCAGCCACCCAGCGCGTGCCCTACCGCATGCAGCAGGCGCCAGCAGGCCTTCAGTGAATGGAGCATGTAGCGCGCAGCCTCTCCGCTTTCAATGCATGTTCGTGGAACACCGCGGAACCGGCTCTGCCGGGCCGCTGGTGTTGCCCCCTGCAAGGGGGTTGGCGTAGCGACACGAAGTGCGCGAAGACTGGGGGTGTGCTCATTGCTAGCCGTGGACCACGCGGCCTGCAACCAGGGTGTGGCGGGCACGTCCCAGCAGCGGATAGCCCGAGAACGGCGTGTGCTTGCCCTGGCTCTTGAGCGCATCGGGCTGCACCTGCCATTCGAGGCCCGGATCGAAGACGCACAGGTCGGCCACGCCGCCCTCGGCCAGCCGGCCGATGCCGGTGCCTGCATCGGCGGCGGCCAGCAGCCGCGCGGGCGCGGACGTGATGACTTCCAGCGCGCGCACGATGCCCGCGCCGCTGCGCTCGCCCCACTGCAGCGCGAGCGGCAGCAGCAGTTCGAGCCCCGTGGCGCCGGGTTCGGCTTCGGCAAAGGGCAGCGTCTTGGCATCGGCCTCGACCGGCGTGTGGTCGGACACCAGCGCATCGATGGTGCCGTCGGCCAGCCCGGCCGACAGTGCGTCGCGGTCGCCCTGCTGGCGCAGCGGCGGGTTGAGGCGCGCGCGGCTGTCGAAGAACCCGATGTCGGTGTCGGCCAGGTGCAGCGAATTGATGCTGACGTCGCAGCTGAGCGGCAGGCCCTGCGCCTTGGCCGCGCGCACCAGCGCCACGCCCGCGGCGCTGGAGATGCGGCACAGGTGCACGCGCGCGCCGGTGCTCTTCATGAGCTCGACGATGGTGAAGATCGCGATGGTTTCGGCCGACACCGGCACGCCCGAGAGGCCCAGGCGCGTGGCCAGCGGGCCGCTGGCCGCCACGCCCTTGCCAAGGTCGCGGTCCTGCGGGCGCAGCCACACGGTGTAGCCGAAGGTGCTCGCGTAGAGCAGCGCACGCTGCAGCACCTGGGTGTCTGCGAGCGGTACGTCGGCCTGACTGAAGCCGATGCAGCCGGCCTCGGTGAGCTCGGCCATTTCGGTGAGCACGCCGCCCGCAAGGCTGCGCGTGAGCGCGCCGAGCGGAAAGAGCCGTGCGCCCTGCAGCTTCTCGGCGCGGAACTTGAGCATCTCGACCAGGCCGGGCTCGTCGAGCACGGGGTCGGTGTCGGGCGGGCACACGAGGCTGGTGACGCCGCCCGCAATGGCCGCAGCCATTTCGCTTTCGAGCATGCCTTCGTGCTCGTAACCGGGCTCGCGCAGGCGCGCGGCCAGGTCGACGAGGCCGGGCGCGACCACGCAGCCCGCGGCATCGAGGGTGCGCTCGGCCTTGAAGCCGGCCGGCGTATGGCCGATGCCGGCGATTTTTCCGTCGGCAATGGCGATGTCGGTCTTCTTGTCGATGCCCGATGCAGGGTCGACCACGCGGCCGTTGGAGATGAGGATGTTCATGCTTCGTTACCTGCGACGATGCTCATGACGGCCATTCGAACGGCGATGCCGAAGGTGACCTGGGGAAGGATCACGCTCTGCTTTCCGTCGACCACCGCGGAGTCGATTTCCACGCCGCGGTTGATGGGGCCCGGATGCATCACGATGGCATCCGACTTTGCCAGCTGCAGCTTCTCGGGCGTGAGCCCGTAGGTCTTGAAGAACTCCTGCGACGAGGGCAGCAGCGCGCCGCTCATGCGCTCGTTCTGCAGGCGCAGCATGATGATCACGTCGCAATCCCTGATGCCCTCTTCGAGCGTGTGGCACACGCGCACGCCCATGCCGGCCATGTCGCCGGGCACCAGCGTCTTGGGGCCGACCACGCGCACCTCGGCGCAGCCGAGCGTGGTGAGCGCATGGATGTCGGAGCGCGCCACGCGCGAGTGCAGCACGTCGCCAACGATGGCCACCGTGAGGTTCGCAAAATCCTTCTTGTAGTGGCGGATCGTGTACATGTCGAGCAGCCCCTGCGTCGGGTGCGCATGGCGGCCGTCGCCGGCGTTCACCACGTGCACGTGCGGCGCCACATGCTGCGCGATCAGGTAGGGCGCGCCCGACTCGCTGTGGCGCACCACGAACAGGTCGGCCGCCATCGCGCTCAGGTTGGCGATGGTGTCGAGCAGCGACTCGCCCTTGGTGGCCGAGGAGCGCGCGATGTCCAGGTTGATGACGTCGGCCGACAGGCGCTTGGCCGCGATCTCGAAGGTGGTGCGGGTACGCGTCGAGTTCTCGAAGAACAGGTTGAACACGCTCTTGCCGCGCAAAAGCGGCACCTTCTTCACCTCGCGGTCGCTCACGCTCGTGAAGTTGGCGGCGGTGTCGAGGATGTGCGTGACGATGTCCTTGGGCAGGCCCTCGATCGACAGCAGGTGGATCAGTTCGCCGTTCTTGTTGAGTTGCGGGTTTCGCTTGTAGAGCATCAACGGTTCTCCTCGACCTTGAGGCTGAAGGCGCCATCATCGGCGCGGGCCAATGCGAGCAGCTGCGTATCGGGCAGCGTGAGCTTGGCGGCCGCGAAATCGGCCGCCACCGGCAGCTCGCGCCCGCCGCGGTCCACCAGCACCGCGAGCCGCACGCAGGCCGGGCGGCCGAAGTCGAACAGCTCGTTGAGCACCGCGCGGATGGTGCGGCCGGTGTAGAGCACGTCGTCCAGCAGCAGCACGTCGGCGCCGTTCACGTCGAAGGGCAGCGCGGTCTGCGCGCTGGCCGAGAGGCCGCGGCGCGCGAAGTCGTCGCGGTGCATGGCCGACGAGATGACGCCGGGCGCGCCGGGCAGGCCCAGGTCTTTCTGCAACCGCTCGACCAGCCAGGCACCGCCGGAGGTGATGCCCACCAGCCGGGTATCGGCGCGCATCAGCGCTTTCACGCCGGCCAGGAGGCCTGTGTAGAGCGCTTCGGCATCGGGTATTGAACTCAAGGGAGGCTCCTCAAAAATTGCTCCAGGATGATGCAGGCCGATGCCGCATCGGCATCGCGCGCGCCGGAGGCCAGCGCCTCGGTCGTGCTGTAGCGCTCGTCGACCTCGAACACCTGGAGATTGAAACGGCCGCGCAGTTGCCGCGCGAACTTCTGCGCGCGGCGGGTGTTCTCGTGCGGGGCGCCGTCGGGGTGCCAGGGCACGCCGACCACCAGCGCGTCGGGCTGCCACTCCTTGATGCGGGCCTCGACCTGCGCAAAGCGGGCATCGCCCTCGGCCTTGATGGTGGCTTGCGGCGTCGCGGCGCCGAGCAGGCGGTTTCCGCTGGCGACGCCGGTGCGCTTCAGGCCGAAGTCGAAGGCCAGGAAGCTCTGGAAGTGGGGAGGAACGGCAACGGCAACAGGGGCGGCGGAGGGAGCGGCGGGAGGGGCGGGAACGTCTGGCATGGCAGCGGCCATCACGCGTGTCCCGCTTCCGGCGACAGTTTCCAGGCTTCCAGGCCCAGCAGCAGCAGCGCCCTGTCGTAGCGCTGCTCGACCGGCGTGTCGAAGATCACGGCCGGATCGGCGCCCACGGTGAGCCAGCTGTTCTCGGCCAGTTCCGACTCGAGCTGCCCCTCGCCCCAGGCCGAATAACCGAGCGAAACCAGCACCTTGCGCGGGCCCGCGCCGGTGGCCAGGGCCTCGAGCACGTCCTTGGAGGTGGTCATTTCGAGGCCGCCGGGAATGGTCATGGTCGAGGCGTAGACCGATTCCTCGGGTTTTTCGGCATGGGTGAACACCGGCTCGTGCAGCACGAAGCCGCGCTCGGTCTGCACCGGCCCGCCCTGGAAAACGGGTGCGTCGCCGAGTTCGGGGCGCGACAGGTGCAGTTCGATCTTCTCGAACAGCACCTTCAGGTTGATGTCGCTGGGTTTGTTGATCACCAGCCCGAGCGCACCGCGCTGGCTGTGCTCGCACAGGTAGACGACGCTGCGGTTGAAAGTTTTATCTTCCATCCCCGGCATCGCGATCAGGAAGTGATGCGTAAGGTTCATCGGGGCAGAATCGGCAGCCATATGCCGCCGATTTTACTGGCCGTCGACAAGACCTACCCCAAAGGGCTCATGTGGTTTCGCCGCGACCTGCGCGTGGACGACAACGCGGCGCTCTACCACGCGCTGCGGGCCTGCCGGCAGGTGGTGTGCGTTTTCGTGTTCGACCGGGCCATCCTGGACCCGCTGCCCCGCATCGACCGGCGCGTGGAATTCATCCGGGAATCGCTGGTGGAGCTCGAGGAAGAACTGCGGGCGCTGAGCGGCGGGCTGATCGTGCGGCACGCCCACGCCATCGAGGAGATCCCGGCACTGGCCCACAGCCTGGACGTGCAGGCCGTCTTCGCCAACCGCGACGACGAGCCCGATGCGCTGGCGCGCGACGCCCAGGTGCTGGGCGCGCTGGCCAATGCGGGCGTGAGCTTCTACACCTACAAGGACTCCACCGTCTTCGAGCGCGACGAGGTGCTCAACAAGACCGGCCAGCCGTACACGGTGTTCACGCCCTACAAGCGGGCCTGGCTCGCCAAGGTGGACGCCTTCTTCCTCAAGCCCTACCCGGTGCGCAGCCATGCCGATGCGCTCGCGCCGCCGCCCGCGGCCCATCGCACGCCGGTGCCTTCGCTCGAGGACCTCGGCTTTGGGCGGAGCAATCTCTCCGAGCTCGACATTCCCACCGGCAGCCAGGGCGCGGCGACGCTGTTCGAGGACTTTTTCCAGCGCATCGACCGCTACGACGCCGCGCGCAATTTTCCGGCGGTGCGGGGGCCGAGCTACCTGGGCGTGCACCTGCGCTTCGGCACCGTCTCGATCCGGCAGCTGGCGGGGGTGGCGCACCAGCTCTTCCTGCAAGGCGACGCGGGCGCGGCCGCCTGGCTTGGCGAGCTGATCTGGCGCGAGTTCTATTTCCAGATCCTGGTGCACTTTCCGCACGTGCATTCGGGCGGCGAGTCGAAGAGCTTCCGGCCCGAGTACGACAAGATCCAGTGGCATCACGGCAAGCATGCCGACCAGCTGTTCGAGGCCTGGTGCCAGGGCCGCACGGGCTACCCGCTGGTGGACGCGGCCATGCTGCAGATCAACCAGAGCGGCTATATGCACAACCGCCTGCGCATGGTGGTGGCCAGCTTCCTCTGCAAGGACCTGGGGCTGGACTGGCGGCGCGGCGAGCGCTACTTTGCGCTGCACCTGAACGACTTCGAGCTGGCTTCGAACAACGGCAACTGGCAATGGGCCAGCTCCAGCGGCTGCGACGCGCAGCCCTGGTTCCGCATCTTCAACCCGGTGACGCAGAGCGAGCGCTTCGACCCCGAAGGCAAGTTCATCCGGCGGTACCTGCCGCAGCTCGCGGGACTGTCGAATGCCGCGATCCACGCGCCCTGGACGGCATCGCCGGTGGAACTGGAAGCCGCTGGCATCAAGCTCGGCGAGACCTACCCCAGGCCGGTGGTCGACCACGCCGAGGCGCGCGAGCAGACGATGCGGCGCTATGCGGCCGTGCGCGGCGCCGACCAGCCGCCGCTCAGCGGCGCGTCAGCACGATCTCCGCGCCGGCGTCGGAGCGGCCCCTGAGCGTGCCGGCGTCGAGCTGCTGGAAGGTGATGAGGTTGTCGCGGCAGCCGGTGAGCGCCTTGCTGCCTTGGAAGTGCAGCTCGTAGACGCCGCTTTCCACGCGCCGCCACAGCATCGGGGTCGGGATGCCGACACAGGGGTCGGCAGTGCTCTGCGCCAGCGTGCGCCAGGTGCCTCCGGCGGCCTGCAGCTGCATCTGCGCATCGACCTGGCGGCCGTTCTTGAGCGTGATGCGCGCGGTCCAGTCGCCTTCGAGGCCGTCGGCCGCCTGGGCTGCGGCTGGCCCGCCGGCCATGGCCAGCATGCCGGCGCAGGCCGCGGTACGCCACAGGATGTGCTTCATGCACCGCTCCCGATGCCCAGCTGGGGCTTCATCGCCTCCCACGCCACGCCGTTGAGGCGGCGCGCGCTGTTGAGGTTGTATCGGGCGTCGGACTTGGTGGTGCGCACCACATAGACCTTGCCGCTGTATTCGCCGAAGGTGCGCAGCGACCCCACGTCGGTCGGCGGATGGCCGCCGTTGAAGGCCAGCAAGCGCGCGCCGCCCTCGGTGCGGATCTCCACCGTGCCGGTCTCGGTGGCCGCGCAGGTGTCGTAGGCGTTGGTGGCGGAATCGAAGTTGCAGGCGTAGTACTGCACCGTGCCGGCGCCGGTGAAGGCCGCGCGCAAGAGCCGCGTCTGCTGTTCATTCAGCACGCCCAGGCTGATGGTGCCGGTTCCGGCCGGCAGGGTGGCACCCGAAGCCGGGAAGGCCGCGATCAACGCTTCCAGCGTGGTGAAGCTTGTGGTCTCGCTCGGATTGGCCAGATTGATCGAATAGGGCTGCACCAGGTCCACGCCGCGCCGGTAGCGCAGCTGCGAGCCGGCCGGGAAGGTGGCGTCCGGGTTGGCGAAAGCGGTCGCCGGCACCACGCCGAAGATGCTGTTGCCATCGGCCGCCTGCATCTCGGCCACCACTTCGGCCATCTTGCGGCCGGAGATGTCGGTGACCGCGGCATGGCCGAGGCTGCGCGTGGTGCCGCCGCAATAGTCGCTGCGGCTCGGCGTGCCAAGGGTGCTGGTGAAGCCCGCGTTCTCGTCGCAGCGCACCCAGCCGTTGGCGCCCAGCTGCACGACGCCGTAGAGCGTGTCGTGCGCGGTGGGTGCGCCGTTGGTGAGGCCCTCGCGCCGGTCGGTGAGCTTCAGCTTGCCGGTGGCCGGGTCGGGCACGCCATCGGTCGGATAGGTCCGCGCGATGTAGTGGTCGGCGCGCGCGAAGTCCAGCCGGGCCAGCTGGTCCGAAGCCACCGGCGTGACGGTCGCCGGATCGACCAGCCGCAAGGCCACGCCGCTGTGCAGCGCATCGGCCGTGACCAGCGCAGCGGTGAAGGCGTTGTCCTCGAAGCGGCCGGGGTCGGTCACGGCCACGGCCTGGTAGTCGTACAGCTGGGCAAGCTCGGGCAGGCCCAGCTGCAGCAGCACCAGCGCCTCGGCCCGCTCGGGCGCCAGGCCCGCAGCCACGCCCGCCTGCAGCAGCGTGGTCAGCGGATTGACCTGCCCCCCGGTGCCCGGCCGGCGCGCTCATGGTGAAAGGCCGGGAGAACGATGGCAGCGAGGGATTGCCGCCGTCCACCTGCGCCAGCAGCGGCGCGGCGGCAAGCTCGGCTGCGGCGGCCGCATCGGCCGGCGTGTAGGCGAAGCTGTAGGCGCCGTCCTCGCCGGTCTTGCTGGCGGCCGCGGGCTCGCCTTCGTCGCAGGCGCCGCTCCGGTTGCGGTCCACGCAGACCAGCGCCCCGCTCACCGGGCCGAGCACCATCACCTTGCCCGACACCGTGACCGGCGATGGGGACGACGGCGGGTTGCCGCCGCCCGGGGGGCCGAACGGCGGAAAGCCGCCGCCGCCGCCTCCTCCGCCGCCGCAGGCGGACAGCGCGAGCAGAAGGCCTGCGCAGGCCGACGGAACGGCCGCTCTGGTGAATCGAATGTGCATGGTCTTTTTCCTCCAGGTTGTGTCGGGCACCGGGTCCGCCGAAAAAGCAAACCTTCGTTCTCAACAGTGTGGGAGGGCGGTTTGCACGGCGCATCACGCAAATGCACGATGCGCGGCGATCGGCGAGGAGCTAGGGGCTACCCCGAGCCGCGTTGACACCCGGCGGCGCGGGCGCGCATCATGGCCGTGGGAAAAACCGGCAGGCCAGGGAGGCACTACATGAACCGGAATCTCGCATTGCGCCGCGCGCTCGACGCCATCGCGCACCTGGACGATCCACAGCCGCCATGGAGCGAGCTGCTGCAAAGCATGCAGCAGGTGATCGGCGGCGACAGCGCCACCTTCATCCTGCTGGAGCGCGGCAGCGAGCTGCTGAGCTTTCAGCAGGTCAATGTTTCACCGGCCGCCGAGCGCGAATACGTGCAGCATTTCTGCGCGCACGACATCCTGATTCCGCCGACCTTGGGCGCCGCGCCCGGGAGCTGGTTCGACACGCACGAGCTGTTCTCGCCCGCCTTTCTCTCGAAGAACCTCTACTACGCCGACTTCATGTGCCGCCATGGCGCGCGCCAGATGCTGGCCTGCGTGGTCGACGAGGGCCCGCAGCGCCGCGGCGGCCTGACGGTGCAGCGCAGCACGGCCGCGCATGCGCGCCGGCTGCTCGACAGCACGCGGATCCGCCGCGTCACCCAGGCGCTGCGCCACGGGCTGGCGCGCCGCGACGAGCGCGCCCGGCCGTGGCTCGGCGGCGCCGAATCCGCACTCGCGGCCTTCGGCGAGGCGGTCTTGCTGCTGACGCCTGCGGGCACGGTGCTGCGCGCATCGGCCGGCGCGCAGGAGTTCTTCGGCACCAGCCGCTTGCTGCGCCTGCGCGGCCAGCGGCTTTGGCATCCGGATGCACAGACGCAGCAGGCGCTGGCGGCCGGCCTGCGGCTGGCGGCGCAATCGCGTCAGCGGGTCTGCCTGCCCATCGCCGGCGGATCGGCAGGCCTGCAAGAACTGGAAATGGCTCGCGCCGCACCGCAGCTGAGCCTGGGCGAGGAGGTGCTGGTGCTGGCGCGCATCCGCCTCGGCCGTTCGCAGGCGGTGCCCTCGACCGACGGCCTCTGCAGCGCCTTCGGCATCACGCCTGCCGAGGCGCGCGTGCTGGCGGCGCTGGTCGCGGGCCAGTCGCCCAAGCAGCATGCCGGCGCGCAGGGCGTGTCGGTGCACACGGTGCGCAGCCAGCTCGGCTCGCTGATGGCCAAGATGGGCTGCACGCGGCAGGTCGACCTGGTGCGCAAGGCGCTGCTTGCGCCCTAGGACGCTGGCCGCGGCCCAGGTTCAGGCCACAGCCAGCGCGGCGGCAGGCTCGCTGGTGTAGCTGCGCACCAGGCGCAGCAGTTCCTCTTCCGAGTAGGGCTTGCCGAGGTAGTGGTTCACGCCCAGCGTGCGCGCGTAGTCGCGGTGCTTCTCGGCGATGCGCGAGGTGATCATGATGATCGGCAGGCCGGCCATCGAATCGTCCGCGCGGATGTTGCGCGCCAGGTCGAAGCCGTCCATGCGCGGCATCTCGATGTCCGACAGCACCACCGCCGGGCGCTCCTGCTGCAGGCGTTCGAGCGCCTGCAGGCCGTCGGCCGCGAGGGACACGCGATAGCCTTCGCGCTGCAGCAGGCGCTGCGTCACGCGGCGCACGGTGATGGAGTCGTCGACCACCAGCACCAGCGGCACCTGCGGCGCCACCGGAGCCAGCATCGGCAACGGCTCCTGCGGCGCGCCGTGGTCGGCGCCGGCGGCATGCGCGGGCGCGGCCAGCGCGGCGGCCTGGCGCTCGCGCGCCTGGTCGCCATGCACCGCGGCCACCGCCACCGGGTTGTAGATGAGCGCCACCGCGCCCGAAGCCAGCACCGAGATGCCCGCCAGGCCCGGCAGCCGGGCCAGCTGCGGCCCGAGGTTCTTGACCACGACTTCCTGGTTGCCCAGCACTTCGTCCACATGCAGGCCCACCCGCTGCGCCGCGCTTCGCACGATCACGACGGTGTTGTTCCGGCTCGTGGGGTGCTCGCTGCGCGCGGAGGCCTGCAGCAATGCGCCGGCCCAGTAGAAAGGCACCTGCTCGCTGCCGAACGGATGGCTGTTGTGCAGGTAGGCGGCCTCGAGCTCGGTGCTGCTCACGCGCTGCACCAGCTCAACCAGGTTGGACGGCACGCCGATCGACACCTCGCCCGCGCGCAGCATCACCACGTGCGTCACCGCGGTGGTGAGCGGCAGCACCAGCTTGAAGGTGGTGCCCTGGCCGGCCGTGCTGTGCGTTTCGATGCGGCCGCCGAGCGCCGCGATCTGCGCGCGCACCACGTCCATGCCGATGCCGCGGCCGGCCAGTTCGGACACCTGTCCGGCGGTCGAGAAGCCGGGCTTGAAGATCAGCTCGGTGGCTTCTTCGGGCGAGAGTTCATGGCCGGGCGCGAGCAGGCCGAGCGTGCGGGCGCGCTCGGCGATGCGGCCATGGTCGAGGCCGGCGCCGTCGTCGCGGAAGCTCACCGAGACGTCGTTGCCCTCCTGGTGCAGGTCGATCACGATCAGGCCGTTGGCGTCCTTGCCGGCCTTTTCGCGCGCGGCCGGTTCCTCGATGCCGTGCGCCACGCAGTTGCGCAGCAGGTGCTCGAAGGCGGGCGTCATGCGGTCGAGCACGCCGCGGTCCATTTCGATGGAACCGCCGACGATGTCCAGGCGCACCTGCTTGCCGGTGTCCTTGGAGGCCTGGCGCACCACGCGGTAGAGGCGGTCGGAGATGCCCTCGAACTCCACCATGCGCGTGCGCAGCAGGCCGCGCTGCAGTTCGCGCGTCTGGCGCGCCTGCACGCTGAGGTCGTCTTCCGTGGCCTGCACCGTCTTTTGCAGCGTGCGCTGCACGGTGGCCACGTCGTTCACCGACTCGGCCATCATGCGCGTGAGTTCCTGCACGCGGGTGAAGCGGTCGAACTCCAGCGGGTCGAAGCTCTGCTGCGAATCCTTGGCCTGGGCCAGGCGCGACTGCATCTGGCTTTCGGCCTGCACCTCGATGTCGCGCAGCTGCTGGCGCAGGCGGTCGAGGTTGCCCGTGAGGTCGGTGAGCGAACCGCGCAGCTGGCCGAGCTCGGCCTCCAGGCGCGAACGCGTGATGATGACCTCGCCGGTCTGCGCCACCAGGCGGTCGAGCAGCTGGGTGCGGATGCGCACGGCCTGGCTCGACACCGCACGCAGCGGCGCCAGCAGCGCGTGGGCCGGACGCGGCAGCAGCGATGGCGCGGCGGCGGCTTCCGCGTCCGCGCTGGCGTTCTCGTCGCCGGCAACCAGTGTCTCGTCGTTGGCGGACACGCCCGTTTCGGCGGGAACCTGCACCAGCTGCACGCCTGGCGAAGTCACCGAGGCCGTGGCCACCAGTTGGGCCACTTCGGCCTGGGTGGCATCGTCCGCGGCGCGCAGGGCGTCGAAGGTGGCCTGCAGCGCATCGAGGCGCGTGAGCAGCTTCTCGATCTCGGCCCGGTCGGCGCCACCCTGGGTGCCCAGCACTTCGATCTCGGACTCCATGCGGTGCGCGCGCTCGCCCAGGCGCATGGCGCCGGCCAGCCGGGCGCTGCCCTTGAGCGTGTGCAGCGTGCGCAGCACCGAAGCGCGCGGCGCGCTGTCGTCGGGGTGGTGCGCCCATTGGCGCAGCGCCTGGCCCAGCTGGGGCAGCAGTTCCGCCGCTTCTTCCTCGAAGATGGGGAACAGGTCGACGTCGACCGCGTCGACCATGTCGATCGCGTCTTCGGAATCGTCCAGCGCCACGTCGGCCACGTTGCCCTGCGCCACCAGATGCTGGTGCGGGCGGGTCTCGACGCGCGCGGCGGCCTCGGCCGGCATGGGTGCGGCGGCAATGTCGCGCAGCGCCTGCAGCGTTCCCTCGGACGGTTCGCGCAGGAAGCCGACGGCAAACTGGTGCAGCAGGCGGCGCAGTTCGTCGGCCGCGGCCACCAGCACCACGCCCTGTTCGCGCGAGCCGCTGCCCTGCATCTGCAGATGCTGCAGCGCGGCTTCGAGCAGGCGCGCCATGCCCGAGAGGCTGTGGAAGCCGACCGTGGCCGAACTGCCGGCCAGCGAATGCGCGAGCGCAATGGTCGAGTCGGACAGCCGCTCGTGCGATTCGAGCGCCCACTCGCCCACTTCGGTGGCGAGCTGCCGGGACCACTCGTCGGCCTCGTTGAGGTAGACGTTGTAGAGCGCAATGCCGATGCGCAGCGGCCCGATGACCTTGACCTGGTCTTCGGCACCGGAGGCAGCGGCGGCTTCGGCGGTTTCTTCTTCTTCGGCTTCAACCGGCGGGGCGATTTCTTCGGCGGCGACGGGCGCAGCTTCCGCGACCTGGGCCGGTGCTTCGTCGGCGGCGGCAACAACGGCGGATTCTTCGGGCTCCAGCAGCAGGGCCGGTGCGGCCACGGGTTCTTCGGCGGGCACCACTGCTGCGGGCTCTTCCGCCTTCACCGGCATCGGTGCGGGCTCCTCGGCAACTGCCGCGGGCTCGTCCGCCTTCGCCGGCACGATCTCGGTCGCCCAGTCGAGGTCGGGCAGCCCCTCCAGGGCCGGCGATTCGGGCGCATCGGCGGCCGGTGCCGGTTCGACGGCGGGTTCCGCCGTGAAGCGGGCGATCGACTGGACCGGCGCCTCCTGCGCTTTCGCGGGCGCAAGAAAATCGAAGTCGGCGCTGTGGTCGAAGGCCTCGAGCGCTTCGCCATCCGGCACCGGCCGGGATTCGAAGTCCAGGAAATCGGTGGAAGCGAAGTCGTCGTCGGCTTCGGGCTTTGCAGCGGCCGGCGGCGTTTGCGGCGGCAGTTCGAATTGCGCGGCGGGTGCCGTTTCCACCGGCGCTGCGGGAGAAAGCGACAGGTCGGGCAGCTCCGGGAGCTCCAGCGGTTGCGCGAGTTCCGGTGCGGGAGCGGCCAACGGCGGCTCCGCGGCAATGTGGCGCGCGGCCACGGCCAGCGCGTCGGCATCGGCGACCCACGTGGGGGCGGTGGGCACGGGTTCGCCCGCCAGCAGGGCATTGGCCACGCGGCTGAAATGCGCCGACTGCCAGCCGTGCTGGGCACCGGACGCAATGGCTTCGACCCACTGGCCGAATTCCTCGAGCGCCTTGCGGGTGCCGGTGAGCAAGTCGGGCGTGGCGTCGCGCTGGTCGGCCAGCCAGGTGTTGAGCACCTGTTCGAAGGACCAGGCGGCATCGCCGAAGTCGGTCAGGCCGACCATGCGCGAGCTGCCCTTGAGCGTGTGGAACGCGCGCCGCAGGATGGTGAGTTCCTCGGTGTCGTCGGGGTGGCCGCCGAGCTCCTCGATGGCGGCCAGGCCGTTCTGCACCACCTCGCGGGCTTCGTCCAGGAAGATGTTCTGCAGGTCGTCTTCTTCGAGCTCGGTCACCTCGGTATCGGGCAGGGCCGCGGGACCGGCGATCTTGTGGGTCCAGCTGTCGGCCTTGCTGCTGAATTCCTCGATGGGCGAGACCTTCGCCTTGCGGTTGGGCGTGGCGAGCGCGGCGAGCTTCGAGGCGATCTGGGCATCGACCTCCTCGATGCTGAGCACCGCTTCGGCAGCTGCGGGCGCTGCAGCGCCGGGGGTCGCGGCCTCCGCGGCCCCATCGGCGGCCTGGCGGCCCATCAGCGGCTTGAGTTCGCCGGCATCTGCGTCGAACACGAACAGGCGCTTGGCGAGCGTCGGCTGGTAGCCCAGCATGTCGATCAGGAAGCCGAGCGCGCCCAGGTTGTTGCCGAGCGCATCGAAGCTGTGCATCTCCTCGATCGGCGAGGCATTGCCCACCAGCATCTGCTCGACGTCGTCGCGCATGCGCTGGACGGTGCTGGCGGCCTGGTCGAGCCCCAGCACCGAGAACACGCCGCGCATCTGCAGCAGCTGGCTCGGCACGGTGCGCAGCAGGGCCTTCTCGGCCGGGCGGCGGAAATACTGGTCGAGCGATTTCTCGAGCTCGCTCAGGTGGCTGCGCAGTTCGTCGACCACGGTGCCCATGGTCTGGCGGTCGCTCACGCGCCGGTACAGGTCCTCCATCCAGGGCTCGAGCGGCTCCGAATGCCCGCCTGCGCGCACGCGCTCGATGCGGCCGGCCAGCTGCAGGGTGCGGGAGGTGAGCTGCGGATCGCTCGGGTCCAGGTCTTCGAGCGCGGCTTCCAGGTAGAGCACCGAGGTGGCGACTTCCATCGCCAGCTCGGTATCGGGCGGCTGGCTGGAGCGCACCGAGGCGTCGACCGCATGGGTGAGCGCCTCCACCATCGGCGAGATGGGCGGATGGAGCTTCTGCAGCGATTCGCCCAGCTGCGCGAAGGTGTCGGCCACCTGGCGCGTGCGGGTGATGTCGCCGCCCGAGAGCGCCGACCACATTTCCTTGGCGGTTTCGATGCGCTTGCGCGCCTGCGCCAGCACCAGCGGGTCGTAGCGGCCGAACTGCTCGACCGTGTAGTCGACCTGGCGCTCGCCGGCCACGCCCCAGGCGGTGCGAACGGTGCGCAGGGTGGCGGCTTCGTCCTGCGCGCCGGGCACGGCCTGGGCGCAGAAGAACAGCAGGTCCTGGCCCAGGCGGTCGGACACCGCGCTGTCGCCGCGCGCCAGGGTGGCGTACTGCAGCAGCACGCGCGAAGCGGCGCGCTTCACATACGAATCGGCGGGAATCAGCCCGAGCGCCAGGGCCTCGAAGAAGCCGGCGGCCAGGGTCCAGAAGCTGGCGACGCGGGGCAGCAGCGCACCGCGCCCGAGCCCCAGGCACAGCGCATGCAGCCGCCGCGCGGCCTGCGGGTCGCCGGTCTTGACCAGCTGCAGCACCTCGCGGTCGAGCCGCGAACGCACGGCCGGGTCATAGCTGACGGCAGCCTGGGTCAGCGCGGGCCGCACTTCGACCCAGCGCCAGGCCGTGCTCCACAGGTCCGCCGGATGCACGCGCTCGTTGCCGACCAGTTCGAGCACGTCGCGGTATTGCGGGAACAGCGCCACCGAGGACACGGCCTTGCCGGCCAGGAGCGCGTTGAGGAAATCGGTGACGGCAAAGCCGGCGCGCTCGATCTTCTGGACCGCGCTGTCGGTGCAGCGCTGCGGCTCGGCAATGAAGCCCTGCACCGCGAACTCGATGGCGCCGAGCACCAGCGCCGGTGCGGTGTTGCCCACCATCTGCAGCGCGCCCACGGATTGGTGCAGCTGCTGGCGGGCCATCTGCAGCGGGCCGCTTTCGAGCTCCGAGGCATTGCCCACGTCGCGCACGAAGCGCCGCAGCGACTTGCCGACGCTGTCGAGGGATTTCTGGATTTCTCCCAGAACCCAGGCCAGCGGCCCAAGGTCTTCGGTGGCCGGCACGTTGCCAGCGAGGGGGGCCGTGGCAGGGGTTTGAGTCGACACGTTGGATGCTCGCCGTTTTCTTGACTGTCAGTTTTCCACTGGGCGCTGCGCGCCCCGAATGCACGAAGCCCGCGCCATCCTCAAGCGGGTCGGCGAAGCGACACGAAGTGCGCGAAGACTGGGGGAGAGCTTCATCAGGCGATCTTGAATCGGGCCACCGAGCGGCGCAGTTCCTCGGCCATCTGCGACAGCTCGCGCACCTGCTGGGCGGTGTTGCGGGTACCTTCTCCGGTCTGCTCGGTCACGGCAAAGATGTGCTGGATGTTGGCGGCCACCACGTTGGCCGAATCGGCCTCGCGGGAGGCGGACTGCGAAATCTGCTCGATGAGGTCTGCCAGCCGGCGCGACACGCGGTCGATCTCGGACAGCGCGGTACCGGCATTGTCGGACAGCTTGGCCCCTTCGACCACACCCTGCGTGGAACGCTCCATGGCGCCCACCGCGTCCTGCGTGTCGGTCTGAATGGCCTTCACCAGCGCCGAGATCTGGCGCGTGGCGTCGGCGGAGCGTTCAGCCAGGCGCTGCACTTCTTCGGCCACCACCGAGAAGCCGCGGCCGGCTTCACCGGCCGATGCGGCCTGGATGGCGGCGTTCAGCGCCAGCACGTTCGTCTGCTCGGTAATGTCCGAGATCAGCTCGGTGATTTCGCCGATCTCCTGCGACGACTCGCCCAGGCGCTTGATGCGCTTGGAGGTTTCCTGGATCTGGTCGCGGATGGAGTTCATGCCGCCGATGGCGTTCTGCACGGCCTGCAGGCCCGAGGAGGCAGCCTGCAGCGA
This sequence comes from Variovorax sp. 05T418, assembly GCF_056396385.1. NCBI lineage: Bacteria > Pseudomonadati > Pseudomonadota > Betaproteobacteria > Burkholderiales > Comamonadaceae > Variovorax > Variovorax sp. 05T418. The sequence continues at coordinate 110,645 of NZ_JBFTLJ010000017.1, read as the reverse complement.
CTGGCGCGCCACCGTGGCGGACTCCTGCGCCTGCGAGGACACGCCGTTGATCCGCTCGGCCATGGTCACCACCGACTGGCCGGTTTCGCGAATCTCGCGCAGCTGCTCGGTCGAGGCGGCGAGCAGTTCGGTGGAGGTGCTTTCCACCTGCGAGGTGGTCTGCGCCACGCGGGTGGCCGTGTTCTGCACGTTGCCCACCAGCAGGCGCAGTTCTTCCACCGTGTAGTTCACCGAGTCGGCGATGGCGCCGGTGATGTCCTCGGTCACGGTGGCTTCCTGCGTCAGGTCGCCTTCGGCCACCGTCTGCAGTTCGTTCATCAGCCGAAGAATGGCGGCCTGGTTGGCGTTGTTGATGCGGCCGGCCTCTTCGCTGGCCTGCTCGGCCGCGAGACGCTCGCGCTCTGCAACGGCGGCACGTTCGCGGCCTTCGCGCACCTGCACGAAACCGATGGCGCCGGCCAGCGCCAGGGCGGCCAGCGAGAGCACGAACAGCATCACGATCGTTCCGGCGCCAAGGCCGGTGCGCGCGGACAGCTTGTCCTGCAGCTCGCCGAGCGATTTGCGCAGGGGTTCGCTGTCGGTCAGGATGGAAGCCTGCGCTTCGCGCGCGGCCACCAGGCCCTGCAGGTTGCCCAGGATGGCCGAGGCCTGCGTGCGCATCTGCTCGTAGGTCTTGAGAATGGCTTCGAGCTGCTGGCGGGTCTGCGGGTCTTTCGAGCCGGGGAAGCGCTGCTGCGCATTGCCGTCGAGCAGGCCGCGCGTGGTTTCCTGGAAGGTGTTCAGGTCCTTGCCGAGCAGGAACACGGCGTCGGGGTTCACGCCCTCGACCGTGAAGAACTCGTTGGTCGACTTGCCGATGCGCTGGGTCAGCATCACGAGCTGGCCGGCCGCCGAGATTTCAGGCAGCGTGGCGTTCTGCTGCATCTTCAGCGAAGCGACGGTTTCCGTCATTTCGAGCAGCGCGGACGACTGCTGGTTGATGTCGCGCAGGGCGGCGCCCACCTGGGTCAGGATCTGGCGCTGGGCCAGCACGACCTTGGCGCTGGCATCGGCACGGACGACCAGGGGGTTGATCTTGGCCATGTCCTCGTCGTACTGGTTGCCCACGCGCTCCAGGCGCAGGGCGTCGTCGCCGTTGGTCAGGCCCTGCACGCGGCGCGTGAGGTCGTCGGCGCTGTCCTTCACTTCGACGAAGGCCGGGGCGCTGCCCACCAGGGCCTGGGAGATCGACTTTGCGAGCCGCTGCGACTGCATCAGCGACTGGCCGGTGGCGGCCACCTGCTGCGCAAGGCGCTCGGCGCGAAGAATGGCGGAGCCGGCCACCAGCAGCAGCAGCAGCACCACCACCGCGAGCATGATGGCCAGGACGCGCTGCTGGCGCGCCGGGTTCGAACCCGCGCGGCCGCCCGCGGCCTGGGGCACGGCGCCTTCGGGCGATGCCGCCTCGTTGGCCGCCTCGCTGCCGCCGAGCATTTCGTCGGCAAAGCCGGCGGGCAGCGGCGCGGCCGGCGCGCCGTCCTTGCGGGCCAGCCGAATGGTCTTTTCCTCCAGGGCCTGAACCGTGTCGACGTCGTCGAGCGATATGGAACCGGAGCCGTCGACGCGGGCCTTGTCGTTGCCGCTGTTCGCGGGCAGTAATTTCTTGAACTTGTCGGCGATCGAGCTCACGGTCGGTCCTTCAGGTGGTTGTCTTTGGGCTGTGCGGAAGCACTAGGCGCCAATACTCAAAAACTCGGGTTGCTGAGAAAGCGCCTGCAGGTTGATTTCCTGCCAGCGCTCGCCCGCCGCATCGGTGTACAGATGCCCCAGCCAGGCGGGTGCCTGTGCGCCAGGCGGCTCCGAAGCCGTGAAGGCCTCGGCGCCGCGCAGTCCCGCCAGCCGGTCGACCAGCAGCGCGCAGTTCACTTCGAGCAGCTCGTTGAGGGCAACGAGCCGCGATTGCATGCGGGCCGCCTCGGTGGCGGCCGTGTTGTCCGGCGCACCCGAGGCGAATGCCGACAGGTGCACCACGCCATAGAGGCCGCCGCGCAGGTTGGCCACGCCCAGGAACCAGGGCTGCGTGTAGGGCACGGGCTGGGGCGGCGTCCACGGGAAGATTTCCCCCGCGTGGCCGAGTGGGAACAGGTACTTGCCCTCGCCCGCCTCGACCGCGAGCCACGAGGCGGCGACGCCGGTCGTGCGCGCAGCCTGCAGGCGGCTTGCAAGCCGGGACTGGAAGGCTCGGAGAGCGTCGCGATTGGCCATGGACTCGGCAGGCGCCTGCTCAGGCCAGCGCGCTGATCTTGGACATCAGCTCGGCCGCGTTGACCGGCTTCACGATGTAGTCTCGGGCGCCCTGGCGCATGCCCCAGACGCGATCGGTTTCCTGGTTCTTGCTGGTGCACAGGATGATCGGGATGGCGGCGTACTGCGGATCGCGGGCAATCGCGCGCGTCAGCTGGAAGCCGTTCTGGCCGGGCATGACGACGTCCATGAGGATCAGGTCGGGCTGGTCCTCTTCGAGGCGGCGCATGGCGTCCTCGGCGTTTTCGGCGGTCTTGACCGCAAAGCCGTTCTTCTGGAGCAGGTCCGAGAGGAACACCAGTTCCGTCTTGGAGTCGTCGACGACGAGGATTTTTCGAATGGGCATTTACTGCACTTCCTGTTGAAGGGTGCCAAACTGCTGCACGGCCTGCAGCAGCTGGTCTTTGGTGAAGGGTTTGGTCAGGTAGTCCTGCGACCCGACCATGCGGCCGCGCGCCTTGTCGAAGACGCCGTCTTTCGAGGAGAGCATCACGACCGGAACATTGGAGAAATGAGCGTTGCGCTTGATGATGGCGCAGGTCTGGTAGCCGTCCAGCCGCGGCATCAGGATGTCGCAGAAAATCAGATGCGGCTTGTGGTCGTTAACCTTGGAGAGCGCGTCGAAGCCGTCTTCCGCGAGAAGAACCTCGTGCCCGCCCTGCTTCAGAAATATTTCGGCACTGCGCCGGATCGTATTGCTGTCGTCGATGACGAGCACCTTGTAACCTGATCCATTCGGCCCCATTGCACATGCTCCTGCTGAGATGAGACTTGGATGCCCGCCGCACCGTACATCGGCGCAAATCGCGTAGCCCTATGCCATGCTTTCAGATTTCAACCATTTCGAAGTCTTCCTTGCGCGCACCGCACTCAGGACAGGTCCAGTTCATCGGAACATCGGCCCAGGCCGTGCCTGCCGCGATGCCGTCTTCCGGTACACCAACCGCTTCGTCATAGATCCACCCACAAATCAGGCACATCCAAGTTTTCGTATTCATCGGAGCTTAAAGTCCTTGTTCATTAAATGCAACGAGTGTATCTATGCGTATCTCACTGGCGGACGGTAAACGTCGCGCCTATGCCACCATCCAGGGGATTTCGCCCGGCGTATGACCATCTACTTACATCCAGCAGACCACGCCCGCAAACCGGGCAATCTTAACGACCCCTCGCCGGACGCCGAAGAGGTGGCCGAGCGCGACCTGAATCCGCCCTGCGTGCTGGTCTTCAACGCCAGCGATCCGAGCGGCGCGGGCGGCCTGGGCGCGGACGCACTGGCCATGGCCTCGGTCGGCGCGCACATGCTGCCGGTGGTGACAGGCGCCTACGCCCGCGACACAGCCGAGATCTTCGACCATTTCGCCTTCGAGGAAGAGGCCATCGCCGAGCAGGCGCGCGCCATCCTCGAGGACGTGGAGGTCCAGCTCATCAAGGTGGGCTTCGTCGGAACGCCCGACGCGCTGAGCACCATCGCCGAGACCGCCTCCGACTACCCCGAGGTGCCGCTGGTGGCCTACATGCCCAACCTTTCCTGGTGGGACGAGGACCTCATCGAGGGCTATCTGGACGCCTTCCGCGAGCTGCTGCTGCCCCAGGCCACAGTGTTGGTTGGAAACCACAGTACGCTGTGGCGCTGGCTGCTGCCCGACTGGAGCGGCGAGCGTCCGCCCGGCGCGCGCGACATCGCCAAGGCCGCCGGCGAGTTCGGCGTGCCCTACACGCTGGTGACCGGCATGGTGCTGCCCGACCAGTTCATCGACAACGTGCTGGCCTCGCCGCAGTCGGTGCTCGCCAGCGAGAAATACGAGCGGCTCGAAGCGGTCTTTGCCGGCGCGGGCGACACGCTGTCGGCCGCGCTGGCCGCCCTGCTCGCGAGCGGCACCGACCTGGTGGCCGCCACCACCGAGGCCCTGGCCTACATGGACCGCTGCCTCGACGCGGGTTTCCGGCCCGGCATGGGCCACGTGCTGCCGGACCGCCTGTTCTGGGCCGAGCCGGAAGACGACGATGACGACGATGAAGACCCCGACGCGCCGCAAGACTTTGCCCTGCCCCCTCACGACACCCGACACTGATGCCAAACGCTGACCAAAACGACATTCTTTTCGAGCGCGCCCGCGCCGTCATCCCCGGCGGCGTCAATTCGCCGGTGCGCGCCTTCAAGGCCGTGGGCGGCACGCCGCGCTTCATCCGCCGCGCCGAGGGCGCCTATTTCTGGGACGCCAACGACAAGCGCTACATCGACTACATCGGCTCCTGGGGCCCGATGATCCTGGGCCACGGCCACCCCGCGGTGGTCGAGGCGGTGCAGAAGGCCGTGCTCGAGGGCTTTTCCTATGGCGCGCCGACCGAGCGCGAGATCGAGCTGGCCGAAGCCATCCTGGCGCTGATGCCGTCGATGGAGATGGTGCGGCTCGTGAGCTCGGGCACCGAGGCCGCCATGAGCGCGCTGCGCCTGGCGCGCGGCGCCACCGGCCGCAAGCACATCATCAAGTTCGAGGGCTGCTACCACGGCCATGCCGATGCGCTGCTGGTGAAAGCCGGCTCCGGCCTTGCCACCTTCGGCCACCCCACTTCGGCCGGCGTGCCGCCCGAGGTCACGCAGCACACGCTGGTGCTCGAGTACAACAACATCGCGCAGCTCGAGGAAGCCTTCGCGCTGCACGGCAACGACATCGCCTGCCTGATGATCGAGGCGATTGCCGGCAACATGAACTTCGTGCGCGCCACGCCCGCCTTCGCCGCCCGCTGCCGCGAGCTGTGCACGCAGCACGGCGCGCTGCTGGTGTTCGACGAGGTGATGACCGGCTTTCGCGTCGGCCTGCACGGCGCGCAGGGCGTGCTGGGCATCACGCCCGACCTCACGGTGCTCGGCAAGGTCATCGGCGGCGGCATGCCGCTGGCGGCCTTCGGCGGCCCGCGCGCCATCATGGAGCAGCTCGCGCCGCTCGGCCCGGTCTACCAGGCCGGCACGCTGTCGGGCAACCCGGTGGCCACGGCCTGCGGCCTTGCCACGCTGAAGGAAATCTCGAAGCCCGGCTTCTATGAGGCACTGGCGAAGAAGACGCGCTCGCTCGCCGACGGCCTCAAGGCCGCCGCCGCGGCCGAGGGGCTGCCCTTCAACGCCGACAGCGAGGGCGGCATGTTCGGCTTCTTCCTGATGAACGAGCTGCCGCAGAACTACGCGACCGTGATGACCACCGACAACGCGAAGTTCAACGCGCTGTTCCACGGCCTGCTGGAGCGCGGCGTGTACATCGCGCCGGCGCTCTACGAGGCCGGCTTCGTGAGCGCGGCGCATGGCGACGACGACATTGCCGCAACCATTGATGCGGCGCGGCAGGTTTTCAGGACGCTGCGCTCGCTCTGATCTGTGTCTGTTGCGGGGCGCCGAAAGGCGCCCCTGCCCGAGCGCGCAGGCTCAGTGCCGGAAGTGGCGCACGCCCGAGAGCACCATGACCACGCCGCGCTCGTCGGCGGCATCGATCACTTCCTGGTCGCGCATCGAGCCGCCCGGCTGGATCACGCAGCTCGCGCCGGCATCGACCACCACGTCGAGCCCGTCGCGGAACGGGAAGAAGGCGTCGCTTGCCACCGCCGTGCCCTTCAGCGAGAGGCCCGCATGCTCGGCCTTGATGCTCGCGATGCGCGCCGAGTCGAGGCGGCTCATCTGGCCCGCGCCCACGCCCATGGTCATGCCGCCGGCGCAGAACACGATGGCGTTGCTCTTCACGTACTTGGCGACCTTCCATGCGAACAGCAGGTCCTGCAGTTGCTCGGGCGTGGGCTGCTTCTTCGTAACCACCTTGAGGTCGCTCGCCGCGAGCTCGTGGTTGTCGGCGGTCTGCATCAACAGGCCCGAACCGACGCGCTTGACGTCCATGAGGTTGCGGCCGTTGTCCCAGTCGGTGGTGCCGCCTGGCGGCAGTGCGATCTCGAGCACGCGCACGTTCTGCTTGACCTTGGTGGCCTGGAACACGGCGAGCGCCTCGGGCGTGTAGCCCGGCGCCATCAGCACTTCGACGAACTGCTTGGCAATGGCCTGCGCGGTCTCGCCATCGACCGGGCGGTTGAAGGCGATGATGCCGCCGAAGGCCGAGGTCGGGTCGGTCTTGAAGGCCTTGCCGTAGGCTTCGGCCGCGTCCTTGCCGACGGCCACGCCGCAGGGGTTGGCGTGCTTCACGATCACGCAGGCGGGCACATCGAAGCTCTTCACGCATTCCCATGCGGCGTCGGCATCGGCGATGTTGTTGTAGCTGAGCTCCTTGCCCTGCAGTTGCTTCGCCGACACCAGCGAGCCGGGCGCCGGATGCAGGTCGCGGTAGAACGCGGCCTGCTGGTGCGGGTTCTCGCCGTAGCGCAGGTCCTGCACCTTCACGAAGCGGCCGTTGCTTTGCGCCGGGAACAGCGAGCGCGTGGGCGAAGGCTGGCCGATGCTGGCGTCGAAGTCGATGGCCGAGAGATAGTCGCTGATGGCGCCGTCGTAGTCGGCGATGCGGTTGAACGCGGCCACCGAGAACGCGAACTTGGTCTTGTCGCTGAGCTTGCCGCCGGCCTGGAGCTCGGCCAGCGCCACGGCGTACTGCGAGGCGTCGGTCAGCACGCCCACGTCCTTCCAGTTCTTGGCCGCGCTGCGCACCATGGCGGGGCCGCCGATGTCGATGTTCTCGATCGCGTCTTCGAGCGTGCAGCCGGCCTTGGCCACCGTGGCTTCGAACGGATAGAGATTGACCACCAGCAGGTCGATGGTGTCGATGCCGTGTTCCTGGATGGCCGCCACGTGCGCGGGCAGGTCGCGCCGCGCGAGCAGGCCGCCATGGATCTTGGGGTGCAGCGTTTTCACGCGGCCGTCGAGCATTTCGGGAAAGCCGGTGTGGTCGGCCACTTCGGTCACGGGCAGGCCGGCATCGGCCAGCAGCTTGGCGGTGCCGCCGGTGGACAGCAGCTTGATGCCCAGCGCATGCAGCGCCTGCGCGAATTCGAGGATGCCGGTTTTGTCGGAGACGGAGATGAGTGCGGTCTGGGCCATGGAATATGCCGTGGAGTTATTTATTTCAGGAGTTTGTGTTCAACCAGCTTCTTGCGAAGCGTGTTGCGATTCAGGCCCAACCATTGCGCGGCCTTCGACTGATTGCCCTCGGCGCGCGTCATCACGACGTCGAGCAGGGGCTTCTCGACCACACGCACGAGCATCTCGTACATGCCGTCGGGTTCGGTGCCGCGCAGATCACGAAAGTAGCTGTCCAGACTGGTGCGCACGCAGTCCTCGATGTGTTTCTTGCTCATGCTTTTTCTTCTCTTCCTCTCAACCGGCGGCGCAGGCCGCCTCCTCTTCACCGGACAGCTCTTCGGCCGCCTGGTGCACGGGCATGCGGTCCATGCGGTCCGCCAACCCGTCGAAATAATCGCCGACCGCGCGCAGTTGCGCAGCGGAGTCTTCGATGGTGTTCATCCGTGCGCGGAAGGCTTCGCCGTCCGGCAGCGTGCGCACATACCAGCCGATGTGCTTGCGCGCGGTGCGCACGCCGCTGAATTCGCCGTAGAGCGCGTAGTGCTCCACCAGGTGGTCGAGCAGCAGGCGGCGCACTTCGGCGACAAGCGGCGGCGCAAGGTGCGTGCCCGTGGCCAGGAAATGGGAGATCTCGCGGAAGATCCAGGGCCGCCCCTGCGCGGCGCGGCCGATCATCACCGCGTCGGCGCCCGTGGCCGCGAGCACTTCGCGCGCCTTCTCGGGCGAGCGGATGTCGCCATTGGCCACCACCGGCACGCGCACCGCGGCCTTCACTGCGGCAATGGTGTCGTACTCGGCGCTGCCCTTGTAGCCTTGCTCGCGGGTGCGGCCATGGACAGTGAGCATTTGCACGCCGGCCGATTCGAAATCGCGCGCGAGCTTCACTGCGTTGCGGTGCTCTTCGCTCCAGCCGGTGCGCATCTTGAGCGTGACCGGCACGTTGTGGGGCTGCGCTGCATCGACCACGGCCTGCACGATTTCAAGCGCCAGCGGCTCGTCGCGCATCAGCGCCGAACCGGCCCACTTGTTGCAGACCTTCTTGGCCGGGCAGCCCATGTTGATGTCGATGATCTGCGCGCCGCGCTCGATGTTGTAGACCGCGGCCTCGGCCATCATGGCCGCATCGGTGCCGGCAATCTGCACCGCGATGGGACCGGGCTCGCCGTCGTGGTTGGCGCGGCGCGAGGTCTTGAGCGTGTTCCAGAGTTCCTTGCGCGAGGTGACCATCTCGCTGACCGCATAGCCCGCGCCGAGTTCACGGCACAGCATGCGGAACGGCCGGTCCGTCACGCCGGCCATGGGCGCGACGAACAGGCGGTTTTCCAGCGTGTGGGTGCCGATCTGCAAGGTCATGAAGTGGAAGGCGTCGCGAGAGCGGCTGCTGAAAAATGAGGCACGATTGTAGCCACGCGCGATGCCATGCGCTGAAACGATTTGCGCGCGCGGTACACCGCAAGCAACGGCTGCATCCGGCGCTTTCTCCGACCTGGCGCAGAGGGGCCGCTGCCTATACTGCGTCGACTCATTTCACTTTATGCAAGCCTGGCTCGACGCACTCCTGGCGCTCCTTGCGCTTCCGCAATACGGACTCTCCACGCTGTTCATCGCGGCCTTCGTTTCGGCCACGCTGCTGCCGGTGGGCTCGGAGCCCATTCTTTTCGGCCTGCTCAAGCTCAACCCCGACATGTTCTGGCCGGCGATCCTGGTCGCGACGGTGGGCAACACGCTGGGCGGTGCGGTCGACTGGTGGATGGGCTACGGCGCGCACAAGGTGGCAGACAAATATTCGCACTCGAAACATCATGTGCGGGTCTTGGGCTGGCTGGAGCGGCTCGGACCCAAGGCCTGCCTGCTGAGCTGGCTGCCGCTGGTGGGCGATCCGCTGTGCGCGGTGGCCGGCTGGCTCAAGCTGCCGTTCTGGCCATGCCTCGGCTACATGGCCATCGGGAAGTTCCTGCGCTATGTCTGCATGACGGTCGCGCTGCTCTACGTGTTTCCGTCGTGAAGCGAACGCTTCAGCTCAGCAGGCCGTAGGGGCCGCCGCGTTCGAGCGCGCGCTGGTAGGCCGGGCGCGCATGGATGCGCTCCAGGTACGCCATGAGCCTGGGCCGCTTCGCATCGAGGCCGCCGCGCGCCTGCGCGGCTTCGACCGGAAAACTCATCTGGATGTCGGCACCGGTGAATTCGCTGCCGGCGAACCATTCGCTCTTGCCGAGTTCGCCTTCCATGAAATTCAGGTGGCTCTCGATGTTGGGCGTGACGATGGCCGCCTTCGCCTTGCCCGAGATCATTTTTGCAATCGGCTTCACGAAGAACGGCATCTTGCTGTTCTCGATCCTGTCGAACACCAGCTTGAGCAGCAGCGGCGACATCGCCGAGCCTTCCGCGAAGTGCAGCCAGTAGCGATAGCGCACCGCCTCGGGCGTGCCCGCCGCGGGCGCAAGGCGGCCGCTGCCATGGCGCTCGATCAGCGTTTCGATGACCGCGCCCGACTCCGCCAGCGCCAGCCCGTCGTCCGTCGTCACCACCGGCGACTTGCCCAGCGGATGCACGGCCCGCAGCGAAGCGGGCGCCAACATGGTCTGCGGATCGCGCTGGTAGTGGACGATCTCGTAAGGCAGGCCGAGTTCTTCGAGCAGCCAGAGCACGCGCTGCGAGCGCGAGTTGTTCAGGTGATGGACGGTGAGCATGAGGCGGCTTTACGAACTGAAGAGGAAGTTCATCACGTCGCCATCCTTGACGACGTATTCCTTGCCTTCCGAACGCATCTTGCCCGCGTCCTTTGCACCCTGTTCGCCCTTGTAGGCGATGTAGTCCTCGAACGAAATGGTCTGGGCGCGGATGTAGCCCTTCTCGAAGTCGCCGTGGATCACGCCGGCGGCCTGGGGGCCGGTGTCGCCGATGTGGATGGTCCAGGCGCGCACTTCCTTCACGCCGGCGGTGAAGTAGGTTTGCAGGCCCAAGAGCTTGTAGGCCGCGCGGATCAGGCGATTGAGGCCCGGCTCGTCCTGGCCGATTTCGGCGAGGAACATCTTCTTGTCCTCGTCGTCCATCTCGGCCAGTTCGGCTTCGATCTTGGCGCAGATGGCGACCACGGGCGCGCCCTGCTTGGCTGCGTATTCGCGCAGGCGGTCGAGGTAGGGGTTGTTCTCGAAGCCGTCTTCGGCCACGTTGCCGACGAACATCGCAGGCTTGGCGGTGATGAGCGTGAACGACTTCACCAGCGGCTGCTCTTCCTTCGTGAACTCGAGCGCGCGCACCGGCGTGTTCTCGTTCAGCGCGGCCTGGCAGCGCTCGAGCAGGCCGACGAGCTTCTGCGCGTCCTTGTCGCCCGAACGCGCCACCTTGGTGTGGCGGTGCAGCGCCTTCTCGACCGTGGCCAGGTCGGCCAGGCAGAGTTCGGTCTGGATCACCTCGATGTCGGAGATCGGGTCGACCTTGCCGGCCACGTGGATCACGTTCTCGTCGTCGAAGCAGCGCACCACGTTCACGGTGGCGTCGGTTTCGCGGATGTGCGCAAGAAACTTGTTGCCCAGGCCCTCGCCCGTGCTGGCGCCGGCCACCAGGCCGGCAATGTCGACGAACTCGACGATGGCGGGCACCACGCGCTCGGGCTTGACGATCTCGCTGAGTTGGTCGAGCCGCGGATCGGGCACTTCCACCACGCCCACGTTGGGCTCGATGGTGCAGAACGGATAGTTTTCCGCTGCGATGCCGGCCTTGGTCAACGCATTGAAAAGGGTGGATTTACCGACGTTGGGCAGGCCGACGATGCCGCATTGCAAACTCATGGGGGGTCCTCTTGGGTAACCGGGGATTTTAGGCTGTCCAGGTTTTCCCTCGGCCGCGCGCATTTCGGGCCGCTTCACCCGCCCGGAAATGCCGGCCCCAAAATCAGGGTTAAACCGGATTAGCAAACGTTTGCGCAAACGTTTTCGTTGGTTAACATCGATGCCCCGGCCACAGACCGGCGCACCGCTCAACCACCTCAGGAGACATCACCCATGAAGTTCACCCGCCGCACGCTGCAAAGCGCAGCCGCCCTGGCGCTGCTGGGCGCTTTCGCCGCCTCGCCCGCCCTGGCCCAGGACAAGCCGAAGGTCGCGCTGGTCATGAAGTCGCTGGCCAACGAATTCTTCCGCACCATGGAAGACGGCGCCAAGGCGCACCAGAAGGCGCATGCCTCGGAGTACACCCTGGTGGCCAACGGCATCAAGGACGAGACCGACACGGCCGCCCAGATCAAGATGGTCGAGCAGATGATGGCGCAGAAGATCAATGCGCTGGTCATCGCGCCGGCCGATTCGAAGGCGCTGGTGCCGGTGGTCAAGGCGGCCATCGACAAGGGCATTCTCGTGGTCAACATCGACAACCAGTTCGACGCCGCCGCGCTGAAGGAAAAGGGCATCCAGGTGCCCTTCGTCGGCCCCGACAACCGCGCCGGCGCCAAGCTGGTGGGCGACGAGCTCGCCAAGAGCCTGAAGGCCGGCGACAAGGTCGGCATCATCGAAGGCGTGTCGACCACCTTCAATGCGCAGCAGCGCACCCTCGGCTACCAGGACGCCATGAAGGCCGCCGGCGCCACGGTGGTGGGCGTGCAGTCGGGCCAGTGGGAAATCGACAAGGGCAACACGGTGGCCGCCGGCATGATGCGCGAGCACCCCGACCTGAAGGCGCTGCTCGCGGGCAACGACAGCATGGCGCTGGGCGCCGTGGCGGCCGTCAAGGCCGCGGGCAAGACCGGCAAGGTGCTGGTGGTGGGCTACGACAACATCGGCGCCATCAAGCCGATGCTGAAGGACGGCCGCGTGCTTGCCACCGCCGACCAGTTCGCGGCCAAGCAGGCGGTGTTCGGCATCGAGACCGCGCTCAAGGCGCTGGCCGAGAAGAAGCCGCAGTCGAGCATGCCGGCCGAAGTAAAGACCGACGTGGTGCTGGTCACCAAGACTTCCGCAAAGTAAGAAAAAAAAGGGCCGAAGTTGAACGCACCTGCCGCCGCCATGAATGCCGGCCTTGCCGTCCCCGTGCTCTCGCTGAGCGCGCTCGGCAAGGACTATGCGGCGCCGGTGCTCGACGACGTCTCGCTGGTGCTGAACGCCGGCGAAGTGCTCGCGCTCACGGGCGAGAACGGCGCGGGCAAGAGCACGCTGTCGAAGATCGTCTGCGGCCTGGTGCGGCCCACGCGCGGGCAGATGCTGCTCGGCGGCGCGGCGTTCCAGCCTGCTTCCCGCCGCGACGCCGAGCGGCTGGGCGTGCGCATGGTCATGCAGGAGCTGGGGCTGGTCACCACGCTGTCCGTGGCCGAGAACCTGCTGCTCGACCGGCTGCCCAACCAGAGCGGCTGGATCCGCCGCGGCAAGCTGCACGATCTGGCCGCGCGCCAGCTCGCGAAGATCGGCATGGAGCACATCGACCCGGCCACGCCGGTGGCGCGGCTGGGCATCGGCCAGCAGCAGATGGTGGAGATTGCGCGCAACCTGCAGGACGACACGCGCGTGCTGGTGCTCGACGAGCCCACCGCCATGCTCACGCCGCGCGAGACCTCGCACCTGTTCGAGCAGATCGAGCTGCTGAAGGCGCGCGGCGTGGCCATCATTTATGTGTCGCACCGGCTCGAGGAGCTGCAGCGCATTGCCGACCGCGTGGCGGTGCTGCGCGACGGCCGGCTGGTGGACGTGCGCGCCATGGCCGGCGTGCGCGAAGCCGAGCTGGTGCAGCGCATGGTGGGCCGCGCGGTGCACGAGCATGAGGGCCGCGACCGCCGCATCGCCGGGCCGGTGCTGCTGAGCGCGCGCGGCATCGGCCGGGCCGAGGCCGTGAAGGACGTCGACATCGACCTGCATGCGGGCGAAGTCATGGGCCTGGCGGGCCTGGTCGGCTCCGGCCGGACCGAACTCGTGCGCCTGCTGTTCGGCGCCGACCGCGCCGACCGAGGCGAAATTCTTCTCTACGACGGCATTGCCGCCACGCAGCCGGTGCTGCGCGTGCGCAAGGGCTGGCGCTCGCCGATGCAGGCCATCCGCGCCGGCATCGGCCTGGTGACCGAAGACCGCAAGTCGCAGGGGCTGCTGCTCACGCAGCCGATCCGCGTCAACGCCACGCTGAGCGATCTGGGCGCCATCTCGCACGCCGGCTGGCTGCAGCGCGCCAAGGAGCGCGGCATCGCCCGGCGGCTGGTGGAGCTGCTGCGCATCCGCTCGCGCAGCATCGAGCAGCCGGTGGCCACCCTGAGCGGCGGCAACCAGCAGAAGGTGGTGTTCGCGCGCTGGCTGCACCGCGAATGCAAGGTGCTGCTGCTCGACGAGCCCACGCGTGGCGTGGACGTGGGCGCGCGCGCCGACCTGTACGCCGAGCTCGACCGCATGACCGACGCCGGCAAGGCGCTCCTGATGGTGTCGAGCGACCTGCGCGAACTCATGGCCATGTGCGACCGCATCGGCGTGATGAGCGCCGGCCGGCTGGTCGCGGTGTTCGAGCGCGGCCAGTGGAGCGAGCAATCGCTGCTGGCCGCCGCCTTCAGCGATGCGGCAGGCCGCGCCGCCAGCGCGGCAACCCCCACGGCGGGCTCCGCCATTTCCGATCCGAATCCGGGCCAACCGGCCACCGCCGACACACCATGACCGCAGCCGCCGCCACCTCCGCCCCACCCTCCGCCCTGAAGGGCCAGCTGGGCACCTACGTGGGCCTGACCGTCGTGCTCGTGGGCATGGTCGCGCTCTTCGGCACGCTGAGCGAATATTTCCTCACGCGCGAAACCTTCATCTCCATTGCCAACGAGATTCCCGCGCTCGCGGTGATGGCCGTGGGCATGACCTTCGTGCTGATCATCGCGGGCATCGACCTGTCGGTGGGCTCGGTGCTTGCGCTGAGCGCGGCGGTCACGGCCGCCGCCATCCTCCAGTGGAAGCTCCCGGTACCGGCGGCCGCCGCGCTGGGCCTGGCCACCGGCCTGGTGTGCGGCAGCGTGACGGGCGCGGTGTCGGTCGCATGGCGGCTGCCGAGCTTCATCGTCTCGCTGGGCATGCTGGAGGCGGTGCGCGGCGGCGCCTACCTGGTGACCGATTCGCGCACGCAGTACGTGGGCGACGCCATCTCGGGCCTGGCCGCGCCGTGGATCGGCGGCATCTCCGCGGCCTTCGTGCTCGCGGTGGTGCTGGTGGCCGCCGGCCAGCTGGTGCTCACGCGCACGGTGTTCGGCCGGCACGTGGTGGGCATCGGCACCAACGAAGAAGCGATGCGGCTCGCGGGCATCGATCCGCGGCCGATCCGCATCATCGTGTTTGCCGCCACGGGCCTGCTGGCCGGGCTCGCGGGACTCATGCAGTCGGCGCGGCTCGAAGCGGCCGACCCCAATGCCGGCGTCGGCATCGAGCTGCAGGTGATTGCGGCCGTGGTGATCGGCGGCACCAGCCTCATGGGCGGGCGCGGCTCGGTGGTCAACACCTTCTTCGGCGTGCTGATCATCGCGGTGCTCGAGGCCGGGCTTGCGCAGGTGGGTGCCAGCGAGCCGAGCAAACGCATCATCACCGGCGCGGTCATCGTGGTTGCGGTGATCATCGACACCTTGCGCCAGCGCCGGGCCGATCGCCGCCTGGCCTGACGCTGCATAAAAAGGGGGAAGCAACCATGGCCACCATCAAGGACGTCGCGCTGCGCGCAGGCGTTTCGGTCACCACCGTCTCGCACGTGGTCAACGACACGCGCCATGTGAGCGCCAAGGGGCGCGAGCGCGTGGAAGAGGCCATCCGCGAGCTGGGCTACGTGCCCAACGCGATGGCGCGCAGCCTCAAGAGCAACACCACCTCGACGCTCGGCATGCTGATTCCGAACAGCTCGAACCCCTACTTTGCCGAGATCGTGCGCATCGTCGAAGACCGCTGCTTCGGCGCCGGCTACACGCTGGTGCTGTGCAACACGGACGACGAGCCGCGCCGCCAGAGCGTCTACCTGCAGGTGCTGGCCGAGCGCCGCATCGACGGGCTGATCGTGGTGTCGACCGGCGCCGGCGACGACGATTCGCTCGTCACGCAGCTGCACGGCCTGCGCATTCCCACGGTGCTGGTCGACCGCGAGATTGCCGACCCGGCCTGCGACCTGGTCGAAACCGCCCACATGCAGGGCGGGCTGCTCGCGGTGCGGCACCTGCTGTCGCTCGGCCACAAGCGCATTGCCTGCATCGGCGGGCCGGTGGGCGTGATGCCGAGCGAGCAGCGCATCGAGGGCTGGCGCATGGCGCTGGCCGAGGCCGGCACCGCGCCGAATGCCGATGCCCTGCTGTGGCGCGGCGGCTTCACGAGCCAGGGCGGCTACGAGGCGATGCACGCCATCCTGCGGACCGAAGAGGCGCCCTCGGCCGTCTTCGTCTGCAACGACCTGATGGCCATCGGCGCGCTGCGCGCCGCGCATGAAAGCGGCGTGCGCGTGCCCGACGAGCTCTCGATCGTGGGCTTCGACGACATCGAACTCTCGGCCTACACCAGCCCGCCGCTCACCACCGTGGCGCAGCCCAAGGAGCGCATCGGCGCGCTCGCGGTCGACATGCTGCTGGAGCGCGTGGGCGGCAAGCGGCGCGATGCGCGCAAGGTGGTGCTGCAGCCCGAGCTGCGCGTGCGCGCCTCGACCGCGCGGCACGCGAGCTTCCGCGAGGCCGCCGCACCGTCTTCCTCTTCCACGCCAAGCCGAAAGTCCCGCACCCCGTGAGTTCGACGCCTTCTTCCTCTTCTTCCAGCGCCGCCCCGCCGCCGCGCATCGTGGTGCTCGGCAGCCTGAACATGGACATCGTGCTGCGCGTGCCGCATGCACCGGCCGCGGGCGAAACCCTGCTGGGCCATTCGATCGCCCACATTCCGGGCGGCAAGGGCGCCAACCAGGCCGTGAGCTGCGCGCGCGAAGGCGGCCGCGTCGGCATGATCGGCTGCGTCGGCAACGACGCGCACGGCCAGGCGCTGCGCGATGCGCTCGGGCGCGACGGCATCGACACCGCCGCGCTGCGCACCAGCCCCGGCGAGCCCACGGGCACCGCGCTGATCCTGGTGGAAGACGGCGGCCAGAACCGCATCGTGATGATTCCCGGCGCCAATGCGCAGGCCGAGATCGACGCGCCGGCGCTGCGCCAGCAGCTGCAGGGCGCGGCCTTCCTGGTGACGCAGTTCGAGATACCGATGGGGCAGGTCGCGCGCGCCATTTCGGTGGCGCACGAGGCCGGCTGCAAGGTGCTGCTCAACCCCTCGCCGGTGCAGCCGATCGCCGAGCCGCTGTGGCCGCGCATCGACACGCTGGTCGTCAACGAGATCGAGGCCGAGGCGCTGTGCGGCCAGGCCGCCGACAGCCCGCAGGAAGCCGCGCTGGCCGGCCAGGCCCTGCGCGCCAAGGGCATTGCGCGCGTGGTCGTCACGCTCGGCGCGCGCGGCGCCGTGGCCATCGATGCCGATGGCGCGCGCCACCATCCCGCGCCCCAGGTCCAGGCGGTCGACACCACGGCCGCGGGCGACACCTTCCTGGGCGCGCTGGCCGTGGCGCTGGGCGAGGGCCAGTCCTTCGACGAAGCCGTGCGCCTGGGCATCCGCGCCGCCGCGCTGTGCATCCAGCAGCCCGGCGCCCAGCCTTCCATTCCGCAGCGCGACGCCGTGCTGCAAAGCCCCCTGCCACCCGACTGGATCGCACTGTGAAACGTACCGCCCTGCTGCATGCCGAACTCTCGCAAGTGATTGCCGCGCTGGGCCATGGCGACATGCTGGTCATCGGCGATGCGGGCCTGCCGATCCCGGACGGCCCCCGGCGCATCGACCTGGCGCTCACGCCGGGGATTCCGCGGGTCGCGGACGTGCTCAAGGTCGTGCTTTCGGAGATGCAGGTGGAGCGCACGCTGATCGCGCGCGAAGCCATCGGGCAGCTGCCGGTGGGACAGCTGCCGGCATGGTGCGAAGGCCAGCTGGCCGCCCTGCCGGAAACGGTGTCGCACGAGGAACTCAAGCGCCTGAGCGCGCGCGCCAAGGCGGTGATCCGCACGGGCGAATGCACGCCCTACGCCAACATCGTCCTGTACGCCGGCGTGACCTTCTAGATAGAGCCTGCTATTCGAAGCGGTAGTTCGCGCCCACCGCCTGCCCCACCTTGAGCATGTGCTCCACGCCCTGCAGCACGATGCAGTTCATGCCGAAGGTGATGCGCCCGTCGACGCGCGGATCGGCGCGGTAGGTGCGCAGCATGTCGCCGACCTCGGGGCTGCTCGTGGCGGTGGCCGGGTCGATGTCGGGAATCGGGCAGCGGGTGCAGGGCTTGACGGGCTTGAGCTCGGCCTCGCCTTCGCCGGTGGCGACGTGCAGCGCGTCGACCCGGTCCTCGTCGTGCGACTCGATGCCGGCCAGCACGATGTTCGGCCGGAAGCGCTCGATGCCGACCGCATCGTGGCCCGCGGCGGCCAGCCGCTCGTTGAGTTCGGCCAGCGAGCCCTCGCTGGCCACCAGCAGCGCAAAACCGTCGGCGAACTGGTTCGTCGCCTCGACGCCATCGGTCCATTGCAGGCTCGACAGGCGCTTGTGCTCGGGGTCGAAGCGCACCAGCCGCAACGCCTGCGGCTTGCCCGGCTCGGAGAGGAAGTCGCTGAACCACTGGGCGGCGATGTCGCCCATGTCGTAGGCCGCCACCTCGTCCTTCCAGACCCTCACACGCACCGGCTTCTCGACCCGTTCGAAGGCCAGGTGCAGGGCCAGCATGCCCGGCGCGCGCAGCACCACTTCCATGTGCTTCATCTGCGGGCGGATCAGCGCCATGCGCGGCAATTGCCGCTGGGTCACGAACTCGCCCTGCGCGTCAACCACCATCCAGGCGCGGTCGAATTCCAGGCCGGTCTCGGTCAGCAGCGCCTCGGGAAGCTCGACCCCCGCGCACGATTTGACGGGGTAGACGAACAGGCGCGCAATGGTGGCTTCAATGTCGAAGGCGGGCTGTGGCACGTGGGGTTCCTTGGATTCCTTGGAATTGGGCAGCGATTGTCCCGCATCGGCCGCCGGGAGCGCAGCCCGGGAACGGGCTTGTTCTTACAATGGCCGGATGGCCCTCCCTCCTGAAGTTTGCATTCGCGGCGCCGGCATCGTGGGCCGCACGCTGGCCCTGCTGCTCGCACGCGAGCGAGTGCGCGTCGCGCTGGTGGTTCCGCCCGCCGCGGCCGGCAAGCAGGACATCCGGGCCTATGCGCTCAACACCGCCTCCCGCACCCTGCTCGAATCGCTGCGCGCCTGGCCCGACGCGGCGCATGCCACGCCGGTGCGCGAGATGCTCGTGCACGGCGACGAAGGCGGGCGCGTGCAGTTCAGCGCCGTGCGGCAGAAGGTCGATGCGCTGGCCTGGATCGTCGACGTGCCGGCGCTCGAGCAGCAGCTGGCCGATGCGGTGCGCTTCCAGCCCCAGGTCGAAGTCGTTTCCGAGCCGGTGTCCGCGCCGCTCACCGTGGTGTGCGAGGGCAAGGCCAGCGCCACGCGCGAGGCCCTCGGCGTGAGCTACGCGGTCACGCGCTATCCGCAGCATGCGATTGCGGCGCGGCTCGAAGCCGCGCAGCCGCACGACGGCGTGGCGCGCCAGTGGTTCAACGACACGGGCGAGGTGCTGGCGCTGCTGCCGATGGGCGGCGTGCAGGGCCGTTCGCTGGCGCTGGTGTGGTCGGTCGACCAGCTTCGCGCGCCCGCGCTGCTGGCGCAAGGCGACGAGGAATTCAACGCCGCGGTGAGCGAAGCCAGCCATGGCGCGCTCGGCCCGCTTCGGCTCACGAGCGAACGTGCCGCCTGGCCGCTCGCGCGCGCCATCGCCGACCGCTGGACCGGCACCCTGCCGCAGGCGAAGGGTGCGGCCGCGCAGTCGTGGGCACTGGCCGGCGACGCGGCCCACACGGTGCATCCGCTTGCGGGCCAGGGCCTCAACCTCGGTCTGGCCGATGCGGCCATGCTGGCCGACGTGATCCGGCAGCGCGAGTACTGGCGCAGCGTGGGCGACCCGCGCCTGCTGCGCCGCTACGAGCGCGCGCGCCGCGCCGACGTGCTGCAGATGAGCCTGGCCACCGACGGCCTGCAGCAGCTGTTCTCGCACAGCGTGGGCCCCCTGCCCGCGCTGCGCAACTGGGGCATGCGCGGCTTCGACCGCACGCGCCTCCTCAAGCACTGGATCGCCAACCAGGCGATGGGCTTGAAGGCATGAATCCATCGACCGGACTTCCCATGAAACTCGCACGCAACCTTCTTCTCGCCGCCTGCACGCTGGCTGCGGCCGCCACGGCCCTGGCCGGTGAGGCCGAGATCCGCAAGAACCTTCCGGCGCGCATTCCGCAGTTCCCGGCCATCGACGAAGTCACCAAGTCGCCGCTGCCGGGCCTCTACGAAGTGCGCGTGAACGGCTTCCAGATCTACTACACCGACGAGCAGGGCAACTACCTGCTGCAGGGCAACCTGATCGACGTGAATGCGCGCAAGAACCTGACCGAGGAGCGCATCGAGAAGCTCAGCCAGGTCTCGTTCGACAAGCTGCCCATGAAAGACGCCATCAAGATCGTGCGCGGCAGCGGCAAGCGCAAGCTCGCGGTGTTCGAAGACCCGAACTGCGGCTACTGCAAGCGCTTCGAGAAAGACATGAAGACGGTCGACAACGTCACCGTCTACCTGTTCCTCTACCCGGTGCTCGGTCCCGATTCGGCCGTCAAGTCGCGCGACATCTGGTGCAGCAAGGACAAGGGCAAGGCCTGGGGCGACTGGATGGAAACCAGCGTCAAGCCCGCCACCGCGGCAACCGGCTGCGACGTCACGGCCCTGCAGCGCAACGTGGAATTCGGGCGCAAGTACAACATCACCGGCACGCCCACGCTGATCTTCAGCGACGGCACCCGCACGCCGGGCGCCATTCCCGCGGACCAGGTCGAGAAGCAACTCGCCGCCTCCATCAACTGATGGCCGCGCCGACCGTTTCCCGGCGCGCGCGAGCGGCTGCGCCGGCCGCCGCGGTGCACTACCGCATCGAGTGCGCCGACCTGCATGCGCACCTCTTCGCCGTCACCCTGACCATCGAGGCCCCCGCCGCGCAGCAGCGCGTGGCGCTGCCGGTGTGGATTCCGGGCAGCTACCTGGTGCGCGAGTTCGCCAAGAACCTGCAGGGCCTGCGCGCCACGCAAGGACGCCGCAAGCCCGCGCTGACGCAGCTCGACAAGTGCAGCTGGCAGGTCGACTGCGTGCCGGGCCAGCCGCTGGTGCTGCACTACCAGGTCTGCGCCTACGACAACTCGGTGCGCACCGCCTGGCTCGACGCCGGCCGCGGCTTCTTCAACGGCACCAGCCTGTGCCTGCGGGTCGAGGGCCAGACCGATGCGCCGCATGCGCTGGAGATCAGCGCGCCCGCCTTGCCGCCCGGCGACGATGCGCGCTGGTCCTGCGCCACCGCGCTCGTGCCCTCGAAGATCGACAAGCACGGCTTCGGCCGCTACCTGGCCGCTGGCTACGACGAGCTGGCCGACAGCCCGGTCGAGATGGGCCCCTTCTGGAGCGCCGAGTTCGAGGCCTGCGGCGTGCCGCACCGCTTCGTCATCGCAGGTGCCGCTGCCTCGTTCGACGGCGAGCGCCTGATCGCCGACACGCAGGCCATCTGCGAAGCCGAGATCCGCTTCTGGCATGGAGACAAGGCCGGCAAGCGAGGCGGCCCCAAGCTGCCGATCGACCGCTACGTGTTCATGCTCAACGCGGTGGACGACGGCTACGGCGGCCTGGAGCACCGGCACTCCACCGCGCTGATCTGCAACCGGCGCGACCTGCCCCAGCGCGGCGCGAAGAAGCAGCCCGAGGGCTACACCACGCTGATGGGCCTCATCAGCCACGAGTACTTCCACACCTGGAACGTCAAGCGCATGCGCCCGGCCGAGTTCGCGCACTACGACTACAGCCGCGAGAACTACACGCAGATGCTGTGGTTCTTCGAGGGCTTCACCAGCTACTACGACGACCTGCTGCTGCGCCGCGCCGGCCGCATCGACGACGCGGGCTACCTGCGCCTGCTCAACAAGACCGTGAACCAGGTGCTGCAGACGCCGGGCCGGCTCGTGCAGTCGGTGGCCGAGGCGAGCTTCGATGCCTGGGTCAAGTACTACCGGCAGGACGAGCAAACGCCCAACGGCACCGTCAGCTACTACACCAAGGGCGCGCTGGTGGCGCTGTGCTTCGACCTCAGCTTGCGCCGCGAAGGCAAGGGCACGCTCGACGACGTGATGCGCCACCTGTGGACCCAAGGCGGCGGCGGCCCGATCAGCGAAGCCGACGTGGCCGCGGCGCTCCAGGCCGTGGGCGGCCGCTCCTATGCGGCGGAAATCGCGCAGTGGATCCACTCGACCGAGGAGCTGCCGCTGGCAGATTTGCTGCGCGCGCACGGCGTGGCCGCGCTCGAGGATCCGTCGCAGCAGGCGCAGGCGCTGGGCCTGCGCGTGGCCGAGGCCAACGGCAGCGTCCAGGTCAAGGTGGTGCTGCGCGGCGGCGCCGCCGAAAAGGCCGGCTTCTCGGCCAACGACGAATGGATCGGCATCGAGCTGCCGGCCGTCGGCCGCAAGGGCCAGCAGCGCCCTGCGCAGGCCTGGCGCATCGCCAAGCTCGACGACCTGGCGCTGTACCTTGGCGACGCCACCCGCTGCACCGCGCTGGTGGCGCGCGACCGCAAGCTGCTGAGGCTGCCGCTGGTGCTGCCGGAGGGCGCCACCACCTGGCGCCTGTTCTCGCACGACGCAGCAAAGATCGCGGCTTGGCTCGCGCCGGGCGCGCGGCGCTGATCCGCGCCTATGGCCTGTATACAGTGAATCGCGTTTTCACCTTCCCTTGGAGACACCCATGAGCTACGAAAACATCGAAGTGCGGACCGAAGCAGGCAAGGTCGGCATCATCACCCTCAACCGGCCCAAGGCGCTCAATGCGCTCAACGACGCGCTCATGACCGAGCTGGGCACCGCGCTCAAGGCCTTCGATGCCGACGACGCCATCGGCTGCATCATCCTGACCGGCAGCGAACGCGCCTTTGCGGCCGGCGCCGACATTGCCGCGATGGCCAAGTACAGCTTCATCGACACCTACAAGGGCGACTACATCACGCGCAACTGGGAGACCATCCGCTCGATCCGCAAGCCCGTGATCGCGGCCGTGAGCGGCTTTGCACTGGGCGGCGGCTGCGAGCTGGCGATGATGTGCGACTTCATCATTGCGGCCGACAACGCCAAGTTCGGCCAGCCCGAA
The DNA here is from genome assembly GCF_056396385.1 of Variovorax sp. 05T418. Classification (NCBI taxonomy): domain Bacteria; kingdom Pseudomonadati; phylum Pseudomonadota; class Betaproteobacteria; order Burkholderiales; family Comamonadaceae; genus Variovorax; species Variovorax sp. 05T418. The sequence goes on along the minus strand of NZ_JBFTLJ010000017.1, from coordinate 88,106 downwards.
ATCAAGATCGGCGTGATCCCCGGCGCCGGCGGCACGCAGCGCCTGCCGCGCGCGGTGGGCAAGAGCAAGGCGATGGACATGGCGCTCACCGCCCGCATGATGGACGCCGCCGAAGCCGAGCGCGCGGGCCTCGTGAGCCGCGTGGTGCCTTATGCGCAGCTGGCCGACGAAGCGCTCGGCGCCGCGCTGATCATCGCGGGCTACTCGCAGATCGCGGTGATGGCGGCCAAGGAGTCGGTCAACCGCGCCTTCGAGAGCGGCCTCTCCGACGGCGTCATGTTCGAGCGCCGGCTGTTCCATGCGCTGTTTGCCACGGCCGACCAGAAGGAAGGCATGGACGCCTTCCTCGCCAAGCGCCAGCCGGACTTCAAGAACGCCTGAGCGATCAGCGCGCGAGCAGCGCCTTCAACTCGGCCAGCGCCTGCGCCGGCGGCGTGCCGACCGAGGCGCCGGCTGCCGTGCCCTGCGGCGTCCAGCGCACCTGGTCGCCCGCGATCTCGAGCACCGCGAGCAGGGCGCCGCCGCGGTAGAGCTCCAGCCGCGCCTCGACGGGCGCGGCCGGTTCAGCGCCCGGCGCGGTGGCCGAACGAGCCAGCGTGTTGACCAACGCGGCCAGCCCCTCGGTGTCGCCGCGCGCATGGCGCACGCTCTGCCCGGCGCGTGTTGCGTTCAACGACGTCCATTGGTCGAGCGCCGAGAACGCACCTTCATCCGGACTTGCCGCGGCCTTGCCTGCCATCACGGCCGCGCGCGGCGCGGGGGCCGAGCGCAGCATGCCGGAGGCGGCGTCGGCGCTGGGGCTGCGCTGCGGTGCCGACAGGGCTGGAGAAGAACCAGAAGTGCCGCCGCTGGCGGCCTCGCGGGTGGCGGGCGGCGCTGCGGGGGCCATGGGCGCAGGAGGCAGCGGCGGCGCGATCGCTGCTGCTGGTGATGATGCTGGTGCCGGTGGAACTGCTGCAGGTGGCGCAGGTGCGGGAAGCGACGCTGGCAGGGGCGGCGGCTCTGGCGCGACCTGGCTGGCCTGGGGCTCGGGCGCTGGTGCGGCAGCCTGCTTGCCGGAGGGCGGCGGCGCCGATCGGCGCACTGCGATCTCACTGCTTCGCATGGACTCTTCGCTCACCGTGTCTCGCGCCGCTTCGGCCTGCGGCTGGGCTTGCGCTGGTGCCGGTGGCGGGGCCGATGCGGTAGCTGGCGCGGGCGCGGGTGCCGCGGCCGGCGCCGGAACTGCAGCCGCAGCCGGCGCCGCCTCCTGAGCAGTCGCAGGCGCGGAGGCAACTCCCGCCTCTCCATCCAGCCGCGCATCGGGCACCGGTTCGCGATGCCAGAGCACGGTCACGAAGGTAGCCAGCAGCACGGTCGCAAAGGCCGCGTTCCACGGCATGCGCGCATGCGATCCCCCGCCGCCGCCGAACAGCCGGCGCCACCAGGGCGCGGCACCCTCGTCTTCAGCCGCCGGCGCCGCCGCGGGAACCGGTGCGAGGTTGTGCRCCATCTTCCGGATCGCGTCGCGGGTGCGCGGATCGGGCAGTGCGTCGCAGTCGGGCGCGTGGTCGAGCGCGCGGCGCAGTGCGGGATCGCGCAGCGCCGCGTCCTCGCCGCCATCGTCGTCGAAGCCAGAGGTGCCGTTGCCGCTGCCGGTGTTCATGCGCGCTGCTCCAGCACCGACAGGTAGCGTTCCATGCAGCCGCGCAGTTTCTGCAGCCCATAGCGCAGACGGCTGCGCACCGTCTCGAAGCCGACCTGCAGGCTGGCCGCGAGCGCTTCGACCGTCAGCCCGTCTTCATGATGCAGCAGGAACGCGGCGCGCTGCTCGGGCGGCAATTCGTCGAGGCAGGCCAGCAGGCGCCGGCCGGCGGCGCGCCAGAACGCGAGTTCTTCGGCCGATGGATGCGCCGCGGCATCCATCGCGCCGCGCACGCCGCGGTCGAGCGTGGGAAAGGCGTCCTCGCCATCGTCCGGATGCGTGGCGTCGAGCGCCACCTCGCGCCCGCTCACGCGCAGCCGGTCCATCGCCAGGTTGTGCGCGATCGTGAAGGCCCAGGTGCGCCAGGCGGCGCCCTGCGGCGAAAAACTGTCGCGCGCCGAGATGATGCGCACCCAGGTGTCCTGGAACACCTCGTCCGCCTGCGCGGCCAGCCGGGCGCCCAGCAGCCGCTTGACGAAGCGGAACAGCCCGCCCTCGTGGCGCGCGTAGAGCACGTCGAACGCCGCGCCGTCGCCGCGCGCGTAGGCCAGCATCAACTGGTCGTCGGGCATGGCGTCGCGCTCGGTGGCGGCTTTGGCGGAAGGGGCGCGGGGCAGCGCAGACATCGGCGGATTTTCACCCGGGGTTGTACGGGCGGCGGCCGGCTTCGGGGTTGGCCATCGCAAAAAAGACACCGTGTGCGGCTCGGCGGGCTTGATTCCGGGCCCGCAGCCTGCGCTATAATCTTGGGCTCGGCACAAAACTGTGCCGAACGGCTCTTTAGCTCAGTCGGTTAGAGCGATGGAATCATAATCCACAGGTCCGCGGTTCGAGTCCGTGAAGAGCCACCAACACCACTTTTGCGGTGCTCCGCAAAAGTCAAAAAGCCCTAAGTAAATCAACTACTTAGGGCTTTTTTTACGTCCGAGGTGGTCCACGTTAGTTTGCGTGCTTCCGCCGGATTGCGCGGTAACAACAGCGGTCGTTGCTGGTGGCTGGAAGTTACTGCGCCCGTCTTGCCAAGAATGTGCTGTCCACAGAGGGTTGCTGCAAAAATTTTTGCAATGGCACCGGCCTTCAGGCAAAATGCTCGCAGGCCTAGCCTATGAGGTCGCCCCCAAAAGTTTGGCGGCCGCCAAAAGCCCACGAAAGTGGGCTTTTGCGTTTTTGGATGCTGCTAGTCGAAGCAACTGTATTTAATGCCAAGCAGGCCGTTTTCTGCATTGCAATGGGCATCGAGTAGCAGACCGCTCGAGGTGAGCGCAATCAGTGACTGATTCTCTGGGTGATAACGCCCCTTGCAGATGGGCCACAACGCCAAGTCTGCCACCTGCATGGCAACAGACCCTTTAGTTTTGACGCGAAACTCGAGCAAGGTCTTGGCAAGCTCAGCTGCGCCGAGCGGCGCGTAAACTGAAGAAGTCTCCTTGTTGAAGGGCGGGCCATCAGAGCGAAGTGAGTTGAAGTACCCTCTCAATCTGGCCTCGTTAGGCCGATCGCTCTGCTCGACGTAGACCCTCAGCCTGGAATCCCGCGACGCCGCAAATTTGGCGGCACGCTCCACGGCGATCTTGAATGCCGTGCGACAGAGCGACCATCGCCTAGGACCGTACTCTGTCATGTACCTCCTGTTGTAGCCAGGCCGATCCACAACCGATGCGTGCACAACAATTGGCAGGGAGCACATGAGATCAGTTAGCTCACCAAGGAAGCGCGCCTGCTTGACCTTCGACGTGGTGCGAAGCCACGCGAACCCATGTTTACGGGCACGGATCTCCCAAGAATGCAGCGGAGCACCGGGATTCGGCCAGCGGGCACGAAATTCCAGTACCCGTGCCTCCAGTTCATCGACATCCTCCTCACGCACGATGATTCCACCGAGCCCAAACCAATCAACAACACTGGGATCTGTAGAGCGGTCTCTGTCGGGATCACGCGAGCCAGAATCGTCCATATAGAAGCGGAGAACTGGTGGGTGCGATTTCATTCATCAAGTGTACGAGGCGGGTCTGGCAAGGATCTTTCGATCTAGTGAAGACCACCAACACCACTTTTGCGGTTCTCCGCAAAAGTTAAAAAGCCTTGAGTAAATCAACTACTTGGGCTTTTTTGTTTGGGCTTGCGCACGCCGCGGGCAAGGGCCCGGCGGCGCAGCAAAGCCTGGCGGCCTACCCGCCGCCCAGGCTCACCAGCACCCAGCCGGATTCATCCTTCACCAGCCTGCCGCTGCCGCCACCCGATGGCCCGGTCCAGTCGCACACGTAGCCGTTGCTGTCGGCCTTCTTGCAGCCGATGAGCTTCAGGGCATCCAACTCGGCCTGCTGGCCCTTGCCAGCCTCCTTGCCGACGAGCGTTTCGATCTCCTTGAGCAAGGCGGCCTTGACATCGGCTTCACCGGGCTCCGAACCGCAGCCGGCCAGCAGCACGGCGCAGGCCGCGATGACGATGGAAATTGGCTTCATGGCCGTGCCCTCACACCTTCATGCCGCCGGCAGCCGCCACCCTGCGGTAGTCCAGCCACCTGCGTCCGCCGATCGCGTAGATGAGCACGGCCCACGCCAAAGCGCCGAGTGGCTGATACGTGAACACGATGCAGGTGAACACCACATTGAACAGCATCGCGAAGTAGAAGAACGGGTTGATCGTGCCGTAGTACCGCGTGTCGTCGCCGACTTGCACGCCCATCACGATCTTGCCGCCGTTGAGAAACCAAAGCTGCGTGGCCTTCTCCGTCTCGACCCCGTCCTGCAGGAAGTTGTTGAGCTTGCGGTCGATCATCACGTTCGTCAGCGTCTTGTCGCCGATCTGGATGAGCGAATACTTGACCACCTCGTTCTTCATGTTCACGGTCGACTCGCCCAGCCGCGTGAGCCTGCCTTCGATCAGTTTCATTGCGTCCCCTCCTTCAGTTCTTGTCGATCTGCTTGATGAGGACGGACGCCTTGGGCGTACCGATGGCGTTCGCATAGAGCGTCGCCAGCACGGGCCAGAACTCCGGCCCGACAGCCCCGTCGTCGTCGCCAAAGCCCTTGAAGTGGGTTGCCAAGCCCAAGGCATGCCCGATCTCGTGGATGACGATGGCGCCGTCTGCCACGCATTGCGGGTTGTCCAGGTTCACGTACATCCGCCCGCTGAGTTCGCCCGGGTTGAGCAGTGAAGCGGACCAGCCGCCACCAAAGGGCGCATCGCTGACGTTGGCGCAGAAGCCCTGCGGATTGGCGCCGGCCGGCAGGTAGGCCGTGCCCCGGCGGAACACGATGCCGCGGGTGATCGTCGCCTCGTCCGCGGCGGCGATGCTGGCGCGGTCGAAGACGGCAAACCCGAGCTTGGCTTCGATCTCGTCCATCGCAGGCACCGCGCGGGCTTCGCCATTGGTCTTGACCGGGATGGGCAGGTTCCAGCGCTTCACCACGCCTGCGTACCGGCCGTTCCACGGGTAGCCGGCGCTGGAGAGATTGGTGGAATCGAGGAGGCCGAGGATTTCGGTATCGGTCGGGCCGGCGGAAGCGACTGGCGCCACGGGCTCGGCCGGAGCCTGTGCCTCAGGTGTAGCCGGCGCCGTGGGCGTCGTCGTTTGCGCCGGGGTGGAGGGAAGCCCCGCGACAGGCCCCATTTGGGCGCTGCCGCCTCCACTTCCGCCGCCGCAAGCCGCCAATACGAGGGCGGTGCTCAAGAAAACCATTCTGCTTTTCATTTTTTGATCCCTGATTTCTATCGATAAAAAGGCCAAAGTGACATTTTTGGCTCGAGAGAATCATAATCATAAAAGGTCAAAATGGCCTTTTCCAGGGCGGCAATGAGCATCGATGAATGCTGCTGTCCATTCACCATCGCCGATACGAAGTCCTGCGCAAGCACCTGCGTGCGGTACGGCTTACCGCAGGGCTGACGCAGGCTGAACTGGGCGCACGGCTGAAGGTCGACCAGTCCTATGTTTCGAAAGTCGAACGGGGCGAGCGGTACATGGATGTCCTGTTCTATCTGGACTGGTGCCGCGCCTGCAAACTCCGACCGGAGAGCACCATCGTGGATCTGATCAAGGCGGGGGCGTAGCGGTCCGCGGCCACTAGGACAGAATGCGGCCAGGAGCGGACGCCTGGAGAGTGCGATCACACCCCCGATTTCAAATGGAGGGCTCAGAGTTCATGGCTGCCATCTTCGCGTTCAAATGCAGTCGCTGTGGTGACATCCACGAAGGCTCCCCTAGCTTCGCTTTTCGAGCACCAGACCACTATGCATGCCTCTCGGATGAGCAGAAGGCCTCTATGGGAAGACTGAGCGACGATTTTTGTACCGTCACTCACGACGAGGGCACCGACTACTTTGTCCGAGCAGTACTCGAAGTACCGATCCACGGAGTCGAAGATCCATTTCTTTGGGGGGTCTGGGTCTCGCTAAGCAAGAAGAGCTTTGATCGCTACTACGAGACTTTCGATGATCCAGTTCAGGGAGAAGGATTCTTCGGCTGGGTTTGCAATGACATTGGTGTTTATCCATACCCATCGACTCGGCCTGCCGACGTTGAGGTTCAGTCCGGCAATCAACGTCCAAAAGTGGTCCTGCACAAAGGCGATCCCGAGGACGACCAACTGGTCATAGATCAAGCACAAGGCATTTCAGTGGCTCGTGCCCAAGAGTTGGCGGAAAAGGCGTTGCATAAGGCCTAACACCTGCGTCGAGAGAATGCGATGCGCTTCAACCAACGCTCAACCCAATTCCGCCCACTCCACCCGAAGCCTCTCCAACTGCCCGCGCACTTGATCGACCAACGGACCCGCCCGGCGCGCCGAAAGCGCCAGCCACAGGGTGGCGCGAGTCATTGCCACATAGAGCAATCGCAACTCGTCCGCAGCAGATTGATGCTTGGCCTCTTCGAACGCATCAATCGCACCGACCAGGACATGGGAGAACTCCAGTCCCTTGACGCTGTGGGCAGTCAAGATCCGCACCGCATCGTCGGCCCATTGCAGGTCGCGCGGCTTGATGGTGCGCATTGACTGGAAGGGAATGCCATGCACACGCAGGGCGTCTTCCAGAGGTTCCATCGCCGCCTTGTAGCGGAAGACCACCGCGATCTGTCCCAGCCGCACGCCCTCGGCCTGCAACTGCGCGATGCGCTGGGCCTGCCACAGCGCTTCGGTCCGGGCGGAGTCTGCTTCGTGGAGCACTGGCATCGGGCCGCGGCGCCCCGCCGAGTCCGGCCGAACGACAGATACCGGCGCGTCACCGTTTGCGCCATCGAGCAGCGCGCCGAGTTCGCTGTCGTTCATGTCGGCAGCGGAGTCCGAGGCCGGACCTTGAGGCATCAACTCGCCTGCGCACCGCAGCGCCAGGCTCAGCACTTCCGCCGTGTTGCGGTAGTTGGTGCGCAGGATGGTGCTGCGACGGCCGCCGACCACATCGATGCCAAGGGCCTTGAACGGCGTCTTTCGATTCTGCTTCTTGTAGATTGCCTGGGCATGGTCGTAGAGGACCAACAGTGCCTTTGTGGCGGGGTTGACCAGTTCCACCGCCATCCGCAGCCAGGCGTCCTCGAAGTCGTGCGCCTCGTCGATCATCACGGCCGTGTATTGGCCCTTGGGTACGAAGCCGCTTGCGAGTGCACGTTCAACGGTGGCAGCCAATTCGGCGAAGTAGGCGTCGGCCGGGCTGCGCGGTGCCTTCACTTCCAGTTGGTAGGTGCGCACCATGTCCTCGCACCAGCTATGGAACGAGCGCACCACCACACCATGGTCGGCTCCGTCGACTCCGCGCTGCTGTAAGAGATAGGCGATGCGCTCGGCAAGCGCGCGGTTGTAGCAGAGCACCAGCACAGGCCGCCCGACCGCCGCGGCGGCCTTGGAGAGATGCTGCGCACGGAACACCAGGATCATGGTCTTGCCCGATCCGGCGACACCGTGGATGACCCGGTGGCCATCACCCATGCGGCGCGCTTCGCGTTCCTGCTGCATGTCCATGACGTGCATCATGTCGTGCATGCGAATGGGGCCATCGGGCTTCGCCTCGCCCAGCAGAAGCGCCGCTTGCTGCGGCTCCACGCGCAGGGTCGGGAACAGGTGCCAGCGCACACGATCCTGTTGCGGCAGGGTCAGCGTATGCGGGAAGTTCACCTGCATCATCGACCACAGCCTCTGGCTGAAGAGCTCTGTGTCCGTGTCGTCCTCCAGATCGTCACGCAGCAGCGTTCGTTCTGGCGGGAAGATTTCCGCGAAGCCGGGGTCCGACACACTGTCACGCTTGAGATTCACCAAGGCGCAGCCCCAGCCCCACGGGAACAGCAGCTTTCCCTTGAAACGGCCTTCCGCAGCCACCAACGCCGGGTCAAGCTGCATTCGATCGACGAGCGCGAGCACGTGCTGGCGCGCCTGGGCCAGCGGATGGGGGCTGGTCACCACGCCCCGCTCCACGTTGAGCTGCACACGATGCTTGTCAGCACCGGCCAGCGTGCTTCGCTTCCAGTCCTTGACTTCCAGCACCAGCAAGCCCTGTCGCGGGCTCAGGATCACGAAGTCAGGCTGCAGGCCGGCATCGCCAATCGGGAGGTCGTGCCAAACCAGATGGTCGTCCGGCAAGTGGCGTTTCAGCGCCTCGAAGAGCTTGCGCTCACCTGTGTTGCAGCGGGCATGAACGGTTGTTTTGCCCTGAGGGAAGTAAGCCATGCGTGCGCCCTTAAGACCGAGCCCGCTCGCCGCCGGAGGACCAAGGGCTTTGCGGGCAACGGCTCCGTCATCGATCGGTAACTGATTGTGATCGAAGCGGCAAAGGCCTCCGTCCCGACCGCCGGCCCTTGGCTGAATTCGTGATGTATGTCACGAATCCAGACCGCTTTTCGAGACGCCCGTTCCAGGCAGCCCCCGTTTTTCCACCGCCCCGACCCCCTGCCCATTCCGCAGGCAACCTAGTGCCAACCCCCGCCAATGCTGGCTCCGGCGTCCCCGGTCCTCAGACAACCCACAGAGTTGTGCACAGAAAAAAGGAACAAGTCATCAATTTGACTTGAGCGGCCGCTTCATCCCGCTTTGCGAAAAGTCAGGTTGATGCGCCGGCTGCCCAGCAGCGTGTGCGGCCGGTCTTCGAGCGGCAGCACGCCGTGGTAGCGCAGCCGGTCGGGCCCGCCCCACACCACCACGTCGCCGTGCACCAGCAGAATGCGCGCGGCCTTGTCGCTGCGGGCGAGTCCGCCGAAGAGAAAGATGGCCGGCATGCCGAGCGACACCGAGACGATGGGCGCGCCGTAGTCGCGCTCGTCCTTGTCCTGGTGCAACGACAGCCGCGTGCCGGGCTCGTAGCGGTTCACCAGGCAGGCGTCGGGCTCGAAGCCCGCAAACCCGGCCTCGGCGGCCGACGCCTCGGCCAAGCGCGCAAAGGCCGCCGGCATGGCGGGCCAGGGCTGGCCAGTTTCGGGATCGTGTTCGCCATAGCGATAGCCGCGCCGGTCCGAGATCCAGCCGAGCCGGCCGCAGTTGGTCATGGCGACCGACATCGTGAAGCCGCCGGGGGTCACCAGGTGGCGGAAGGCGGCGCGCTGCTCGACCTCGTGCAGGCCGGACAGCAGTTCGTCGACATAAGGCAGCGCAAACCTGCGCAGGACGAACGCGCCGGGGCCGATCGCCTCTTTGCCGCGCGGCAACGCGGCGTCTTCGAGGTCATCGGAGAAAAGATCGAAGGTCACGGCAGCACGATTTTCTCGCGCGGCGGGCTGCCTGCCGCGGCGGCTGCCACCAATCGCCCCAGGGTCTGCATCGCCTTTTCGCTCTGCGCGTCCCAGGCATGCCCGTAGTTCAGGCGCAGGCAGTGCGCGAAGCCGCGCGTGGCCGAGAAGATGGGCCCGGGCGCCACGCTGATGCCGCGCTCCAGCGCCTGGGCGTGGATGGCGAGCGCATCGACCTGCGCCGGCAGCTCGACCCACATGAAGTACCCACCCAGCGGCCGCGTGGCGCGCGTGCCTGCAGGAAAGTAGTGGCCCACTGCCTGCGCAAAGCTTGCCTGCTGCACGGCCAGGACCTGGCGCAGCTTGCGCAGGTGCTTGTCGAGGCCGCCTTTTTCCAGGTAGCTTGCGAGCGCGAGCTGCGCGGGCACCGAGGTGCTGAGCGTGGTCGTCAGCTTCAAGCGCGCCACGTTGCGCGCAAAGCGCCCGGCCGATGCCCATCCGATGCGGTAGCCCGGTGCCAGGCACTTCGAGAACGACGAGCAATGCAGCACGAGCCCCTGCGTGTCGAAGGCCTTGGCCGGCGGCGGGCGGCGGTCGCCGAAGTAGAGCTCGGCGTACACGTCGTCCTCGATCAGCGGCAGCGCGTGCCGTGCGAGCAGTTCGACCAGCGCCTTCTTCTTCGCGTCGGGCATCAGGCTGCCGAGCGGGTTCTGGAAGGTGGTCATGAGCCAGCAGGCCTTGGGCTGGTGGGCCGCGATGGCAAGCTCCAGCGCGGCCAGGTCGATGCCTTCGCCGGGATGCGTCGGCACCTCGATGGCGCGCAGGCCCATGCGCTCCAGCGCCTGCAGGGCCGCATAGAAGGTGGGCGATTCGACGATCACCGAATCGCCGGGGCGCGTGACCGCCGCGAGGCACAGGTTGAGCGCCTCCAGTGCGCCGTTGGTGACGACGATCTCATCGGCCGCCACCTGCATGCCGTCGCCCAGGTAGCGCAGCGCAATCTGCCGGCGCAGGGCCGCGCTGCCGGGCGTGAGGTCGTCCACGGTGCTCCACGGGTCGAGCGACTTGGCGCTCGCGGCCATGAACTGGCCCAGCCGCGCCAGCGGAAACAGGAGCGGGCTCGGAAACGCCGAGCCGAAGGGCACCACCTTGCGCGACATGCTGGCTTCGAGGATGTCGAACACGTGGTCGCTCACGTCGAGCGACCTGGGCCCCTCGGCCGGGCGCGAGGTGAGGTTGGCCTCGGGCGGTGCATCGCGCAGCCCGCCGCCGGTGACGTAGTAGCCCGAGCGGTCCCGCGCGCGCACCAGGCCGCGCGCCTCCAGCAGGTAGTACGCCTGGAACACGGTGGAAGCGCTCACGCCCCGGCTCTCGCCGGTGTGCCGCACCGAGGGCAGCCGGTCGCCGGTCTTGAGCGTGCCGTGGCGGATCGACGCCTCGATGTCGGCGGCAAGGGCTTCGTAGCGCTTCATGGCGGGGCGGTCTTCATTCGGTGGTGGGACTTTATCTGCTCCGGTGATTTGGTTCGGATCTGCATCTGTTTTTTTGGCTGCGCTTGCGGCACAGTCGGTGCATGTCCAATCTCATGCGCGCGGTACGCGCGGTTCTCTGGAGTTTCATCGGGCTGGGCGGCCGCCGCGCGGATGCCGACCGGCGCACTGCACAGGTCGGGCTGCTGCCGCTCGTCGGCGTCGCGCTGGCCACGGTGCTGCTGCTCATTGCGGGGCTGCTGGCGCTGGCGCACTTCGCGGCCGGCACATGAAGAAAGCCGCTCGCCGGTTCGCCGCAATTGCATTGCTGCTGCTGGGCCACGGCATCTGCGCCATGGCGGCCGCACCGGCCACACCGGCCGCCTCTTCCGCGAGCGGCATCGAGCAGCGCGTGGCCGCCTGCATTGCCTGCCACGGGCGCGAAGGCGCGACCACCAATGCCGGCTACTTTCCGCGCCTCTCGGGCAAGCCCGCGGGCTACCTGTTCAACCAGCTGCGCAGCTTTCGCGACGGCCGGCGCTTCAATGCCGACATGAACTACATGGTGCAGCACCTCTCCGATGCCTACCTGATGGAAATGGCCGAATACTTCGCGGGCCTGGACCTGCCCTACCCGCCCGTCTCGCCCGTGAGCGACGCGCCACCCGCGCAGCTGGCGCGCGGCCGCCAGCTGGCGCTCGAAGGCGATGCGGCGCGGCAAATTCCCGCCTGCGTGCAATGCCACGGTGCTGCGCTCACCGGCGTGCAGCCGGCCATTCCGGGGCTGCTGGGGCTGCCCCGCCTCTACGTGTCTTCGCAGCTTGGCGCCTGGCTCACGAGCGAGCGGCATGCACTCGCACCCGACTGCATGGCCGACATCGGCCGCCGCATGACCACGGCCGACATCAACGCCGTGGCCAGCTGGCTCGCGGTGCAGCCGATGCCGGCCGATCCGAAGCCTGCCGCATCGCTGCCCGCCGCACTGCCGATGCGCTGCGGCGGCATGCCGAAGTGAGGCGCCGATGAAGATGCGACACCTCGGCTGGACGCTGCTGGTTCTGGTGCTGCTGCTGGGCGCCGCGGCCGGCGGCATCGTCGCGCTGAACCTGCGCGGCGAAGACCCGCTGCCCGAACAGGCCGAAGCCTTCAATGCCACGCCGCAGCGGGTCGAGCGCGGGCGCTACCTTGCGCTGGCCGGCAACTGCGCCGGCTGCCACACCACGCGCGGCGGCCAGCCCTATGCCGGCGGGCTGCCGATCGAGACGCCCTTCGGCACCGTGTATTCGAGCAACCTCACGCCCGACGTGCAGAACGGCATCGGCAGCTGGAGCAGCGCGCATTTCTGGCGCGCGATGCACAACGGCCGCAGCAAGGACGGCCGCCTGCTGTACCCCGCGTTCCCGTATCCGAACTTCACGCAGGTCACGCGCGAAGACTCGGACGCGATCTACGCCTACCTGCGCAGCCTGCCACCCGCGCCGGCGCCCAACCTGGCGCACCGGCTGCGCTTTCCCTACGACACGCAGGCCGCGCTGGCGGTCTGGCGGGCGCTCTCCTTCAAGCCCGAGGCTTTCGTGGCCAACACGGCCAAGCCGGCCGAATGGAACCGCGGCGCCTACCTGGTCGGCGGGCTGGGCCACTGCATCGCCTGCCACGGCAGCCGCGATTCGCTCGGCGCCACGCAGGTGAAGCTGGGCCTTTCGGGCGGGCTGATCGCGGCGGAGAACTGGTATGCACCATCGCTTGCCGACCCGCACCAGGCCGGCGTGGCCGACTGGCCGACGGCCGACGTGGTGGGGCTGCTCAAGAACGGCGTGGCGCCGCGCGGCTCGGTCATGGGGCCGATGGCCGACGTGGTCTTTCGCAGCACGCAGCACCTGAGCGAGGCCGATCTGGCCGCGATGGCCAGCTACCTGAAGGACCTGCCCGGCGTGCCGGCGCAAGCTGCGGCCCCCGTACGCACAGCTGCCGCACCGGCGCGCCGCGATGCCGGCACCATGGCCCGCGGCGGCAGGATCTACGACCAGCAATGCGCCTATTGCCACGGCGACCAGGGCCAGGGCGCGCCCGGCGCCTTTCCGCCGCTGGCGGGCAACCGCGCCGTGAACATGGCCGAGACGACCAACCTGATCCAGGTGATCGCGCACGGCGGCTACCTGCCCTCCACCGCGGGCAATCCGCGGCCCTACGGCATGCCGCCGTTCGGGCAGGTGCTCGATGCGGGCGACGTGGCCGCGGTGCTGACCTACATTCGCGGGTCATGGGGCAATGACAGTGCGCCCGTGACGCAGCTCGACACGATGCGGCGCTGAAGAAGAACCGGCAGGCGGGCCCGGCCCAGGCTCAGGCCGCGACGGCCTCGCGCGGCGCGCCCGCTTTGGCCGGCACCGGCATGTGCTGCGCCCAGTCGATGATCTCCAGCGTGCCGTCGGCATGCTCGGCCAGCGCCGTGAGGCTCTCGACCCAGTCGCCGTCGTTGCAGTAGAGGATGCCGTCGATGTCGCGCATCTCGGCATGGTGGATGTGGCCGCAGACCACGCCCTGCACGCCGCGCTTGCGGGCCTCGCGTGCCACGGCGTTCTCGAAGTCGCCCACGTAGCTCACGGCGCGCTTGACCTTGCCCTTGAGGTACTTGGAAAGCGACCAGTACGGCAGCCCCATGCGCGCACGCAGCGAGTTGAGGTGGCGGTTGAGCTTGAGCGTGAATTCGTAGAGCGAATCGCCCACGTGCGCGAGCCACTTGGCGCACTGGATCACGCCGTCGAACAGGTCGCCGTGGATGATCCAGAGCTTGCGGCCGTCGGCGGTTTCGTGGATCCATTCCTCGGCCACGTCGATGCCGCCGAAGTTGTGGTTCAGGTACTTGCGCGCGAACTCGTCGTGGTTGCCCGGGATGAAGATCACGCGGGTGCCCTTGCGCGCCTTGCGCAGCAGCTTCTGGATCACGTCGTTGTGCGCCTGCGGCCAGTACCAGTTCCGCTTGAGCTGCCAGCCGTCGATGATGTCGCCGACCAGGAACAGGGTCTCGCACTCGGTGTGCTTGAGAAAATCGAGCAGCGCGCGGGCCTGGCAGCCGGGCGTGCCAAGGTGCAGGTCGGAGATCCAGAGCGTGCGGCAGCGCAGCGGCGGGCGCGCAAGATCGTCGTCCTCCGGCTCGGGGGCCCGGGTCGCGGTGTCGCGCCATGCGCGCAGGAAAGCATCGTCGCGTTGCATGGACGGGTAGGCTCCCACCAACGCGTGACCGGGCGATGGCGGTCCCGTGACATATCGGTGACGCCGAAGCCCGCGCTTCGGGCGGCGTCCTCAGCAGCGCTGGATTTCCACGGTCGAGTGGCGGATCTCCTCGTGCATGGAGAAGCAGGCGCGCACCTCGTCCGCCGTGAGCGTGGGCGAATGCGTCACCACCGTGAGCGCGCAGGCATAGGCCTCGCGGCCCACGCGCCACACGTGCAGGTCGGCCACGCGGGTTTCCGAATCGGCCAGCATGGTTTCCACGCCTTCGCGGATCTCGGCCGTCACGGGGTGGTCCATCTCTCGGTCGAGCAGCACCTTGCCGGTTTCCTTGAGCAGGCCCTTGGCCCACACGGCCACCAGCACCGCGCCGACGATGCCCATCACCGGGTCGAGCCAGGACCAGCCGAAGAACCAGCCGCCGAGCAGCGCGCCGATGGCCAGCACCGAGGTGGCGGCATCGGCCACCACGTGCAGGTAGGCGGAGCGCAGGTTCAGGTCGTGGCCGTGCGCGTGGCCATGGTGGTCGTGGTGATGGTGCGCGTCATGGCGATGGCCGTGCCCATGCCCGTGGTGGTGCGCCGATCCCAGCAGCCGTGCGCAGACCAGGTTGATCACCAGCCCGAGCACGGCCACCGCCACGGCTTCGCGGTAGAGGATGACCGAGGGCGAGAGAAGCCGCTCGATCGAGCCCACCACCATCAGCGCCGCAACGCCGAGCAGCATCAGCGCGCTCGCAAAGCCGCCCAGCACCTCGATCTTCCAGGTGCCGAAGGCAAAGCGCGGATCGCGTGCATAGCGCCGCGCCGCCGCATAGGCAAAGGCGCTCAGGCCGATGGCCAGCGCATGCGAGCTCATGTGCCAGCCGTCGGCCAGCAGCGCCATGGAGTTGAACCACCAGCCGGCGCCGATCTCGACCACCATCATCGCGGCGGTGATCCACATCACGAGGCGGGTGCTGCGCTCGGCCGATTCGTTGCCTGCGCCGAAATGATGGTCGTGCTGCCAGGCACTCAGGTCATGGGTATGCATGGGTCGTCAGATTCCGAAGAGGTCTTGTCCGTCGGAGCGGCTCGAAGGCGGCGTCACGCCCAGGTGGCGGTAGGCCGCCAGCGTGGCGATGCGCCCGCGCGGGGTGCGCTGCAGGTAGCCCTGCTGGATGAGGTAGGGCTCGATCACGTCCTCGATGGTGTCCCGTTCTTCGCCGATGCTGGCCGCCACGTTGTCCAGGCCCACCGGGCCGCCGTCGAAGCGGTGGATCACGGCTTCGAGCAGCTTGCGGTCCATCAGGTCGAAGCCCTGCGGATCGACGTCGAGCATGGCGAGCGCCTTGTGCGCGATGTCCTCGGTGATGCGGCCGTTGCCCTTCACCTCGGCATAGTCGCGCACGCGCCGCAGCAAGCGGTTGGCGATGCGCGGCGTGCCGCGCGAACGGCGCGCGATCTCGAAGCCGCCGGCCGCGTCGGTGTCGACCTTGAGCAGGCCTGCGCTGCGCCGCACGATGAGCGCCAGCTCTTCCGGTGTGTAGAACTCCAGCCGCGCCACGATGCCGAAGCGGTCGCGCAGCGGGTTGGTGAGCATGCCGGCGCGGGTGGTGGCGCCCACCAGCGTGAAGGGCTGCAGGTCGAGCTTGATGCTGCGCGCCGCGGGGCCTTCGCCGATCATGATGTCGATCTGGTAGTCCTCCAGCGCGGGGTAGAGGATTTCCTCGACCACCGGGCTCAGGCGATGGATCTCGTCGATGAAGAGCACATCGTTGGGCTCCAGGTTGGTCAGGAGCGCCGCCAGGTCCTTGGGCTTCTCGAGCACCGGCCCGGAGGTCTGGCGCAGGTTCACGCCCAGCTCGGCCGCGATGATGTGCGACAGCGTGGTCTTGCCCAGGCCCGGCGGGCCGAACAGCAGCACGTGGTCGAGCGCTTCCTTGCGCTTGCGCGCCGCGCCGATGAAGATCTCGAGCTGCTCGCGCACCTTGGCCTGGCCGACGTATTCGTCCAGCAGCTTGGGGCGCAGCGCCCGCTCGATGGCCTCTTCCTGGGGCGAAGCGGGGGCGGCGGACACCACTCGGGGCGGGGCTGGGGCGAAATCGTCGGTCTGGATGGTCATGGAATGAGAGGCTGCAAGGGCAAGTTTAGTGCCTGCCACACTGGCAGAATGCTTCGGCCATATAACAAACGAGGGGAAGCCGGCACGTGTCGATCTACGAACTGAAACCCCGGTTCCAGGGCCTGCTGCGGCCGCTCGTGGGGCGCCTGCATGCCATGGGCGTCACCGCCAACCAGGTCACGCTGGCCGCGTGCGTGGTTTCGGTCGCGCTCGGGCTCTGGCTTTTCTTTGCGGCGCCGTCGCTGGCCGCCTTCGGGCTGATCCCGGCCTGGATGTTCGTGCGCATGGCGTTCAACGCGATCGACGGCATGCTGGCGCGCGAGCACGGCCAGCAAAGCCGGCTCGGCGCCTTCCTCAACGAACTGACCGACGTGGTGTCCGACGCCGCGCTGTACCTGCCGTTTGCGCTGGTGCCGCCGTTCAGCCCGTTCTGGGTCGGCACGGTGATCGTGCTGGCGGGGCTGAGCGAATTCGCGGGCGCGCTGGGCCCCACGGTGGGCGCCTCGCGCCGCTACGACGGGCCGCTCGGCAAGAGCGACCGCGCCTTCGTGTTCGGCGCGCTCGGTCTCTATGTGGCGCTGGGCTGGCCGCTGCCGGGCTGGGCGGCATGGCTGATGCCGCTGGCCGCGGCGCTCGTGGCCTGGACGGTGGCCAACCGCGTGCGCCGCGCACTGGCCGAGGCGGCGTAGCCCCACAACGAACAAACATAAATAGCCACAGGGATCCGATGACCGACACAAACACCAATCAACGCAGTCCGCAGGAGCGCCAGTTCCGCACGCACGACGGCGAATCGCTCTTCTACCGGCACTGGCCGGCCACCGGCGGCGCGCGGCGCGGCGCGATCGTGCTGTTCCACCGCGGCCACGAGCACGGGGCGCGCATGGCGCACCTGGTCGACGAGCTCGGCCTGCCCGACTTCGACTTCTTCGCCTGGGACGCGCGCGGCCACGGCCGCTCGCCGGGCCAGCGCGGCTACAGCCCGAGCTTTGCCACCTCGGTGCGCGATGTGCAGACCTTCATCCAGCACATCGGCAGCGCGCACGGCGTGCCGGAGCACGACATCCACGTGATTGCGCAGAGCGTGGGGGCCGTGCTGGTTTCCACCTGGGCGCACGACTACGCGCCCAAGGTGCGCGGGCTCACGCTGGCCTCGCCGGCCTTCAAGGTGAAGCTCTACGTGCCCTTTGCACGCGCCGGGCTCGGGCTGATGCACAAGCTGCGCGGCCTGTTCTTCGTCAACAGCTATGTGAAGGCGAAGTTCCTCACGCACGACCCCGAGCGCATCGCGAGCTACGAGAGCGATCCGCTGATCTCGCGGCCCATCGCGGTCAACATCCTGCTCGGCCTGTACGAAGCCGCCGACCGCGTGGTGGCCGACGCCAACGCCATCACGCTGCCGGTGCAGCTGCTGGTCTCGGGATCGGACTGGGTGGTGCACCACAAGCCGCAGCACCAGTTCTTCGAGCGGCTGGGCAGCGCCGTCAAAACCAAGCTCGAGCTGCCGGGCTTCTTCCACGACACGCTGGGCGAGAGGGACCGCGCGCCGGCGGTGCAGGCAATCCGCGAATTCATCCTGCAGCTGTTCGACCAGCCGCCCGCGCCGGTCGACCTGCGCGCCGCGCACCTGGCTGGCAACACCGCCGACGAATCGCGTGCGCTGGCCGAGCCGCTGGCGCCGCTCTCGCTGCGCGGCGCCTACTGGGGCATGACGCGCGCCAGCCTGCGCCTGGGCGGTGTGCTCTCGCGCGGCGTGAAGCTCGGGCACGACACCGGCTTCGATTCGGGCAGCACGCTCGACTACGTCTACCGCAACGAGCCGAAGGGCAAGGGCGCGCTGGGCCGCTCCGTCGACAAGACCTACCTGAACTCGATCGGCTGGCGCGGCATCCGGCAGCGCAAGATCCACGTCGAGGAGCTGATCCGCATCGCGATGGAGCGCCTGGCCGAGATGCACCGCGAAGTGCGCGTGATGGACATCGCGGCTGGCCATGGCCGCTACGTGCTCGACGCGGTGCTTGCGAGCCCCGTCAAGGCCAGCTCGATCCTGCTGCGCGACTACAGCGACATCAACGTGCGCGACGGCCGCGCGCTGATTGCCGAGAAGGGCCTGGAAGACGTGGCGCAGTTCGTGCAGGCCGACGCCTTCGACCGCATCAGCCTGGCCACCGTGACGCCGCGCCCCACGCTCGCGGTGGTGTCGGGCCTCTACGAGCTGTTCCCCGACAACGAAATGGTGCGGCGCTCGCTCGCGGGCGTGGGCGATGCGGTGGAAGACCGCGGCTACCTGGTCTACACCGGCCAGCCCTGGCATCCGCAGCTCGAGATGATTGCGCGCGCGCTCACCAGCCATCGCCAGGGCGAAGCCTGGGTGATGCGCCGCCGCACGCAGGCCGAGATGGACCAGCTGGTGGAGGAAGCGGGCTTCCGCAAGATCGACCAGCGCATCGACGAATGGGGCATCTTCACCGTCTCGCTCGCGGTGAGGGTCGCGTGAGCCCAGGGCTGCGCGCCAGATGAAACCCCCGCCCGCACAACGGCCCTGGAAGCGCGCAGCCGCCTGGCTCGTGTTCCTGGGGCCGTTGTTCTATGCGACCTACGGCCTGGCCAACTGGTGGGCCACCACGCGCGCGCAGGTGCCCTCGATGGCCTTCGAGTGGGAGCGGCAGCTGCCGTTCTGGGCCTGGACGATCTTTCCGTACTGGACGATCAACGTCTTCTACGCACTCTCGCTCTTTCTCGCGCGCAGCAGGCACACGTTCGACCGGCATGCATTGCGGCTGGTGAGCGCAACGCTCATCGCCTGCACCTGCTTCGTCATCTGGCCGCTGCATTTCAGCTTCGGGCAGCCGACCGTCGAGGGCGCGCCGGCCTTCCTGTTCAACGCGCTGCGCGGCTTCGACCAGCCCTACAACCAGGCGCCTTCGCTGCACATCGCGCTGGCGGTGATCCTGTGGGACTGGTACCGGCAGTTCTTGCGCGCCATGTGGGCAAGGCTGGTGCTGCATGTGTGGGCGTTCGCGATCTGCGCCTCGGTGCTCACGACCTGGCAGCACCACTTCATCGACATTCCGACCGGCGCGCTGCTCGGGCTGTTCTGCGTGTGGCTTTGGCCGCTGGAGCGCACGGTTTCGATGCCGCGCGCCTGGCGCTGCACGCGCGATGCGCAGCGCTGGAAGCTCGCGGGTTTCTACGCCGTGGGTGCGGCACTGTTCCTCGCCGTGGCCGTGCAGCTGGGCGGCGTTGCGCTGTGGCTCGCCTGGCCTTCGGCCTCGCTGGCGCTGGTAGCGCTCAACTACGTCGGCTTCGGCGCCCGCGGCTTCCAGATGGACGGCCAAGGCCGCATGGGCTGGGCGGCGCGCTGGCTGCTCGCGCCCTATCGCCTGGGCGCAGCCGTCAACGCATGGCTCTGGACGCGCAAGCTGCCGGCCTTCGTCGAAGTGGTGCCGGGCCTGCTGCTCGGGCGGCAGCCCACGCGCGCCGAATGGATCGCCGCCGGCCGGCCCCGACTGGTGAGCCTGTGCGCCGAACTGCAGATGCCGGCCGGCGTGCCGCATGCGCGCGGCGTGCCGATGCTCGACCTGACCGTGCCGCCGACCGTGCGCCTGCAGCGCGCGGCCGCGGTCATCGAAGGGCAGCGCCGCAATGCCGACGGCGCGGCCGTTTGGGTGTGCTGCGCGCTGGGCTTTTCGCGCAGCGCCGCCGCCGTGATCGCCTGGCTGGGCCGCTATGGCGCGATGGGCGGACTGGCGCAGGCCGAGGACGCCGTGCGGCTTGCGCGTCCGCAGGTCGTGCTGCGGCCGGCGTGGCGGATATCGCTCGCGCCATTGGGCACCGCCGCTTCGGGAGCACCACCCCATGACTGACGACGAACGCGCCACCTGCGCATCGCTCGCCGCACTGCTGCGCGCGGCGGCGGTGCTGGCGGCGTGGGGCTTCGCGCTCACATGCATCGCGGCGCTGGTGCTCGCACTCACGCTGCGTTCGCTGTCGATCACAGCTGCCATGGGGTTTGGCGCAGTGCTGGTGCTGGGTGCGCTCGAGCGCTATTTCGCGTTCAGGCTGCGCTTGGACCAGGTGCTGTTCGCCGACCTGGCGCGCGGCGCCATCGCCTCGCTGGACGCGCTCGACACCGCGCTCGACCGGCTCGGCCTTCGCAACGCCGAAGCGTCGAAGGCGCTGCGTTCGCTCGAGGACCGCGTGCAGGGCACGCGCCAGCTCATGCAGCGGCATGCCATCGTGGTCGCCTGCCAGAGCGCGATGTTTCTTCTTGCCTTGATGACACAGGATCTCTCTTGACCGAAGAAGACCACAACAACAAAAAAGACCGCCGCCCCGAAAGCACCGTGCTGCGCCGCGCGCTGGCCGTGGTTGCGGGCAAGCTCATCATCGGCGCGGCCGGCCTCCTGACCGGCGTGCGCGCCATCTGGAGCGGCACCACGCCCAAGGCCGAGCAGACGCTCTACTTCGCCAACCACACGAGCCACGGCGACTTCGTGCTGCTGTGGGCCACGCTGCCGCCCGACCTGCGCGCACTCACGCGGCCGGTGGCCGGGCAGGACTACTGGATGGCTTCCAGGCTGCGCCAGTTCATCGGCGCCGACGTGTTCAACGCGCTCATGATCCGGCGCGACGGCTCGGGCCAGGGCGAGAACCCGGTCGAGCAGATGAAGGAGGCGCTGGACGGCGGCGACTCGCTCATCATGTTCCCCGAGGGCACGCGCAACACCGGCGACGAGATCCTGCTGCCGCTCAAGAGCGGCCTCTATCACCTGGCGCGCGCCTGCCCCAATGTGCGGCTGGTGCCGGTGTGGATCGAGAACCTCAAGCGCGTGCTGCCCAAGGGCACGCTGGTGCCGATTCCGCTGGCCTGCACGGTGCGATACGGCACGCCGATCCGGCTCGAAGAAGGCGAAGACAAGAATGCCTTCATCGCCCGCGCGCGCGCCGCCATGCTCGACCTGCGGCCCGAGTACGACCGCCTGCCCGAACAAGAAAAAGCAGCAGCAGCAACAGCAACGCCATGAACATCTCCGCTTCCACCCAGACCACGCTGCAGTTGTTCGGCGGCGTGGCCGGCGTGCTGATCCTCGCCTCGGCCATCGGCGCGCTGCTCAAGTGGCGTGTGGCGGCGGGGCAGCCGAACTCGGTGATCGACAACCTCAATGCGCGCGTCAATGCCTGGTGGGTGATGGTGGCGGTGATCGGCCTGTCCTTCGCGTTCGGCAAGGGCGGCGTGATCGTGCTGTTCTACCTGATCTCGTTCTATGCGCTGCGCGAGTTCATCAGCCTGGCCTACACCCGGCGCGGCGACCATCATGCGATTGCGGCGGCTTTCTACATCGGGCTGCCGGTGCAGTATTTCTTGGTGTGGATCGACTGGTACGGGCTCTATTCGATCTTCATCCCGGTCTACGCCTTCCTCGTGCTGCCGATTCTCGCGGCCGTGGGCGGCGACACGCAGCGCTTTCTGGAGCGCACCTCCAAGATCCAGTGGGGCCTGATGGTCTGCGTGTTCTGCATCAGCCACGTGCCCGCGCTGCTCACGCTGCAGATCCCCGGTTTCGAAGGCCGTAACCTGCTGCTGATCGCGTTTCTCGTGATCGTGGTGCAGGGCAGCGACGTGCTGCAGTACGTGTGGGGCAAGCTCTTCGGCCGGCGCAAGGTGGCGCCTGAGCTCTCGCCTTCCAAGACCTGGGAAGGCCTGGTCGGCGGCGTGGCCAGCGCCACCGCGCTGGGCGCGGCGCTCTACTGGGCCACGCCGTTCAACCCCTGGCAGGCCGCGCTGATGGCGCTCACCATCTGCCTCATGGGCTTCTTCGGCGGGCTCGTGATGTCGGCCATCAAGCGCGACCGCGGCGTGAAGGACTGGGGCTCGATGATCGAAGGCCACGGCGGCATGCTCGACCGGCTCGACTCGGTGATCTTCGCGGCGCCGATCTACTTCCACGCCTTGCGCTACTGGTGGGTGCCGTGAGCACAGCCCGCGCCCGCACGAAGAACCCCACGACCGCCGAGCGCGTCGCGCACGACACGCCGGTCGATTGCACCACCGTGGCCGGCTGGACGCGCTGGCTCAAGCGCCATCACGCCACCGCGTCCGGCGTGTGGCTGCGGATGGCGAAGAAGGACAGCGGCTTTCCCACCGTGAGTTACGCCGAGGTGCTCGAAGCCGCCCTGTGCTACGGCTGGATCGACGGCCAGCGCAAGAGCCAGGACGCGCAGTTCTTCCTGCAGCGCTTCACGCCGCGCACCGCGCGCAGCGTCTGGTCGAAGATCAACCGCGACAAGGCGCTGAAGCTGATCGACGAGGGCCGCATGCAGCCCGCCGGCCTGGCCGAGGTGGAGCGTGCCCGCGCCGATGGCCGCTGGGACGCGGCCTACGATGCCCAGAGCATTGCCACCGTGCCGCCCGACCTGCAGGCCGCGCTCGACGCCAATCCCAAGGCCGCCGCCTTCTTCGCCACGCTCGATTCGCGCAACCGCTATGCGGTGCTGTTCCGCACGCAGGGCGCGAAGAGGCCCGAGACGCGGGCGAAGCGCATTGCGCAGTTCGTGGAAATGCTGGCCAAGGGCGAGAAGATCCATCCCTGAGCGGGTCCGGCGCGGTTCATTGCGGCCCGGTGCCGGCCGCAATGTGCGCGAGCTTGTCCGGGTCCACGATGCGGATGCGCTTGTAGCTCATGTCGATCACGCCTTCGGCGACCAGCCGCCCCAGCTCCTTGTTGATGGTCTGGCGCGACAGCCCGAGCATTGCCGCCAGGTCGTTCTGCGACAGGCGCACGGGCAGGCTCGCCGCCGCCTTCACCTGCATGCCATAGAAGTGGATCACGCTCATCAGCGTGGCGGCCACGCGCCCGCGAACCGAGTTGAGCATCTGGTTCTGCAGCAGCACCACGCTGAGCCGCTGGCGCTTCAGCGCCATCTTGGCCACGTCGCGCCACAGCACGGGCTCGGCATCGAGCAGCGCGATCACGGCGTCGCAGGGCAGATGGACGATCACCGAGTCTTCGTGCGCGTGGTAGTCGTAGGGCAGCGGCACGTCCGCGAGCAGGCGCACCAGCGGCGCCACCTGCCCGGGCCCGAGCAGCGCGTTGACGTACTTGCGCCCCTGCGAACTCATGCTGCTGATTTCCAGGCAGCCCGACACCACCGCCAGCAGCTCGCGCTTGTGGCGGTCGCTCGCCAGCACCTGCGTGCGGCGGCGGTAGCGCACCAGGCGCGCCGACTTCATGAGCTCGGCGCGCAGCGCGTCGGGCCAGTGCGAGAAAAGTTCGTTCCAGCGCAGAGCGCGGTCGAGCAATTCGGCGCTCTCTTCGGCGTCTTGGGGGGAGGAAACAGTCGATCGGGCCAGCGGGTTCTCCCTGCCTTGATGTTCACGAATCTGTCAAGGCGTTGACAGATTCGGCGGGTCTTCATTTCTATCGTAAGCCCCGGACCTCGACAAGCACACAAGCGGCACCGCCCTGCACCCGCAGGCGGCAGCCACACCCGGAGACAAAGCAAATGAAGAAGACAGCCACCGCCGGCCTCGCGCTGACGGCCTGCGCCCTTGCGTTCGCGCAAAGCACCGTGACCATCTACGGCACGGTCGACCTGTACATGGCGCATGCCAAGTCGGGCGCCGCCTCCTCGACGCGGCTCGAGGACGGCGGCCAGACCGCCTCGCGCATCGGCTTTCGCGGCACCGAAGACCTGGGCGGCGGCCTGGGCGCGCACTTCACGCTCGAGAGCGGCTTTGCGCCCGACACCGGCAACGGCACGCTGCCCGGCCCCGCGATGTCGTTCAGCCGGCAGTCCTTCGTCGGCCTTTCGGCGCCGTGGGGGCAGATCGATGCGGGCCGCATGTACACGCCGATGTTCTACGCGCTGTTCAAGGCCGACCCCTACGGCCTGAACTCGGTGTTCTCGCCCATCAACCTGGTGGCGGCCACCGACGCGCAGCCGGGCCTCACGCCCTTCGCGGCCCGCGCCAGCAACATGGTGCGCTACCGCACGCCGGCCAGCATGGACTTCTTTGCCGACATCGCCTATGCGCCGGGCGAATCGAGCGCGCCGAGCCACCAAAGCGGCAACGTCTACGGCGGCAGCATCGGCTGGGCGCGCAAGCCCTACTACATCGCATATGCATTCCAGCGCGCGCGCTCCGGCTCGGCCGCGGCGCCCGTGGCCTCGCCCGCCACCACGACCTACCAGGCGCTGACCGGCTCGTACGAGCTGCCGTCGATCGGCCTGCAGCTGTACGCCAGCTACGTGCGCAACGCATCGAGCCTGCCCGGCGTGCCGGCCGCGAAGCTCAGCAACCTGGGCCTCACCTACAACGTGACGCCGGCCTCGAACCTGATCTTCGGCGCCACGCAGCGCAAGGTGGCCGAGAGCGAACGCTCGCAGCTGGCCTGGACGCTGGGCTACGACTACTACCTGAGCAAGCGCACGGTGCTCTATGCGCGCTGGCTACGCCTGCTGAACCGGCACGGCGCCTCGGCCTCGCTCGCCACCATCGCGGTCACACCCAACAGCGGCAACGACGTGCGCGTGCTCGCCACCGGCATCCGCCACAACTTCTGACAGCTGCCATGTCCATGGACTTCTTCTCCTCGCAAGCCGAATCCCTGTCGGCGCTGTTCGCACCGCGTGCCATTGCGGTGGTCGGCGCCTCGGCCAACGCGCAGAAGATCGGCGGCATCCCCGTCGACTACCAGCGCCGCTTCGGCTTCGACGGTCCGCTCTACCCGGTCAACCCGAACGCCGAGCGCATCCAGGAGCTGCCTGCCTTTGCGAGCCTGCGCGCCATCGGCCAGCCGGTGGACCTGGCCATCCTCGCGGTGCCGTCGGCGCTGGTCGACGGCGCGCTCGACGACGCCATCGCGGCGGGCGTGAAAGGCGTGGTTCTGTTCTCCTCGGGTTTCGCCGAAGTGGGCGCCGAGGGCGCGGCGGCGCAGGCCCGGCTCGGCGACAAGGCGCGTGCCGCGGGCGTGCGGCTGGTCGGCCCCAACTGCCTGGGCTTCATGAACATTGCACGCCATGTGTATGCGACCTTCTCCCCGGCGCCCAGCGTGGGCCGCGTGGCGCCGGGGCGCATCGGGCTGGTGAGCCAATCGGGCGCGTTCGGCGCCTATGCGTACGCGATGGCGCGGGCGCGCGGCGTCGGCCTGTCGCTGTGGGCCACCACCGGCAACGAGGCCGACGTGCAGGTCGCCGATTGCCTGGCCTGGCTCGCGCAGGACCCCGGCACCGACGTGATCATGGCCTACATGGAAGGCTGCCGCGACGGCCCGCGGCTGCGCGCGGCGCTGGCCCTGGCGCAGGCCAACGGCAAGCCGGTGGTGATGGTCAAGGTCGGGCGCACCGCGCTGGGCGCCGAGGCCGCGGCCTCGCACACCGCCGCGCTGGCGGGCGACGACGCGGTGTACGACGCCGTGTTCCGCCAGTACGGCGTGCTGCGCGCGCGCAACCTCACGGAGTTCTTCGACCTGGCCCACAGCGCGGCCGTGGCGGGCCGCCCGCGCGACCGCTCGATCGGCCTGTTCACGCTCTCGGGCGGCGTCGGCGCGCTGATGGCCGACGAGGCCTCGGCGCAGGGCCTCGATGTCCAGCCGCTGGGCGATTCCGCGCAGGACAGGCTGCGCAGCTGGGTGCCCTTCGCGGCGCCGCGCAACCCGGTCGACATCACGGGGCAGGTCACCAACGACATGACGCTGATCGAGCGCACGGCCCGCGTGATGCTCGACGACCGCGGCTTTGCATCGTGGATGGGCTTTCTCGCGGCGGCCGGTGCGTCGGATGCGTTCTGGCCGGTGCTGCGTTCGCTCGTGGCTTCGCTGCGCGAGGCGTATCCCGACACGCTGCTGGCGGTGAGCACGCTGCTGTCGCCGGAGCGCCGCGCCGAGCTCGAGGCGATGCGCTGCCTGGTGTTCGCCGATCCGTCGGACGGCATCCGCACGATCGCTGCGCTGGCGGGGCTGAAGCCTGCGTCCGCTGCTGCAGTGGCTGAGGCACCAGCCGCTGAACCGTTGACGCTCTCCCCCGGCGCGATGTCCGAGCCCGAAGCACTCGCCCTGCTGGCCGACGCCGGCGTGCCCGTGGTCGCGCACCGCGTGGTGCGCAGCGCCGACGAGGCCGCGGCCGCCGCCGATGCGCTCGGCGACGCGGTGGTGGTGAAGATCGTCAGCGCCGACATTCCGCACAAGTCGGACGTCGGCGGCGTGGCGCTCGGCCTGCGCGGCGCGGCGCAGGCGCGCGCGGCCTTCGAGCGCACGCGCAACCACGCGCTCACGGCGCGGCCCGATGCGCGGCTCGACGGCGCGCTGGTGGCGCGCATGCTGGCAGGCGGCGTCGAGTGCATCGCGGGCGTGCACCGCGACCCGGTGTTCGGCCCGGTGCTGATGTTCGGCCTGGGCGGCATCCACGTCGAGACGCTGCGCGACGTGTCGCTGCGCGCGCTGCCCATCACGCGCGACGACGCGCTGGCCATGGTGCGCGAGCTGCGCGCCTTCGCGATCCTGAACGGCGCGCGCGGCCGTCCGCCGGCGGACCTCGCGTCGATTGCCGATGCGCTGTGCGCGCTCGCGGACTTTGCACAGCGCGCTGGCGACTCGCTCGACAGCGCCGAGATCAACCCGCTGATCGCACGGCCGCAGGCGGAGGGCGGCTGTGTGGCGGCCGATGCGCTGGTCATCGGCCGCGCGCCCTGACGAACGACAACCCCGGAGACATCGCATGACCACGACATCGAAGAACGGACTTGGACGCGCACTCAGCCTGGGCGCCGGGCTGGCCCTCGCGGCGGGCGGCGCGGCGTCGGCGGCGGAGCCGCCCTTCCCCTCCAAGCCGGTGCGCATCATCGTGCAGTACCAGGCGGGCGGCTCGACCGACATCCTCGCGCGGCTCCTGGCGGAGGGGCTGTCCAAGCGGCTGGGCCAGCCGGTGGTGGTCGAGAACCGCAGCGGCGCGGGCGGGATCATCGGCACCGACTACGTCGCCAAGAGCCCGCCCGACGGCTACACGCTGCTGCTCACGGTGCCGGGCCCCGTCACCGCGAACCTGGTGCTCTACAGCAAGCTGCCCTACGACCCGCGCACCGACCTGCGCATGGTGTCGGACATCGCCACCACGCGCACGGTGCTGGCGGTGCACCCTTCCGTACCGGCCACCGACTTCAAGAGCCTGATCGCCACCGTGAAGGCCGCGCCCGGCAAGTATTCGATGGGCTCGTGGGGCCCGGGCACGCAGCCGCACCAGGTGCAGGTGTACATGGACAAGGCCTACGGCCTGCAGACGATGCACGTGCCCTACAAGGGCGAGAGCCCGATGGCGATCGACCTGATCGGCGGCGTGATCCAGATGACCGTGGGCTCCATCACCACGCTGCAGCCCTACATCAAGGCCGGCAAGCTGCGCCCGCTGGCCGTGGCCGGCACCCGGCGCGCCCGCGCGCTGCCCGAGGTGCCGACCTTTGCCGAGCAAGGCTATGCGGACGAGGTCTACGCGATGACCGGCCCGACCTCGCTGATGGCGCCGGCGAAGACGCCCGATGCCGTCGTCGAGCGCCTGGGCCGCGAAGTCAGCGCGGTGGTGCGCCAGCCCGAGGTGAGCCGGCGCATCGAGGAACTCGGCGCCGAGCCCGTGGGCAACCTGCCGGCCGAAGCCGTCGCGGCCTACAAGGCCTTCCTGCCCGTGACGCTGAAGCTCACGCAGGCCACGGGCGTGAAGCTCGATTGAACCGTCTTCCCACATCTTCCTTTCGAACCCCAGTCCCGAGGTCCTCCCCCATGAACGCTCCCGTCTCCGTTCCCGACATCGCCATTGCCCGCAAGGCGCTCGCCCGCTCCATCGGCCTGGCCGCCTTCGTCTACGGCTATCCGCTCACCGAAACCTACCGCACCTGCGCCATGCAGACCGCGCCCCGCGCCGAACGCCGCAGCGGCGCCTCGGCGGGCTCGGACGTGCGTGCGCCGATGAACACGCTGCACCATGCGCCGCGCCCCTCCACCCACGAAGACCGCGACGTGGTCACGCCCGCCAACGACCTGCTCTACACCATGGCCTGGCTGCACCTGGCCCATGGGCCGATGCTGCTCACGGTGCCCGCGTCGTCGCGCCATCCCGGGCGCTACTTCGTGCTGCCGCTGTACGACGCCTACACCGAGAACTTCGAGAACCTCGGCCCGCGCAACTGCAACTCCGAGGGCGAGACCGTGGTGCTCGTGGGCCCGGGCGGCACGGTGCCGGAGTCGCTCGCCGCCCACCGCGTGGTGCGCTGCCCGACCGATCTGGTCTGGCTCATCGGCCGCATCCTGGTGGGCGACGAAAGCGACTGGCCGGCCGCGCGCGCGCTGCAGTCGGAGATCCAACTGAAACCCGCGCCCGGCACCGTGCTGCAGGGCCGCCCAGCCGCCGTCGAGCAATGGGCCGGTCCGTACGAGGACGCCATGGCCGCCGCCTTCGAGCATGGCGAGCCGGCCGCAGAAGTGGCGCCGCACTTCTTCACCAACGTGTGCCACGCACTGGCCGAGGCGCCGGGCCGCGTGGAAGACCGCGGCCTCGTGGCGTGGTTCGGCCAGGGCGGTCTGCTGGCGAATGCCGCGTTCTCGTGGGACGCGCTCGAAGCGCCACTGCGCGAAGGCCTCATCGAAGGCTTCGCCGAGGGCGTGCAGCTGGTCGGCGCGGTGGGTCGCAACCGCCGGCCCAAGCCCTGGTCGATGACGCCGGCCACTGGCCGCTACGGCAACGAGTTCCTCGGCCGCGCGCGCACCGCCTACCTGGGCCTGGGCGCGCTCGCCACCAGCGAGGCGGTGTACGCCGCCGCGCACCACGACGCCAACCAGGAGCCGCTGGACGGCCAACGCCGCTACGCGATGCGCTTCGAGGCCGGCGACCTGCCGCCCGCGAACGCCTTCTGGTCGGTCACCCTGTACGGCACCGACCGCTTTCTCTACGCCAACGAGATCCGCCGCCACGCGATCGGCGACCGCACGCCCGGCCTGAAGCGCGCCGCCGACGGCAGCCTCGAGCTGGTGGTGAGCCACGCGCGCCCCGCCGACGCCGCCAACTGGCTGCCGGCACCGGCCGGACGCTTCTACCTGATCCTGCGCATGTACTACCCGCGCGAGGGCGTGCAGAGCTGGCGCATTCCGGCCTTGCAGGCGCAGCAGGACTGAGCACGATGCAGCCGCACACCGACACCCTTCAAGCCCTGGCCGAAGAGGCCGTGGTCTACGCCTACCCGCTCTACGAGATGTGCCGCATGCGCGCGGCCACCTCGCCGCAGCGCACCAATGCCGCCGGCGAGGCGCCGCGCCCGCAGCGCTGGTGCAACGTGTTCACGCACGCGCGCCAGCTGCTGCGCGCAGGCAAGAGCCGCGTCGTCACGCCGAACAACGACACGCTCTACACCAACGCCTGGCTCGACCTGGGCGACGGCCCGCTCGTGATCGACGTGCCCGACACCGCCGGCCGCTACTACGTGCTGGGCCTGCTCGACTTCTTCACCAACCCCTTCGCCCACCTCGGGCAGCGCCTCACGGGCACGGCGGCGCGGTCCTTCGTGGTCACGCCGCCGGGATGGCGCAGCCCGCTGCCCGCGGCTTTCGACGCACCGGGCGCGCGCATCGAGGCGCCCACGCGCTGGCTGTGGATCATCGGGCGCCTGCTGGTCGACGGCCCGCAGGACGTGCCGGCCGTCAACGCGCTGCAAGACGGCTTTCTCGTGCGCACGCTGGCCGACTGGCAGGCCGGCCGCGCCTCGGCGCCGCGCGCCTTCGATCCGGCCTGCGACCCGAAGGCGCCGCTCACGGCCGATCACTTCGCCGCGCAGGTGAACGCGGCGCTGCGCGACAACGTGCCGCCGGTCGGTGATGCGGCGCGGCTCGCACGCTATGCCGCGCTCGGGATCGGGCCCGGCGCCGGCGCGCTCGACGACGGCCAGCGCGCCGCGCTGCAGGCCGCGCTCGACACCGTGCTGCCGCGGCTGCGCGAGGCGCAATCGGGCCGCACCACGGCCTCGGGCTGGGTGCAGATGCCGCTGGTGGAAGGCTCCTTTGGCGAGGACCACCTGGCGCGCGCGCTGGTCGCGCTCAAGTACATCGGCATGCTCGAAAGCCGCGAGGCCACTTACCCGATGGCCTGGCACGACGTGGCCGGCGAAGCACTCACCGGCCAGCGCCGCTACACGCTGCGCTTTGCGCCCGGCGCGATGCCGCCGGTCGAGGCCTTCTGGTCGCTCACGATGTACGACACGCGCGACTACATGCTGGTCGACAACCCGATCGACCGCTACGCCATCGGCGACCGTACGCCGGGCCTGCGTCGCGATGCGGACGGCGGGCTCACGCTGCACATCCAGCACGCCCGGCCGGAGGGCGAGGCTGCGCAGGCCAACTGGCTGCCGGCGCCCGAAGGCGATTTCTACCTCTGCCTGCGCGCCTACGTGCCGCGCGCCGAACTGCTCGACGGCCACTACCTGCTGCCGCCCCTCACCGTCACCAAGGAAACCGCATGACCGCCACCGCTGAAAAGCCCTTCCTCATCGTCGGCACCGGCACCGAGACCGTGGCGCCGGGCCTGCACATCCTGCGCGGGCAGGGGCAGTCTTTCGTGGCCGAGACCGACGCGGGCCTGGTCGTGATCGATGCCGGCCCGGGCGGCTCGGTGACAGAGGGCATGATCGATGCGCTGCGCCAGCTCAGCGACGCGCCGGTGCATGCGCTGTGCTTCAGCCATGGCCACATCGGCTACAACGCCGGCGTGCCGATGTGGCTGGCCCATGCCGCCGCGCGCGGCGATGCGCCGCCGCGAATCATTGCGCACCGCAACGTGCCGCGCCGCCTCGCGCGCTACGGCGAGACGCTGGCCCTGCAGCACCGCATGGCCGAGATCCAGTTCAACCGCCCGCCGGGCTTCTTCGACCATCGCCTTGTGATGCACCCGCCGACCGAAACCTTCGACGGCCTGCTGCAGATCGGCAGCGGCGAGCGCCGCGTCGAGCTGCGCTGGGCACCGTCGGAAACCGACGATGCGATCGCGCTCTGGAGCCCCGCGCAGCGCGTGCTGTACGGCGGCGCGGCGCTGATCGACTCCATTCCCAACATCGGCACGCCCTTTCGCACGATGCGCGACACGGTGCGCTGGGCCGACACGCTGGAGGCATTGGCAGCGTTGAAGCCGCGCAAGGCGGTGCGCGAATTCGGCGCCACGCTCGAAGGCGAAGAGCAGGTGCAGCACGTGCTCCTGCACACGGCCCGCGCGCTGCGCTGGCTGCGCGCCGAGGTGGTGCGGCTCATGAACGAAGGGCTCAACGAGCGCGACGTGCTGGCGCGCATCCGCTTTCCCGACGAGCTCTTCGCGGTCGACTGGATGAAGCCCACCTACGGCGATCCCGGCTACATCGTGCGCGACATCTACCGCTCGGAGAACGGCTGGTGGGACCGCAACCCGACCTCGCTGCACCCGGCCGCGCCCGAGGCCATCGGCCGCGCCGTGGCCGACGCCATCACCGACAAGCGCGGCGTGATCGACCAGGCGCGCAAGCTGGCGGCGGCCAAGCAGTGGCAGCTCGCGCTGCACGTGATCGACCTGCTGGCCACCGCCGAGGGCGACGCCCCCGAGATCGCCGAGGCGCGCTCGCTCAAGGCCGAATGGCTGCGCGAGCGTGCGCGCGAAGTGCCCAGTTACGTCTCGCGCAACCTGTACCGCGTCGGCGCGGACATGATCGAACAAGGCACGCAGGCGCGCTTCGGCATGCGCTGAAGCCTTTCCATCGGAGACACGGACCATGACAAGCACAACATCCTTGCGCCGCAGCCTGCGCACGCTCGCCGCCTGCGGCCTGGCCGCACTGGCCGCCGCCAGCCATGCGCAGGCCGACAGCTACCCCGACAAGCCCGTGACGCTGGTGGTGCCTACCGCGCCGGCCGGCGGCACCGACACCATCGCGCGCCTGATCGCCGACGCACTCGGCAAGAAGCTGAAGCAGACCTTCATCGTCGACAACCGCCCGGGCGCCAACGGCATCCTCGGCACCGACCTGGCAGCGCGCGCAGCGCCCGACGGCTACCGGCTGCTGTTCACCTATGCCGCGGCCATGGTGGTGAACCCCAGCCTCTACAAGAAGCTGCCCTACGACCCTTTGAAGGACTTTGCGCCGGTGGCGCAGGTCGGGCGCGGCGGCAACCTGCTGCTGGTGCGCAAGGACCTGCCGGTGAAAACGATCCAGGAGTTCGTCGCTTACGCCAAGGCGCGGCCCGACAAGCTGAGCTACTGCTCCTGGGGCAACGGCTCGGGCGGCCACCTGGCGATGGAAAGCCTCAAGAAGCAGGCCGGCCTGGTGATGACGCACGTACCGTACAAGGGCAGCGGCCCCTGCGTGCAGGACCTGGTGGGCGGCCAGGTGGATGCGGCGTTCGCCGACATCTCGTCGACCGTGGAGATCGTGCGTGCCGGCCGCATCCGCGCGCTGGCCAACAGCGGCCCCTCGCGCATCCCGATGCTGCCCGACGTGCCGACCATGACCGAGAGCGGCTACCCCTTCACCACCTACGCCTGGTACGGCCTGCTGGCGCCGGCCAAGACGCCGGTGGCCGTCGTGAAGAAGCTCAACGAAGCCGTGAACCAGGTGCTGCGCGACCCTGCGGTGGTGCGCCGCATGTACGAGCTGAACTTCAACGACCTGCCGCAGAACACGCCCGAGCAGTTCGCGGCGACGATCCAGAAGGACATGCGCGACTGGGGCGCGCTGGTGAAGGAGATCGGGCTGACGCCCGAATGACCGGCGCCGCGCACGCGCCCGGTTATTTCGCCAATGCCTTCAGCGCCAGCTTGATCCCCTCGCTCACCGTCGCGTCCTTGGGCAGCGCCTTGAGCGCCAGCGCGGCTTCCTTGTCGCTGTAGCCCAGCGCGACCAGCGCCTGCAGGATGTCGGCCTGCGCGTCGGTGGCCGCATGGGCGGGCAGACCGATGTCGGCGCCCAGCTTGCCCTTGAGTTCGAGCAGCAGCCGCTCGGCGGTCTTCTTGCCGATGCCCGGGATCTTCACGAGCCGGCCGAGCTCCTGCGTGGTGATCGCCTGCGCCAGCTCGCCCACGCTCATGCCCGACAGCAGGCCGAGCGCGGTGCGCGGGCCCACGCCGCTGATCTTGATGAGTTGCCGAAAGGCCGCACGCTCCTCGGCGGTGCCGAAACCGTAGAGAATCTGCGCGTCCTCGCGCACCACGAAGTGCGTGAGCAGCGAAACGCGCTCTCCGGTGCCGGGCAGGTTGTAGAACGTGCTCATCGGCACATCGACCTCGTAGCCGACGCCGTTGCAGTCCACCACCACCTGCGGTGGGTTGCGCTCGGCCAGGATGCCGGTGAGTTTGCCTATCATGGGTGCCCTTTTTCCTTGAAATGTCCGGCGTGATTCTGCGACACACCTTTGCTCCCCCCAACAACTCGCGCCTGGGCCACCTGTGCGGCCCGCTGGACGCGCACCTGCGCCGCATCGAGGAGGCCCTGGGCGTGAAGATCGCGCACCGCCACGAGCAGTTCAAGGTCGACGGCCCCAAGGCCGCCGCGCAGCGCGCCATGGACGTGCTGCAGGCGCTCTACGAGATCGCGCAGCGCCCGATCGATCCGGCCGTGGTGCAGCTCACGCTCGCGGGCGACGGCTCGATGAGCGACGAGGACTCGGCCCTGCTCGTCACCCGCCGCGCCGACCTGCGCGCGCGCACGCCCACGCAGGCGCTGTACCTCGACAACATCGCCAAGCACGACATCACCTTCGGCATCGGCCCGGCCGGCACCGGCAAGACCTACCTCGCGGTGGCCTGCGCGGTCGATGCGCTGGAGCGCGCCGCGGTGCAGCGCATCGTGCTCACGCGGCCGGCGGTGGAAGCCGGCGAGCGGCTCGGCTTCCTGCCGGGCGACCTGACGCAGAAGGTCGACCCCTACCTGCGCCCGCTGTACGACGCGCTCTACGACCTGATGGGCTTCGAGAAGGTGCAGAAGGCCTTCGAGCGCAATGCGCTCGAGATCGCGCCGCTGGCCTTCATGCGCGGGCGCACGCTGAACAACGCCTTCGTCATCCTCGACGAGGCGCAGAACACCACCGTCGAGCAGATGAAGATGTTCCTCACGCGCATCGGCTTCGGCGCCAAGGCGGTGGTGACGGGCGACGTGAGCCAGATCGACCTGCCCAAGCAGCAGCTGAGCGGCCTCATCGATGCCGAGCGCGTGCTCAGGCGCGTGAACGGCATCTCGATCACGCACTTCACCAGCGCCGACGTGGTGCGGCATCCGCTGGTGGCCAAGATCGTCGATGCCTACGACGGGCAGCGCAAACGCGGCGGGGCGCATTGAGATGGCATTGCCCGCACTGTCCCTTTCGCTGCAGTTCGCGCGCTTCAAGGGCGTCGAGCGGCACC
Source organism: Variovorax sp. 05T418 (assembly GCF_056396385.1). Lineage (NCBI taxonomy): Bacteria > Pseudomonadati > Pseudomonadota > Betaproteobacteria > Burkholderiales > Comamonadaceae > Variovorax > Variovorax sp. 05T418. The sequence continues at coordinate 53,572 of NZ_JBFTLJ010000017.1, read as the reverse complement.
GTGCCGCGCTGCCGCGCCACAGCGTCGCGCGCTGGATCCGCCATGCACTCGAGATCGACGCGGAGATCACGGTGCGCATCGTCGATGCCGAGGAAGGCCAGCGCCTGAACCGCGAGTTCCGCGGCAAGGACTACGCCACCAACGTTCTGACCTTCGACTACACCCAGAGCCCGATGGTGATGGTCGACCTGGTGCTGTGCGCGCCGGTGGTCGCGAGCGAGGCGAAGGAGCACCGCAAGACCCTGGCCGCGCATTACGCGCACCTGCTGGTTCACGGCACGCTGCATGCGCAGGGCTGGGACCACGAGACCGGCGAGGCCGACGCCGAGGCCATGGAAGCGCGCGAGATCGAGATCCTCGCGGGCGTCGGCATCCGCAATCCGTACGGCCGCTGAGACCCGCGCGCGGCGGCGCTACGCCATCTGCAGCGGGATGGTCACCGGCCCGTCGTTGACCAGGTGCACCTGCATGTCGGCGCCGAACTCGCCGGTGGCCACCACCGGATGGGCGGCGCGAGCCCGGTCCACGAAATAGTCGTAGAGCCGCCGCCCCTCGTCGGGCGCGGCCGCCTGCGTGAAGCTGGGCCGGTTGCCGCCGCTCACGTCGGCCGCCAGCGTGAACTGGCTCACGACCAGCAGGCCGCCGCCGATGTCCTGCACGCTGCGGTTCATCTTGCCCGCCTCGTCCGAAAAGATGCGCAGCTTCAGGAGCTTGGCAAGCATGCGGTCGGCCATGGCATCGGCATCGCCGCGCTCGGCGCACAGCAGCACCAGCAGGCCGGCGCCGATCGCGCCGACGGTCTGCCCTGCGATGTCGACGCGCGCACTGGCCACGCGCTGGACGATGGCTTTCATGCGGCTTCTTCCTCGATGCGCGGCCCGCGCGCTTCCATGCCCAGCGGCAGCAGCTGGATGGTCACGCGCAGGCCCGGCACGGCGTCCATCAATGCCTGCTCCAGCTCGTCGCGCATCGCGGCGGCATGCTGCAGCGTCCACTCGCCGGGCACATGCATGTGCAGGTCGGCAAAGCGGCGCTGGCCCGCGCGCCGCGTCACCATGTCGTCGAAGCGCATGCGCGTGCCTTCCGGCATGCGTGCGGCAAACTGGTCGAGCGTGGCGCGCAGCGTGGCAATGGTCTCTGCGTCGAGCGCCTCGTCCATCAGCCCCTGCGACGAGCGCCACACCAGCCTGACGCCTTCGCGCACGATGTTGAGCGCCACGCCAATGGCCAGCACCGGGTCGAGCCAGAGCCAGCCGCTGAAGTGCACGGCCACGATGCCGATCACCACCCCGGCCGAGGTCCACACGTCGGTCATCAGGTGCCGCGCATCGGCTTCGAGCGCAATCGAGCGGTGCGTCCGCGCGGCGCGGAACAGCGCAAAAGCCAGGGCCGCGTTGAAGCCCGAGCTGACCACCGAGAGCCCGAGCCCCCAGCCCAGCTGCTCGAGCGGCTGCGGCGCAAGCAGCCGCTGCACCGAGACCCAGAGGATGGCGGCCGCCGCGCCGACGATCAGGATGCCCTCGAAGCCCGAAGAGAAATATTCGGCCTTGTGGTGGCCGTAGGGATGGTCTTCATCGGCCGGCCGCGAGGCGATGGTCACCATGCCCAGCGCGAACATCGCGCTGGCAAGGTTGACGAAGGACTCCATCGCATCGGAGATCAGGCCCATCGAGTTGGTCACATAGCCCGCCAGGCCCTTGAGCAGGATGGTGACGAGCGCAACCACCACGGAAACACGAAGCAGCGTCTTGGGCGTGAAAGTCATGCAGGAAAGGCGTTGGCGATAAAAGTCGGCAAGAATGCGGCAAAGGTCCGCATCCGCGATCGAATTATCGAGCGCGGCCTCCATCTGCCGACTCCATGTATTTAATATTTGTGGCACCGCGAGACATTCGCAGAAGAACGATGATGAAAAAAATCCTGATCGCCGTGGGAGGCTTCGCCTTCTGGGGCGCAGCGGCGTTGGCTCAGGCGCAGGCGCCTGCGCCTGCGCGTCCTGCAGGCTCCATGCCCACTGCAGAACCACAGGCAGGGTTTGTGAAATCGGTGCGGGGCAACGTGCAGCTGCTCAGTACCGCCGGCACGCCCCGCGCGGCCAATGCGGGCGATGCGCTGGCCGCCGTGGACCGCATCGTGACCGGCCCCGATTCTTCCGCCTCCGTGGTCCTGCGCGACGACACCACGCTGGTGGTCGGGCCTTCGTCGCGGCTGGACCTGAAGGAATTCCATTTCAACGCCACCACGCACGAAGGCGGCGTGCTGGTCTCGCTGCTGCGCGGCTCGATGCGCATGATCACCGGGCTGATCGGCAAGACCAACCCCGACGCGATACGGGTGGAGACGCAGACCGCCACCATCGGCATTCGCGGAACCGACTTCATCGTGCAGAGCGACGGCCAGCCATGAGGAAGACGACGACGGACCGGGCCTTTCTTCTTGCTGCCACGCTGGCCACTGCGCTGCTGGCCGCATGTTCGACGCCGGGCACCCGCGTGGTGCTGCTGCCCCAGGCGGACGACAAGCCTTCTGCCGTGATCGTGCGCGCAAAGGACGGCGAGGAAGTTCTTTCCAAGCCCTATCAGCGCGCAACCGCTGCGGTAGGCGCCTCCGGCGCACCGGTGGTCGACCAGGCCGACCCGGCCAAGGTGCAGGCGGACCACAAGATCCTGTTCGACATGCGGCCGCCCGCGCCGCAGCGCTACACGGTGTACTTCGAAGTGGGCGGCACCACGCTCACGCCTGCGTCGCAGCAGGTCATGAACGAAGCGCTGATGGCCGCGCAAAGCCGCAGCGGCAGCGACATCGTGGTGACCGGGCACACCGACACCAAGGGCGCGCTCGAGCAGAACGACATGCTCTCGCAGCGGCGCGCGCAGGAAGTGGTGCAGCTTTTCGTGGAACGGCAGTTCCCGGCCAAGCGCATCGAGGCCGTGGGCCGCGGCGAGCGCGAACTCGCGGTACCCACCGCCGACGAGGTGGACGAGCCGCGCAACCGGCGCGTCACGATCGAAGTCCGCTGACAGCCAGGCGCGCGGTGCGCCGGCCGGCGGCCCCTCAGCCGAGGGTCACGCGCGCGAACTTGCGCTTGCCGACCTGCACCACGTAGCGGCCGGCGGGCAGCTTGAGCGCCTTGTCGCTGATCACCACGGAGTCGACGCGCACGCCGCCGCCGTCGATCAGCCGGTTGCCTTCGGAGGCCGAAGGCGCGAGCCCGGCCTGCTTGAGCAGCTGCGCAATGCCCAGCGGGGCCCCGCCCAGCGACAGCTCGGGAATGTCGTCGGGCACGCCGCCCTTGCTGCGGTTGATGAAATCCTGTTCCGCGGTCTCGGCGGCGGCCGCGCTGTGGAAGCGCGCGGTGATTTCCTTGGCCAGCGCCACCTTCGCATCCTTGGGATTGCGGCCGGCCGCGATCTCGGCCTTGAGCGCCTCGATCTGCGCGAGCGACTGGAAGCTCAGCAGCGTGTACCAGCGCCACATCAGCTCGTCGGAGATCGACAGCACCTTGGCGAACATGGTGTTGGCGTCTTCGCTGATGCCGATGTAGTTGTTCTTGCTCTTGGACATCTTCTCGACGCCATCGAGCCCTTCCAGCAACGGCATAGTGAGTATGCACTGCGGTTCCTGGCCGTATTCCTGCTGGAGATGCCGGCCGACGAGCAGGTTGAACTTCTGGTCGGTGCCGCCCAGCTCGAGGTCGCTCTTCAGGGCCACCGAGTCGTAGCCCTGCATCAGCGGGTAGAGGAATTCGTGCACCGAGATCGACTGGCCGGCCTTGAAGCGCTTGTTGAAGTCGTCGCGCTCCATCATCCGCGCCACCGTGTACTTGGCGGCCAGCTGGATCATGCCGCGGGCACCCAGCGGGTCGCTCCACTCGGAGTTGTAGCGGATCTCGGTCTTTTCGGGGTCCAGCACCAGGCTGGCCTGCCGGTAGTAGGTCTGGGCGTTGGCCTCGATCTGCTCGCGGGTCAGCGGCGGGCGGGTGCTGTTGCGGCCCGAGGGATCGCCAATGGTGGTCGTGAAGTCGCCGATCAGGAAGATGACCCGGTGCCCCAGATCCTGCAGCTGCCGCATCTTGTTGAGCACCACCGTGTGGCCGATGTGGATGTCCGGGGCGGTCGGGTCGAGCCCCAATTTGATGCGCAGCGGCGTCCCGCTGGCTTCCGAGCGCTGCAGCTTGCGCACCCATTCATCCTGCGGCAGCAGTTCGTCGGTGCCCCTGAGCGATATTTCGAGCGCTCGTCTTACACCATCCGAGAGGCTTGTGGATGTAACAGATTCGGCATTCATAGGCTTTTTTAGCTGATTTTCAGGTTGCCGAAGCTATACTCAGCCCGACTTTTCTAGCGCCGAATTCTAAGCGGCGCTTTTTCCGCACCGCCCTGCCGCCCCGTCCGACCTGGGCTTTGCAGCGCGGATTTGCAGAACCTGAGCTGGAATTCATAGTTTGATCAACGGCATTCTCGCCGCCGAGGAGCTTTTGGCTTCTCGCGTGGCCTATACATTCCGGACCTATCCCAAGCAGATCACCGCGCTCATCGCGGCTGCCTTGCTGAGCGCCGGAACCCTGGCGGTGGCCTCCCTGGGCCCCGACGCCGCCGACCTCCCGGTGCAGCAGGTCCTCGAAGCGACCGCTCCGCTGTCTTTCGCCGAACAGAGCGAATCGCTGGAAAACTTCAGCTTCACGCTGTTTCGCACCGACATCACGCGCTCCAGCGACACGGCCGAGGCCCTGCTGAAGCGCCTGGGCATCTCCGACCCGGCCGCCACCGCCTTCGTGCGCGGCAGCAGCGAGGCCCGCAATGCCCTGTTCGCCCGCGCCGGGCGCACCGTCACGGCCGAAGCCACGCAGGAAAACCAGCTCAAGAAGCTGAGTGCCCGCTGGATTCCCGATGGCGACGGCGGCTTCAAGCGCTTCGTCATCGAGCGCACGCCGGTCGGCTTCGTGGCGCTCACCGAGCGCGACACGCTGACGCCGGGCACGCGCCTGGCCAGCGGCGTCATCCGCACCTCGCTGTTCGCCGCCACCGACGACTCCCGCGTGCCCGACGCGGTCGCCAGCCAGCTGGCCGACATCTTCGCGGGCGACGTCGACGTGCGCGCGCTGCGCAAGGGCGACCGCTTCGCCGTGGTCTACGAAACCTTCGAGGCCGACGGCCAGGCGCTGCGCAGCGGCCGCGTGCTCTCGGCCGAGTTCGAGAGCGGCGGCAAGGTGCACCAGGCCGTGTGGTTCCAGCCCCAGGGCCAAAAGGGCAGCTATTACCGCCCGAACGGCGATAGCCTGCGCAAGGCCTACCTGAGCTCGCCGGTCGAGTTCTCGCGCGTGTCGAGCGGCTTCGCAATGCGCATGCACCCGATCCTCAACAGCTGGCGCCAGCACAACGGCATCGACTTCGCAGCCCCCACGGGCACCGCGGTGCGCAGCGTCGGCGACGGCACGGTCGATTTCGCCGGCACGCAAAGCGGCTACGGCAACATCGTCATCATTAAGCACCGCAACAACCAGCAGACGGCCTACGCCCACCTGAGCCGCATCAACGTCAAGGCCGGCGAGAGCATCACCCAGGGCCAGACGATCGGTGCCGTGGGCTCCACCGGCTGGGCCACCGGCCCGCACCTGCACTTCGAATTCCGCGTGAACGGCGAATACCAGGATCCGACCTCCATCGCCCAGGAGGGCGGCGCGCCCATCACGGCGTCCCTGCGCCCGGCCTTCGAGCGCATTGCGGTCGGCGCGCGCACCGAGCTGGCGGCCGCCTTCTCGGTCATCCAGGCCAGCGCGGACTGAGCCCCGGCGCGCGGCTCGCCTTCCCATCGACGTGGCCGGCGAACTGTTCATCGGCCTGATGTCCGGCACCTCGCTCGACGGGGTCGACGGCGTGCTGGCCGATTTCGCGGATGGCCGCATCGCCGTGCGGGCCTATGCCACGGCGCCCTTTCCGGCCGCCTTGCGCGCCGAGCTGATGGCGCTCAACACCCCCGGCGACAACGAACTCCATCGCGCCGCGCTGGCCGGCAACGGCCTGGCCCGGCTCTATGCCGGCGTCGCCAGCCAGCTGCTGGCGGACAGCAGCACTCCCGCCAGCCAGGTGGCGGCCCTCGGCGCGCACGGACAGACGGTGCGCCACCGGCCCACCGAGTTCGACGGCGTCGGCTACACCCTGCAAATCAACAACCCCTCGCTGCTGGCCGAGCTGACCGGCATCGACGTGGTGGCGGACTTCCGCAGCCGCGACTTGGCCGCCGGCGGACAGGGCGCGCCGCTGGTGCCGGCCTTCCACCGCGCACTGTTCGCGCGCGCGGGCCAACCCGTGGCGGTGCTGAACATCGGCGGCATTTCCAACCTGAGCCTGCTGCCCGCGGCCGATGCGCCGGGAGAGCCGGCGGTGCTCGGCTTCGACTGCGGCCCCGGCAATGCCCTGATGGACCACTGGAGCCAGCTTCACACCGGCCAGCCCTTCGACCGCGGCGGCCGGTGGGCCGCCAGCGGACAGGTACTGCCCGGCCTGCTCGCACGGCTGCAGGCCGATCCGTATTTTGCGAAGGCGCCTCCCAAGAGCACCGGGCGCGACCTGTTCAATCCCGCATGGCTTTCCGCCTGCCTGGCCCCGGCCATCGGCGCGGCGCCCGCCGACGTGCAGGCCACCCTGACTGAATTCACCGCCAGCGTATGTGCAGCCGACGTCCTCCGCTATGGAAGCGATAGCAAGCTGCTGATCGTCTGCGGCGGCGGAGCGCTGAACGACCATCTGATCGAGCGCCTGCGCGCGCACTTGCCCGGCGTGGAAGTGGCCGCCTCCACGGCCCACGGCCTGCCTCCGCTGCAGGTCGAGGCCGCGGCCTTTGCCTGGCTGGCCCGCAGCACCCTGCGGCGCGAAGCCGGCAACCTGGCCAGCGTGACAGGCGCAAGAGGCGGGCGCGTGCTCGGGGCGATCTATCCGGCCTGACCGGGCGGAGTTGCCCTCACCCCTGGCCTGAAACTTCGGGCTGGGCGGGATGGGCGGCGCGCACTTCTGCTGGCAAATGCCAGAAGATCAGCGCAGAAGCGATCGTGACGAGCCCCATGGTGGCAAAAGTGGCCTGAAAGGCATCGAGCGTCTGCTTTGCCGTTTCGAGGCCAAAAACACCGTTGTAGCCGGCCAGCACTGCGCTCGCGGCCGCCACGCCAAGGCTCATTGCAAGCATCTGGACCATCGAGAGCAGGCTGTTGCCGCTGCTGGCCATGCTGCCGTCCAGGTCCTTCAGCGTGATGGTGTTCATGGCCGTGAACTGAAGCGAGTTGACGGCGCCGAAGGCCAGCAACTGCAGGATGTGCAGCGCGGCCGGCTGGTCCGGCCCGGTCAGGCCGAAGCTGCCCATCGCCAGGCCCACCAGCACGGTGTTGGCCACCAGCACCTTGCGGTAGCCGTGGCGCGTGATCAGCGGGGTCGCGAAACGCTTCATGGCCATGCCGGCCAGCGCGATCGGCAGCATCATGAGCCCCGCCCGAAGCGGCGAATAGCCCAGCGACACCTGCAGCAGCAAGGGCACCATGAACGGCATGCAGCTGCTGCCGAGCCGCGAGAACAGGTTGCCGAGCAAGCCGATGCTGAGCGTGGGCACGCCGAACAGCGAGGGCGAGAACAGCGGCTCGGGCCGGCGCGCGGCATGCAGCCAATAGGCCACCACGCTCGCAAAGCCGAACACCAGCAACAGCAGCACGCTGACCTGGCGCAGCCCCGCGCCCGAGACACCGTCGAGCGCCAGCGAGATCGCAACCATGCCGAAGGCCAGCATCGCATAGCCCGCGCCATCGAAGCGCCGCTGGATGGCCCCGCGCAGGTCGGGCATGAAGCGCAGCGTTGCCAGGCAGCCCGCCAACCCCACAGGCACGTTGATCAGGAAGATCCAGTGCCAGGAGGCGTACTGCACCAGCCAGCCGCCCAGCGTGGGCCCGAGCAGCGGCCCGATCAGCCCCGGAATGGCAACGAAGCTCATCGCCTGCAGGAACTCCCCGCGCGGCACCGTGCGCAGCAGCGTCAGCCGCCCTACCGGCAGCAGCAAGGCGCCGCCCAGGCCCTGCACCACCCGCGCAGCCACCAGCTGCCCCACGCCCACCGACAAGGCGCACAGGACGGAGCCGACGACGAACAGCACGATGGCCGAGAAGAACACGCGCCGCGTGCCGAACCGGTCGGCGATCCAGCCCGAGGCCGGAATCAGCATTGCCATGGTCAGCGCGTAGGCCACCACTACCGACTGCATGCGCAGCGGGCTTTCGCCAAGGCTCGCGGCCATGGCGGGCAGCGCGGTGTTGATGATGGTGGCGTCGAGCGTCTGCATGAAGAAGCCGATCGCCACGAGCCAGAGCAGGCTCTTGCGGGCAGGATCGATGGCCGTGGCGGCGGATGTCATGGGGCAGCGAGGGGGAAGGAAAAGCGGCAGGCAGCAAAAAGCCGCCCGAAGGCGGCTTTTTTCAAGGAACGAATGCTGGCGGGGGCAGCATCAGCCCGGCATCAAGCCGAGAAGCTCGATCCGCAGCCGCAGGTGCTGGTGGCGTTCGGGTTCTTGATCACGAACTGGGCGCCCTGCAGGTCTTCCTTGTAGTCGATCTCGGCGCCGACCAGATACTGGTAGCTCATGGCATCGATCAGCAGCGACACGCCGTTCTTGGTCATGGTGGTGTCGTCTTCGTTCGTGATTTCATCGAAGGTGAAACCATACTGGAAGCCCGAGCACCCGCCGCCCTGCACGAACACGCGCAGCTTGAGGTCGGGATTGCCCTCTTCGGCGATCAGGTCGGCCACCTTGGCAGCCGCGCTGTCGGTGAAGACGATCGGTTCGGGCATCTGGGTCTGGATGTTTTCGGCAACAGCGCTCATGGGGGATAACTCCTTGGGGGCCGTACATGCGGCCAATGAACCAATGCTACTGCAATGCCGCATTCCTGGCTGGCGGATGGCAGCGAGCACCCAACGCAAGTGGGGTCGAACGCACATCCGCCAAGGCCGCGGCAATGAAAAAGCCGCCCGGAGGCGGCTTTTGTTCGCAATGAACAGGATCAGCGCTTGCTGAACTGCTTGCGGCGGCGTGCAGAGTGCAGACCGACCTTCTTGCGCTCGACTTCACGTGCATCGCGCGTGACGTAGCCGGCCTGGCTCAGCACCGGCTTGAGGCTTGCGTCGTAGTCGATCAGCGCACGGGTGATGCCGTGGCGCGTTGCGCCGGCCTGGCCCGATTCGCCGCCGCCATTGACGTTGACCATGACATCGAATGCTTCGAGGTTGTTGGTCAGCACCAGAGGCTGCTTGGCAATCATGATCGAGGTTTCGCGGCCGAAGAACTCTTGGATGTCCTTGCCGTTGACCGTGATCTTGCCGGTGCCCTTTTTCAGAAACACACGGGCGACGCTCGATTTGCGACGGCCGGTGCCATTGTTCCATTCACCAATCATTCTCAAGGCTCCTTACAGTTCCAGCACTTTGGGCTGTTGGGCGGTATGCGGGTGCTCTGCACCACCGTACACCTTGAGTTTCTTGATCATCGCGTAGCCGAGCGGGCCCTTGGGCAGCATGCCCTTGACGGCCTTTTCCAGGGCGCGGCCCGGGTGCTTGGCTTGCATGTCGCGGAAGTTCGTGGCCGTGATACCGCCCGGGTAGCCCGAGTGACGGTAGTAGACCTTGTCGATCGGCTTGGCGCCGGTGACGCGCAGCTGGGCTGCGTTGATGATGACGATGAAGTCACCGGTATCGACGTGAGGCGTGTAAATGGCCTTGTGTTTGCCGCGCAAACGGAGAGCAACTTCGCTGGCTACTCGTCCGAGGACCTTGTCGGTCGCGTCAATCACAAACCACTCGTGCGTCACGTCAGCGGGCTTGGCGCTGAACGTTTTGGTCATGAGTTTTCTCTATAAAGAGGGTTTGGCGAGCCCTTTTCCACGGTCGGCGTTCCTCTGACGGGAATCTCTTAGGTGGGTTTGCACATGCCCGCAGGGCGGTAATGTGTCTCCGCCGCGGGGCTACAAAAACGCTGCGAAGCCCGCGATTATACGAAGAATCGGCCAATCGGGGCAAATTTGGGCCCAGCGGCCGTCCAAGCCGTTACCATCGACCCCATGTTCAGTTACCGCCACGCCTTCCACGCCGGCAACCACGCCGACGTGCTCAAGCACACGGTGCTGATTGCCACGCTCGACCACCTGCTCGAAAAAGAAGCAGCGCTGACCGTGGTCGACACCCACGCCGGCGCCGGCCTGTACCGCCTGGACGGCGACTACGCCGGCACCAGCGGCGAGGCCGCCGAAGGCGTGCTGCGCCTGCTGGCGGACAAGAAAGCACCTGCCGCCCCGGCCCCTGCCGCCAAATCCGCCGCCAAGAAGGCCGCCCCCGAAGCCGAGGCGCCCCTGGCCGATGCGATTGCGCGCTACCTGAGCGTGATCCACGACTTCAACCCCAAGGGCGGCGCCCGCATCTATCCGGGTTCGCCTTTCATCGTGCAGCACCTGCTGCGCGACCACGACAAGCTCAAGCTGTTCGAGCTGCACCCCACCGATGCCCGCACGCTGGACGCCAACATCGCCCAGCTCGAGGCGGGCCGGCAGATCGCGGTGCTGCGCGAGGACGGCTTCGGCAGCGCCACCAAGTTCCTGCCGCCGCCCTCGCGCCGCGCGCTGGTGCTGATGGACCCGAGCTACGAGATCAAGAGCGACTACGGCCGCGTGCTCGACTTCGCGGCCGAGGCGCTCAAGCGCTTTGCCACCGGCACCTACGCCATCTGGTATCCGATCATTCCGCGCCCCGAGGCGCACGACCTGCCGCGCCGGCTCAAGACCCTGGCCACCAAGGCAGGCAAGCCCTGGCTGCACGCCACGCTCACGGTCAAGTCGAGCAAGCTGACCACCACGCCCACGGGTGAAACCCAGCGTCCGGGCCTGCCGGCCAGCGGCATGTTCCTGATCAACCCGCCCTACACGCTGAAGCCGCTGCTGGCGGCCGCGCTGCCCCAGCTGGCGGAGCGGCTGGCGCAGGACCGGAACGCCACCTTCTCGCTCGACGCGGGCGGCTAGTCCCGGCGGTCTTTCGCTGCTTCAGCGGCGGCGGCGCTGTGGCACTTTCACCTGGCGGCGCGCGGGTGCGGGCGCAGCCGCCGGCGCCTGGGCCTGCGCCACGTCTTCCTCCACCTCGGAGCCGCCGCAGCGCATGCCCTCGCGGTCGATGATCGTCAGCGCCACCTGCTTGATGCCGAGCCCGATCAGACCGATGCGCTCGGCCGCGCCGCGGCTCAGGTCGATGATGCGGCCCTGCGCATAGGGCCCCCGGTCGGTGATGCGCACCAGCACCTCGCTGCCGTTGACGAGGCTGCGCACGCAAACGCGGGTATTGAACGGCAAGGTCTTGTGGGCCGCCGTCATGGCCATCATGTCGAAGCGCTCGCCGCTCGCGGTCTTGCGCTGGTGGAACTGGATGCCGTACCACGAGGCCCCGCCGCGCTCGAAGATTTCGCGCGGGCCGCTGTCCCCGGGCACGCCGTCGTCGGCCTCGCCAATTCCCGATACCGCGAGGTCGTAGCGCACCGACGGCACGCTCGAGCGGGCCGGGGCGCCCGGCGGCACCGCCAGCTTGCGCGGCAGGGGCAGCAGCTTGGCGTCCTCCTTGTCGGCCGGCCCGCCCTCGGTGGCCGGCGGCATGGCGCAGCCGGCCAGCACGCAGGTGGCCGCGACCAGCGCAATGCGAAGCGAAGTGAGCAGCCGATGGCCTGCCCCAGGACGCCACCCCTTCAACCGAGGCGCTCCAGTACAGCCAGCGTGGCCGCCGACTGGTTCATCGTGTAGAAGTGCAGCGCCGGTGCGCCTCCACCCTGCAGGCGCGCGCACAGGTCGGTCACCACGTCGAGTCCGAAGGCCTTGATGGAGGCCGTGTCGTCGCCGAAGCCCTGCAGCCGCAGGCGGATCCAGCGCGGGATCTCGGCGCCGCAGGCATCCGAGAAGCGCATGAGCTGCGTCGAGCTGGTGATCGGCATGATGCCCGGCACGATCGGCAGGTCGAGCCCGAGCTTGCGGCTGTCGTCGACAAAGCGGAAGTACGCCTCGGGACTGAAGAAATACTGCGTGATCGCCGAGTCGGCGCCGGCCTTCACCTTGGCGGCGAAGGCCTGCAGGTCGGCCTCGGGCGAACGTGCCTGCGGATGCACCTCGGGATAGCAGGCCACCTCGATGTGGAAGTCGCGCCCGGTCTCCTCGCGGATGAAGGCCACGAGGTCGCTCGCGTACTGGAACTCGCCGCCGATGCCGTAGCCGCTCGGCAGGTCGCCGCGCAGGGCGACCAGGCGCTTCACGCCCATCGCCTTGAGCTCGGCCAACTGCTCGCGCACCGTGGCGCGCGTGGCGCCGATGCACGAGAAGTGGCTGGCGGCATCGACACCCTCGGACAGGATCTCCTGCACCGCGCCGAAAGTGCCCTGGTGCGTGGAGCCGCCCGCGCCGTAGGTCACCGAGCAGAACTCGGGCTTGCGCGCATACAGCTGCTGGCGCACCGCGCGCAGCTTGACCGCGCCTTCGGGCGTCTTGGTCGGAAAGAACTCGAAACTCAATGGAAGGCGCACCTGCGTCTCCTAGGAACCGTTCGCAGTGTCCGCGCGAACGGCGTGAATGAAAAACTCGCGGTTGCCGTCGCCGCCCGCAATGGGGCTGTCGAACCACCGCAGCACGCGCAGCCCGAGCGCCTCGCAGGCGTCGCGCAGGCGCTTCTCGACCACGGCGTACATCGACGCGTCGCGCACGATGCCGCCCTTGCCGACCTGCCCCGGCTGCAGCTCGAACTGCGGCTTGACGAGCATCAGCAGCTGGCCGTCGCCGGCCAGGAACGGCACCACGGCCGGCAGCACCAGCGTGAGCGAGATGAACGACAGGTCGCCGACGATCAGGTCGAAGCGCAGGTCGGAAGGCGCTTCGCCTTCTTCTTCCTGCAGGTCGTCCGGCGACAACGCACGCGCATTGACGCCTTCGATGGCCACCACGCGCTCGTCCTCGCGCAGCTTCGGATGCAGCTGCCCGTGGCCGACGTCGACGCCCACCACCTTCGCCGCGCCGGCTTGCAGCAGGCAATCGGTGAAGCCGCCGGTCGACTGGCCCACGTCGAGGCACAGCTTGCCGGCGGCGCTGACGCCGCTCGCCGCCAGCGCGCCTTCGAGCTTGAGCCCGCCGCGCGAGACGTAGCGCGCCTCGGCCGCGTCGTCGAGCTCGACCTCGGCGGACTCGGGCACCTCGTCGCGGTTCTTCACCACCGAGCGCCACGCGTCCGCGCTGCCCGCATCGCGCCAGCGCATGCCGCCGGCAATCAGCCGCACGGCCTGCGAACGCGACGCGGCCAGGCCACGCTCCACCAGCAATTGGTCGGCGCGCATCAGTACCGGTACGTGTCCGGCTTGTAGGGGCCGTTCTTGCTCACGCCGATGTAGGCGGCCTGCTCGTCCGTCAGCTCGGTCAGCATCGCGCCGACCTTCTTCAGGTGCAGGCGCGCGACCTTCTCGTCGAGGTGCTTCGGCAGCACATAGACCTTGCCGGCCTGGTAGGCGTCGGGCTTGGTGAAGAGCTCGATCTGGGCGATGGTCTGGTTGGCGAACGACGACGACATCACGAAGCTCGGATGGCCCGTGCCGCAGCCCAGGTTCACGAGGCGGCCCTTGGCCAGGAGGATGATCTTCTTGCCGTCGGGGAAGGTGATGTGGTCGACCTGCGGCTTGATCTCTTCCCACTCGTACTTTTCGATCGACGCAACATCGATCTCGTTGTCGAAGTGGCCGATGTTGCAGACGATGGCCTGGTCCTTCATGGCGGCCATGTGCTCGTGGCGGATCACGTCGCGGTTGCCCGTGGTGGTCACGAAGATGTCCGCCTTGTCGGCGGCATATTCCATGGTGACGACCTTGTAGCCTTCCATCGCGGCCTGCAGCGCGTTGATGGGGTCGATTTCGGTCACCCACACTTGCGCGCTCAGCGCACGCAGCGCCTGGGCCGAGCCCTTGCCCACGTCGCCGTAGCCGGCCACGCAGGCCACCTTGCCGGCGATCATCACGTCGGTCGCGCGCTTGATGCCGTCCACCAGCGATTCGCGGCAGCCGTAGAGGTTGTCGAACTTGCTCTTGGTGACCGAGTCGTTCACGTTGATGGCGCGGAACAGCAGCTTGCCCTTGGCGCTCATCTCGTTCAGGCGGTGCACGCCGGTGGTCGTTTCCTCGGTCACGCCGATGATCTCGGCCGACTTGCGGGTGTACCAGGTCGGATCGACCGCCAGCTTGGCCTTGATGGCGGCGTAGAGGATGCGTTCTTCCTCGCTGGTGGGCTTGGCGAGCACGCCCAGGTCCTTCTCGGCGCGCTGGCCCAGGTGCATCAGCAGCGTGGCGTCGCCGCCGTCGTCCAGGATCATGTTGGGGCCTTCGCCCTGCGAACCCTTGGGGCCGAAGTCGAAGATGGCGTGGGTGTAGTCCCAGTAGTCCTTCAGCGACTCGCCCTTGATCGCGAACACCGGCGTGCCGGCGGCGGCAATCGCGGCGGCGGCATGGTCCTGCGTCGAGAAGATGTTGCACGAAGCCCAGCGCACGGTGGCGCCGAGCGCCTGCAGCGTCTCGATCAGCACGGCCGTCTGGATCGTCATGTGCAGCGAGCCCGTGATGCGCGCGCCCTTGAGCGGCTGCGCCCTCGAGAATTCCTCGCGGATGGCCATCAGGCCGGGCATCTCGGTTTCCGCAATCTTGATTTCCTTGCGGCCCCAGGCGGCCAGGGAAAGGTCGGCAATCGCCTGGTCGGCGGTGGAAACGGGGGTGGGCTTGAGAACAGCGCTCATGAGAACTCCAACAAAGCTAGTTTGAAAGGTGCCACTGCGTTCGGGGAAAAGACTCACCGCGAGAACAGCGGGTGAGCGTGGTTGCGATGTGGTCCGAGCCTCACGCCTGGCGGCGCTGCAACGCTCCTCGGAACCGCGGATTGTAGACGGGGCGCCAAGGCGAGCCAACCGCCGGGGCATCCCACATGCCGGAAAGCGCAATTCGCATCCGGGGCGTACATTGACTTGACCCCAACCCCGGAAGTTCCGCCCATGCGCTTGTCCAGACTCTCCACTGCCCCTGCCCTGCTGGCCTCGGCCGCCTTCCTTCTTCTTGCCGCCGGCGCGCCGGTCCCGGCCTCTGCGCAGGCCGCCTCCGATCCGGTGCGCGTCCGCGGCACCATCGTGCGCGTCGACGCCAAGGCCCTCGTGGTCCAGGACCGCGGCGGCGAGGTCGTCAGCCTGGCGCGGCCGGCCGACATGGCCGTGTCGGAGGTCTACCCGATCAAGCTGTCCGACATCAGGCAGGGCAGCTTCATCGGCACCGCCGCCATGCCGCAGGCCGACGGCACGCAGAAGGCGCTCGAGGTGGTGGTGTTCCCCGAGGCCGCGCGCGGCACAGGCGAAGGCCACCGCCCCTGGGACCTGCTGCCGCAGAGCACCATGACCAACGCCACCGTGGCCGACCTGGCCGCGGCGCCGAAAACCGTGCGCGGCGGGCAGCAGCTGCGGCTGACCTACAAGGGCGGCGAAAAAACCGTCATCGTGCCGCCCGACGTGCCGGTCGTGACCTTCCGCCCCGGTACCGAGGCGCTGCTGGTGCCCGGCGCCAAGGTGCTGGTCAATGCGCAGGAAAGGAACGGCGTGCCTACCGCGCTGCGCGTCACCGCCGGGCGCAACGGCTTCGCGCCGCCGATGTAGCCCAAGGGAAATCCCGCAGGCAAATCCTGCCGCCGCGGCGCCGCGGGCGGGCTGCCCCGGCGTATCGTGGCGAGGCCCGGCCCGCCGGTCCTTGCCATTCACCCGTTCCTCACCCGACACAGGAGATACCGCACCATGGCCACTGCCAAGAAAGCCGCCGCGAAGAAGACCACCGCCAGCAGCAGCACCCGGGCGGCTCCCGACGCCGCCGACATGCTCGACCCCATGAAGAATCTCAAGGCCATGACCGACCGCCTGCAGGATCTCAACCTGACCGGCGGCGCGAGCAAGCTGCTCGAGAGCGGCCAAAAGGACCTCCAGGCGCTGATGCAGGCGAACCAAAAGTCCTACCAGGGCCTGCAGACCGTGGTGCAGCGGCAGACCGAGATGATCAAGAGCGCCATCGCCGAATGGCAGACGGCCGCCAAGGAAATGCCCGGCAAGGACGCCAAGGCCAACCTCGCCAAGCTCGACGAACTCGGCCGCCAGTCGTTCCAGCGCGCCATCGACGACATCAAGGAGCTGGCCAACCTGGCCGCCAAGTCGCAGGCCGATGCGTTCGAGCTGGTGCGCCAGCGGATCCAGGCCAATGTGGATGAAGTGACGAAGCTGCTGCAGCGCAAGTAAGGCGTTTTCGGCGGGTCGGGCAGGCGGCTCGGGGCTGCCTTCTAAAATCGGGCCATCCCCCCGCAGATTGCCCCATCTTGTCTTTTCTCTCCGAAACCCGCCGCCGTCGCACCTTCGCGATCATTTCCCACCCCGACGCCGGCAAGACCACGCTGACCGAGAAGCTGCTGCTGTTCTCGGGCGCGATCCAGATCGCCGGCTCGGTGAAGGCGCGCAAGGCCTCGCGCCACGCCACCTCCGACTGGATGGAAATCGAGAAGCAGCGCGGCATTTCGGTGGCTTCGTCGGTCATGCAGATGCTGTACCGCGACCACGTGATCAACCTGCTCGACACGCCCGGCCACAAGGACTTCTCGGAAGACACCTACCGCGTGCTCACGGCGGTCGACTCGGCCCTGATGGTGATCGACGCGGCCAACGGCGTGGAGGCGCAGACGCGCCGGCTGATCGAGGTCTGCCGCCAGCGCGACACGCCCATCATCACCTTCGTCAACAAGATGGACCGCGAAGTGCGCGAGCCGCTCGACATCCTCGACGAAGTGGAGCGCGAGCTCGGCATGCCCTGCGTGCCGATGACCTGGCCGGTCGGCCAGGGCAAGAGCTTCCGCGGGATCATGAACCTGCGCACGCAGGCGATGACGGTGTTCGAGTCGGGCAGCGAACGGCTGCCGCACGACTTCGAGACCATCGCGCTCACGGAGCGCGACACGCTCACCAAGCGCTTCGGCGCCGACTTCGAATCCGCCATGGACAGCATGGAACTGGCCACCGGCGCCTCGCCCACCTGGGACCGCGAGGCCTTCCTGGCCGGCAAGCAGACGCCGGTGTTCTTCGGCTCGGGCGTGAACAACTTCGGCGTGATGGAGGTGCTCGATGCGCTGGTCGACCTTGCGCCCTCCCCGCAGTCGCGCACCAGCACCACGATGGTCAACCGCCAGCCCGTGGTGAAGGAGATCCAGCCCGAGGACCGGGACTTCGCGGGCGTGGTGTTCAAGGTGCAGGCCAACATGGACGCCAACCACCGCGACCGCATCGCCTTCGTGCGCATGGCGTCGGGCAAGTACACGCCGGGCATGAAGCTCAAGGTGCAGCGCACGTCGAAGGAACTGCGGCCGACCAGCGTCGTGACCTTCATGAGCCAGCGCCGCGAGGCGGTCGAGGAGGCGTACGCCGGCGACATCGTGGGCTTCACCACGCACGGCGGCGTGCAATTGGGCGACACCATCACCGACGGCGCGAGCCTGCAGTTCACCGGCCTGCCCTTCTTTGCGCCCGAGCTGTTCATGACGGTGATCCTGAAGAACCCGCTGCGCACCAAGCAGCTGCAGCAGGGCCTGGCCCAGCTCGGAGAGGAAGGCGCCATTCAAGTGTTCCGCCCCGAGATCGGCGGGCCGATGCTGCTGGGTGCCGTCGGGCAGCTGCAGTTCGAGGTGGTGCAGCACCGCCTGAAGGCCGAGTACGACGCCGACGTGCGGCTCGAAGGCTGCCAGTACACCGGCGCACGCTGGATCACCGCCGATTCGCCGGCCGAGCTGCGCGAGTTCGTCAACGCGTACCCGCAGCGCATGGCCAAGGACGCGGCCGATACGCTGGCCTTCCTGTGCACTTCGCCCTACGACGTGCGGCTGGCGCAGGAGCGCTTTCCGAAGATCCACTTCCATCCGCTGCGGGAGCACGCGGGGCTGGCGCTGCAGAACGCGGGCTGAAGGGGCTCAGCTTCCGGTCGAGGCGTAGTGGCGCAGCCCGATGCGCCATGCGCCGAAAGCCGCCGCGAGGAACGCGAAGCCTGCGAGCGGCGACACCATGCCCACCCAGGCGGGCGCGCCCAGCGGATCCGGCTTGCCGAGGATCACGAGCGCCGGGTAGTACGCCACGCAGGCCAGCGGCACGATGAAGGTCAGCACGCGGCGGAACCACTGCGCATAGAGCGCCAGCGGGTACTGCGCCGCCTGCACGCCACCGTAGGTGAGCACGTTGGCGATCTCCAGGCTCTCGACGGTCCAGAACGACAGCGTGCCCTGCAGCACCAGGATGCCGAGGAACAGCGCGATGCCGCCGGCCATGGCGAACAGCGCGACGGCCACGGCGCCGGGCGTCCATGCGATGTCGGCCTGCACGGTCGCGAACACCAGCACGCTCAGGCCCTGCAGCAGCCGGCCCAGGCGGCTGATGCGCACGTCGTGCCCCATGAGCTGCAGCGCCAGCGGGCGCGGGCGCAGCAGCAGCCGGTCGAAGGTGCCGGTGCGCAGGAACTCGGTGCCCAGCACGTCGAAGCCGCGCCCCAGCGCGTCGGCAATCGCGAACATGCAGTTGACCAGACCGTAGAACAGCGCCACTTCGCCGATGGCCCAGCCCTGCACTTCGCCGAAGCGATGGAACAGCGCCCAGACGCCAACCACCTCGATGCCTGTGCCGAGGAACTGGCCCAGGGTCAGCAGCAGGGCGGACGCCGGGTACCTGGCCTGGCCGCTGATGGAGGCGGCCATGAGGCGGAAGAAGAGAGGGAGGGCGCCCATCTTCAGTGGCCCTCGCCGCTGTTCAGGGCACGTGCACAGGCCACCGGGTACTTCCCTCCGCGAATGTCCCCCGGGCTTCGCCCTCCTCCTTGATTTCGCTGCGGGAAGCACCCAGTGTCCTGTGCACACCTAGCGCGGTCGTTGTGCTGATCGATCAACGACCGCACTGCCCAACGCTCACGTCGATGGGGTGCCTTGCGCAGCGAAATTAAGGAGGAGGCCGCAGGCCGGGGGACATTCGCGGAGCAAGGTACCCCGTCGGCGGGAGCGCGCCCCGAACAATGACGTATCGTGAAGGAACAGCAAGTCACCCTAACCCCCCTGCACCTGCAGACTGCGCATCGTGCGCCCCATTGCCAGGCGGCCGAACGCGACCAGCACGGCGATCCAGAAGCACTGCAGCCCCAACGCACCCATGGCATGCCAGCCGCTCAACTGCCCGAAGTACAGCCGCGCCGGAATGTCGAACAGCCCCGCCAGCGGCTGCACCAGCAGCGCGGCCTGCCAGGCGTCGGGCAGCAGCGCCAGCGGCAGCAGGTTGCCCGAGAACACGATGACCACGGGGGTGGCCACCGCGCTGATGCCGCGCTCGTTGAGCGCCGCCGTGGCCGCCACGTTGAGCAGCATCACCATCGCGGTGGACAGCAGCAGCGCGAGCCCGATCGACAACAGGAACGCCAGGCCGGCCATCGCATTCGCGGGCGGCTGCCAGGCCCATTCGCCGAGGCCCGCCAGCGGCAGCGCGACCGCCGCGAAGGCCGCCATCAGCGCCACGCGCGGCAACAGCCGCGCTGCGATCCAGCCGGCGCTGCGCGCGAACCACAGCGCGTACGCATCCACCGGCCGCAAACGGTCGTAGGCGACCGCGCCGGTGCGCACGGCCTGCGCCACCTCCGGGTCGCCGAGCCAGGGCAGCAGCACCAGCAGGCCTTGTGCGAGCCAGGTGTAGCTGACGGCCTGGGCGAGCGACATCGGCGACGCCGCGCCTGCGACGGCGCTGCCGCCGTAGAACGCCGCGAACACCATCACCTTGATGCCGCCCCACCAGCACTGCGTGGCAAAGCCGGCGAGCGCCGCCGTGCGGTACTGCAGCATCTGCATGAAGCGCGACACGAAGGCCGCGGCATAGGGGCGCAGCAGCTCGCGCGGGCTCACGCTTCGGCCGCTCCGTGCATGGCATAGAAGCGAGCGATCACGGCCTCGATGGCCATGCCTTCGAGGCGGATGTCTTCCACCGCGTGTTCGGCCGCGATGCGCGCGATCAGCGCGGGGGCGGAGGTCAGCGCGGGATCGAAGTCGAGCACCAGCGTCTGGCCGTTGCGCATGTGCACCGTGGCGCCGGGCACCTGGTCGGGCAGCGCCGCGTCCTGCGCAAAGTCGACCACCAGCCGGCGCTCGGCCATCACCTGCGCGCGCAGCGCCTCGACCGGGCTGTCGGCCAGCACGCGGCCATGGCCGATGACGATCACGCGCTCGGCCAGCGCCTCGATGTCGTGCATGTCGTGCGTGGTCAGCAGCACGGTGGTGCCGCGCTCGCGGTTGGCACGGCGCACGAAGTCGCGCACCGCGAGCTTCGAGGGCGCGTCGAGGCCGATGGTCGGCTCGTCGAGAAACAGGATGTCCGGCTCGTGCAGCAGCGCCGCCGCGATCTCTGCGCGCATGCGCTGGCCCAGCGAGAGCTGGCGCACCGGCTGGCCGAGCACGCGCTCCAGGTTCAGCAGCGCGACCAGTTCGTCGCGCGTGCGCCGATAGCGCGCCGGCTCGACGCGATAGATGTCGCGCAGCAGGTCGAAGCCGTCGCCTACCGGCAGGTCCCACCACAGCTGCGTGCGCTGGCCGAAGACCACGCCGATGCGCGCCACGTGGCGCTCGCGGTCCGCGAAGGGATCGCGTCCGTCGATCTCCACGCGCCCGCCGTCGGCCCGCAGGATGCCCGAGAGGATCTTGATGGTGGTCGACTTGCCCGCGCCGTTCGGCCCGATGAATCCCAGCAGCTCGCCGCGCTCGAGCGAGAACGACACGCCCGACAGCGCCTGTACCGTGCGGTGGCGGCGCTGCACGAGCCCGCGCAGCGCGCCCATCACGCCCGGGTCGCGCTCGGAGATGCGGTAGCTCTTGAGGAGTTGGTCGACGAGGATGTGGGGCATGGAAAAAAAGCGCCGCGCCGGCGTGAACGCGCGGCGGGGGCGGGATGCTACACGAAACCGCCGGTACGATCACGGGCTCTGCAGAGATTGCCCGCCCGCCATGCCCTCGCCGACTTCCCTTCCGCCCTCGCCCACCCACCTGCTGCCGCTGGACCGCTGGGCCGCGCCCACGCGCCATGCGCTCGCCGGCGTGTTCACCGACATCGACGACACGCTCACCACCGAGGGCGCGATCACGCCCGATGCACTGCAGGCCCTCGGCGCTCTCAAGGCCGCGGGCCTTGCCATCGTGGCGATCACGGGCCGGCCCGTCGGCTGGAGCCTGCCCTTCGTCAACACCTGGCCGGTCGATGCGATCGTGGCGGAGAACGGCGCGGTGGCGCTGCTGCCCGCGGCCGATGGCAGGATCGAGAAGCGCTACATGCAGGATGCGCCCACGCGCAGCGCCAACTTCGAGCGCATGCAGGCCGTGCTGGCGCGCATCGAGCGCGAGATCCCGGGCGCGCAGCGCGCCACCGATTCACCGGGCCGCGAGACCGACATCGCCATCGACCACAGCGAGTTCGTGCAGCTGGGCGAAGAAACCATCGCACAGGTCGTCGCGCTGATGCGCAGCGAAGGCATGCACGCCACCGTGAGCAGCATCCACATCAACGGCTGGTACGGCGACAACGACAAGCTCGAAGGCGCACGCTGGATCGTGCGCGAGCTCTGGGGCCGCACGCTCGACGACGAACTCGACCGCTGGGCCTACGTGGGCGACTCCACCAACGACCAGCTCATGTTCCGCACCTTCGCGAGCAGCATCGGCGTGGCCAACGTCGCGCGCTTCGTGCCGCAGCTGGAGCACCTGCCGCGCTACGTGACCGAGGGCGAGCGCGGCGCGGGCTTTGCCGAGGCGGCGCGCGCTGTACTGTCGGTCCGCTGACCGGCCCGTCGCGCCACCCCTGCCGCCGGCTCACTTCTCCTTCGCCAGCCCCAGCTTCTCGATCACCGCCTTCTCGCGCACCACCGTGTCCTGCGCAAACTTGGTGTAGGCCGCCGAGCTCATGTAGTTGGGCAGCATGTCGTAGCGGCCGAGCGACGCCACGTAGCTCGGCTCTTCCATCGCCTGCTTGAAGGCGTCGTGCAGCTTCTTCACCACCTCGGGCGGCGTGCCCTTGGGGGCGCCGATGCCGAAGGGCGAGTTCTGCACGATGTCGTAGCCCAGTTCCTTCAGCGTCGGGGCGTCGGGGAACTTGGCGAGGCGCTTCTCGCCCCAGGTGTTGAGCACGCGCAGCTTGCCGGCCTCGACCTGCGGCGCAAAGCCGGTGCTGTCGGCGGCGGCCATCAGCTGGCCGCTGACCACCGCGAGCATCAGGTCGGCGCTGCCCTTGTAGGGCACGTGCTGCAGCTGGATGCCGGCCTTCTGCGCAATGATCTCGGTCGTGAGGTGCGGGCTCGTGAGGTTGCCGGTGGAGCCGTAGGTGAGCCTGCCCGGGTTGGCCTTGGCGTAGGCGACGAAGTCGGCCCAGGTCTTGAACGGGCTGTCGGCCGGCACCACGATGCCGAAGGCATAGCCCGTGACGTTGAGCACGTAGCTGATGTCCTTGAGCGGATCCCGGTTGATCTTGGTGGTGTAGCCGAGGCGGAACACGCCGAGCGGGATCTGCGCGACGGTGTAGCCGTCGGGCTGCGCGGTCTGCAGCGCCTGCGCAGGCAGGGTGCCGCCGGCGCCGGGCTTGTTGTCGATGATGACGGGCTGGCCGAGGATCTTGCTGGCGTTGTCGGCCAGCTGGCGCATCGTGATGTCGGTGGGCCCGCCCGCGGGAAACGCGATGACCAGCTTGACCGGCTTGGAGGGAAAGGCCTGCGCGAGCGCCGCCAGCGGTGAAAGAAGAAGCCCGCAGGCTGCAGCGAGCGTGGCGGCACGGAAAAGGGATCGGCGGGACATGGTGGCGGGTTCCTGGAACGGGAAAAAAGCAAAGGGCGCATTGGGCCCTGCCCTTGGCGCGGCGGCAATCGGTGCTCACCCGACTGCTGTCGCCTGCGGCTCAGCCCGCGGCCTGCTGCTCGAATCCCTGCAGCACGTTGACCGCGTTGACACCCACCTCGGCCACCGCGTAGCCGCCCTCGAACACGAACACCGTCGGCAGGCCGGCGCGCGCCAGGTCTTCGCCCATGCGCAGGTAGTCGTCGCTCCGGAGCCGGAAGCCCGCGACCGGGTCGCCTTCGAAGGTGTCGACGCCGAGCGACACCACCAGCGCGCCCGCGCGCACCGCGGCAATGCCGTCGAGCGCGGCCTTCAGCGCCGCGCGCCATGCGGCGAAGCCGGTGCCGCGCGCGAGCGGCAGGTTGTGGTTGAAGCCGAGCCCGGCGCCCGCGCCGCGCTCGTCGGCATGGCCCAGGTAGTAGGGATAGTCGGTCAGCGGATCGCCATGCAGGCTCGCGAAATGCACGTCGCTGCGCTCATAGAAGATGGCCTGCGTGCCGTTGCCGTGGTGGTAGTCCACGTCGAGCACCGCCACCCGCTCCACGCCCGCATCGCGCAGCGCCTGCGCGGCCACGGCAGCGTTGTTGACGAAGCAGTAGCCGCCGAAGAAATCGGCGCCCGCATGGTGGCCGGGCGGCCGCGTGAGTGCGAAGGCGGCGCGCTCGCCGCCGATGACGCGCTGCGCCGCGGTCCAGGCGCAGGCGGCGCCGTGGCGCGCGGCGGCCCAGCTGCCGGCCATGAGCGGCGTGCCCGCGTCGAAGGAGAACAGCCCCATGCGCGCAGGAAAGCTCTTCGGCAGCACGTCGGTGCGCATGCCGCGCGTGGGCCAGTACGAAGGCAGCGCATCGCGCGATGCGTTCGACGGATCGAGCGCCACCCACTCGTCCCAGGCATGCGCAATGAAGTCCAGGTAGCGCGGCGCGTGCACCCTGGCCAACAGCGCCTCGTCGAAGGCATCGGGCACCTGCAGCGGGCCCAGGCCGCGGCGCTCCAGTTCATGTTTCACATGGTCGACGCGGGCGGGCACCTCGAAGCACGGCACCAGTTCGCCGCGGAACATCTCGACTTTGCCCTGGTGCAGCGCGTGCTGGTCGTTGTAGATGGTGAGCATGCCGCCCATCATGCCGCACGCCGCAGCACCGCCCGGCGCCGGCCGGACGCCGTCAGCCCGAACAGGTCCTTCGGGTCGTCGAGTTCGGGCACCAGCGCGATCTGCTGGCCGATGCCGCGCTCCAGCGACAGCTGGTGGATGTAGCGCAGCGCCGTGTAGTCCTCCAGCGCAAAGCCGACCGAGTCGAACACCGTGACCTGCTCGGCACTCTCGCGCCCCGGCACGCTGCCGAGCAGCACCTTCCAGAGCTCGTGCACCGGAAAGTCGGCCGGCAGCTGCTGGATCTCGCCCTCGATGCGGGTCTGGGCTTCGTACTCGACGAACACGCGGGCGAGGCGCAGCACGTCGGGATGCAGCTCGGTCTTGCCGGGGGAATCGCCGCCCACCGCATTGATGTGCATGCCCGGCTCGATCATGCCGGGCGAAAGCACGACCGCGTGGCCCTGGTGTGCCGTGACCGTGGTCACGATGTCGGCGCCGCGCACCGCGTCGGCGACCGATGGCGCGCGCACCACCTCGAGCGGCGTGCAGGCCGACAGGTGGCGCACCAGCTTGTCGGTGGCGCGCGGATCGATGTCGAACACGCGCACCTCCTCGATACCCAGCAGCGCATGGAAGGCCAGCGCCTGGAACTCGCTCTGCGAGCCGTTGCCGATCAGCGCCATGCTGCGCGAGCCGGGCCGCGCCAGCGCCTGCGCCGCCATGGCCGAAGTGGCGGCGGTGCGCAGCGCGGTGGTGAGCGTGAGCTCGGACAGCAGCACGGGGTAGCCCGTGTCGACCTCGGCCAGCACGCCGAAGGCCATGACCGTGGGCAGCCCCACGGCCGTGTTGTGCGGATGGCCGTTGACGTACTTGAAGGCGTAGGCGCCGTCGTCGGCCACCGGCATCAGCTCGATCACGCCGAGGTGCGAGTGGCTGGCCACGCGCGCCTTCTTGTCGAACTCGCGCCAGCGCAGGAAGTCGTCGCGCAGCGCGTCGGCCAGGGCCTTGAGGAATTGCGGAACGCCGGTTTCGTCCACCAGGCGAACCAGGCTGTGAACATCGATGAAGCGGGTCATGGCGCGGCTCCTTGCGTAGCCCGGACGCGGCGCTTCATTCCTTCAAGTGTTCTCACTCCACCATGGCTGATCCAGGATGCGCCTGCGCCAGGGGTTGCAGCCATTGTGCGCCTGCTTGCAGGCCATGGCGAGCCCCCGCCGGGTCCTGGCGGAAGCACGGCTTCAGTCGTGCCTGTGCTCTTCGATGCTGCGCTCCAGGAAGCGCCAGAGCCGCTCGTCTTCGCTGAAGGCCACGTTGAAGCGCAGCCAGCCGGTGGGATGCGGATTGACCAGGAACAGCTGGCCCGGGCCGAGCATGATGCCCTCGGCCGCGGCGCGCCGCGAGAGCTCGGCGCTGTCGGCAATGTCCGGGTGCCGCGCCCACAGGTACATGCCGGCCGCGGCTTCGTGGAACAGCTCGAAGCCCAGCCCGTCCAGCCGCCGCGCGACGCTGCCCTGCGCCTGCGCGAGGCGCTCGCGCAGCGACTTGAGGTGCTTGCGCCAGCGGCCATCGGTCACGATGCCGAAGGCCAGCCGCTCGGTGATATCGGACGAGGTCAGGCCCGAGATCATCTTGAGCTGCGCCAGCTCTTCGAGCAGCTCCGGCCGGGCGACCACGTAGCCGACGCGGATGTTGGGCGAGATGGTCTTCGAGTAGCTGCCCACGTAGACCACGCGGCGCAGCTGTCCCAGGCTGGCGAGCGAGGGGCGCATCGAGGCGTCCATCTCGGCATAGATGTCGTTCTCGACCAGCGTGAAGTCGTGTGCCTGCGCGAGCTGCAGCAGTTGCACCAGCTGCGGCAGCGAGGCCATCGAGCAGGTCGGGCTCTGCAGCCGGGGCTGGGTGAAGAAAGCCTTGGGCCGATGCGCCGCGAGCAGCGCCTCGAGCGCCGGCATGTCGTAGCCCGTGGGGATGCGCGGCACGCCGACGATCTCCACGCCCAGGAAGCGGAGCATGAACATCAGGTTCGGATAGCCCGGGTCGTCCACCAGCACCGAATCGCCCGGCTTGAGCAGGCGGCGCGCCACCAGGTCCAGCGCCTGGCTGGAACCCTGGGTCAGCAGCACCTGGGCGGCGTCGACCACGATCTGCTGCTCCGAGAGCGCCTCGGCCGTCGCCATGCGCAGCGCCATGTGGCCGAAGGGCAGGCCGTAGCCGCCGATGTCGGCGCCTTCGGAAGCCAGGTGGCGAAGGCTCCGGCGCATGCCGTCCTCGAACAGCCAGTCGTGCGGCAGCCAGCCACAGCCGGGTTTGAGCGGCAGGTTGCGGTTCTCGAAGATCTGCTGCAGGTACCAGCGGGCGTCGAAGCGGGGGTCCGGGCGGGGCGCACTGGCCGCGCCGGCGGCGCTGTCCTCGATGCGCCGCTTGACGAAGAAGCCGGCGTTGGCGCGCGAGACCAGGAGGCCCTGCGCCACCAGCCGGTCGTAGGCCTCGACCACCGTGAACACACTGACGCCGTGGGTCGCGGCAAAGGCGCGGATCGACGGCAACTTGCTGTCGGCCTTGAGCTTCTGGGAGCCGATCAGTCCGCGTAACCCTTCCACGATCTGGCTGACCAGCGGCGTCGGCTGTTCGGGGCGAAGAATGAGCATCGGGGGCGTCTGCAGCAGTCCGGCCTGCACCATATTGAGGAAAGTATGTACAGGATACAAGACCAGTACAGTCTTCCGGGCGATCACTTCCGGTGTACATGGCTGGATCGATTCGTGGGACCTAGAGTGCCGGCATTCCTTCTTCAAAGCACAGGCCGCACCCATGCAACGCGAACCCCACCTCAGCAATGCCGCCCTCATGGCCCGCCGCAATGCGGCCGTGGCCCGCGGCGTCGGCCAGGCCCATGAGATCTTCGTCAGCCGCGCCGCCAACGCGGAAGTGTGGGACGTCGAGGGGCGACGCTACATCGACTTTGCCGGCGGCATCGCGGTGCTCAACACCGGCCACTGCCATCCGGAGATCAGCGCCGCCGTGAAGGCGCAGGTCGATCTTTATTCGCACACCTGCTTCCAGGTGCTGGCCTACGAGCCCTACGTGGAGCTGGCCGAGCGCCTGAACGCGCTGGCGCCGGGCAATTTCGCGAAGAAGTCGATCTTCCTGAGCACCGGCGCCGAGGCGGTCGAGAACGCGGTCAAGATCGCCCGCGCCCACACCCGGCGGCCCGGCGTCATTGCCTTCAACGGCGGCTATCACGGCCGCACCATGATGACGCTCGGCCTGACCGGCAAGGTGGCGCCCTACAAGCTCGGCTTCGGCCCGTTCCCGGGCGAGGTGTTCCATGCGCTGTACCCGAACGTGCTGCACGGCGTGAGCGTGGACGATGCACTGCATTCGGTCGAGCTGCTGTTCAAGAACGACATCGAGCCCGAGCGCGTGGCGGCCTTCATCCTGGAGCCGGTGCAGGGCGAGGGCGGCTTCTACGTGGCGCCCAACGACTTCGTCGAGGGCCTGCGCGCGCTGGCGGACCGCCACGGCATCCTGATCATCGCCGACGAAGTGCAGACCGGCGCCGGGCGCACCGGCACCTGGTTTGCGAGCGAGCAGTGGCCGGTGGCGCCGGACCTGATCACCACCGCCAAGTCGATGGCGGGCGGCTTTCCGATCTCCGGCGTGGTGGGCCGCGCCGAGGTGATGGATGCGCCCGCGCCCGGCGGCCTGGGCGGCACCTATGCGGGCAGCCCCATCGGCTGCGCCGCGGCGCTCGCGGTGCTCAAGGTGTTCGATGACGAGCAGTTGCTGGCGCGCAGCCGGGCGCTGGGCGGGCGGCTCACGGCCGGGTTGCGCCGCATCGCCGCCGGGGTGCCGGCCATCGGCGACGTGCGCGGGCTCGGCGCCATGGTGGCGATCGAGCTGTTCGAAGACGGCGACACCGCGCGGCCTGACGCCGGGCTGACCCGCCGGGTGGTCGCGGAGGCGGCGCGGCGCGGGTTAATCCTGCTGTCATGCGGCACCTATGGCAATGTAATTCGCGTGCTGGTGCCGCTCACGGCATCCGACTTGCTTGTGGACGAAGGCCTGGCGCTTCTCGCGGACAGCTTCGCCGCGCTGCGCTGACCGACCCTTTCCTGAAATCTTCCATGACAGCAGAACCCTTGGTGCGCTTCCAGCGTGTCCAGAAGACCTACGACGGCGAGCACCTGGTGGTGCGCCAGCTCGACCTGGACATCCACCGCGGCGAGTTCCTGAGCCTGCTCGGCCCTTCGGGTTCGGGCAAGACCACCACGCTGATGATGCTGGCGGGCTTCGAGTCGCCGACCTCGGGCGAGATCCTGCTCGACGGCAAGCCGATCACCGGCACGCCGCCGCACAAGCGGAACTTCGGCATGGTGTTCCAGAACTACGCGCTGTTTCCGCACCTGAGCGTGGGGCAGAACGTGGCGTATCCACTGACCGTGCGCAAGGTGCCCAGGGCCGAGCAGCAGCGCCGCGTGCAGCGCGCGCTCGACATGGTGCAGCTGCGCGGCATGACCGACCGCCTGCCCGGCCAGCTCTCGGGCGGCCAGCAGCAGCGCGTGGCGCTGGCGCGCGCGCTGGTGTTCGAGCCCCAGCTGGTGCTGATGGACGAGCCGCTCGGCGCGCTCGACAAGCAGCTGCGCGAGCACATGCAGCTCGAGCTCAAGGACCTGCACCGCCAGCTGGGCGTGACCTTCGTCTACGTGACGCACGACCAGGGCGAGGCGCTCACCATGAGCGACCGCGTCGCGGTGTTCAACGAAGGCGTGATCCAGCAGCTGGACACGGTCGACGGGCTGTACGAGACGCCGTCCAACCGCTTCGTGGCCGGCTTCGTCGGCGACAGCACGGTGCTCAAGGGCCAGCTGGGCCGCGGCGGCGAGCGCGCCGAGATGACGCTGCCCGACGGCCGCGTGCTGCACGGGCTCAACGTCGGCGGTGCGGCCGCGGGCGCGGCTGTGGAGGCCTGCATCCGCCCCGAGCGCGTGGTGCTGCACCGCGGCCCGGCCGCACAGGGCGCCAACATGCTCGCCGCCCAGGTGTCGCGCGTCATCTACTTCGGCGACCACCTGCGGCTGCTGTGCAGCGTGGGCGACGGCCAGGCCGACGCCACCGTGAAGCTGCCGCTCGATGGCGCGGGCGGCACCGCCGCACCGCAGGCCGGCGAAGCGGTGGTGCTCGAATTCCCGATGGCGCATGCGCGCATCTATGCCCACTGAATCCGGCTCGTTGTTCCCCCGTTTCCTTTCATCACCCAGGAAGATTCCCATCATGAAAAAGACCCTTCTCGCCTGCATCGCCGCCGCCGGTTTCGCGCTGCCGGCCTTGGCCCAGCAGCAGCTCACCGTGGTCAACTTCGGCGGTGCCAACGCCAACGCCCAGAAGAAGGCCTACTACGAGCCCTACGAAAAGACCGGCACCAAGATCATCCCGGTCGAATACAACGGCGAGCAGGCCAAGATCAAGGCCATGGTCGAGACCAAGAAGGTCACCTGGGACGTGGTCGAGGTCGAGTCGCCCGACGCCGCCCGCGGCTGCGACGAGGGCCTGTTCGAGAAGCTCGACTATTCGAAGATCGGCAGCAAGGCCGACTTCCTGCCGGCCGCGGTCACCGACTGCGGCGTCGGCCTGTTCGTGTGGTCGACCGTGATGGCCTACAACGGCGAGAAGCTCAAGACCGCGCCCACCAGCTGGGCCGATTTCTGGGACGTGAAGAAGATCCCCGGCAAGCGCGGCATGCGCAAGGGCGCGCGCTACAACCTCGAATTCGCGCTCATGGCCGACGGCGTGAAGCCGGCCGATGTCTACAAGGTGCTCGCCACCAAGGACGGCGCCGAGCGCGCGTTCAAGAAGCTCACCGAACTCAAGCCCAACATCCAGTGGTGGGAAGCCGGCGCCCAGCCGCCGCAGTTCCTGGTGGCCGGCGACGTGGTGCTGACCACCGTGTACAACGGCCGCATCGACGCGGCCAACCGCGAAGGCCGCGACCTCAAGATCTACTGGCCCGGCGGCATCTACGACCTCGACTACCTGGTGATCCCGAAGGGCGCGCCCAACAAGGAAGCCTCGCTCAAGTACATCCAGTTCGCGATGCAGCCGGCCAACCAGGCGGTCTATGCCCAGAACATCGCCTACGGCCCCACCAACACCAAGGCGCTGGCTTCGCTGAGCCCCAAGGTGCTGGCCGACCTGCCGACCTCGGCCACCAACGCCAAGGACGCGCTGCAGTTCAACGTCGGCTTCTGGGCCGACCAGGGCGAGGCGCTCGAGAAGCGCTTCGCGTCCTGGGCCACGCAGTAAGCGCGCAAGGCAAGAGGCCATGCAAGCGGCAATGCCTGTCCCCCAGGCCTTCGCAGAGGCGCCGCCGGGCGAGCTCCGGCGTGCGCTGGCGCGCGCCGAGTCGCGCCGCAAGTGGCGCGCCTTTGCGCTCACGGCGCCGCTCCTGGTGTTTTTGCTCCTGACGCTGCTGGTGCCGATCGTGGCGCTGCTGCAGCGCGCGGTCGAGAACCCCGAGGTCGCCAACGCGCTGCCGCGCACCGTGCGCGCGCTCGACGGCTGGAACCGCAAGGAGGCACCCGCGCCCGCGGCCTATGCCGCCATCGCGGCCGACCTCGCCCAGCTGCCCGACAGCTCCGACGCGGGCGCCCTGGCGCGCCGCCTCAACACCGAAATCGCCGGCGCCCGCTCGCTGGTGATGGGCACCTTCCGGGCGTTGCCGATCGCCGGTACGCCGGACGAGGTCAAGGCGCGCATGCTGGAGATCGATCCGCGCTGGGGCGAGCTGCCGTTCTGGCAGGCGATTGCCAAGAACGGTTCGCGCTGGACGCCCGACTACCTGCTCGCCTCGGTCGACCTGCGGCGCGACGTGGCCGGCGAGGTGGAGCGCATGCCCGCCGACCAGCGCGCCTTTGCCGGCATCCTGCTGCGCACCTTCAACATCAGCGCGGTGGTCACCTTCTTCTGCCTGCTGCTGGCTTATCCGCTGGCTTGGTGGCTGTCGACGCTGCCGGCGCGCAAGGCCAACGTGCTGATGATCCTGGTGCTGGTGCCGTTCTGGACCTCCATCCTGGTGCGCGTGGCGGCCTGGATCGTGCTGCTGCAGTCCGAGGGGCTGGTCAACCGCGGCCTCATGGGCATCGGCCTGATCGACCATCCGCTGGCGCTGCTGTTCAACCGCACCGGCGTGATCATCGCGATGGTGCACATCCTGCTGCCCTTCATGATCCTGCCGCTCTACAGCGTGATGAAGAGCGTGCCGCCCACCTACCTGCGCGCGGCCGTCTCGCTGGGCAGCTCGCCGCTGGCGGCCTTCTTCCGCGTGTACGTGCCGCAGACCTATCCGGGCATCGGTGCCGGCGCGCTGCTGGTGTTCATCCTGGCCATCGGCTACTACGTGACGCCGGCGCTGCTCGGCGGCGCGGACGACCAGATGCTGAGCTACTACATCGCGCGCTACACCAACGTGGAAATCAACTGGGGCATGGCCTGCGCGCTGGGCGCCGTGCTGCTCGCCGCCACGCTGGTGCTGTATGCCGTGTACCGCCGCATCGGCAAGGCCGAGCTGAGCCTCGGCTGAGCGGCACGAAGGACACACACGCATGTTCAAGCTTCCCCAATTCCCGGCCTATGCCACCTTCGCCGACAAGCTCGGCTGGTGGGCGGTGCGCGCGGGCTGCATCGCGGTGCTGGCCTTCCTGCTGGCGCCGATCCTGGTGGTGATTCCGCTGTCGTTCTCCGACAGCTCGTTCCTGGCCTACCCGATCCGGGGCTGGTCGCTGCAGTGGTACCGCAACCTCTTCGATTCGCCCGAGTGGGGGCGCGCGGCACGCAACAGCTTCATCGTTGCGCCCGCCGCCACGGTGCTGGCCACCGTGCTGGGCACGCTGGCGGCGGTGGGGCTGTCGCGCACGAGCTTCGCCTTCAAGGGCCTGCTCATGAGCGTGCTGATCTCGCCGATGGTGGTGCCGATCGTGGTGGTGGGCGTCGCCACGTATCTCTACTTCGCGCCGCTCGGGCTGGCTGACACCTACATCGGGCTGATCGTGGTGCATGCGGCGCTGGGTGCGCCCTTTGTGCTGACCACCGTGCTGGCCACGCTGGCCGGCTTCAACCACAACCTGGTGCGCGCATCGCTGAGCCTGGGCGAAACGCCGTTCAGAACCTTCATGCGCGTCACGCTGCCGGTGATTGCGCCGGGCGTGATCTCGGGCGCGCTGTTCGCCTTTGCCACCTCGTTCGACGAAGTGGTGGTCACCTTGTTCCTCGCGGGGCCGGACCAGGTCACGCTGCCGCGCCAGATGTTCACCGGCATCCGCGAGAACATCTCGCCCACCATCGCCGCCGTGGCAACGCTGCTGATCGTCTTCACCACCACGCTGCTGCTCGCGCTCGAATGGCTGCGCGGCCGGCGGCGCTGAACCCGCACACGCACCATGCCCACCGCCTCACCGAACCAGCCGCTCGGCGGCAACACGATGCCGCGCTTCGCCGGCCCCGGCACGATGATGCGGCTGCCGTCCGCAACTTCGCCTGAGGGGCTGGACGCGGCCTTCATCGGCGTGCCACTGGACATCGGCACCTCCAACCGGCCGGGCGCGCGCTTCGGGCCGCGCCAGATCCGCGCCGAATCGGCATTGCTGCGGCCCTACAACATGGCCACCGGCGCCGCGCCTTTTGACAAGCTGAACGTGGCCGACCTGGGCGACGTGCCGATCAACACCTATTCGCTCGAAAAATCGATCGACATCATCTCGGACTTCTACGGCGCGGTGCTGGCCGCCGGCTGCGCGCCGCTGACGCTCGGCGGCGACCACACCATTGCGCTGCCGATCCTGCGCGCGGTGGCGCGCAAGCATGGCCCGGTCGCGCTGGTGCATGTGGATGCGCATGCGGACGTCAACGACGACATGTTCGGCGAGCGCATTGCCCACGGCACACCGTTCCGGCGCGCGGTCGAGGAAGGCCTGCTGGCCTGCGACAAGGTCTGGCAGATCGGCCTGCGCGGCACCGGCTACGCGGCGGACGATTTCGACTGGCCGCGCCAGCAGGGCTTCACGGTGGTGCAGGCGCACGAGGTCTGGTACCAGTCGCTGGCGCCGCTGATGGCGCAGGTGCGCGAGCGCATCGGGCCGGCGCACCCGGTCTACATCAGCTTCGACATCGACGGCATCGACCCTTCGTTTGCCGGCGGCACCGGCACGCCCGAGATCGGCGGGCTCACCGTGCCACAGGCGCTGGAGATCGTGCGCGGCTGTCGGGGCTTGAACGTCGTCGGGGCCGATCTGGTGGAGGTGAGTCCGCCCTACGACGTCAGCGGGAACACCGCGCTGCTCGGGGCCAATCTTCTGTATGAGATGTTGTGTGTGCTGCCCGGGGTGCCTTATCGGTGAGGGGCTTTGCGTGGACGCTGCTGTTTTCAGGGCGCGTGCAAAGGCCACCGGGTACTCCCCTCCGCGAATGTCCCCCGCCCTTCGGGCTCCTCCTTAATTTCGCTGCGGGGAGCACCCGATGCCATTCGCACATGGGCGCGGTCGTTCTGCTGGCCGCTCGAGTACCGCGCCCTGACCTTCACTCCAACCCAAATAGAACATTGACAAGGCCTGACACCATGAACATGAAGACCTCTCCCCTCGCACTGCTGAACGATCCGACCCTGCTCAAGACCGATGCGCTGATCGCTGGCGAATGGACAGCGGGCGCGAGCCGCTTCGATGTGAACGACCCGGCCACCGGCCGCAAGCTGGTCGACGTGGCCAATCTCACGCGCGCGGATGCCGCGCATGCCATTGCCGCCGCCGACAAGGCCCTGGCCGCCTGGCGCGGCAAGACCGGCAAGGAGCGCAGCATCGTGCTGCGCAAGTGGTTCGATCTCTTGATCGCCAACACCGAAGACCTCGGCCGCCTGATGACCGCCGAGCAGGGCAAGCCCTTTGCCGAGGCCAAGGGCGAGGTCGTCTACGGCGCGAGCTTCGTCGAGTGGTTTGCCGAGGAAGCCAAGCGCGTGAACGGCGAGGTGCTGCCGCAGTTCGACAACAACCGGCGCCTCCTGGTGATGAAGCAGCCCATCGGCGTGTGCGCGGCGATCACGCCGTGGAATTTTCCGCTCGCCATGATCACGCGCAAGGTGGCGCCGGCGCTGGCCGCGGGCTGCACGGTGGTCATCAAGCCGGCCGAGCTCACGCCGCTCACGGCGCTGGCCGCCGCCGAACTGGCCATGCGCGCCGGCATTCCGGCGGGCGTGCTCAACGTGCTCACGGCCGACAGCGGCAACAGCATCGCGATCGGCAAGGAGCTATGCGAGAGCGGCGTCGTGCGCCACCTGAGCTTCACGGGCTCCACCGAAGTGGGCCGCATCCTCATGAGCCAGTGCGCGCCGACGGTCAAGAAGCTGTCGCTGGAACTGGGCGGCAACGCGCCCTTCCTGGTGTTCGACGATGCGGACGTGGATTCGGCCGTCGAAGGCGCCATGGCCAGCAAGTACCGCAACGCCGGCCAGACCTGCGTGTGCGCGAACCGGCTGTATGTGCAGGAAGGCATCTACGATGCCTTCGTCGAGAAGTTCGCGGCCAAGGTCAAGGCGCTGAAGGTCGGCAACGGCTTTGAAGATGGCGTGGTGCAGGGCCCGCTGATCGAGGACGCGGCCATCGACAAGGTGCAGCGGCATGTGGCCGACGCCGTTGCCAAGGGCGGCCGCGTGCTGGCAGGCGGCCATCGGATGCAGGGCCAGTTCTTCGAGCCCACCGTGATTGCCGACGCCACCGCCGACATGCTGTGCGCGCGCGAAGAAACCTTCGGGCCGTTCGCGCCGGTGTTCCGCTTCAAGACCGAGCAGGAGGGCATCGATGCGGCGAACAACACCGAGTTCGGCCTCGCGAGCTACTTCTACACCCGCGACGTCGGCCGGATCTTCCGCGTGGCGGAAGCGCTGGAATACGGCATGGTGGGCATCAACGCCGGCGTGATCGCCACCGAGCATGTGCCCTTCGGCGGCGTGAAGCAGTCGGGCCTGGGACGCGAAGGCTCGCACCACGGCATGGACGACTACGTCGAGATCAAGTATCTCTGCCTCGGCGACATCCAGAAATAGGAAGCGAGGAAAGGCGGGGCCCGCGCCCCGCCCTGCCCGCTACCGCGCCAGCACCGGCGCCAGGGCCACGCCGGTGTGCGTGCCGAGCCGCACCACTTCCTCCGGCGGCGCCGCGGCCACGATGCGCCCGCCGGCGTTGCCGCCCTCGGGCCCGAGGTCGATGATCCAGTCGGCCTCGGCGATCAGGTCGAGGTCGTGCTCGATCACCACCACGCTGTGGCCGCCGTTCACCAGCCGGTGCAGCACGTGGATCAGCTTCTCGACGTCGGCCATGTGCAGGCCCACGGTCGGCTCGTCGAGCACGTACAGCGTGTGCGGCGCCTTCTGGCCACGGCGCGTGACGTCGTCGCGCACCTTGCTCAGTTCGGTCACCAGCTTGATGCGCTGCGCCTCGCCGCCCGAGAGCGTGGGCGAAGGCTGGCCCAGCGTGAGGTAGCCCAGCCCCACGTCCTTCAGCAGCTGCAGCGGATGGCTGATGTTGGGCATGGCCGCAAAGAACTCGA
This sequence comes from Variovorax sp. 05T418, assembly GCF_056396385.1. Taxonomy (NCBI): domain Bacteria; kingdom Pseudomonadati; phylum Pseudomonadota; class Betaproteobacteria; order Burkholderiales; family Comamonadaceae; genus Variovorax; species Variovorax sp. 05T418. The sequence continues at coordinate 17,909 of NZ_JBFTLJ010000017.1, read as the reverse complement.
CCGCCTCGTCCACCTCCATCTGCAGCACCTCGCCGATGCTCTTGCCGCGCCAGCTCACGGCCAGCGTTTCGGGATTGAAGCGCGCGCCATGGCAGACCTCGCAGGGCACCTTCACGTCGGGCAGGAAGCTCATCTCGATGGTGCGCACGCCGGCGCCGTCGCAGCCGGGGCAGCGGCCTTCGCCGGTGTTGAAGCTGAAGCGTGCCGGGCCGTAGCCGCGCGCCTTGGCTTCGAGCGTGTCGGCGAACAGCTTGCGGATGGTGTCCCAGAAGCCGATGTAGGTGGCCGGGCAGCTGCGCGGCGTCTTGCCGATGGGGGTCTGGTCGACCTCGAGCACGCGGTCGATGCTCTCGTAGCCTTCGACGCGCTCGCAGCCGGACCAGGCCGGGCGCTTGCCCGCGGCGTCGGCGTCGCGGCCGGCCTTGGTCATGCGCTGGACCACGATGCCATGCACGCTGGCCAGCAGCACGTCGCGCGCGAGCGTGGACTTGCCCGAGCCGCTCACGCCCGTCACCACCACCAGGCGGTGCAGCGGCAGCGTGGCGGTCACGTCCTGCAGGTTGTGCAGATCGGCGCCGTGCACCGTGAGCCAGGCATTGGCACTCGCTCCCTCCCCTCCCGGGGGAGGGGAGGGGTGGGGGCTCGCGGCGTTTGCACGGCCAGCGGTCTTCTTCGAGGCCGTTGTGCCCCATCCCCGGCCCTCCCCCGGAAGGGGAGGGAGAGGAACCAATCGCCGTTCGTGCAAGGGATGCTTGATCGCATCGCGCAGGTAGCGCCCGGTCTGCGAATCGCCCGCCTTCTGGATGTCGGCGACCGAGCCCTCGGCCACGAGGCGGCCGCCGCGCTTGCCGGCGCTCGGGCCGATGTCGATGATGTGGTCGGCGCGGCGGATGGTGTCTTCGTCGTGCTCCACCACCACCAGCGTGTTGCCCTTGTCGCCGAGCTTGTGCAGCGCGTCCAGCAGGATCTGGTTGTCGCGTGCATGCAGGCCGATGGTCGGCTCGTCGAGCACGTAGCACACGCCCTGCAGGTTGCTGCCGAGCTGCGCGGCCAGGCGGATGCGCTGCGCCTCGCCGCCGCTCAGCGTGGGCGCGCCGCGGTCGAGCGTGAGGTAGCCCAGGCCCACTTCTTCGAGGAATTCGAGACGGCTCCTGATCTCGGGCACCAGGTCGCGCGCGATCTCGGCTTCGCGGCCCGTGAGCGCGAGGCCCTCGAACCACTGCCGCACCTCGGTCACGCTCATGCGCGCGAGCTCGGTGATGCCGATGCCGCCCATGCCGTCGGCGACGGATGCGCCGAAGCCCACCGCGCGCGCCGTGGCATTGAGCCGCGTGCCTTCGCAGGTCGGGCAGGCGGTATCGGCCAGGTCTTCGATCTCGGGCTCGGCGAAGGTCTGTTCGCGGCCCTTGTTGTCGTCGTCGCGGATCGAGTCGTCGAAGACCTTGCGCTGGTCCTTGCTGAGCTTGACGCCGGTGCCCACGCAGTCGGGGCACCAGCCGTGCTTGCTGTTGTAGCTGAACAGGCGCGGATCGAGCTCTGCGTAGCTGGTGCTGCAGACCGGGCAGGCGCGCAGCGTGGAGAACACGTTGACGCGGCCGATGCCCGAGGCCGGTGCGCCGGCCATCATCGCGGCCTTGAGGCCGTCGAGCTGGCTCAGCACATGCACCACGCCCTTGCCGTGTTCGAGCGCCTTGGTGAGCGCCTCGCGCAGCTCGGTCTCCTTCGAGGGCAGCACGTCGAGGCTGGCCACCGGCAGCTCGATGCTGTGCTCCTTGAAGCGGTCGATGCGCGGAAAGCCGGTGGTCGGCAAAAAGTCGCCGTCCACGCGCAGGTGCGTGAAGCCGCGCGGCCGCGCCCAGTCGGCCAGCTCGGTGTACACGCCCTTGCGGTTGCTCACCAGCGGCGCGAGCAGGCCGATGTGCTGGCCCTTGAAGTTGCGCATCAGCTGCGCGGCGATGCTGTCGGGCGTTTGCGGCTGCACCGCCGCGCCGTCGTGGATGCAGTGCTGGATGCCGAGCTTCACGTACAGAAGGCGCAAAAAGTGCCAGACCTCGGTGGTGGTGCCCACCGTGCTCTTGCGCCCGCCGCGCGACAGGCGCTGCTCGATGGCCACCGTGGGCGGAATGCCGTAGACCGCATCCACTTCGGGCCGGCCCGCGGGCTGCACGATGCTGCGCGCATAGGCGTTGAGCGATTCGAGATAGCGCCGCTGCCCTTCGTTGAACAAAATGTCGAAGGCCAGCGTCGACTTGCCCGAGCCGCTCACGCCCGTCACCACGCTGAACTTGCCGCGCGGAATGTTCACGCTGAGGTTCTTCAGGTTGTGCTCGCGCGCGTTAACGATCTCGATCGCATGGCCGCCCGGCGCCGTCTTGGCATTGGCGATGTAGCGCCGCGCGGCGCGCTCGGCCACCTTGTAGGCCTCGGGGCCGATGGCCAGGTCGTAGTCGGCCAGCGCCGCGCCGGTGAGCGAGGCGCGGTTCTCGCGCAACTGCTCCGGCGTGCCCTCGGCCACCACCCGGCCGCCGCCCTCGCCGCCTTCGGGGCCGAGGTCGATGCACCAGTCGCTGGCGCGGATCACGTCGAGGTTGTGCTCGATCACGATCAGCGAGTGGCCGGCGTCGAGCAGCTTGCGCAGCGCGCGCATCAGCCGCGCGATGTCGTCGAAGTGCAGGCCGGTGGTGGGCTCGTCGAACAGGAACAGCGTGCCTCGGCGCGCGACCGACTGCTTGCTGGCCGTTGCGCTCTTGGCCGCCTCGGCCAGGAAGCCCGCGAGCTTGAGGCGCTGGGCCTCGCCGCCGCTCAATGTGGGCACCGGCTGGCCGAGCTTGACGTAGTCGAGCCCCACGTCGGAGATCGGCTGCAGCACGCGCAGCACGTCGCGGTCGGCCTCGAACACCGCCGCGGCTTCGGCCACGGTGAGATCGAGCACGTCGGCCACGTTGTAGCTCTTCCCTTTGCGTTCGACCTTCACCTCGAGGATCTCGGGGCGGTAGCGCTTGCCGTCGCAGTCGGGGCAGCGCAGGTACACGTCCGAGAGGAACTGCATCTCGACGTGCTCGAAGCCCGAGCCGCCGCAGGTCGGGCAGCGGCCGTCGCCGGAGTTGAAGCTGAACTTGCTCGCGGTGTAGCCGCGCTGGCGCGAGAGCGCGGCGGTGGCGAAGATCTCGCGGATCGCGTCCCATGCGCCCACGTAGCTCGCGGGATTGGAGCGCGCGGTCTTGCCGATCGGCGACTGGTCGACGAAGACCACATCGCCCAGGTGATCGGCGCCCAGCAGGCGGTCGTGCGCGCCCGGCGTTTCGGTGGCCTTGCCGAAGTGGCGCATGAGCGCGGGTGCCAGCACGTCCTGGATCAGCGTCGACTTGCCCGAGCCGCTGACGCCGGTCACGCAGACCAGCCGCGCGAGCGGAAACTCGACCGTGATGTTCTTGAGGTTGTGCTCGCGCACGCCTTCGAGGATGAGCCGGTGCGTGTTCTCGCTCACCAGCCGCTTGAAGCCCATGCCGATCTTCTTGCGCCCGCCCAGGTACTGGCCCGTGAGCGTGTCGGCATCGCGCAGCTGGTCGGTGCTGCCGTCGAACACGATCTGCCCGCCGCGGATGCCGGGGCCGGGGCCCATGTCGATCACGCGGTCGGCCGCGAGCATCACGGCCGGGTCGTGCTCGACCACCACCAGCGTGTTGCCGGCGTCGCGCAGGCGCAGCATGGCCTCGGTGATGCGGTTCATGTCGCGCGGATGCAGGCCGATGCTGGGCTCGTCGAGCACGAACAGCGTGTTGACCAGCGAGGTGCCGAGCGCGGTGGTGAGATTGATGCGCTGCACCTCGCCGCCCGACAGCGTGCGGCTTTGCCGGTCGAGCGTGAGGTAGCCGATGCCGACGTCGTGCAGGTAGCGCAGGCGGGTGGTGATTTCTTCATGGAGGAGCTTGAGCGCCTGGGCTTCGCCCTGTCTTGCTCCTTCCCCCGCCGGGGGAAGGCCGGGATGGGGGCTCTCGGCCTCCACCACCGCCGCAGCTTTTGCAGAGGCCGCGTGCCCCCACCCCTGCCCTCCCCCGGCGGGGGAGGGAGCCAAGCCCATGCGGTCGAAGAACCGCCGCAGCCGCTCGATCGGCAGCAGCATCAAATCATGCAGGCACAGCCCCGGCAGCGCCTCCAGCCGCGCGCGCGTCCACTTCACGCCGGCCGGCATGAAGCGCTTGGCGGGCTCCAGCACCGCGTCCGCGTCTTCCTTGCTGCCGATGCGCCAGATCAGGCTGTCGAGCTTCAGGCGCGCGCCGCTGCAGGTGGGGCACGGCGTGTAGCTGCGGTACTTGGACAAGAGCACGCGGATGTGCATCTTGTAGGCCTTGCTCTCCAGGTACGCGAAGAAGCGGCGCACGCCATACCACTGCTTGTTCCAGTTGCCCTCCTTGTAGTTGGGCGTGCCCTCGATCACCCAGTGCTTCTGCTCGTCGGTGAGCTTGTTCCACGGCGTGTCGCGCGGAATGCCGGCCGCCTCGGCGTGGCGCATGAGGTCGTCCTGCGCTTCCTTCCAGGCGGGGGTCTGGATGGTCTTGATCGCGCCGGCGCGCAGCGTGAGCTTGTCGTTGGGAATCACGAGGCCCAGGTCGACGCCGATCACGCGGCCGAAGCCGCGGCAGGTGTCGCAGGCGCCGACGGCCGAGTTGAACGAGAACATCGACGGGATCGGGTCGGCGTAGCGGATGTCGCTTTCGGGGCAGTGCAGGCCGGTGGAGAACTTCCACACGTCCGCGGGTGCGTTCTCGTCGGCGCCGGTGGCATGCACCGTGACCCGCCCGCTGCCGCGCTTGAGCGCCACCTCGATGGCCTCCACCACGCGCGCGCGCTCGGCGCTCGAGATGCGGAAGCGGTCGGCCACCACGTCGAGCATCTTGCGCGGGCCGGTGGGCGTGGCCACCTCGCGCTCGGACTGCACGCGCGTGAAGCCGCTGGCCGAGAGCCATTGCGTCACTTCATCGGCCGAGGTGCCGGCCGGCAGCTCGACCGGGAAGGTGACCACCAGCCGCGGATCGCCCGCCGCAGCCGCGCGCTCGGCGATCTGCGCATAGATGCTGTCGGGCGAGTCGTGGCGCACCGGCAGCGCAGTCTCGCGGTCGAACAGCTGGGCCGCGCGCGCATAGAGCAGCTTCAGGTGGTCGTTGAGTTCGGTCATCGTGCCGACCGTGGAGCGCGAGGAGCGCACCGGGTTGGTCTGGTCGATGGCGATGGCGGGCGGCACGCCCTCCACCTTGTCGACGGCCGGCTTGTCCATGCGGTCCAGGAACTGGCGCGCGTAGGCGGAAAAGGTCTCCACGTAGCGCCGCTGGCCCTCGGCATAGAGGGTGTCGAACACGAGGCTCGATTTGCCCGAGCCGCTGGGCCCGGTGACCACGGTCATCTCGCCGGTGCGGATGTCGAGGTCGAGGTTCTGGAGGTTGTGCTGGCGCGCGCCGCGAATCCGGATGGAGCCCTGTGTCATGAATGCCTTGGGGGTGGGGCAAACATTCTAGGGAGTGGCCGGTGACGTATTCGTGCACTCCGTCACATGGTCTGTGGCCGCGCAGGGGTTTGTACGGATTCCGCAAATAACACTTTATGTAACAAATAGCACCTTTGTTTACGTTCCAACACCGCCCTTGAAGTTATCCATGAACAAGCTGCACGTTCTTTGCGCGGCCCTGCTCGCCCTGGCCGCGACATCCGCGCCGGCCCAGGTCCTGATTGGCCAGACCGCGGGCATGACCGGCTCGGTGGCCGCCAGCGTGAACGAAACCATCGGCGGCGCCCAGCTGTTGATCGACGCCGCGAACGCCCAGGGCGGGGTGCACGGCGAGAAGATCGAGGTGCTGCGCATGGACGACGGCTTCGACGTCAAGCGCGCCGCCGAGAACGCCCGCGTGCTGCTCGAGGAGAAGAAGGTGGTGGCGCTCTTCATGAGCCGCGGAACGCCGCATTCGCAGGCCATCATCCCGTGGCTCGACAAGCACGACGTGGCGCTGATCGGCCCTTCGACCGGCGCCATGGTGCTGCACAAGCCGGTGCAAAAGCACGTGTTCAACGTGCGCGCCACCTACCAGCGCGAAGCCGAGAAGGCGATCCAGCACCTGCTCACCACCGGCATCGCGCGCATCGCCGTGGTGCATGTGACCGATTCCTTCGGGCAGGACGCGCTCGAGGGCGCCATGACCGGCTTCGCCAAGGCGCAGGCCAAGCCCGTCGTGACCGTGCCGGCCGACCGCGAGAAGCCCGACTACAAGGCCATCGTGCCGGCCATCCGGGACGCCAATGCGCAGGCGGTGCTGTGGATCGGCTCGGGCGTTGCCGTGGTCGAGGGCATCAAGGCGCTGCGCGCCTCCGGCTCGGCCGCGCAGGTGGTCACCCTGTCGAACAACGCCTCGTCGGGCTTCATCAAGCAGCTGGGCGATGCGAGCAAGGGCGTGATCGTGACCCAGGTGTTCCCGAACGAGCGCTCCATCAGCTACCCCATGGTCAAGGAAGCGCTGGCGCTGGCGCGCGCCAAGGGCCAGGCCGAGCTGTCGCCGGCCGCGCTCGAGGGCTTTGCCTCGGCCAAGGTGCTGCTCGAGGCGCTGCGCCGCGCCGGCCCCAAGCCGACGCGGGCCAAGGTGCTGGCGGCGCTCGAGAGCCTGCGCGGCTACGACCTCGGCGGGCTCGAGATCAGCTACTCGCCGCAGGACCATTCGGGCATCGACTTCGCCGACCTCGCGATCATCAGCGACGGCCGCTTCAAGCGCTGAGCGCGGCGCCGGCGGCGGCGCCAGGGCACTGTCAACTATGGTTTGACAGGGTTTCCACGAGCGAGTGATTGTCACTTGCGGCAACACATTACACATCTTCTGACAGAAGCATCCGCTTCGCCCAAAGGCTGTTCGATGATGAAGATGTTGTCCACGTCCCGCGCTGCTGCGCTGCTCTTTGCCCTGTCCGCGCTCGGCGCGTCGGCGCAGATCGTGATCGGCCAGTCGGCCGACCTGTCGGGCCCGGTGGCCGCCAGCGTGAAGGAAACCATCATGGGCTCGCAGCTGGTCATCGACCAGGTCAACGCCCAGGGCGGCATCAACGGCGAGCAGGTGGAGGTGATCCGGCTCGACGACGGCCTGGACGCGAAGCGCTCGCTGGAGAACACGCGCATCCTGATCGAGGACAAGAAGGTGCTGGCGCTGCTGCTCAACCGCGGCACGCCCAACACCCTGGCCGTGATCCCGCTGCTCGACAAGTACGGCGTGGCGCTGGTGGGCCCTTCCACCGGCGCGATGGCGCTGCACAAGCCGCTGCAGAAGAACATCTTTAACGTGCGCTCGACCTACCAGCGCGAGGCTGAAAAAGCGGTGCAGCACCTGCACACCACGGGCATCCAGCGCATTGCCGTGGTGCAGGCCGACGACTCCTTCGGCAAGGACGCGATGGAAGGCGCGAGCAAGGGCTTCGAGAAGGCCGGGCTCGCACCGGCGGTGCTGGCGCTGGCCGACCGCAGCAAGCCCGACTATTCGGCGATCGTGCCGCAGCTGGTCAAGGCCAATGCGCAGGCGGTGCTGTGGATCGGCTCGGGCACCGCGGTGACCGAAGGCGTGAAGGCGCTGCGGGCCGCGGGTTCGGCGGCACAGATCATCACGCTGTCGAACAATGCGGCTTCGGGCTTCATCAAGGAGCTGGGCTCGGCCAGCGCCGGCGTGATCGTCACGCAGGTGCTGCCCTACGAGCGCTCGTTCGGCCATCCGCTGATCAAGGAGGCGATGGCGCTCGCCAAGGCCAAGGGGCAGACCGAGCTGTCGCCCGCGCTGCTCGAAGGCTTCGTCGCCACCAAGGTGATGGTGGAGGCGCTGCGCCGCACGGGCCCCAAGCCCACGCGCGCCCGGCTGATTGCCACGCTCAACAGCTTCCAGTACGACCTGGGCGGCAACATCGACGTGAGCTATTCGCCGACGGACCACACGGGCATCGACTACGTCGACCTGTCGATCATCAGCGAAGGCCGATTCAAGCGCTGATCGCCGCCGCGCGGCGGCTTGCCTACTTGGGTGCGGCGGCGGGCGCGGGCTCGTGCTGCGCCGCGTCCCCGCCATGCTTCTCGCCCGACATGTCGATCTTGTCGCCGGCTTTCGAGATCACGTACAGGGCAATGGCGGCAAAGACGACGAAGCCGACAACGAGTTTCCACATGGGTTCTGTCTCCTGGGGATGGAATGCGGGGGTTCAAGAAAAAGGCCTCATGCCGACGGCATGAAGCCCCTTTGTTGAACGGAGGGCCGGCTCCCGCCGCCCTCCTGCACTGCCGAACGTGCGTCAGTCGTTCGCGTAGATGTCGACGTTCTTGGTTTCGCGGATGAACAGCGTGCCCACCACCAGCGTGACGCCCGCGATGATGATCGGATACCACAGGCCGTTGTACATGTTGCCGGTCGAGGCCACGATGGCGAAGGCAGTGGTCGGCAGCAGGCCGCCGAACCAGCCGTTGCCGATGTGGTAGGGCAGGCTCATCGAGGTGTAGCGGATGCGGGTGGGGAACAGTTCCACCAGCATGGCAGCGATCGGGCCGTAGACCATGGTGACCAGCAGCACCAGCCAGAACAGCAGCGCGACCGTCAGCGGCTTGTTGATCTTGGCGGGGTCGGCCTTGGCCGGGTAGCCCGCGACCTTCAGGTCTTCGGCCACGCCCTTCTTGAAGGCGGCGATTTCCTTGGCGGAGGTCTCGTCGAACTTGAGGTTCACGACGTTGCCCACGGGCGCCTCGACCGACTTGTCGCCGATCTTCACGACCGCCTTCGAACCCGGCGCGCCGGCCACGTTCTCATAGCTCACCGAGTTCTGCACGAGGTAGCGCTTGGCGATGTCGCAGGAGCTCCTGAAGTCGATCTCGCGCGCCACCGGGTTGCCCTGGAACGAGCAGGTCGCGGGGTCGGCCGTGACGGTGACGCCGGCGGTGGCCTGCGCCTTGGCGAGGTCGGGGTTGGCGGCCTCGGTCAGCATCTTGAAGACCGGGAAGTAGGTGACCACGGCCAGCAGGCAGCCGGCCATGATGATCGGCTTGCGGCCGATCTTGTCCGACAGCGTGCCGAACACCACGAAGAACGGCGTGCCGATCAAAAGCGCGGCCGCGATCATCAGGTTGGCCGTGGTCGCGTCGACCTTGAGCTGCGCCGTCAGGAAGAAGAGCGCGTAGAACTGGCCCGAATACCAGACCACCGCCTGGCCCGCCGTGAGGCCGACCAGCGCCAGGATCACGATCTTGAGGTTCTTCCACTGGCCGAAGGACTCGGACAGCGGCGCCTTCGAGGTCTTGCCCTCGGCCTTCATCTTCTGGAAGGCGGGCGATTCGCTCAGCGACAGGCGGATCCACACCGAGACGCCCAGCAGCAGGATCGACACCAGGAACGGAATGCGCCAGCCCCAGTCGTTGAACACCGCTTCGCCGAGCCATTCGCGCACGCCCAGGATCACCAGCAAGCTCAGGAACAGCCCGAGCGTGGCGGTGGTCTGGATCCACGAGGTGTAGGCACCGCGCTTGCCGTGCGGCGAATGCTCGGCCACATAGGTGGCGGCACCGCCGTACTCGCCGCCGAGCGCGAGGCCCTGCAGCATGCGCAGCGCGATCAGGATCACCGGCGCCGCGACGCCGATGGTGGCGTAGCTGGGCAACAGGCCGACGATGAAGGTCGACAGGCCCATGATCAGGATCGTGACCAGGAAGGTGTACTTGCGCCCGATCATGTCGCCGAGCCGGCCGAACACGATGGCGCCGAACGGCCGCACCAGGAAGCCCGCGGCAAACGCCAGCAGCGCGAAGATGAAGGCTGCGCCGGCATCGAGGCCGCTGAAGAACTGCTTCGCGATGATCGCGGCCAGCGAGCCGTAGAGGTAGAAGTCGTACCACTCGAACACCGTGCCAAGGGAGGAAGCGAAGATGACCTTCTTTTCCTCCGCGGACATGGGCCGGGGGGCCGGATGCGGCATCCCCCTCGAATCCAGTGTTGCTGCCATTTGCGTCGTCTCCTGTGTATGCGTTCGATCGGGCCCGGCATTCGGGACCGTGAAGCATTCTTGGAGGCGCGACTGACCCGAGCCTTTCGCGAAACTGAATCGGCGCTTACGGATTAAGGTGAAACCCGCGGGGTCCGTTTCAGCTTGTAAGAAATCGGCCTTCTGCTCAGCTTTTGCTGCTTCGCAGCAAGGACGGTCGCTGGTCGGCCGCGGCCCATTGCGGGCCGTCGAACCATGCGTCGCCGGCGAGGTAGGCGCGCAGCATCGCGAGGCCGTCGAAGCCCCAGAACAGGCGGCCGTCGACCCTGCAGGTCGGCGTGCCGAATACGCCGAGCTGCAGCGCTTCGTCGGTGTTGCGCTTGAGCAGCGCCTTGTTCTCGTCGCCGTTCATGTCGCGCTTCGGTGCCAGCTGCGCCGCCAGCGCAGCCAGGCGCGCGGCATCGCCGGCTTCCTCGCCGCCGCGCCACACGTTGCGCAGGATGGTCTCGGCCACCAGGCGGCTGATGCTGCCGTCGTCCGAGGTCGACAGCGCGAGCCGCAGGTGCGGCAGCGGGTTGTAGGGGTGCGAGGCCGGCATCTCGATCTGGATGCCGTTCGCATGGCCGAGCCAGAGCACATGGCGGTAGGTCCAGCTGCGCTTGGCGGGAATCTCGGCCGGGCCGAGCTGGCCGTGGTGCTTGAGGATGGCGCCGAGCAGCACCGGCTTGTAGGCCACGCTGCAGCTCAGGCCCTCGAGCGCCTGGGGCAGGTGCTCGAACGCAAGGTGCGCGTAGGGCGAGATGAAGTCGAGATAGAAGTCGATGTGCTTCATGCGTGCTTGTCTCCTGAGGGTTCCGGAATGCGCCAGAGGCCGGCCCGCGCCCGCAGCTCGATCGCGCGCCACACGCCGCGCCGCGCCACGCCGTCCATCCGGCTCCAGCCCGCGATCTCGGGGAGGGTGCGCAGGCAGCCTTCGCAGAAGCCGCTTCGGCTGTCCATGCGGCAGACCGAGGTGCAGGGCGATGGCACATCGGGCGCATCGCCGGCGGCCGGGCGCTGCACGGCCTGGGCGCGTTCGGCCAGCATCAGCGCGGCCTCGGCGTTCACACCACGTCCGCCACCGGCGCGCCGGTGAGCTTCTCGAGGTCTTGCGGGCGCAGCTGGAACACCGCATGCGGATGGCCCGCGGCAGCCCAGATCTCCTCGAAGCGGAACAGCTCGCGGTCGATCAGCACCACCGGCGGCGTGGCATGCGCCACCGGCGACACGCCGCCGATCGTGAAGCCGGTGCGCGCCTTCACGAACTCCGCATCGGCGCGGCCGGTCTTGCCGACCAGCGCATCGACTTTCTTCTCGTCGACGCGCTTGTCGCCCGAGGTGATGACCAGCACCGCCGCGTCGTCGCTCTTGCGCCGGAAGATGATGCTCTTGGCGATCTGCCCGACCAAAATGCCGAGCGCGTCGGCCGCCTGCTGGGCGGTGCGGCAGGCGTCGTCGAGCATGCGCGGCGAATGGGGGTGGCCCGCGTCCTGCAGCATGCGCGAGACGCGCTGCACGCCCTCGGGCAGCGAATGAAGTTCAGCGCCGCACATCGTTTCAACCCGCCCGTTTGATGCGCAGGGCCTTCGACGCGCGCGAGTTCGGCTCGCGCCCCAGCGCCTCGCTGATGTACACGCCGGCGTCGATCAGCTTGTCCAGGTCGATGCCGGTTTCGATGCCCATGCCGTGCAGCATGTAGACCACGTCTTCGGTGGCCACGTTGCCCGTCGCACCCTTGGCGTAGGGGCAGCCGCCGAGGCCCGCGGAGGACGACTGGAAGTTCCAGACCCCCAGCTCCAGCGAGGCCAGCGTGTTGACCAGCGCCTGGCCGTAGGTGTCGTGGAAGTGGCCCGAGATCTGGTCCACGCCGAAGTGCGCCAGCGTGGCCTCGATGGCAGCCTTCACCTTGCGCGGCGTGCCCACGCCGATGGTGTCGGCCACGTCCACGCGCTGCACGCCAATGTCCTTCATCAACTTCGCCAGCATGCCCACGCGCTCGGGCGCGACCTCGCCTTCATACGGGCAGCCCACCGTGCACGACATGGCGCCGCGCACATCGATGCCCTTCTCGCGCGCCGCGGCCACCACGGGCGCGAAGCGCTCGATGCTCTCGGCAATGGAGCAGTTGATGTTCTTCTGGCTGAAGGCCTCGCTCGCGGCGCCGAACACCACGATCTCGTCGGGCCACTCCTCGCGCGGCGCGGCAATGGCGGCCTCGAAGCCCTTCATGTTGGGCGTGAGCACCGAGTAGCGCACGCCGGGCTTGCGTTTGATGCCGTGCATCACCTCGGCGTTGTCGGCCATCTGCGGCACCCACTTGGGGCTCACGAAGCTGGTGACCTCGATCTCCTTCAGGCCGGCGTCCTGCAGGCGGTGCACGAGGCCGATCTTGATTTCGGCGGAGACCGGTTGCTTCTCGTTCTGCAGTCCGTCGCGCGGACCGACGTCGATGATCTGGACCTTGGCGGGGAGTTTCATGGGATGTCTCTGGGTTCGCTGGAGAAAGGAAAGAGCGTCCGCCGATTGTCGGCCGTCTGCGTCTTGCATGCTCGGCCGCGCCCGCCGCAGGGGTTGCAATGCCTGCCAGCGGCGTTGCAGATCGCGCCAGCGCCGCGGTTCACGCCGTTTCGCGCTGCACGAAATCCGATGGCGGCTCGGCGGGCGCGGGCGCCTCCACGGCATCGAGCGCATCCACGCGCGCGCCCTCCGGTCCGCTGCGGGCCCATGCGACCAGCGCATCGACCGCAGCGGCCGGGCCCGAGGCCAGCGCCTCCACGCTGCCGTCGCGGCGGTTGCGCACCCAGCCGCGCACGCCCAGGCGCCGCGCGGCCTGCACCATCGACCAGCGATAGCCCACGCCCTGCACCAGGCCGCGGACAACGAGATGGCGGGTAACGGCGGATGGATTCATGGCAGGGGCAGCATCAGTACGACTTGGGCAGGCCGAGCGCCTTTTCCGCGATGAAGTTCAGGATCATCTGCGGACTGACCGGCGCAATGCGCGGAATGTAGCTCTCGCGCAGCAGCCGCTCGACATGGTATTCCTTCGCATAGCCCATGCCGCCCAGCGTGAGAACCGCGTTCTGGCAGGCGTCGTGCGCCGCCTCGGCCGCGAGGTACTTGGCGGCGTTGGCCTCGATGCCGCAGGGCTCGCCCGCGTCGTACAGCGTGGCGGCCTTGAACACCATCAGGTCGGCCGCCTCGAGGTTGGCCCAGGCGCGCGCGAGCGGGTGCGCCACGCCCTGGTTCTGGCCGATCGGCCGGCCGAAGACGACGCGCTCCTGCGCGTACTGCGCCGCGATGCGCAGCGCGGCGCGGCCGATGCCGATGGCTTCGGCCGCAATCAATATGCGCTCGGGGTTGAGCCCGTGCAGGATGTATTCGAAGCCGCGCCCCTCCTCGCCGATGCGGTCTTCCTCCGGCACTTCGAGCCCGTCGATGAAGAGCATGTTCGAGTCCACCGCCGCGCGGCCGAGCTTGTGGATCTCGCGCACCTCGACCTTGGCGCGGTCCAGCGGCGTGTAGAACAGCGTGAGCCCCTGCGTGGGCTTCTTCACCTGATCGAGCGGCGTGGTGCGCGTGAGGATCAGCATGCGGTCGGCCACCTGCGCGGTCGATATCCATATCTTGCGGCCGTGCAGCAGGTAGCTGCCGTTCGGCTGGCGCACCGCCTGCGTCTTGAGGCGGGTGGTGTCGAGCCCCGCGTCGGGCTCGGTCACGGCGAAGCAGGCCTTCTCGGTGCCCGCGATCAGCGGCGGCAGGAAACGCTGGCGCTGTGCCTCGCTGCCGAACACCACCACCGGGTTGAGCCCGAAGATGTTCATGTGCACCGACGAAGCGCCCGACATGCCCGCGCCCGATGCGCTGATGGCACGCATCATCAGCGCCGCCTCGGTGATGCCCAGGCCCGCGCCGCCCTGCGCCTCGGGCATCGCGATGCCGAGCCAGCCGCTGTCGGCCACGGCGCGGTGGAACTCGTGCGGGAACGCGGCGCGGTCGTCGTGGTCGCGCCAGTAGTCGGCGGGAAAGTCTTCGCACAGCCGCTCGATGGCGGCCACCAGCGAGCGCTGGTCTTCATTGAGGGAGAAGTTCATTCGTCGTTGTCCTTGGGTGGAGCCGGCTGCAGCGTGACGCCGCGCGCGAGCAGGTGGTCGATGGCTTCATCGCCATAGCCCACTTCGCGCAGCAGCTCGACGCTCTGCTCGCCGATGCGCGGCGCCATGCGGCGGATGCCCGCGGGCGTGGCGCTGTAGCGTCCGACCGGCGCGAGCGTGCGGATGCGGCCTTCGCTCGGATGGTCGAACTCGGGAAAGAAATCGACCGCGCGCAGGTGCGGATCGTCGATCAGGCTCTCGGTGCTGTGCAGGCGCGCGACCGGAATGTCGGCCGCTTCCAGCGCCGCCATCCAGTCATCGCTGCCGCGCGTGGCCATCACCTCGGCCACGAACGCATAGACCGCGCCGATGTTCGCGGCGCGCGCCGTGTGCGTGCCGAACATCGGCGAGGCGCGCAGCTCGGGCCGGCCGATCAGGTCGAAGAAGGCCTGCCAGTGCTTGTCGTTGTAGATCAGCACGCTGAGGTAGCCGTCGGCCGTGGCGTAGGGCTTGCGGTGCGCAGCGAGCAGGCGCGCATAGCCGGTGGGGCCGAGCGGCGGCTCGAAGCTGTGGCCGCCCAGGTGGTCGCCCATCACAAACTGCGAGAGCGCCTCGAACATCGGCACCTCGACCGCCTGGCCTTTGCCCGTGCGCTGCGCGTGCAGCACGGCCGCGAGCAGCGCGATGGCCGCCTGCAGCCCCACGGCACGGTCGGCCAGCGTGACAGGCGCGTAGCGCGGCGCGCCGCCGCTTTGCTGCGCGAACAGCGAGGCGACGCCGGCCGCGCCCTGGATCAGGTCGTCGTAGGCGGGCTTGCCGGCATAGGGGCCCTCTTCGCCATAGCCGAAGGCGCCGAGATAGACGATCTTCGGATTGGCCGCCGCCACGGCCTCGTAGCCGAGCCCGAGCCGCGCCATCGCCTGGGGGCGCGTGTTGTAGATCAGCGCATCGCAGCCCGCCGCGAGCCGCAGGCACGCCTCGCGGCCTTCGGGCTGCTTCAGGTCGAGCACGATCGAGCGCTTGTTGCGGTTCAGGTGCAGCGCCATCGCGCCCATGCCGGCGTGGCGCATCGGACCCACGGCGCGCAGGTTGTCGCCCGTGGGCGGCTCGACCTTGACGATGTCGGCGCCAAGGTCGCCGAGCGTCTGCGTGGCGTAGGGGCCCATCACCACGGCCGTGAGGTCGAGGATGCGGATGCCGTCGAGTGGTCCAGCGGTGCTCATGTCTTTGCTCCTTCCCCTTCCGGGGGAAGGTGGGGATGGGGGCAGGGAGGGCGCCCGATGGAGGCGCCGCTGGCCCCCACCCCTGCCCTCCCCCGAGAGGGGAGGGAGGAATTCAAATTCAACAGCACGCTCATTCCGGTTGGATGCCCGCAGCCTGGATCAGCTTCTTCCACTTGGCCAGTTCGGACACGGTGAACGCGCCCAGCTCTTCCGGCGTGCTGCCGAAGGCATCGAAGCCCAGTTTCGCCACCCGCTCGCGGAAGGCCGCGCCATTCGCCATCTCCGACAGCACCTTGTTGAGCTTCAGCACCACATCGCGCGGCGTGCCGGCCGGCGCGAACACGCCGTTCCACGAGGTGATGTCGAAGCCCTTGAGCTCGGGCGTCTCGGCCAGCGGCGGCAGTTCCGGAAACAGCTTGGTGCGCTCCTGCGTGGTCACGGCAATCGCGCGCATCTTGCCGGCCTTCACGGTGGCGAGCCCCGCGGCCAGGTCGACCACCATCATCGACACCTGCCCGCCGATCAGGTCGGCAATGGCGGGCGGCGTGCTCTTGTAGGGCACGTGCAGCATCGGCACGCCGCTCATGCGCGAGAGCGTGGCGCCGCTCACGATGCCGGTGCTGTTGCCGCTCGCATAGGTCAGCTTGCCGGGGTGCGCGCGGCCCCAGGCCAGCAGCTCGGCCACGCTCTTCACCGGCAGCTCGTTGTTGACCACCAGCATGAACGGCAGGTTGCCCATGCGGCTCACGGGCGCGAAGTCCTTCACCGGGTCGTAGGGCAGCGACTTCATCAGGCTCGGATTGGCCGAGTGCGTGGTGTTGGTGGTCATGAAGAGCGTGTAGCCGTCGGGCGGCGCCTTGGCCACGAACTCGGCGGCAATCACGCCGTTGGCGCCCGCGCGGTTGTCGACGATGACCGAGGCCTTGAGCGCCTCGCCCAGCATCTGCGCCGTGATGCGCGCCACCGCGTCGGTGCCGCTGCCGGCCGCGAAGGGCACGATCAGCTTGATCGGCTGCTTCGGGTAGCCCTCCTGCGCAAAGGCCCAGGGCGCCGCGCCGGCCAGGCCCGCGGCGGCGCCGATGGAAATGAAACGGCGGCGGCTTGCCACCGCGACCGTGGTTGTCGCGTTCTTCATCGTCTGCATGGTTCTTGTCTCCGGGGGTTGTCGTTCAGGGCCGGATCACGCGCTCCGGCGATTCCTCGTACGGCGGGCTGTAGATGACCAGCACGCGCACCGGCTCGTCGCTCACCACCGTGAAGGTGTGCATCGCATCGGCCGGAAAAAAGCAGCTGTCGCCCGGGTGCAGCTCCTGCCGCTGGCCACCCACCTCGGCGACCGCGCGGCCTTCGAGCATGTAGCAGACCTGCTCGATGCCCGGGTGCGAATGGGGCAGCGCGCCCTTGCCCTTCTGGATATGGCCGACCAGCACCTCGAGCTGCTTCGCGCCCACGGTCTCGGGGCCGATCAGCCGCTTGTTGAGCGTGCCGGTGTGGTTGGCCGGGTGGTAGCCGGCGATGTCGCTTTCGCGGACGAAGTAGCGTGGGGAGGTCATTGTTTCGATCAGCCTTTGTGTTCGATGGCCAGGCAGGCGGAGCGCAGCATGGCGGCCGCCTCGTCGATGCGCGGCTCGAGCCGGTAGCGCGGACCCGCCACCGAGATGGCGTAGGCCTCGCCGCCGATGCGCAACGGCCATGCAAGGCCGACCAGGTCAGGGATGCTTTCGCCGAGGTTGCCGTACCAGCCGCGCGCGGGCGAGCGTTCGAGCTCCTGCTCGATGGCCTCGGGCGTGGTCAGCGTGGCGTCGGTCAGCGGCGCCAGCGGCGTGGCGGCCAGCAGCTTGCGGCGCACCTCGGGCGCGAGCGTGGAGAGCAGCGCGCGGCCCATCGAATTGGCGTAGGCGGGGCGCGTCTCGCCCGCTTCGGCCGAATAGCGGATGCTCTGCGGCGCGCTCAGCACTTCCAGGTAGACGACCGTGTTCGGGTCGCGGAACTTGCCGAACAGCACGGTCTCGCGCGCACCGTCGCGCAGCTCCTCGAGCGCGGGCCGCACGCGGTCGAGCACCGGGTCGTGCGCCGCAATGACCTGCGCCATGGCCAGCAGCCGGCCGGTCGGGTAGTAGCCCTGGCGGCGGCCGGTCTCGTACATGTAGCCCTGCTCTTCGAGCGTGCGGATCAGCCCGAGGCAGCTGGACACCGGCATCTCGAGCAGGCGCGCCATCTCGGACAGCGCCAGCGGCTGCTTCTCCCGGGCAAAGAGCTCGACGATCTCGATCACGCGAAACGCTGTTTTCACAACCATGAAGAAATTTTCGCGTATGTGAAAAACAAAAGCCTCAGGGTTTGCCCCTGGCTGCGCCTCCTTTCAGCGTAGTCGCCGGTAACGCATGCCGTCGTCAGTAGTTTGTCATCGGGCAGGCCCGACCCCGGGGCATGAAGCGTGGGTCGTGGCTGGCGATCGATGACGCATGGTCATAGGATGGAGCTCGGCACTGCTGACGAGGTCGGCGTTTGCTTGGTGTTGCGAACCCGTTCAGTAGTTGGACCCGCAGTCCTGCGAGCACCCCGGAATGTGGCA
>NZ_JBFTLJ010000016.1:0-145104 GCF_056396385.1 Variovorax sp. 05T418 | reverse complement strand
GGAAATGGTCATGCCTGGCGACAACGTCAGCATCACCGTGAAGCTGATCAACCCGATCGCGATGGAAGAAGGCCTGCGCTTCGCCATCCGCGAAGGCGGCCGCACCGTGGGTTCGGGCGTCGTGGCAAAGATCCTCGACATCTAAGCCGCACGCAAAGGAATCACCATGGCTACCAAGCAAAAAATCCGCATCCGCCTGAAGGCGTTCGACTACAAGCTGATCGACCAGTCGGCAGCCGAAATCGTTGATACCGCCAAGCGCACCGGCGCGATCGTCAAAGGCCCCGTGCCGCTGCCGACCCGCATGAAGCGTTTCGACATCCTGCGTTCGCCGCACGTCAACAAGACTTCGCGCGACCAGCTCGAGATCCGCACGCACCAGCGCCTGATGGACATCGTCGACCCGACCGACAAGACCGTGGACGCGCTGATGAAGCTCGACCTGCCGGCCGGCGTGGACGTCGAGATCAAGCTGCAGTAAACCAGCCTCGCGCTGCGTTTCCTGAGAAGCCCGCTTGCAGAAATGCAAGCGGGCTTTTTCATTTGTCTTCCAACTGTGGCATCCTCGCGCACCGGTGTTCTTCGGGGCCAGCGGGGCCGGGGCTGAAACGAGGGCAGTACAAGCTATGAGCTACAAGAACTCTTCTGCATGGATCGCGGCATGTGTTGCCGTGGCGCTGCTGGCCGGCTGCGGTGGCGGAGGCGGGGGAGGTGGTGGCGGCGGCTTCGCCGGCTTCCCGCTGCCGGTGGCGGGTCCGGTCACCCTGAGCGGCACGGCCACCTATGAATCCGTGCCGAATCCGAACGGCACCCTCGTCTATGCCAGCTCGGCGCCCCGGCCCGTGCGAGGGGCCAGTGTGGAAGTGCTCAATGCGGCAACGTCCGCGCCACTGGCCACGGCCACCACCGACGACAACGGCGCCTATGCGGTGTCCGTGCCCGCGAACACGGCGATCGCGGTGCGGGTCAAGGCGCAGCTGGTCCGAAGCGGCCCGGGCGCAAGCTGGGATGTGACGGTGCGCGACAACACGCGCTCCAGTGGCCTCTACACCATGCAGAGCCCCGCCTTTTCGTCGGGCGTGGCCGCCTCGGTGCGCGACCTCCATGCACCTTCGGGCTGGGGTGGTTCGAGCTACACGGGGGACCGGGTGGCGGCGCCCTTTGCCATCCTCGATACGGTCTACACCGCCATGCAGAAGGTGGTCTCGGCGGCGCCTGCAACGGCATTTCCGGCCTTGCGCGTGTTCTGGAGCATCAACAATGCGCCGTCCCCCGGCAGCGTCGCGGCGGGGCAGATCGGCACCACTTTCTTCGTCGACAGGGGCAGCAACGGCCGCGAAATCTATGTGCTGGGCAAGGAAGACGTCGATACCGATGAATACGACACCTCGGTGATTGCCCACGAGTGGGGGCACTACTACCAGTCCTCCTTCAGCCGCGACGACTCGATGGGCGGGGACCACAGCCAGAGCCAGCGTACCGATCGCCGGCTCGCGTTCTCGGAAGGCTGGGGCAATGCCTGGTCGGGCATTGCGCTGGGGCGCCGGAACTATGTCGATTCGGGCGGGGCGCAACAGGCGTCCGTCCGGGAGAGCATCAACATCGACCTTTCCGCCGGTGCGGCAACCCAGCCGGGCTGGTACCGCGAGACCTCGATCCAGTCGATCTTCTGGAACCTCAACCAGCAGGTCGGCTTCAAGCCGATCCACGACACGCTGACCGGCTTCCAGTTCAGGAGCGGCGCGGCCGTCACCTCGATCCATCCTTTCTCGGCGGCCTTCAACGCGACCGCGCCGGGCAGCGCTTCGGCCCTGGCCACCCTGCTGGGCGGGCAGGGCATCAACGCGACGGACAACGATCCGTTCGGCGGCGCCGAAACCAACGACGGCGCAATTCCGGTTGCGATCCCGATGTACAGGGTGGCGACCGTGGGCGGCGCCGTGACCCAGGCCTGCGTCTCCAACGACGCCGGCACGGGCAACAAGCTCGGCAACTTCTCCTATGTCCGCTTCACCGCGCCTGCCAACCGCAGCTACCAAATCGTCGTGAATGGCGGTCCGGCGGGATCCAACCCCGATTTCGACATCTTCAGGGGCGGCCTGGTTGCCCGCACCGGCAATACGGTCAGCCTGTCGGCTGGCGAGTACGTTCTGGCAGTGACGGACCTCAGCAGTCTCGACGCATGCTTCAACGTCTCCATTCAGTAGTAGCAAGAAAGGCCGCCATGAACATCCGATCGAATTCGATGACG
Source organism: Variovorax sp. 05T418 (assembly GCF_056396385.1). Lineage (NCBI taxonomy): Bacteria > Pseudomonadati > Pseudomonadota > Betaproteobacteria > Burkholderiales > Comamonadaceae > Variovorax > Variovorax sp. 05T418. Next base: position 142,853 of record NZ_JBFTLJ010000016.1, on the reverse strand, counting down.
GCTCTCGCGTGCCTCGTGTGCCTCGCACTGGCAATGCTGTCGTTGCCAGCCGCGGCAGACGGCGACCCCGGGTCGCGCAGCGCCAGGCATGCAGCGTCGCAGCAGCAGCGCCAGGCCGTCCCCATGACCACGGCGCCGCAAAAGCCCGGCGGCGCCGGCGTCAAGCTCGAATACCGGCTCGACGCCACGCCGCGAGTGGGCCAGGCCACGCCTGTCGTGCTGCAATTCGACGGCGTGACCGACGCCGAGGGTGCCACGGTCCGCCTGAGCGCCGACAAGGGGCTGGCCCTCCAGGGAAGCAGCACCCTCGCGCTGCCGGCCGGCAAGCGGACCACGGCCACCGTCGTCGTGGTGAGCGAGGCCGAGGGGCTGGCCTACCTCAATGTGTTCATCAGGCACGGCGGCGCCTCGAGCGCGGTTTCGGTCCCCATCCAGACCGGCACGGCGGCGCCGACCTTGAAATCCAGCGGCGAAATGAAGTCCACGCCGGGTGGCGACAGCATCATCACGATGCCCGTCAAATAGGCCGGAAGCAGTAAAAAGCGGCCCAAGACAGGGGGCAGGTGCCTTCCGGGCCGCTTCGCAATGCAGCTTGCACTGCGCCCGCATCGCGGGCTATAATCGCTGGCTCTGCCCTTCGTGCGTCCATTCGGGCGCCTTGAGAGCGGAGATTTATCAACCTTCCTTCGCAGGCCGGGTACCCCCAGGGGAATCGGCCAAACGCTGTCGCCAATTGAAGTGGCAGCGGCGAGGGGAGTTTCCATTTTTGGAGAAAACAAATGAGTCTGAGCAACTCCCTCGGGTTGCTGGGCCGCAAGGTGGGGATGATGCGTCTCTTCACCGATGACGGGGACGCAGTTCCTGTCACGGTGGTGGATGTGTCCAACAACCGTGTGACCCAGATCAAGTCGCAAGAGACCGACGGCTACGTCGCACTGCAAGTGACGTTCGGTTCGCGCAAGGCATCGCGCGTGACCAAGCCCCAAGCCGGCCACCTCGCCAAGGCGGGTGTCGAAGCTGGTGAAATCATCCGCGAATTCCGCGTGACCGCCGATACCGCAGGCCAGCACAAGGCTGGCGCCGTGATCGCCGCGAGCAGCGTGTTCTCGGTGGGCCAGAAGGTCGACGTGCAAGGCACCTCGATCGGCAAGGGCTACGCCGGCACCATCAAGCGCCACAACATGAGCTCGCAGCGCGCGTCGCACGGCAACAGCCGTTCGCACAACGTTCCCGGCTCGATCGGCATGGCACAAGACCCCGGTCGCGTGTTCCCCGGCAAGCGCATGACGGGCCACCTCGGCGACGTCACCAAGACCACGCAGAACCTCGATGTCTTCCGCATCGACGAAGCGCGTCAACTGTTGCTCATCAAGGGCGCGATCCCGGGTTCGAAGGGTGGCTTCGTCACCGTGCGTCCCGCCATCAAGGCCAAGCCGCAAGCGGCTGAAGGAGCGAAGTAATGCAACTCGAACTCCTGAACGAACAAGGCCAGGCCGCGTCGAAATACGACGCCCCCGAGACCGTGTTCGGCCGTGACTACAACGAAGACCTGGTCCACCAGATCGTCGTTGCATTCCAGGCCAACGCCCGCCAAGGCACGCGCGCCCAGAAGGACCGCGAGCAGGTCAAGCACTCGACCAAGAAGCCTTTCAAGCAAAAGGGAACGGGCCGCGCCCGTGCCGGTATGACGTCCTCGCCGCTGTGGCGCGGGGGTGGCCGGATCTTCCCGAACATGCCTGACGAAAACTTCTCGCAGAAGATCAACAAGAAGATGTACCGCGCCGGCATGGCCGCCATCTTCTCGCAGCTCGCTCGCGAAGGCCGTCTGGCCGTGGTGGATTCGCTGACCGTGGATTCGCCCAAGACGAAGCCGCTGGCAGCCCGTTTCAAGGCGATGAATCTCGAGTCCGTGCTCGTGATCGCCGAAGAAGTCGACGAAAACCTGTACCTTGCCTCGCGCAATCTGGTGAACATTCTCGTGGTCGAACCCCGCTACGCCGATCCGGTGTCGCTGGTCCACTACAAGAAGGTGCTGGTCACCAAGGGTGCCGTCGACAAGCTCAAGGAGATGTTCGCATGAGCCGCGTGAACCCTACCGCCGCTGAACGTACGTTCGAAGAAGGCCGCCTGATGGCGGTGCTGGTCGCCCCGATCGTGTCCGAAAAGGCCACGATGGTCGGCGAGAAGTCGAACGCTGTCACTTTCAAGGTGCTGCAAGACGCCACCAAGCCCGAGATCAAGGCCGCTGTCGAACTGATGTTCAAGGTCGAAGTCCAGGGCGTGTCGGTGCTCAACACCAAGGGCAAGACCAAGCGCTTTGGCAAGTCCATCGGCCGCCGCGACAACGTTCGCAAGGCCTATGTGACGCTCAAGCCCGGTCAAGAGCTCAACCTCGTCGGGGAAGGCGCTTAATCATGGCCGTCATCAAGATGAAACCCACTTCGCCGGGCCAACGCGGCGCGGTGAAGATCTCGCGGGACCACCTGTTCAAGGGTGCTCCTCACGCGCCTCTGCTGGAGCCCCAGTTCCAGAAGGCCGGCCGCAACAACAACGGCCACATCACGATCCGTCATCGTGGCGGCGGTGCCAAGCACCACTACCGCGTTGTCGACTTCGTGCGCAACAAGGACGGCATCCCGGCCAAGGTCGAACGCATCGAATACGACCCGAACCGCACCGCCCACATTGCCCTGGTCTGCTACGCCGACGGCGAGCGCCGCTACATCATCGCCCCGCGCGGTCTTGAGGCTGGTGCAACGCTGCTGAGCGGTTCGGAAGCCCCGATCCGCGCAGGCAACACGCTGCCGATCCGCAACATTCCGGTCGGCTCGACGATCCACTGCATCGAACTGCAACCCGGCAAGGGCGCGCAGATCGCGCGTTCGGCCGGCACGTCGGCCACGCTGCTGGCTCGCGAAGGCGTCTACGCCCAGGTCCGCATGCGTTCGGGTGAGGTGCGCCGCATCCACATCGAATGCCGCGCCACCATCGGTGAAGTCGCGAACGAAGAGCACAGCCTGCGCCAGCTCGGCAAGGCCGGTGTGAAGCGTCACATGGGTATTCGCCCGACCGTTCGCGGCGTGGTGATGAATCCTGTCGACCACCCGCACGGTGGTGGCGAAGGCAAGACCGGCGAAGGCCGCCATCCTGTCGACCCATGGGGCAACCTGACCAAGGGCTACCGTACCCGTAACAACAAGCGCACGCAGGTCTTCATCGTGTCGCGCCGCAAGAAGTAAGGGATAGCAAATGACTCGCTCTCTCAAAAAGGGTCCGTTTGTTGACCATCACCTCGTGGCCAAGGCCGACAAGGCCGTGACGACGAAGGACAAGAAGCCGATCAAGACCTGGTCGCGCCGCTCGATGGTCCTGCCCGAGTTCATCGGCCTGACCATTGCCGTGCACAACGGCAAGCAGCACGTGCCTGTCTACATCACCGACCAGATGGTCGGCCACAAGCTCGGCGAATTTGCGCTCACGCGCACGTTCAAGGGGCACCCCGCGGACAAGAAAGTCCAGAAGAAGTAAGGAACGACCATGTCTGAAACACGTGCAGTCCTCCGCGGTGTCCGCCTCTCGGTCGACAAGGGCCGTCTGGTCGCTGACCTGATCCGCGGCAAGAAGGTTGATCAAGCGCTCAACGTCCTGCAATTCACGCAGAAGAAGGCCGCTGTGATCATCAAGAAGGTGCTCGAGTCGGCAATTGCCAACGCCGAGCACAACGATGGCGCCGATATCGACGAACTGAAGGTCAAGACCATCTACGTCGAACAGGGCGCAACGCTCAAGCGCTTCACGGCGCGAGCCAAGGGTCGCGGTAACCGCATCAGCAAGCCCACGTGCCATGTGTACGTGACGGTTGGCAACTAAGAACGCCTGGAAGAAATATGGGACAGAAAATCCATCCGACCGGCTTCCGCCTTGCGGTTACCCGTAACTGGTCCAGCCGCTGGTACGCAAGCGACCGCGATTTCGCGGGCATGCTGGCCGAAGACATCAAGGTCCGCGAATACCTCAAGAAGAAGCTGAAGAACGCTTCGGTGTCGCGCGTCATGATCGAGCGTCCCGCCAAGAACGCACGCATCACGATCTACTCGGCTCGTCCGGGCGTCGTGATCGGCAAGAAGGGCGAAGACATCGAGAACCTCAAGCGCGAACTGGGCAAGCAGCTCGGCGTGCCGGTGGCAGTGAACATCGAAGAAGTGCGCAAGCCCGAAATCGATGCCCAGCTGATCGCCGACAGCATCACGCAGCAGCTCGAAAAGCGGATCATGTTCCGCCGCGCCATGAAGCGCGCCATGCAGAACGCCATGCGTCTGGGTGCCCAGGGCATCAAGATCATGTCGGCTGGCCGCCTGAACGGCATCGAAATTGCCCGTACCGAGTGGTATCGCGAAGGCCGCGTGCCCCTCCACACGCTGCGCGCCGACATCGACTACGGCACCTCGGAAGCCAAGACCACCTACGGCGTCATCGGCGTCAAGGTCTGGGTCTACAAGGGCGACACGCTGGGCCGCAACGACCTGCCGGCCGTCGAAACGCCGCGTCCGGACGACGAGCGTCGTCCGCGTGGTCCGCGCCGCGATGGCCGCCCGGGTGGCGACCGTCCGGGTTCGGACCGTCGTGGTCCCGGCCCGCGCGCCGGTGCCCGTGGCCCGATCGGTGGCAACACCGCCCCGGCCGACGGCAGCGACAAGCCCGCAGAAGCCACTGGCGCAGCTCCCGCTGCTCCGGGTGCAGACTCGAAACCCGCCGTTAAGCGCGTCCGCAAAGCCGCGCCAGCTGCAGCAGCTGACGGTGCCAAGACCGAGTGATCGGTCTTAGAACTACGGAGTATTAAAAATGCTGCAACCTGCACGCAGAAAGTTCCGCAAGGAACAAAAGGGCCGCAACACCGGCGTCGCAACCCGGGGCAACTCGGTTGCCTTCGGTGACTTCGGTCTCAAATGCACCGACCGCGGCCGCCTCACGGCGCGCCAGATCGAAGCCGCTCGCCGCGCGATTTCGCGTCACGTGAAGCGCGGTGGCCGTATCTGGATCCGCGTGTTCCCGGACAAGCCGATCTCTACCAAGCCCGCCGAAGTGCGGATGGGTAACGGTAAGGGCAACCCCGAGTACTACGTCGCTGAAATCCAGCCTGGCAAGATCGTGTTCGAGATCGTCGGCGTGCCCGAAGAACTCGCCCGCGAAGCGTTCCGCCTGGCCGCCGCCAAGCTTCCGCTGCGTACGACCTTCGTCGCTCGCCAGCTCGGCGCCTGAGAGGAGAACATCCATGGCAACACGTAAGAAAAAAGAAACCGCGGCTCCGGCCAAGGTGACCAAGGCTGCAACCCTGCGCACGAAGGACGTCGCAGGCCTGCAAGCCGAAATCAAGGACCTGCAGAAGGCCCATTTCGGCCTGCGCATGCAGAAAGCCACGCAACAGCTGTCGAACACCTCGACGCTGCGCGTGACGCGCCGCGACATCGCGCGCGCCAAGACCATTCTTGCTCAGAAGCAGCAAGAAACCCAAGCCGCCAAGTAAGGAGTGAACATGACGGAAGCTAAAAAATCCCTCAAGCGCACCTTGATCGGCAAGGTGGTCAGCGACAAGCGTGCCAAGACCGTGACCGTGCTGGTCGAGCGCCGTGTGAAGCACGAGCTCTACGGCAAGATCGTGGCCAAGACGAGCAAGTACCACGCCCACGACGAAAAGGGCGAGTACAAGCTGGGCGACACCATCGAGATCACGGAAAGCCGTCCGATCTCCAAGACCAAGAACTGGGTCGTGACCCGCCTGGTCGAGAAGGCCGTGCTGGTCTGATCACCGGCTGATCGACCTCGGGAAGCCTCTTGAAGGCAACCCATCCGGAAACGGCCCACAATGTGGGCCGTTTTTCTTTTTCAGGAGCACTCAGATGATCAAAGTCGGCGACACCCTTCCTTCGGCAACCCTGCAGGAATATTCCGAGGTCGAAGGCGAAGGCTGCAGCATCGGCCCGAACCCGGTGGACGTGAGCAAGGCCACGGCCGGCAAGACCATTGCGCTGTTCGCGCTGCCGGGCGCCTTCACGCCCACCTGCTCGGCCAAGCACGTGCCCGGCTATGTGCAGCACTACGACGACTTCAAGGCCGCCGGCGTGGACGAGATCTGGTGCGTGAGCGTGAACGACGCCTTCGTGATGGGCGCCTGGGCGCGCGACCAGAAGACCGGCGCCAAGGTGCGCATGCTGGCCGACGGCAGCGCCGATTTCGCCAAGGCCACCGGCCTCACGCTCGACCTGACCGGCCGCGGCATGGGCCTGCGCAGCAACCGCTATTCGATGCTCGTGAAGGACGGCAAGGTGGCCACGCTGAACGTCGAGGCACCGGGCAAGTTCGAGGTCAGCAATGCCGAGACGCTGCTGGCCCAGGCCCGCGGCTGACGGCGGAGCTGCCTAAAGGTCCACCTTGAGGTAGTGCGCGCCCGCGATCGGGTTGTGATAGTAGGGCGGCACTTCCTCGAAACCCAGGTCTTCGTAGAGCGCGCGGGCCGATTCCATGTCGTCCAGCGTGTCGAGCAGCACGCAGGCATAGCCTGCGCCGCGCGCGGCGTCGAGGATGGCTTCGGCGAGCTGCCGCCCGACGCCCAGCCCCCGAAAGCCGGGCCGCACGAACAGCCGCTTCATCTCCGCGGCATTGGCGTAGTCGGTGTTGTCGAGCGGGCGCAGCGCGCAGCAGCCGGCCACGTGCGCCAGCGTGCCATTGGCGCGCATGAGGGTCGGCGCGCGTTGCCCGGCTTCCTCCTTGATGTGGGCGGCATCGACCAGCGCGAGCAGCAGGGCGCCGCGCGGCTCGGCGTAGTCGCCAGGCAGCGTGGCGACCTCTTCCTCGAAATTCTGGAAGCACAGGTCGATGTCCAGCGAGGCGGCGTAGTCGCGGAAGATCGCGCGCGCCGCATCGAGTTCGGCGGGTTCCTCCGGCGTCAGGAGCACGACGGCTGGCGTGTCGGCCAGCGGCAGCGGGCGTGAAACCGAAAAGCTCATACGCGCAGCGATGAGATCCAGTAGGCCATGCCTGCGCATGCGGCGAACAGGATCGGTGCGGGCTCACGCGAGGCGGCCACGGGAGAGTCGGTCATCGAAGAGGCGGGGTGCGCAAGAACTGCGGAAGGCGCAGATTAGCAAAGTCCGGGCCGAAGCATGCTTCGGGTTGTTGCTATGCGTTCGCCCCTGCACCTCGTGCGGATCAAGCCTCGGCGAGCAGTTTCTCGATCAGCTTGTGGAGCTCGGCGAAATCGGGTTCGCCCACATAGCGCTTCACGATTTCGCCCTTCTTGTTGACCAGGTAGGTGGTGGGCGTGAGCTTCACGTCGCCCCAGGCCTGGGCCACGCTGCCGGTGTTGTCGATCGCCACCTTGAACGGCAGCTTGCGGGTCTCGGCAAAGTTGACGACGTAGCTTGGCGGGTCGTAGCTCATGGCCACGGCCAGCGTGTCGTAGCCCTTGGACTTGTACTTGTCGTAGGTGGCAATGACCTTGGGCATTTCCGCCACGCAGGTCACGCAGCTGGTGGCCCAGAAGTTCACCAGGGTGACCTTGCCCTTCAGGTCGTTGGTGCTTTTCTTGCTGCCGTCGAGCAGCACGAAGGTCGAGGCCGGTGCCTCGGTGGTGCCGGAACCCAGGTACACCCCCACGCCCGCGGCCAATGCAAGGGCGACTGCGGCGACGGTGATGTATTTTTTCATGGCAGCGGATGGAGAGGGGCCGGCCGATTTTAGTTCCGCCGGCCGGATCGTGCCGGCGGGCGTGCGGGCGGCTCGATAATGGCTTTCCGATGCCATCGTCCGACTCCCGTTTCCGGCCCGCGCTGGCCGCAGCCGCCACGCTCGCGCTTGCCGCCTGCAGCCCCACCTTCAACTGGCGCGAGGTGCCGATTGCCGACGACGGCCTGGTCGTCCTCCTGCCCTGCAAGGCGGACCGCGCCGACCGCGCCTTGCCGCTCGGCGCCGAGTCGGTGCAGGTCGACATGGCGGGCTGCGAGACCGGCGGTGCGACCTTCGCGGTGGCCCATGCCTCGGCCGAGAGCCCGGCGCAGGCCGAGGCCTGGCTCCGGGCGTGGCGCGCTGCCACCCGCAGCCAGTTGGGCGAGGCGCAGATGACCGAAGCCCCTGCCGTACTGAAACGCGCGATCGCGGCGCCCGCGCCGGTGCGGCTCGATGCCCAGCCGCCGCAAAAGGGCGCCGCGCCGGTCCAGGTGCTCTGGTTCGCCCAGTCGAAGAAGAACGGCGGTGTCGCGCTCTATCAGGCCACCGTGCTCGGCCGCCCCTCCGCGCCCGAGGCGGCGACCACCTTCTTCGAGGGCCTGCGTCTCCCATGAGCGGCGGCCTGCTTGCCGGACGGCGGCGCATCGCCACCGTCTTCCTGGCCTTTGCCTTCGCCTATTTCCTTTCGACGCTGGTGCGCGCCATCACGGCCACGCTGTCGCCCGCGCTCACCGCCGAGTTCGGACTCGAGTCGCGCGACCTTGGATTGCTCGCGGGCGGCTATTTCCTGGGTTTCGCGTTCACGCAGCTGCCCATGGGCACCTGGCTCGACCGCCATGGGCCCAAGCGCGTGATCGTCTGCTTCCTGTCTGCCGCGGTGGCCGGCTGCCTTCTGTTTTCGGTGGCCACGCATTTCTGGCTGCTGCTGGCGGCGCGCGTGCTCACCGGCGTCGGCGTGAGCGCCTGCCTGATGGCGCCGCTCACCGGCTACCGGCGCTGGCTGACGCCGCCCATGCAGCTGCGCAGCAATTCGTGGATGCTGATGGTGGGCTCCTTCGGCCTGGTCGGCGCGACCTTGCCGGTGCAGTGGCTCATGCCCTACCTCGGCTGGCGGCCGCTGTTCTGGCTGCTGGCGGCGGGCGCGCTCGTGTCGATGGTGCTGATCGCATGGGCCGCGCCGGCATGGCATGACGGCGCCGCCACCCGGGAAAAGAACCAGGGCGGAGGCAGCTATGCGGCCGTGTGGCGCGATCCCTTCTTCCGCAAGCTCGCGCCGATCGGCTTCTTCAACTACGGCGGCTTCGTCGCGATGCAGACGCTCTGGGTCGTGCCATGGCTCACGCGCGTGGCGGGCTACACGCCCCAGGAGGCCGCCGGCGCGCTGTTCTGGATCAGCATCGCGCTGCTCGCCACCTATGGGCTCTGGGGCATGGTCAATCCGCGGCTCGCGCACCGCGGCATTCCCGCCGCCCGGCTGCTGGCCTGGGGCATGCCGCTCGGGATGCTCGTGCTTGCTCTGGTTTTGATAGCTGGCCCGGCGGCGGGGACGATGGCCTGGGTGGTCTTCCTGTGCGTTTCCACCGTTGTCACGCTGGCCCAGCCCGCCGTCGCCCTGGCCTTGCCGACTGCGCTCGCGGGTCGCGCGCTGTCGGCCTACAACCTGGTGGTCTTTGCAGGCGTATTTGTCGTGCAGTGGGGCATCGGCCTGCTGATCGACCTGTTCGCCAGCGCCGGGCTCGACCAGGCGGCGTCATTCCGTGCGGCGCTGTCCGTTTTCCTCGCCTGCTGCGTTATGTCGTATGTCTACTTCCTTTGGGCGCCCCCGCATAATCGGTGCGTAGTCCCCCGACCCGCATGAACAGCATCCTCATCATCGCCCACTCACCGTTCGCGCAGGCGCTGCGGCGGTGCGCGCTGCATGTGTTCCCCGATTGCGAACAGGCCATCGTCGCACTCGACGTGCTGCCCAACGTGTCGCCCGAAGAAACGCTGGCGGCAGCCCGCATCACGCTCGAGCAGCAGCTCAATGCACCGCGCTCGCAGGTGCTGGTGCTGGCCGACGTGTTCGGCGCGACGCCCTGCAACGTGGCGCAGAAGCTGGTGGACGGCGTCCGCTCGCGGCTGGTGGCGGGCGTCAACCTGCCGATGCTGCTGCGCGCGGTGACCTACCGCCACGAGCCGCTCGAGACGCTGGTGCAGCGCGCCATCGCGGGCGGCACCGCGGGCGTCATGCAGGTGGCGGTGGCGGCACCCCAGAACCAGGCGAAGAGAAAGCACAGTGATCAAGAAATCCGTGACCATCAGCAATAAGCTGGGCCTCCATGCGCGCGCATCGGCCAAGCTCACCAAGATCGCAGGCAGCTTTCCCTGCGAGGTGTGGCTCTCGCGCGGCGACCGCCGCATCAATGCCAAGAGCATCATGGGCGTCATGATGCTGGCCGCCGGGCTCGGCTCGACCGTCGAACTCGAGACCAACGGCCCGCAGGAAGAAGAGGCGATGGATGCCCTCGTCCAGCTGATGAACGACAAGTTCGGCGAAGGCGAGTAAGGGAGCCCCCATGACCTTCGCAGTCCACGGCCTCCCCGTCGCCCGTGGCATTGCCATTGGCCGCGCGGTGCTGGTGGTGTCCAGCCGCATCGACGTGGCCCACTACTTCATCAAGCCCGAGGAAGTGGAGACCGAGATCGACCGGGTGCGCATGGCCCGCAATGCGGTGGCCGACGAGCTTGCCAAGCTGCAGGCCAGCGTCGCGCTGATGGGCCCCAACGATGCGCCGCACGAGCTCGCCGCGCTGCTCGAGGTGCACCAGATGCTGCTGCAGGACGAGGCGCTCACCGGCGGCGTCAAGCACTGGATCACCGACCGGCTCTACAACGCCGAGTGGGCGCTGACCACGCAGCTCGAAATCATCGCGCGCCAGTTCGACGAGATGGAGGACGAGTACCTGCGCGAGCGCAAGGCCGACCTCGAGCAGGTGGTCGAGCGGCTGCTGCACCGCATGAAGGGCACGGCCGCGGTGCTGGCGCCGAGCCCGCCGCGCCGCAAGCGCCCCGCGGCCGAGGAAGACGACGACCCCACCGCCGGCGACGGCATCGACGCGCCGCTGGTGCTGATCGCGCATGACCTGTCGCCGGCCGACATGCTCCAGTTCAAGAAGAGCGTGTTCGCCGGCTTCGTGACCGACGTGGGCGGGCGCACCTCGCACACCGCGATCGTCGCGCGCAGCATGGACATTCCGGCCGTGGTGGGCGCGCGCACCGCGAGCCAGCTGGTGCGCCAGGACGACTGGGTGATCATCGACGGCGATGCCGGCGTGGTGATCGTCGATCCCTCGCCGATCATCCTGGCCGAGTACGGCTTCAAGCAGCGCCAGGGCGACCTGGAGCGCGGCCGGCTCGCACGCCTGCGCCACAAGCCCGCGGTGACGCTCGACGGCCAGCGCGTCGAGTTGCTCGCCAACATCGAGATGCCCGAGGACACCGTGGGTGCCGTCAAGGCCGGCGCAGTGGGCGTCGGGCTGTTCCGCAGCGAGTTCCTCTTCATGGGCCGCGAGTCGCAGCACCAGACCCGCCTGCCCGACGAGGAAGAGCAATACCAGGCCTACAAGCGCGCGGTCGAAGGCATGCAGGGCATGCCGGTCACCATCCGCACCATCGACGTGGGCGCCGACAAGCCGCTCGACGGCAAGGCCGTCAGCAAGCAGGAGCACCTGAATCCCGCGCTCGGCCTGCGCGCCATCCGCTGGAGCCTGGCCGACCCGGCGATGTTCCTCACGCAGCTGCGCGCGATCCTGCGCGCGGCGGCGCACGGCGAGATCCACCTGCTGATTCCCATGCTCGCGCACGTCAGCGAGATCCGCCAGACGCTGTCGCTGATCGACTTCGCGCGCTCGGAGCTCGACAGCCGCGGCGCCGTGTACGGCAAGGTGAAGCTCGGCGCGATGATCGAGATTCCCGCCGCCGCGCTCACGCTCAAGACCTTCCTGAAGTACTTCGACTTCCTGTCGATCGGCACCAACGACCTGATCCAGTACACGCTGGCCATCGACCGCGCCGACGAGGCCGTGGCCCACCTCTACGACCCGGCCCATCCCGCAGTGCTCCGGCTGGTGGCCGACACCATTGCCGAATGCCGCCGCCAGGGCAAGAGCGTGGCCGTGTGCGGCGAGATGGCGGGCGACGTGGCCTTCACGCGCCTCTTGCTCGGCCTCGGACTGCGCAGCTTCTCGATGCATCCGTCGCGCATCCTCGCCGTCAAGCAGGAGGTGCTGCGCGCGGACACCGGCAAGCTCGAGGAATGGGCCAAGGGCGTGCTCGAGTCGGACGATCCGGCGTCGGTGCTGGCCGGAAATTAGTTCTTACTATTTCAATCCGCTCAGAGGCAGGGCGGAGTCGAAATAAAACGAAACACGCCGAAACTGCGGCGAAAGGACTTGCAGACGCGTCGCAAGCACCATCAGGTCTCCTCTTCCACTACAGAAAGGCCTGACCATGAAATCCCTCTCCCTGACCCAAGTCGTTGCCATCGGCTCCTTCGCGCTGCTCGCTGCAGCCGGTGCCAAGGCCGAATCCTACGAAGGCGTCCAGCCGCTCGCCTCGGCCAAGAGCCGCGCCGAAGTCAACGCCGAAGCCGCTCGCACGGCTTCCGCACCGGACCAGAACGTTGTGCGCGGCTCGCGCGGCGCCGAGACCATGGCCGTTTCCAGAGACCGCGCAGGCGTCGTCTTCGAAGCCATGCGCACCGCCGCCGCACCCGACCAGAACGTGACCTCGGGTTCGCGCGTGAACAGCAAGGTCGTCTCGACCCTGCAGAACCCCGTCGATGCACGTGCCGCAGCCGCCGGCAACAGCAACAGGCTCTAAGACCCACGCCCGCAGGGCACTCCGCGGGCCGCAAGGAACATCATGAAACACTGGATCAAACGCACTCTCTTCGGTTTCGCCGGCCTTGCGGTGGTGGCGGGCAGCATTGCCGGCTGCGCCGGCCATCGGCACGGCTGGGGCAGCGGCGATTCCGCCGAGTTCCGCACCAGGATGGTCGAACGCGTCGGCAGCAAGCTGGAGCTCGACGCCTCGCAGAAGCAGAAGCTCACGGTGCTGGCCGAGAAGCTGCAGGCGCAGCGCGAAGCCATGCGCGGCGCGGGCGGGGCGGGCGATCCGCGTTCGCAGTTCAAGGCGCTGTTCGCGGGCAACAAGCTCGACCAGGCGGCCGCCACGCGGCTCGTCGACGAGAAGACCTCGGCCGTGCGCAACGGCAGCCCGGAAATCATCGCCGCCGCCGCCGATTTCTTCGACAGCCTGAACGCCGCGCAGCAGCAGAAGGTGCGTGACTTCATGGATCGCGGCGGACGCCGCTGGCGCCATCATGGCTAGGCTTGGCTCGCCCCCGGGCTTCGCGCACTTCGTGTCGCTTCGCCACCTCCCTGCCAGGGGGCGATACCTTCGGCCCGCCGAAGCCGGTTCCGCGGCATCCCCCGAGCAGGCCGTGGCCGCGGCGGGCGGCGTGCGCGCGCTGCTGCGGCTCGAAGGCGCCGTGGTGCTGGGCGCGGCGCTCGCCGCCTACGCGCAGTTCGGCGCGGGTTGGGGCGTGTTCGCGCTCTGGCTGCTCGTGCCCGATCTGTCGCTGCTGGGCTACCTCGCGGGCCCGCGCACGGGCGCGGCGCTCTACAACGCCGCGCACTCGTACGTCGGCCCGGTGCTGCTGCTGGCGCTCGGCGTACTCGCGGCCATGCCCTGGGCGGTGGCCGGCAGCCTGATCTGGCTGGCCCACATCGGCGTCGACCGTGCGCTGGGCTACGGGCTCAAGTACGCGGCGGGCTTCGCTGCCACCCACCTGGGCCGCATCGGCAGGGCCGATCCATGGTGAGCGACGCGTCCATGCGCAGCGGCCGCAGCGCTTCCCCCGCCGTGCACGCGCCGGCCGCGCGCGCAAGGATGCTGGCGGAGGCGTCCATGCTCGGCCTCGCGTCGACGGTGCACGCGGGGTTGCTGGTGTCCGGCTACGCGCATGCCGCGGCCCGCAATGCCGAGGCGGTGATAGCCACCGTGCTGGTGCTGGCCTCGGCCGCGACCTGGCTGCGTCCCCATCATGCGCGCCGCGCCGCCATCATCGGCCAGGGCTTCGCGCTGCTGGGCACGCTGGTCGGGCTCGGCACCATCATCGCGGGCATCGGTCCGCGCACGGTGCCCGACGTGGTCTACCACGCGCTGCTGCTCTGCGTTCTCGTGGCGGGCCTGGCCTGGGCGGTGCGATGCCGGCGGGCCTGATGGTCGGCGAGGTCATTCGCCACCTTCTTGTCAGGAGGCACAATCCCGCCATGCCGCGCATCCTGCTGATCGACGACGACGAACATCTCGCCGCGCCGCTGACCACCTACTTCGCCCGCTTCGGCTACACGCTGGAGAGCGCGGTGCGCCCGAGCGAAGGGCTCGCCAAATTGCGCGCGGGCCCGTTCGACGCGGCGATCCTCGACGTGATGCTGCCCGAGATGGACGGCTTTGCGCTGTGCCGCGAGATCCGCAAGGAGAGCGACATTCCCATCGTGATGCTCACCGCGCGCGGCGAGGTGATGGACCGCGTGGTCGGCCTCGAGCTGGGCGCCGACGACTACGTGCCCAAGCCCTTCGAGCCGCGCGAGCTGGTGGCGCGCGTGCAGACCATCCTGCGCCGCCAGCGCAGCACGCCGGCGGCGGCCAACGGCAACGGCACCCAGCACCGCGTGTTCGACGGGCTGTCGATCGACCTCGACCGGCGTCAGGTGCTGCGCCATGGCGAGCGCGTGGAGCTCACCGGCACCGAGTTCGAACTGCTCGCGCTGCTGGCGGCCGAGCCCGGCAAGGTGTTCAGCCGCGACGACATCCTGAACCGCCTGCGCGGCCACGAGGCCGAGCTCTACACCCGGGCCGTCGACATCGTGGTGAGCCGCCTGCGCAAGAAGCTCGAGCCGCTGGACTGCATCAAGACGCTGCGCAATGCCGGCTATGCGCTGGCCGTCGCGCGCAGCGAGCCTGCATGAGGCGCAGGCGGCGGAGTTTGCGCGAGGCGCTGCACGGGATCGCATCGCGCCGCGCGGAGCTGCACAGGCAATGGCATGCGCAGTGGCACGAGAAGGTGCAGGGCAAGCGCCGCTGGCGCCGCTCGCTGCGCATACGGCTGGTCATGATGTTCGTGATGCTGGCGCTGGTGATGGCGGCGGTGTTCATGGGCGGCATGAAGAAGTCCTTTTCCACCGGCTGGGCCGAGGCCGCCAAGCCGATGCTGGTCGACTATGCCGACCGGCTCGTCGCCGAGATCGGCACGCCGCCCGACGTGGCGCGCGCGCAGGCGCTGGTCGCTCGGCTGCCGATCACGATCCGCATCACCGGCCCCAAGGTCAACTGGGACTCCAACCCCGGCGGCAGCAACGGCCGCGGCGGCTGGATGCACGACCGCGACGAAGAACCCTGGAACGACAAGTGGTTCGTCCGCCCGACGGCAGATGGCCACCGCGTCATCTTCGGCTGGTCGCCCAGGCTCTGGCAGCTCGCGCCGCGCATCGTCGGCTGGGCCACGCTCTGCGCGCTGCTGCTGCTCGTGGTGCTGGGCTATGCCTATGTCAGCCGGCTGCTGCGGCCGCTGATCGACATCCGCGAAGGCGCGCAGCGCTTCGGCCGCGGCGAGTTCACGCAGCCGATCCCGATCCGCCGCAACGACGACCTGGGCGACCTCGCCGAGCACATCAACACCATGGCCGACGACATCCAGGCCATGCTCGATGCCAAGCGCGGGCTGCTGCTGGCGTTGAGCCACGAACTGCGCTCGCCGCTCACGCGCGCCCGGCTCAATGCCGAGCTGCTGCCGGCCACGCCCGAAAGCCAGGCCGAGCGCGAGGCGCTGCTGCGCGACTTGAACGAGATGCGCGACCTGATCAGCGACCTGCTCGAGAGCGAGCGGCTCGCAAGCCCGCACGTGGCGCTGCAGCGCGAGCCGGTCGACCTGGCGGCACTGGTGCGCGAAGTCGCGGCCGAGATGCCGGGCGCCCCGCAGGTGCACCTGGACCTGGCCGAGGGACTGCCGCCGCACGCCGTCGACCGCATGCGCATCCGCCTGCTGGTACGCAACCTGCTGGACAACGCCTTGCGCTACAGCACCGATGCGCCCCGCCCGCCCTGCGTGTCGCTGCGCGCCGTGGTCGACGGGCCGGCGCAGGGCGTGGAGATCGAGGTGCGCGACCACGGCCCCGGCGTCGACGAGGCCCAGCTCGAACGCCTGACCGAGGCCTTCTACCGCACCGACAGCGCGCGCGCACGCGCCACCGGCGGCGTCGGGCTGGGCATGTACCTTTGCCGGCTGATCGCCGAGGCGCACGGCGGCAGCCTCGCGGTGCACAACGCGAATCCGGGCCTGCGGATCGTGGTTCGCCTGGCCTGAGCGGCTGGCGGCAGGGCGTGGTGCTGTCGCCTGCGCTACGGCCAACGGCGCCGCGCGCCGCTAGCATGGCGCCGCAACAACGACCTTTCCCAAGGAGACCTCCCATGGCCGAAACGCCCGTCAATCACCAGGTCAGGCTCGCCAAGCGGCCCGAGGGCGCGGCAACGCGCGAACACTGGCAGTTCACCACCGAGCCGGTCGGCGAGCCCGCCGAGGGCGGCGTGCTGGTCAAGACCCTCTCGCTCTCGCTCGACCCCGCCATGCGCGGCTGGCTCAACGACGCCAAGAGCTACATCGCGCCGGTGGAAATCGGCGCCGTGATGCGCGCGGGCGGCATCGGCCGCGTCATCGCGTCGAAGAATCCGGACTTCGCGGTCGGCGACACGGTCTACGGCACGCTGGGCGTGCAGGAATACATGCTCGTGCCCCAGGAAGAGATCAAGCGCAACGGGCTCGCCAAGATCGACCTGCGCGCCGGCACCATCCGCCAGTGGCTCAACGTGCTCGGCATGCCGGGCATGACCGGCTACTTCGGGCTGATGGACGTGGGCCAGCCCAAGGCGGGCGAAACGGTGGTCATCTCCGGTGCCGCGGGCGCCGTGGGACAGACCGTCGGGCAGCTCGCCAAGATCAAGGGCTGCCGCGTGGTCGGCATCGCCGGCGGCCAGGCCAAGTGCGACTGGGTGGTGAAGGAGCTGGGCTTCGACGCCTGCATCGACTACAAGGCCGGCGCGGGTGCCGTGCGCGACGGCCTCAAGGCGCACTGCCCCAAGGGCGTGGACATCTACTTCGACAACGTCGGCGGCGAGATCCTCGACGCGGTGCTCGCGCGGCTCGCACGCAAGGCCCGCGTGATCATCTGCGGTGCCATCAGCCAGTACAACAACGCCAACAGCATGCCCGCGGCCGGCCCCCGCAACTACCTGAGCCTGCTGGTGAACCGCGCGCGCATGGAAGGCATCGTGGTGTTCGACTACGCGGATCGCTTCCCCATTGCCGCGGCCGAGCTGGCCGGCTACCTCAAGGACGGCCGCATGAAGAGCAAGGAAGACGTGGTCGTGGGGCTCGACACCTTCCCCGATGCGCTGAACCGGCTGTTCAGCGGCGAGAACTTCGGCAAGCTGGTGCTGCAGGTGGCGCAGGACTGAAGCGCAGGCGTCGATCGGACGGCCGCAGTCGGGCCCCGACGACGACCTGGGCGCTCTTGGCGGCGCTCGCCGCTCAGTTCACTCGTCGGTCGGCCGCATCGGAATGTCGCCCATTGCGTCGTCCTCGCGCAGGCTGCGCGCGGCCTTCAGCAGTTCGATCGACAGGCCGCCGCCCTGGCCGGCAAAGCCCTTGGCGACGCCCTCGAGCGCGGTTGCGAGGCCGTTCTCGCCGTCGGCGCGCGCATCCATGCTGATGTTGAGCACCCGGGCCGCCATCTGGCGGTAGGTGATGGCGCCCGCGCCCTCCAGGGCGGCCACCAGGTCGAGGTACAGCGCCAGGTTCAGGTCGAACACCAGCTTGGGCGTGATCTCGAAATCTTCGTTCTTGTTCTTGTTTTCCATGAGTGGGGGCTCCTTTATTCCTGAGCCTCCACTCTAGCCATAAAAACGCGCGCTTCCGTCGGACGAACGCCATTCAGCGTGCGCGTGTGCCCATGACGGCTGCCGAAATGATGAGCAGGGCGGCCAGCGCGATGGTCCAGGTCAGCGGGCGGCCGGTCACGAGCAGCAGCAGCGCCGTCGAGCCCAAAGGGGTGAGATAGCTCAGGATGCCGATGCGCCGCGGGTCGCCGCGCTTGAGCGCCATGTCCCACACGAAGAAGGCCGCGCCGAGCGGGCCGAGGCCGCACAGCACGAGCAGCAGCCAGTCCTTGCCGGACAGCGTGGCGGGCGCTTCGAGCAGCGCATGGCAGGCCAGCGAGAGCACGCCCGAGACCAGCCCGAACAGGCCGATGGCCGAGGTCGGAAAGGCTTCGACTCGCTTGGTCCACAGCGAATAGCTGGCCCAGATGAAGGCCGAGCCCAGCGCCGGCAGGAAGCCCCAGTAGCCTTGGATCGCGCTGGCACCGGCGCCGCTGCCCCCGCGCGTGCCGAGGATCGCGACCGCCGCGCCCGCAAAGCCCAGCAGCGCCGCCGCCAGGTGCAGCGGCCTGAGCGACAGGCCCGGCAGCAGCACTGGCGCGAGCACCACCATGAACAGCGGCCACAGGTAGTTGACCAGGTTGGCCTCGACCGGCGGCGCATTTCGCAGCGCGATGAACAGCAGGAAGTGAAAGCCGAACAGCCCGTAGACGCCCAGCGCCAGCGTGCGCGGCGGCACGCGCCAGGCCGCGCGGTCCCGCAGCACCAGCGGCCAGCTCGGCACGCTGCCGATGATCAGCGCGAGCCCGGTCAGAAGAAAGGGCGGCAGGTGCGCAAGGGCGGTGCCGAGCGAGGCGAGCGTGGCCCAGAGCGCGATCGCGAACAAGGCAAGGAAGGTGGGCGACATGGAGGGCAAGGCTAACCCGGCCGGCCGTCGCGCAGCGCCGGTGCATCGTCGCGCAACGACGGTGTGGCCGATCAGCAGCGATCGCGCCGGCGCAGCGCGGCGGTGAGCGCCGAGGGCGAGCGGTAGCCCGTGCGGCGCGCGGTTTCGGCCACGCCCATGCCTTCGAGCCGCAGTTCGCGCGCATGCGCCAGCCGAAGGCCGCGCAGCCAGTGCATCGCGCTCAGGCCCTGTTCCTCGCGGCAACGCTGCGCGAGCTGGCTGGGGCTCAGGCAGGCGACTTCGGCCAGGTCGGCGACCGTGAGCGGCTCGTGCCACCGCGCCCGGGCCCAGGCCGCGAGCGCCGGCCAGTCGATCCGGCGGCGGCGCGTGTGCGGCATTGAAGAAGAAGGCGCGGGGCTCCAGGCTTCCAGCAGCAGCGCGGGGCCGTGCTGCAGCGCGAGCGCGAACTGCCGTGGCTGCGCCGTGCAGTGCGCGAGATAGCGCGCCAGCGCATGCAGCTGAAGCGGGTCGGCCGGCGCGCGTCCGGCACACCGGGCCCACGGCGCATGCGCGGTGTCGAGCACGAGGCAACTGCTGCCGCCGCTGCCGCGTGCTTCGAAGTCGTGCCGGTCGCCGGGCGCGACCACCTGCGCCTGGCCGGCGCCGATGCCGCCGCCGCGGCCTTCGATCTCGATCTCCAGCACGCCTTCCAGGCCGACCAGCACCTGGAAGTGGTCGTGCGCATGGCTGCCGCGCGAGCTGCCGTAGTGGCGCAGCGAAAGGATGGGCGGGGCGGGCTGGTGCATGGTGAAGGGCTGATTGTCTTGCGGCGCTCCCCGCCTGTCACCCGAGCCGCAGCAGCAGCGCCGAGGCCGCGCACACCAGCAGGAACGGAATGCTGATGCGATGGAACTCGCGCAGCCCGTGCGGCAGCCTGGCCAGGCGCAGCGCGATCAGGTTGGCCAGCGAGCCCAGCACGCAGCCGAAGCCGCCCACGCTCACGCCGGCCGCGAGCGCCGGCAGGTCGCGCACATGGCCGTCGAGCAGGATCGCCGCCGGCACGTTGCTGATGAATTGCGAAGTGACGATGGCGGCAAGGTAGGCGCGCCATCCTTCGGTGATGGGCCAGTGGTTCAGCAGCGACCCGATCGCCTGCAGTTCGGCCAGCTGGCGCAGGTCCACGAACATCAGCGCAATGATCGCGAGCAGCGCCCAGTCGATGTCTTTCAGCACGCGCGGATAGCTCAGCAGGAACACCGCGAACACCACGCCCAGGCCCGCGAGCAGCCAGTGCCGGTCGAGCGCGACCACGAAGCCGATGAACAGGACGCCCGCCAGTGCAAGGAGGCGCGGCTGCACCGGCACGGCTTCGGTCTCGGGCTTGAGCGCGATGGGCGTGCGCGGCACCAGCAGCCAGGCCGCCGCGAAGAGCCAAAACAGCATCACGGCCACGGTCGGCAGCATCATGCCCATGAAGCCGACGAAGCTCTCGCCCGAGCGGTGCCAGAGGTAAAGGTTCTGCGGATTGCCGATGGGCGTGAGGGCCGAACCCGCATTGACCGCCAGTGCCTCGAGCACCACCAGCCGCGCGAGCGGCAGGTGCGCCTGGCTGGCGAGCACGCGCGTGAGCGGCACCAGCAGGAACAGGCTCACGTCGTTGGTCACCAGCGCGGACAGGAACGCCGCGCTGGCGGTCAGCAGCAGCGCCAGGCTGCGCTGGCTGTGCGTGCGCGCGAGCAGGCGCTGCGCGGCGGCCTGCAGCATGCCGCTTTTCTCGACCCCCTGCGTGATCGCGAGCAGCCCCGCGAGCGCGCCCACGGTCTGCCAGTCGACCAGCCGGAGCCAGTCCATCGGCGCGCGCGGGCGCAGGAAGGCGAACAGCAGCGCGACGGCGGCCAGCAGCCACAGCAGGCCGTTGCCGCCGCCGTGTTCGGAGGGCGCGGCTGCCCGCGCCTGCGTTTCAGCGGCCGGCGAGTTCACGCAGTTCGCGCTTGAGCACCTTGCCGATCGCGCTGCGCGGCAACTCGTCAATGAACTGCAGCCGCGCCAGGCGCTGCGTCTTGCCGAGCTGCGCGTTGGCCCATTGCAGCAGCGCGTCCTCGGACGTGCCGTCACCCTCGCGGCGCACCACGAAGGCCACCGGCGTCTCGCCCCATTGCTCCGACGGCACGCCGGCCACCGCCACGTCGGCCACGGCGGCATGGCCGCGCAGCACGGCTTCGAGATCGCTCGGATAGATGTTGAAGCCGCCGCTGATGATCATGTCCTTCTTGCGGTCGAACAGCGTGAGGAAGCCCTCGGCGTCGAAGCGGCCGATGTCGCCTGTGCGGATGAAGCGCTTGCCGGCGGCGTCGAACCATTCCGCTTCGCGCGTCTTCTCGGGCTGGCGGTGGTAGCCGGTCATCATGCCGCCCGAATGGCCCACCACCTCGCCGGCCAGTTCGATGTTGGCACGCGGGATTTCGCGGCCCTCCTCGTCGATCAGGCGGATGTCGCTGCCTTCGGCCGGCTGGCCGACGGTGTGCAGCTTGTCCGGGTGCAGATGGGCTTCGAGGATGCAGGTGCCGCCGCCTTCGGTCATGCCGTAGAACTCGATCAGCCCGCCGGGCCAGCGCCCCAGCACGTCGGCCTTGAGCGCGGCGTTGAAGGGCGCGCTGGTGCTGAACTTGAAGCGGAAGGACGAGAGGTCGTGCGCATCGAAGCGCGGATGCGCCATCAGGCGCTGGTACTGCACCGGCACCAGCATCGTGTGCGTCACGCGGCGCTGCGCGGCCAGCTGCAAATAACCGAGCGCGTCGAACTTGGGCATCAGCACCACGCAGCCGCCGAAGGCGATGGTCGGAAAGAACACCACCAGCGTGGTGTTCGAATAGAGCGGCGTCGACAGCAGCGTGACGGTGTCGGGGCCGTAGCCGTACCTGGCGCCGCGCTGCACATGGGCCCAGCGCATGCCGTGGCCCTGCACGATGCCCTTGGGCTCGCCGGTGGTGCCCGACGAATAGATGATGTTGAAGGGCCAGGAAGGCTGCGTCTCGACGGCGCGCGGCTGCGTGCCCGCGGGGGCCAGCCAGCCCTCGAGGGCCTGCCCCGCGGCGGAGCCGTCGAGCGCCACGCGCGGGATGCCGCCTTCCTTCGCAGGGCCGACCACCTCGGCCGCCGAGGCATCGGTGAAGAGAACGCGCGCATCGGCATCCTCGATCATGCGAGCCAGGCTGGCCGGCGTGGAGCCGGGCGCCAGCGGCGCGACCGCGACGCCCGCGCGCAAGGCGCCGAGGAACACCGCCGCATAGTTCACCGAGGACGCCGCGCAGACCGCGATGGCATCGCCCGGCCCGAGGCCGTCGCGCTGCAGGGCGGCCGCGACGCGGTCCATCAGCGCGTCGAGCGCGCTGTAGTCCAGCGCCTGTTGCGCGTCCGCGAGCGCGGCGTGGCCGGGCGTGTGTTGCGCGTGGAGGCGAACCAGGTCGGCGATGGCGCCGAAGCCGCGCTCCATGGCGGCTTGAATGGCAGGGTGCGTTTGCAAAATTCGATCCTTCGTCTTGGCCAGACGGCAGGATAGCGAAGACCCCGGCCCGGCGGTGAGCCGCACGCGACGGGCGTGCGCCTACGCCGCGCGCAGCGTGCGGCGCGGCCGCCGCGCGGCCTTGTCCCGGTGCGCCCACTCGGCCTGCTCGATCAGTCGGCCGAGCTCGGCCACGGCCGGGCTGCGCTCCCCCGCATCGCCTTCGCCGTAGGCCAAGGTGAAGTCCAGCATCGGCAGCGCCGGCAGGCCATGGCGCTCGTCCAGCACCGCCATGCCGGGGCGCAGGTTGTCGCGCGTGAAGGTGGCCACGGCCAGGCCGCTCAGCGCGGCCGTGCGCAGGTCCTGCAGGCTGTGCGAGCTGAAGGCGCCGTGCCAGGGAATGCCGGCCTGGTTCAGCGCATCGATGCTGACTTGGCGGCACACGCAGGGCGGCGGCGAATAGGCCAGCGGCAGCGAGGCGCCGTCCGTGCGCTCGAAGCCCTCGGCCGCGGCCCACACCATCGGCAGGCGCCGCAGCAGCGTGCCCTCGACCTCGCCCGAGACCGACACCACCACCGCCAGGTCGAGCTCGCGCTCGCGCACCATCGTCGCCAGGTCGAGCGTCAGGCCCACGCTCACCTCCAGCCTCACGTTGGGGCAGCTGCGCGCGAACTGTTGCAGGAGCTGCGGCAGGCCCTCGCTCATGAAGCTCTCGGGCACGCCGAAGCGCACCGTGCCTTCGATCGGCGAGCAGCGGAAGTGCCGCGCCAGCGCGTCCTGCGCCTGCAGGATGCGCTCGGCATGGCGAAGAAAGTCTTCGCCGTCGGCGGTCAGGCGCAGGCGCCGCGTGGTGCGGTGGAACAGCGGGCGCCCGACCAGTTCCTCGAGCCGGCGGATCTGGTGGCTGACCGCCGATTGCGTCAGGTGCAGCTGCTCGGCGGCGCGCGTGAAGCCATTGGCGCGGTGGACGGCGGTGAAGGCTTGCAGGAGGCCGGTATCGAAGTTCATGGCCGCCAGATTAATGAAGTCGCTTCCTGAGTGGAAGTAAATTTAATCATTTGCCTAATGAAATCGGGGTCTTGAGAATGCCCCGGACCACCTACTTTCCCTTCACGTCCCCATGTCCTCTTCCCCCCGCCATCCCTC
This sequence comes from Variovorax sp. 05T418, assembly GCF_056396385.1. Classification (NCBI taxonomy): domain Bacteria; kingdom Pseudomonadati; phylum Pseudomonadota; class Betaproteobacteria; order Burkholderiales; family Comamonadaceae; genus Variovorax; species Variovorax sp. 05T418. Next base: position 119,619 of record NZ_JBFTLJ010000016.1, on the reverse strand, counting down.
TCTCGCGCTGGCCGCCATCTGCCTGGCGGCGCTGATGTTCGGCCTGGAGATTTCCAGCGTGCCGATCATCCTGCCGGTGCTCGAAGCGCGGCTGCACGCCGGCTTCCGCGACCTGCAATGGATCATGAACGCCTACACCATCGCCTGCACCACGGTGCTGATGGCCACCGGCACCCTGGCCGACCGCTACGGACGGCGCCGCATGTTCGCGCTCACGGTGCTGGCCTTCGGCCTGGCCTCGCTGCTGTGCGGCCTGGCGCCCAGCACGCCGGCGCTGATTGCCGCGCGCTTCCTGCAGGGCATGGCGGGCGGCGCGATGTTCATCTGCTCGATTGCGATCCTGTCGCACCAGTTTCCGGACGGCCGGGCGCGCGGCCGCGCCTTCGCGATCTGGGGCGTGGTGGCCGGCATCGGCCTGGGGTTCGGGCCGGTGGTGGGCGGCGCGATCATTGCGCTGGCCAGCTGGCACTGGGTCTTCCTTGCGCACGTGCCGCTGGCGCTGCTGGGGCTGGCGCTGATCATGGCCGGCGTGGCGGAGTCGCGCGATCCGCTGGCCCGCCAGCAGAAGCTGGACCTGGCGGGCATCGTCACGCTGACCACCGCGGTGCTCGGGCTCACCTGGCTGATCACGCAGGGCGACAGCCTGGGCTGGAGCAGCCCGGCCGCGCTGGGCCTGATGGCCGCCACCGCGGCGGGGCTCGCGGCCTTCGTCGCGGTCGAGCGCTTCCATCCGCACCCGATGTTCGACTTCTCGGTGTTCCGCATCCGCGACTTCTCGGGCGCCATCCTCGGCTGCATCGGCATGAACTGCAGCTACTGGCCGTTCATGATCTACCTGCCGCTGTATTTCTCCGCCGGCCTGGGCTACGGCACGACCGCCGCCGGCCTGGCGCTGCTGGTCTACACGGTGCCCTTCCTCGTGATGCCGCCGATCGCGCAGTGGCTGCTGCTGCGCTACCAGGCGCGCTTCGTGATTCCCGCAGGCCTGTTCCTGATCGGCCTGGGCTTCATCGCGATGAAGTGGGGCAGCGGCCTCGCGCAGCTGGGCGGCTGGACGGTGCTGCCCGGTGCGCTGGTCGCCGGCATCGGCCTGGGCCTGACCACCACGCCCGCGACCAACATGACCACCGCCTCGGTGCCCGCGCACCGCGCCGGCATGGCCTCGGGCATGGACGTCAGCGCGCGCCTCATCTCGCTGGCCATCAACATCGCGGTGATGGGCCTGGTGCTGGTGGCGGGCATCCTGGCCGCGCTGCGGGGCTCGCTGGGGACGGCGCTCGATGCGGCGCGGCTGCGCGCATTGGCCGAGCAGCTCGCGGGCGGGGACGTGGCGGGGGCGCAGCAGGCGCTGGCGGCCACGCTGGCGGTGCCGGATGCTTCCGGTGCGCTCCTGCAGGCCGCCGTGACCCACGGCTTCGGATGGGTCATGCTGTACGGCGCGCTCGGCGCCTGGTTGACCGCGGCGCTCAGCTTCGCGGTGTTCGGCGGCCGGCAGGCTGCGTCCGTGCGGGACGCGTCACCGGGGATGGCCGGCGGGCGATAAGGCGCGCCGGCGGCCGTTTGTCAGACGCCCGCGGCGTGCGCCTGCTGGTCCGCGTGGTAGCTCGAACGCACCATCGCGCCCACGGCCGCGTGGCTGAAGCCCATCTTGTAGGCCTCTTCCTCGAACATCTTGAAGGTGTCGGGGTGCACGTAGCGGCGCACCGGCAGGTGCGAGCCCGACGGCGACAGGTACTGGCCGATGGTCAGCATGTCGATGTCGTGGGCGCGCATGTCGCGCATCACCTGCAGGATCTCTTCGTCGGTTTCGCCCAGGCCCACCATGATGCCGCTCTTGGTCGGCACCTGCGGATGCAGCGCCTTGAACTTCTTCAGCAGGTTGAGGCTGAACTGGTAGTCGCTGCCGGGGCGCGCTTCCTTGTAGAGGCGCGGCGCGGTTTCGAGGTTGTGGTTCATCACGTCCGGCGGCGCGGCCTTGAGGATCTCGAGCGCGCGGTCGTCGCGGCCGCGGAAGTCGGGCACCAGGATCTCGATCTGCGTCATCGGCGAGAGCTCGCGGATGTTCGTGATGCAGTCGACGAAATGCTGGCTGCCGCCGTCGCGCAGGTCGTCGCGGTCGACGCTGGTGATCACCACGTACTTCAGGCGCAGCTTGGCGATGGTCTTGGCGAGGTTGAGCGGCTCGTCCTTGTCGAGCGGGTCGGGGCGGCCGTGGCCCACGTCGCAGAACGGGCAGCGGCGCGTGCACTTGTCGCCCATGATCATGAAGGTGGCCGTGCCGTTGCCGAAGCATTCGCCGATGTTCGGGCACGAGGCTTCCTCGCAGACCGTGTGCAGGTTGCTCTCGCGCAGGATCTGCTTGATCTCGTAGAAGCGCGTGGTGGGGCTGCCGGCCTTCACGCGGATCCATTCGGGCTTCTTGAGCACCTCGCCCTGCTGCACCACCTTGACGGGAATGCGCGAGAGCTTGGCCGCGGCCTTCTGCTTGGCGAGCGGGTTGTAGTTTTCGGCGCTTTGCGCGTCGCGGACGACTTCTGTGGTGCTCATTGGATTGCTAAGGCGCCAGGTAGGTGCCGAGCTTCTGGCTCAGGACCCGGGCAGCTTCTTCCCATGTGGTTTGGACCCCGATTGTAGAAAGATCGACCGTTTGCAGCCCCGCATAGCCGCAAGGGTTGATGCGCGAGAAGGGTTCGAGGTCCATCGCGACGTTGAGCGCCACGCCGTGGTAGGTGGCATGGCGGCTCACCTTGATGCCGAGCGCGGCGATCTTGCCGAGGCCGCGGAACGGGTCGCCGGCGGGCAGCGGGCCGGTCAGCGCGGCATGCGAAAAAGGATCGTCGAGTCGCACGTAGATGCCGGGTGCGCCCGCCACGCGGTGGCCCGTCACGCCGAAGTGGGCCAGCGTGCGCAGCACCGATTCCTCGATGCGGTAGACGTATTCCTTCACGAAGTAGCCCGCGCGCCGAAGATCGATCAGCGGATAGGCCACCACCTGGCCCGGGCCGTGGAAGGTGACCTGGCCGCCGCGGTCGGTCTGCACGACCGGGATCGCGCCGGGGTTCAGGATGTGGTCCTGCCTGCCCGCGATCCCCTGCGTGAAGACCGGCGCATGCTCGCAGATCCACAGCGCATCGGGCGTCTCGGGCAGGCGTTCGAGCGTGAACTGCTTCATCGCGCCGTAGGTGGCGGCGTAGTCGGCGGCGCCCAGCCATGTCGCTTCGATGCCCGTGCTCATCGCGTGCCCGGCGCTTTCTTCAGAGAACGACCTTGACCATCGGATGGGCCGACAGCGCGCGGTAGAGATCGTCGAGCTGCTCGCGGCTGGTGGCGGTGACGGTGATCGTCACGCCCAGGTAGTTGCCCGCCTTGCTGTCGCGCAGCTCGACCGTGGCGGCGTCGAAGGCCGGATCGAAGCGCTCGGCAATCTGAGTGATCGCGTGCACGAAGCCATCGGTCTTGACGCCCATGACCTTGATCGGAAACTGCGAGGGGTACTCGATCAGCGATTCCTTGCGCGGATCGGGGACGTGAACGGTGGCGGTTTCGATCTTTTCGTTGGTGTCGGTCATGCGGGAACTCCTTGCGCTTGCGCGTTGCTCAGCTTGGCCTGCTGGTAGGCGGCGTACAAGGCTTGGTAGATGGGGCCGGGACGGCCATTTCCAATCGCCTGGCCATCGAGCGTCACGACCGGCAGCACTTCCTTGCTGGCCGACGAGAGCAGCAGCTCGTCGGCGCCGAACACCTCGTCGCGAGAGATGCGGCGCAGCGCAAACGGGATGCCGCACTCGGCGCACAGGCGTTCGAGCAGGCCGTAGCGGATGCCGGTCAGCACCAGGTTGTCCTTGGGCGGCCCCACGAGGCCGCCGTCCTTCACGATCCACACGTTGCTCGACGAGGCCTCGCTGAGCCATTCGCCGCGGAACATGATGGTCTCGGCCGCGCCGGCCTCGACGCTGATCTGCCGCGCCAGCACCGCGCCCAGCAGGCTGGTGCTCTTGATGTGCGCCTTCTGCCAGCGGAAGTCGTCCGCGCTCACGCAGGCCACGCCCTTGGCGCGCACGGCGTCGGCCGCCGGCGGCAGCGGGTTCACCATCACGAACACGGTCGGGTGCACGCCACGGGTCATGGCATGATCGCGCGGCGCGACACCGCGGGTAATTTGAAAGTACACGGCCTGGGGCGCATCGCCGCCCGGCTCGACGAGCCGCATCACGATGCCTCGCCACTGGGCGAGCGTGAGCGGATTGGCGATCTGCAGTTCGGCCAGCGAGCGATCGAGGCGCGCCATGTGCTCCTCGAAGCAGAAGGGCTGGCCGCCGTAGACGGGGACGACTTCATAGACGCCGTCGCCGAAGATGAAGCCGCGGTCGAGCACGCTGATGCGTGCGTCCTTGAGCGCGGTGTACTCGCCGTCGAGATAGCAGAGCGTGGAGGGGAGTGCGGCGGTAAGAGGGTGCATGCTGGAATTATGGTTGCGCGCGGCAGGTCGGGTTCTCGTCAGCCGATGAAGCCTCGATTTGCAAACGCGACAGCTCGGGTGGTCGGATGGGCTGGGTTTTTACTTATAATCAATGGCTTTGTAGAAATTCTGGGTCGTCATCCGGGCTTCATTCGAAATGAAAACAATCGCCCGAAAAGATGAACAAGTCGCGGAAGACCTCGACGCAGAATACAAGCCGTTGACCGCCGATGAGGCGCGTGAACTGCGAGCAAGGCATCCCTCGATCTCCCCCTGGTGGGTCATCGCGGGGCAGTTGGTTGTCGGTCTGCTGGTGGCTTTGGCCGCCTGGGGACTGACGGGGAGGCAAAATCTGGGGTGGTCCGCCGGCTACGGCGCGATTGCGGTGGTCATTCCTGCTGCGGTGTTCGCGCGGGGGCTGACCGGCCGGTTTTCTTCCCTGAATCCGGGCACTGCGGTGGTTGGGTTCTTCCTGTGGGAAATGGTCAAGATGGCCTTGTCGATTGCGATGTTGTTCGCAGCGCCAAGGCTGATAACGGCGCTGAGCTGGCCAGCAATGCTGATCGGCCTGGTGGTGACAATGAAGGCGGCCTGGTTGGCGGTGATGTTCTCGCCCCGGCGCCGGCAACATAGAGACGAGTAACTGAATGGCTGCTGAAAACGCTGCGGAACATGGTCAGACCGCGGGTGAATACATCATTCACCACTTGACGCACCTGCAAAGCTCCAAGCCTGGGGGTGTTGCGGACTTTTCGGTTTTCAATTTCGACTCGCTCTTTTTCTCGATAGCACTGGGCATCCTGGGTTGCTGGCTGCTCTGGCTGGCTGCCCGCAAGGCTACTTCGGGCGTTCCCGGCCGTTTTCAAGCAGCCGTCGAACTGCTGGTGGAAATGGTCGACCAGCAGGCCAAGGGCATCGTCCACAACGCCACCAGCCGCAAGTTCGTTGCCCCGCTGGCGCTCACGATCTTCGTCTGGATCTTCCTGCTCAATGCAATGGACCTGTTCCCGGTCGATTTGTTCCCGGCGATCTGGGCCAAGATCTTCCACATCGCCGGCGAAGATCCGCACCATGCCTACCTGCGCGTCGTGCCCACGGCCGACCTCTCGGTGACAATGGGCCTGTCGGTCGGCGTGCTGCTGGTCTGCCTCTACTACAACATCAAGATCAAGGGCCTGGGCGGCTGGGTGCACGAGCTCTTCACGGCGCCGTTCGGCAACCACTGGGCGCTGTATCCGTTCAACTTCGCCATGCAGATGATCGAGTTCGTCGCCAAGACCGTCTCGCACGGCATGCGGCTGTTCGGCAACATGTATGCCGGTGAACTGATCTTCCTGCTGATCGCGCTGATGGGCGGCGCCTGGACGCTGTCGACCACCGGCGTGCTGCTGGCGCTCGGCCACATCGTTGCGGGCACCGCGTGGGCCATCTTCCACATCCTGATCATCACGCTGCAGGCGTTCGTGTTCATGATGCTGGCGCTGGTCTACATCGGCCAGGCCCACGATCACCACTGATCATCCGTTTTCGTTTTTTTGTTTTCTCTTCAACCAAAGTCCTCTAGGAGTCATCATGGAAGTTATTAGCTTTGTTGCACTGGCCGCCGGCCTGATCATCGGTCTGGGCGCTGTGGGCGCATGTATCGGCATCGGCATCATGGGCAGCAAGTACCTCGAGTCGGCCGCACGTCAGCCTGAACTCATGGGTGAACTTCAAACCAAGATGTTCCTGCTGGCCGGTCTGATCGACGCCGCTTTCATTATCGGCACCGGTATCGCCCTGTGGTTCGCAACGGCCAACCCGTTCCTGGCTCAGATCGCCAACCTGCCGAAGTAAGTCTTTCTCGTCGGACCCGTGTCGTCGTTCCCCTCTGTGGAATGGCTTCGCATTCAATCCCAAAGAGAGGGTGAAAAGTGAGCATTACCGGTACCCTGATCGTTCAGATGATCGTGTTCCTGATCCTGGTCGGGTTCACGATGAAGTTCGTGTGGCCGCCGATCGCGAAGGCGCTGGACGACCGCGCTGCGAAGATCGCCGAAGGCCTCGCTGCCGCCGACAAGGCCAAGTCCGAACTCTCCGCCGCCAACAAGCGCGTGGAAGCCGAACTGGGCCAGGCACGCAACGAGTCCGCACAACGTCTTGCCGACGCCGAACGTCGCGCCCAGGCCATCGTTGAAGAGGCCAAGGCCCGCGCGACCGAGGAAGGCAACAAGATCGTTGCAGCCGCACGCGTCGAAGCCGACCAGCAGGCACTGAAGGCGCGCGAAGCACTGCGCGAGCAAGTCGCGGCCCTGGCTGTCAAGGGCGCAGAGCAGATCCTGCGCAAGGAAGTGAATGCAGGCGTTCACGCCGATTTGCTCGCCCGCCTGCAGACCGAACTCTGATAGAAGCCATGGCAGAACTCGCCACCATTGCACGCCCCTACGCCGAGGCGCTCTTCAAGGCCTCGTCGTCCGACGTTGCCGGCACCAGCGCCTGGCTCGAAAAGATGGCCGTCATCGCGGCCAGTCCGGAGCTCCAGCAGTTCGCCGACAACCCCAAGGCCACGGCCGAGCAGGTTCTCGGCGTGGTCGCCGGCGCCTTCGGTGCGCCGCTGCCCGCCCATGCCCAGAACTTCCTGGGTGCGCTCCTCGAGAACGGGCGCTTCTCGGTGCTGCCGGAAATTGCGAAGCAGTTCCGGGCACTGGCCAACGCGAAGAGCGGTTCGTCCGACGCCGTGGTCTACAGCGCCTTCCCGATCGATGCGTCGGCCCTGGCCAATGTGGCGGCCGCGCTCGAAAAGCGCTTCGGCCGCAAGCTGCAGGTCACGGTCCAGCAAGAGCCGGAACTGATCGGCGGCATTCGTGTGGTGGTCGGCGACGAGGTGCTCGACACCTCCGTCAAAGCGCGCCTTGAACAAATGAAAGTTGCGCTGGCGGCCTGACGGTCTTCAGCCCTCTACTTGTAGCCTCAAAGAAAGAAGGAAAGAGTCATGCAACTCAATCCCGCAGAAATTTCCGAACTGATCAAGAGCCGCATCGAGGGCCTCGGAGTCAGCGCCAACATCCGCAACGAGGGCACCGTGGTTTCGGTGACCGACGGCATCGTGCGCGTGCACGGCCTGTCCGACGCGATGCAGGGCGAAATGCTCGAGTTCCCGCCCACGGCCGACGGTACGCCGTCGTTCGGCCTCGCGCTGAACCTCGAGCGCGACTCGGTCGGCGCCGTGATCCTGGGCGAGTACGAGCACATCTCCGAAGGCGACACCGTCAAGTGCACGGGCCGCATCCTGGAAGTGCCCGTCGGCCCCGAACTCATCGGCCGCGTGGTGAACGCCCTGGGCCAGCCGATCGACGGCAAGGGCCCCATCAACGCCAAGATGACCGACGTGATCGAGAAGGTCGCACCGGGCGTGATCGCCCGCAAGTCGGTCGACCAGCCGATGCAGACCGGCCTCAAGTCGATCGACTCGATGGTGCCGATCGGCCGTGGCCAGCGCGAGCTGATCATCGGCGACCGCCAGACCGGCAAGACCGCCGTGGCAATCGACGCGATCATCAACCAGAAGGGTCAGAACATGACCTGCGTCTACGTTGCGATCGGCCAGAAGGCTTCGTCGATCAAGAACGTGGTGCGCGCACTGGAACAAGCCGGCGCGATGGACTACACCATCGTGGTGGCCGCATCGGCCTCCGAATCGGCCGCCATGCAGTACGTGTCGGCCTACTCGGGCTGCACCATGGGCGAATACTTCCGCGACCGCGGCGAAGACGCGCTCATCGTCTATGACGACCTCTCCAAGCAAGCCGTGGCCTACCGCCAGGTCTCGCTGCTGCTGCGCCGCCCGCCAGGCCGCGAAGCCTACCCCGGCGACGTGTTCTATCTCCACAGCCGCCTGCTCGAGCGCGCAGCCCGCGTGAACGCCGACTACGTCGAAGCCTTCACCAAGGGTGAAGTCAAGGGCAAGACCGGCTCGCTGACGGCACTGCCGATCATCGAAACGCAGGCCGGCGACGTGTCCGCCTTCGTTCCGACCAACGTGATCTCGATCACCGACGGCCAGATCTTCCTGGAAACCAACCTGTTCAACGCCGGTATCCGCCCCGCCATCAACGCCGGTATCTCGGTGTCGCGCGTGGGTTCGTCGGCGCAGACCAAGGTCATCAAGGGCCTGTCGGGCGGTATCCGTACCGACCTGGCGCAGTACCGTGAGCTGGCTGCGTTCGCGCAGTTCGCCTCCGACCTGGACGAAGCCACCCGCAAGCAGCTCGACCGCGGTGCCCGCGTGACCGAACTGCTGAAGCAGGCCCAGTACAGCCCGCTGCCGATCTCGCTGATGGGCGCCACGCTGTTCGCGGTGAACAAGGGCTTCATGGACGACCTCGAGATCAAGAAGGTGCTGCCGTTCGAACACGGCCTGCACCAGTTCCTGAAGTCCAGCCATGCTGCGCTGCTCGACAAGATCGAAAAGGCCAAGGCACTCGACAAGGACGCCGAGGCCGAGCTGACCGCCGCCATCACGTCGTTCAAGAAGTCGTTCGCCTGATCGGCCGGACAAGGAGCACTCATGGCAGCTGGTAAGGAAATCCGCGGCAAGATCAAATCGGTGGAAAACACCAAGAAGATCACCAAGGCCATGGAAATGGTCTCGGTTTCCAAGATGCGCAAGGCGCAAGAGCGCATGCGTGCCGCCCGCCCCTACAGCGAAAAGATCCGCAACATCGCGGCCAACCTGGGCAAGGCGAATCCCGAGTACACGCACGCGTTCATGAAGAAGAACGAGGCCAAGGCCATCGGCTTCATCATCGTCACGAGCGACAAGGGCCTGTGCGGCGGCTTGAACACCAACCTGCTGCGCGCCGTCACCGGCAAGCTGCGGGAAGCACAGAGCGCGGGCATCGCGATCGAGTCGGTGGCCATCGGCAGCAAGGGCCTGGGCTTCCTGAACCGCATCGGTGCGCGCGTGGTGGCCCATGTCACCCATCTGGGCGACACGCCGCATCTCGACAAGCTCATCGGCCCGGTCAAGACGCTGCTCGACGCCTATGCGGAAGGCAAGCTCTCGGCCGTGTACCTGTGCTACACCAAGTTCATCAACACGATCAAGCAGGAGCCGCTCGTCGAGCAGCTGCTGCCGCTGGCCGCGGACTCGCTGCAGGTCGAGGCTGGCCAGCATTCGTGGGACTACATCTACGAGCCCGATGCGCAGAGCGTGATCGACGAGCTGCTGGTGCGCTATGTGGAGTCGCTGGTCTACCAGGCCGTGGCCGAGAACATGGCGTCCGAGCACTCGGCCCGGATGGTCGCAATGAAGGCGGCGACGGACAACGCCGGCAACGTGATCAACGAGCTCAAGCTGGTCTACAACAAGACCCGCCAGGCAGGCATCACCAAGGAGCTTTCGGAAATCGTTTCCGGCGCCGCTGCGGCCGCCGGTGTTTGATTGCGGCAATGGACCGGGCCACATTGCCATTCGCGCTTCGCACTGCGAACCGATAACCGAAGGCCTTTTTTTGGGGACTCTGCACAAATGAAGAAACTTCTCGTTCTGGTGGCCATGGCCGCCGCGCTGACTGCCTGCTCCAAGAAGGAAGAGGCGCCTGTTGCACCGCCGGCACCTGCCGCTGCACCAGCGCCCGCTCCCGCGGCGCCTGCCGCTCCGGCTGCACCGGCCGCGCCCGCAGCCGCCGCTCCCACGGCATCGGCCGCGGACCTGCCGCAGGAGTGCAACGACTACCTGGCCAAGGCCCAGTCGTGCGTGTCGGCGCAAAGCGGCGCTGCCGCCGATGCGATGAAGGCAAGCGTGGAGCAGACCAAGGCAGCCTGGGCTTCGATGGGCACCGACAAGGCCGCGCTGGGCCAGGCCTGCAAGGCTGCCAGCGATGCCTTTGCCGCACAGGCCGCGGCGCTGAAGTGCTGATCGGAAGCAACTGAAGAAATCAAGGGTGCCGGCCCGTCCGGCATTCTTGCAAAAGCGGCCCGCGATGGCACAAGGACGCTTCTGCAAGAACCTGTCGCAACATTATTGAGATCCAGAAGGAAACGCCATGGCTGAAGGAAAAATTGTCCAATGTATCGGCGCCGTGGTCGACGTGGAGTTCCCGCGTGACCAGATGCCCAAGGTCTATGACGCCTTGAAATTCGAAGGCGGCGGGCTGACCCTCGAAGTCCAGCAGCAGCTCGGCGACGGCGTGGTGCGCACCATTGCGCTCGGCTCGTCCGACGGCCTGCGCCGCGGCCTGATCGTCACCAACACCGGCGCACCCATCACGGTGCCCGTCGGCAAGGCCACGCTCGGCCGCATCATGGACGTGCTCGGCCGTCCGATCGACGAGCGCGGCGACGTGAGCCAGGACCTCACCGCATCGATCCACCGCAAGGCCCCCGCATACGACGAACTGTCGCCTTCGCAGGACCTGCTGGAAACCGGCATCAAGGTGATCGACCTCGTGTGCCCGTTCGCCAAGGGCGGCAAGGTGGGCCTGTTCGGTGGTGCCGGCGTGGGCAAGACCGTGAACATGATGGAACTCATCAACAACATCGCCAAGGCTCACTCGGGCCTGTCGGTGTTCGCCGGCGTGGGTGAACGTACCCGCGAAGGCAACGACTTCTATCACGAGATGGCCGACTCCGGCGTCGTGAACCTCGAGAAGCTCGAAGACTCGAAGGTCGCCATGGTCTACGGCCAGATGAACGAGCCCCCGGGCAACCGCCTGCGCGTGGCCCTGACCGGCCTGACCATCGCCGAGTCGTTCCGCGACGAAGGCCGCGACGTGCTGTTCTTCGTGGACAACATTTACCGCTACACGCTGGCCGGTACCGAAGTGTCGGCTCTGCTGGGCCGCATGCCTTCCGCCGTGGGCTACCAGCCGACGCTGGCCGAGGAAATGGGCCGCCTGCAGGAGCGGATCACGTCGACCAAGGTTGGCTCGATCACCTCGATCCAGGCCGTGTACGTGCCGGCCGACGACTTGACCGACCCGTCGCCCGCCACCACCTTCGCCCACCTGGACTCCACCGTGGTGCTGTCGCGCGACATCGCTTCGCTCGGTATCTACCCCGCCGTGGACCCGCTCGACTCGACCTCGCGCCAGCTCGACCCGAACGTGGTCGGCGAAGAGCACTACAACGTGGCCCGCGCCGTGCAAGGCACGCTGCAGCGCTACAAGGAACTGCGCGACATCATCGCGATTCTGGGCATGGACGAACTGGCACCGGAAGACAAGCTGGCCGTGGCCCGCGCGCGCAAGATCCAGCGCTTCCTGTCGCAGCCGTTCCACGTGGCCGAAGTGTTCACGGGTTCGCCCGGCAAGTACGTGCCGCTGGCCGAAACCATCCGCGGTTTCAAGATGATCGTGAACGGCGAAGCCGACCACCTGCCGGAACAAGCGTTCTACATGGTGGGCGGCATCGACGAAGCGTTCGAAAAGGCCAAGAAGGTCGCTTAACAAGGAATCACCATGGCAGGCACCATTCATGTGGACGTGGTCAGCGCGGAAGAGTCGATCTTCTCGGGCGAAGCCAAGTTCGTCGCGCTGCCCGGTGAAGCCGGTGAGCTCGGCATCTACCCGCGCCACACGCCGCTGATCACGCGCATCCGCCCCGGCGCCGTGCGCATCGAAACGGCCGACGGCGGCGAGGAGTTCGTCTTCGTGGCCGGCGGCATTCTCGAAGTGCAGCCCAACGCCGTCACCGTGCTGTCCGACACCGCAATCCGCGGCAAGGACCTCGACGACGAGAAGGCCAACCAGGCCAAGGCAGCCGCCGAGGAAGCGCTCAAGAACGCCAAGAGCGACATCGACATCGCCATGGCGCAGTCGGAACTGGCCGTGATGGCTGCGCAGATCGCTGCGCTGCGCAAGTACCGCCAGAAGAAGTAAGCAGGAGCGAAGAAAAGCGCTCCACGAAAAAGCCGCCTCCGGGCGGCTTTTTTGCGTCCGCCGCTCCTGCAAAAAGCCTCACTTTGGTCTGAACATGGTCGAAGTTCGGCCTTGTCCGGCTGAAGCTGCGCCCCTAGTATTCGCCTTCGCCCTGGACTGCGGTTGCTGCAGCCGGCGGCCAAAAGAATATTGGAGACAAAGCGCGTGGCACCCTGGAGTGGCATCACTGCAGACGAGATGCGGTTGCTGGAGACCACCTTCTGGTCGGCCGGCGGCTCGCGCCATGCCATGGCCGAACAGCTCGGCTTCTCCAAGAGCAAGGCCAATGCGCTGATCGCCGGCCTGGTCGAACAGGGCCTCTTGGCCGAAGCGGGCCTGCAGCGCTCGTCGGGCGGGCGCCGCGCCGAGAACCTGCAGCTGCATGCCGGGCTTGGCGTGCTCGTGGGCATCGACATCGGCGCCACCAGCCTCGACGTTGCGGTGCTGCGGCCCGATCTCAGCGTGCTCGCGCAGCACGACGAGCCGGCCGATGTGCGCGAAGGCCCGGCCGTGGTGCTGGCGCGGGTGCGCGTGCTGATGCGCGAACTGCTCGCGCGCTGCGGCCACGGCCCGAAGAACGTGCTGGGCATCGGCATCGGCGTGCCCGGCCCGGTCAACTTCGAGATCGGCCAGCTCGTGAATCCGCCGCTGATGCCGGCCTGGGACAGCTTCTCGATCCGCGACTACCTGCGCGAGGACTACGCGGCGCCCGTCTTCGTCGACAACGACGTGAACCTGATGGCGCTCGGCGAACTGTGGCGGCTGAAGCGCTCGCTCAACAACTTCCTCGTGATCAAGATCGGCACCGGCATCGGCTGCGGCATCGTCTGCCATGGCGAGGTCTATCGCGGCGCGGCCGGGTCGGCCGGCGACGTGGGCCATATCTGCGTCGACCAGGACGGGCCGCGCTGCCATTGCGGCAACGTCGGCTGCGTCGAGGCCATGGCCGCGGGGCCGGCTATCACGCGCATGGCGGTGCAGGCGGCCGAGGCTGGTGAAAGCGCCATGCTGGCCGAGTGCCTGCGCGTGCACGGGCGCATCGATGCCATCGACGTGGGCCAGGCGAGCCGCGCCGGCGATACCGCGGCCAACGGCATCATCCAGCGCGCCGGCAACCTCATCGGCCAGATGCTGGCGTCGGTGGTGAACTTCTTCAATCCCTCGCATGTGTTCATCGGCGGCGGCATCACGCGCATCGGGCCGCTGTTCCTGGCGGCCGTGCGGCAGAGCGTGTACCAGCGCTCGCTCGCGCTCTCGACGCGGCACCTGGAAATCCAGTACACGCCGCTGGGCGTGCAGGGCGGCCTGGTGGGTGCCGGCGTGCTCGCGATGCACGAGACACTGAAGGTCCGCGGAGTGGCGCCATGACAAACGCAGAAGCACAAGGCAAGGGAAGCGTGGCGGTCGAATTCGACGGCGTGGTGAAGGCCTTCGGCCCGGTGCAGGTGCTGCACGGCGTGAGCTTCTCGCTGGCGCCCGGACGCGTGTATGGCCTGCTCGGCGAGAACGGCGCGGGCAAGTCCACGCTGATGAAGATCCTGTCGGGCTACGAGCCGCTCACCGGCGGCACGCTGCGCATCAACGGCCAGCCGCAGCAGTTCACGAGCTCGCGCGACGCCGAGGCGCTGGGCATCGTGCTGATCCACCAGGAGTTCAACCTTGCCGAAGACCTGAGCGTGGCGCAGAACATCTTCCTGGGCCACGAGAAGAAGAAGGGCTGGCTGCTCGACGACGCCGCGATGGAGCGCGACGCTGCGGCAGCTCTTGCCGCTGTGGGCCTGCAGGTCGATCCGCGCACCAAGGTGCGAAGGCTCATCGTGGCCGAGAAGCAGCTCGTCGAAATTGCCAAGGCCATTGCACGCCGCGCGCGCCTGCTGGTCATGGACGAGCCCACGGCAACGCTGACCCCGGGCGAAACCGAACGGCTCTTCAAGCTCATTGCGCAGCTGCGCGCCGATGGCGTGACCATCGTCTACATCTCGCACAAGCTCGACGAAGTGGAGCAGGTGACGGACGAGGTGATCGTGATGCGCGACGGCCGCTTCGTGGCGCGTGCGCCCACGCCCGAGCTCACGCGCCAGCAGATGGCCAACCTCATGGTGGGCCGCGAGCTGGCCGACCTGTACCCGCCGCGCGACCTGGTGGTGGCCGCCGATGCGCCCGCCATGCGCGTGCGCAGCTTCAGCGTGCCCGGCTGGGCGCAGGACGCGAGCTTCGAGGTGCGCCCCGGCGAGATCCTCGGCTTCGCGGGGCTGGTGGGCGCGGGCCGCACCGAGCTGTTCGAAGGCCTGCTGGGCCTCAGGCCCGCGAGCGGCGAGGTCGAGATGCTTGGCAGGCCGGTGCCGCACCACAAGGGCTGGCGCAATCCGCGCGACGCCGCGAAGCACGGTCTCACCTACCTGAGCGAGGACCGCAAGGGCAAGGGCCTGCACGTGAACTTCGGCCTGCGCCAGAACCTCACGCTGATGGCGCTCGAACGCTATGCGAAGCCCTGGCTGCAGCCCGACGCCGAACGCGGCGCGCTGGCCGAGGCGGTGAAGGACTACGGCATCCGCACCGGCTCGCTCGACGTGCGCGCCTCATCGCTCTCGGGCGGCAACCAGCAGAAGCTCGCGCTCGCCAAGGTGCTGCAGCCCAAACCGAAGGTGGTGGTGCTCGACGAGCCCACGCGCGGCGTCGACATCGGTGCCAAGCGCGACATCTACTTTCTGATCCAGCGACTCGCCCGCGAAGGGCTCGCGGTGATCGTCGTCTCGTCGGAGCTGATGGAACTCATCGGCCTGTGCCACCGCGTCGCGGTGATGCGCGCGGGCCGCCTGGTTGCCACGCTCAACGCCGACCACTTGACTGAAGAGGAGCTCATCGCTCATGCCACCGGAACAGCAGACACCCATGCCGCAGCCTGAAGCCGCGCAACACCGCAGCGAGGGCAAGCCGCGCTGGACCGAGCACCTGCACGGGCTCGGCCCGGTCATCGGCCTGGTGCTGCTGTGCATCGGCGGCACGCTGCTCAACAGCGACTTCGCGACCGTCGACAACGCGATGAACGTGCTCACGCGCACGGCCTTCATCGGCATCATCGCGGTGGGCATGTGCTTCGTGATCATCTCGGGCGGCATCGACCTGTCGGTGGGCTCGATGGCGGCACTCATTGCCGGCAGCGTGATCATGTTCATCAACTGGGCCGGTCCGGCCTCGGGCTCGCCATTGATGGCGGTGGTGATGGGCGCGGTGCTCGCGGTGGTGCTGGGCGCGCTGTTCGGCCTGGCGCACGGGCTCCTGATCACCAAGGGGCGCATCGAGCCCTTCATCGTCACGCTGGGCACGCTCGGCATCTTCCGCGCCTACCTCACGTACTTTGCCGACGGCGGCGCGCTCACGCTCGACAACGACCTGTCGGACCTCTATGCGCCGGTGTACTACGCAAGCCTGGCGGGCATTCCGGTGCCGGTGTGGGTGTTCGTGATCGTCGCGATCATCGGCGGCGTCATCTTGAACCGCACGGCCTACGGGCGCTATGTGCAGGCCATCGGCTCCAACGAGCAGGTCGCGCGCTATGCGGCGGTGGACGTGGACCGCGTGAAGATCCTTACCTACGTGCTGCTGGGCGTGTGCGTGGGCATTGCCACGCTGCTGTACGTGCCGCGCCTGGGCTCCGCATCGCCGACCACGGGCCTCTTGTGGGAGCTCGAGGCGATTGCCGCGGTGATCGTCGGCGGCACCGCGCTCAAGGGCGGCGCGGGCAGCATCACGGGCACCGTGGTGGGCGCCATCCTGCTCTCGGTCATCAGCAACATCCTGAACCTCACCAGCATCATCAGCGTGTACCTCAACGCCGCGGTGCAGGGCTTCGTGATCATCATCGTCGCGTTCCTGCAAAGAGGGCGCCGCTAGTGCGCTCGTGTTTCGTTCCTTCTCTTCATCACTCATCAACCACAAGGAGACATCCAGCATGACAAGCTTCTTCACACGTCGCATCGCACTCACGGCCGTGGCGGCCGCGGCGCTTTCGAGCCTGCCCGCATTCGCGGCCGAGAAAGTGAACCTCGGCGTCTCGATTCCGGCGGCCACGCACAGCTTCATGGGCGGCATCAACTACTGGGCCAACCAGGCGAAGAAGGACCTGGAGAAGGAACACAAGGACCTGAAGATCACGATCAAGACCGCGGCCAACGCGCCCGAGCAGGCGAACCAGCTGCAAGACCTGTCGACCGTCACCAAGATCAATGCGCTGGTGGTGTTTCCGTTCGAGTCGGCCGCGCTGACCAAGCCGGTGGCGCAGGTCAAGGCCAAGGGCGCCTACGTGACCGTGGTCGACCGCGGCCTCACCGATACCAGCGCGCAGGACGCCTACGTGGCCGGCGACAACACCGCCTTCGGCCGCATTCCGGCCGAGTACATCGCCAAGCAGCTCGGCGGCAAGGGCAACGTGGTGGCGCTGCGCGGCATTGCGACCACGCTGGACAACGAGCGCATGGATGCCTTCAACGCGGTGCTCAAGAACTATCCGGACATCAAGCTGCTCGACGCCAAGTACGCCAACTGGAACCGCGACGACGCCTTCAAGGTCACGCAGGACTACCTCACGCGCTTCAAGAACATCGACGCCATCTGGGCCGCCGACGACGACATGGCCGTGGGCGTGCTCAAGGCCATCGAGCAGGCCAAGCGCGACGACATCAAGATCATCTTCGGCGGCGCGGGCGCCAAGGGCATGGTCAAGACCATCATGGACGGCAAGGACAAGCGCATCGGCGCCGACGTGAGCTACTCGCCCAAGTTCATCTACGACGCGATCAAGCTCACGGCCGAGGCGCGGCTCAAGGGCGAGAAGCTGCCTGCGACCACGATCATTCCTTCGGTGCTGATCACCAAGGAAAACGCCAAGGACTTCTACCACCCGAACTCGCCGTTCTGAGTTCGCCTTGCTCCCTCTCCCCTCGGGGAGAGGGTTGGGGTGAGGGCCAGCGGCGATGGCCGAGGCCATGTGCTCGCAAGCGCCGATGCCCTCACCCTAGCCCTCTCCCGGAGGGAGAGGGGACAGTGACCCAGGACCATCGAGGATATTGATGAGCGATACACCTCCCCGCAAGCTCCGCTGCGCCATGGTCGGCGGCGGCCGCGACGCCTTCATCGGCGCCGTGCACCGCAACGCCATGGCGCTCGACGGGCAGATCGAGCTCGTGGCCGGCGCGCTGTCGTCGAGTCCGGACAAGGCGCGCGCCTCGGGCCGCGACCTGCACCTGGCCGACGGCCGCAACCACGGCGACTGGCAGTCGCTGCTGGCCGACGAGCTCAAGCGCCCGCCCGAGGAGCGCATCGACTTCGTCTCGATCGTCACGCCCAACCATGTGCACTTCCCGGTCGCGCAGGCTTTCGTGGAAGCCGGCTTCCATGTGGTGTGCGACAAGCCGCTGGTGCACACGCGCGCGCAGGCCGATGCGCTGGTCGCGGCCGTGAAGAAGCAGGGCACGCTGTTCGGCGTGACCTACAACTACACCGGCTATCCGATGGTGCGGCAGGCGCGCGAGATGGTCCGCTCTGGCCGGCTCGGCGAGCTGCGCAAGGTGGTGGTCGAATACAACCAGGGCTGGCTCGCGAGCCAGCTCGAAGGCGCCGGCAACAAGCAGGCCGACTGGCGCACCGACCCCGCGCGGAGCGGCGCGGCCGGCGCCATCGGCGACATCGGATCGCACGCCGAGAACCTGGTCGCGAGCGTCACCGGCCTGGAGATCGAGAGCCTGTGCGCCGACCTGAGCGCGCTGGTGCCGGGCCGCATGCTCGACGACGACGGCAGCCTGCTGCTGCGCTTCAAGGGCGGCGCGCGCGGCGTGCTGATTGCCTCGCAGATCAACACCGGCCTGGAGAACGACCTGCGGCTGCGCGTGTCGGGCACGCTCGGCACGCTCGAATGGCGGCAGGAGCAGCCGAGCCAGCTGGTGCACCTGCCGCACGACGGGCCGAAGCAGATCTTCACGCGCGGCTCGCCCTGGCTGTGCGAGGCGGCGCAGCGCGCCAGCCGCCTGCCGGCCGGCCATCCCGAAGGCTTCATCGAGGCCTTTGCCAACGTCTACGCCGGCGTGGTGGCGGACATCCGCGCGCGGAACGCAGGCCAGCCGGCCGATCCCATCGCGGCCGACTACCCGCGCGTGGAAGACGGCGCGCGCGGCGTGCGCTTCATCGAGCGCACGGTGGCCTCGGCCCAAAGCGAATCAAAATGGACGCCCTGGTAGGGCCGCGGGCTCGCATGCGCGAGCTCCAGGCGCACCGCATCGGGCGTTCATGACACCTTCTTCTTCCGAGCATCCGCCGCCTTCGAACCCGCAGCCCTGGCTTCGCGCCCTGGGCCGGCGGTGCCGCGCGCTCTGGCCGCTGAAGCTGGTCGGCAACACGGTCGCGACCGCGGGTTTCTTCCCGCTGTATTTCTGGATCATGAAGAACGCCGGCCCGCCCTGGACGCTGCCGCTCACCGCGTTCGACCGGCTGATCGCCTTCTGGCCGACGCTGCTGCCGGTCTATCTTTCGCTGTGGCTCTACAGCGCGCTGCCGGTGTTCCTTGCCAAGGACAGGCGGGAACTCTGGAGCTTTGCGCTGGGCTGCGCCTTCATGACGGGCATCGCGCTCGTGGTGTTCTGGTTCGTGCCGACCGCCATCCCGAACTTCAGCATCGACACCCGCCCGGGCACCTCGCTGCATCTGCTGAAAACCGTGGATGCGGCCGGCAACGCGTTTCCGTCGCTGCATGTGTCGTTCTCGGTGTTTGCCTGCGTGGTGCTCGCGCGGCAGCTGCGCGAGGTGGCGGCACCCGCATGGGCTCGCGCGCTCAACATCGCGTGGGCCGTGGCCATCGTCTATTCGACGATGGCGGTGCGCCAGCACGTGCTGGTCGACGTGCTCGGCGGGCTGGCGCTGGGCATCGGCTTCGGGCTGGCCTCGCGTCCCCGCAAGGCCGTGGCGGCGGCAGCGGCCGTGCAGGCACGGCCGGCGTAGGCCGATTGCGCTATTCCACCGGCGCCGCGCGCGCGGTAGAACCCGGGCATCGTCTCGACCGGGAGCCCGCCATGAAGATCCGCCCATCCGCCATTGCCCTCTTCACGCTGGCCTGCAGCACGGCCTTGCCCGCGCTGGCCATCGACTATCCCGCGCGCAAGCCCGGCCTGTGGGAAATACAGACCGGCGACGGCACCGGCGCCAAGGGCGCGAGCCAGACCGTCCAGCAGTGCATCGACGCGGCCACCGACAAGGCCTTGCGCGACATGGGGCAGGGCATGGGCAAGGACAGCTGCTCGAAGCAGGAGCTGCGCAACGAAGGCGGCAAGCTGGTGGTCGATTCGGTCTGCAAGGTCGGCCCCACCACCGCCACCACGCACGCGGTGATGAGCGGCGACTTCAGCTCGGCCTACCGCATGGAAAGCAAGTCGAGCTACAGCCCGCCGCTGATGGGGCGCGCCGAAGGCTCGGCCGTCATGGAAGCCCGTTGGATCGGCCCCTGCAAGGCGGACCAGAAGCCCGGCGACATGGTGATGTCCAACGGCATGAAGATGAACGTGCTCGAGATGATGGGCGGGCACAAGAAGCAGAAGTAGGCGCCGGCCCACAGCGCTTCGCGGCCCGTGTTCGGCGCCGCAGCGGCCCGCCAGCGCCTACCATGGCGGGCCATGGTCGCGAAGGAAGAAGACCATCTCGTCGTTGCTCGCCCCGAGGGGCTCTACTGCCCGCCGGGCGATTTCTACATCGACCCCTGGCGGCCGGTGGCGCGCGCCGTCATCACCCATGCGCACTCCGACCACGCGCGCGCCGGCCACGGCCACTACCTCGCTCACACCGACAGCGCCGGCACGCTGCGCACCCGCCTTGGCGGCGACATCGCGCTGCAGACGCTGCCGTATGGCGAGGCGATCTCGCACCACGGCGTGCGCATCTCGCTCCATCCGGCCGGCCACGTGCTGGGCTCGGCGCAGGTGCGGCTCGAACACGGCGGCCGCGTGTGGGTGGCCTCGGGCGACTACAAGACCGAGCCCGACGGCACCTGCGCGCCCTTCGAGCCCGTGCCCTGCGACACCTTCATCACCGAGTCGACCTTCGGCCTGCCGATCTACCGCTGGCCCACGCAGGCGGCACTGTTCGCCGAGATCGACGCCTGGTGGCGCGCCAATGCCGAGGCCGGCCGCGCATCGGTGCTGTTCTGCTATGCCTTCGGCAAGGCGCAGCGCATCCTGCATGGCGTGGACGCATCGATCGGGCCGATCGTGGTGCACGGCGCCGTGGAGCCGCTCAACGCGGTGTACCGCGCCGCGGGCGTGGCCTTGCCGCAGACGCTGCGCGTGACCGATGCGGGCGTCGATGCCGCGCTGCTCAAGCGCGCGCTGGTGCTCGCGCCGCCCTCGGCCCAGGGAACGCCATGGATGCGCCGCTTCGGCCACCATGCCGATGCCTTCGCGAGCGGCTGGATGCAACTGCGCGGCACGCGCCGCCGGCGCGGCGTGGACCGCGGCTTCGTGATGTCGGACCACGCCGACTGGCCCGGCCTGCAACAGGCCATCGCGGGCACGGGGGCCGAGCGGGTGTTCGTCACCCACGGCAGCGTGGCGGTGATGGTGCGCTGGCTCAGCGAGAACGGGTTGGAGGCGCAGGGCTTCAGGACCGAGTACGGCGATGAAGACGACGAGCAGGAAACTCCCTCCCCTTCCGGGGGAGGGCCGGGGAGGGGGCAAGCGGCGCCCGATGCGGACGCAGCCGGCCCCCATCCCAGCCTTCCCCCGGAAGGGGAAGGGGCAGAGCCATGAAGGACTTCGCCGCGCTCTACCGCGAGCTCGACGCCAGCACCTCGAGCCTTGCCAAGCAGGCCGCGCTGCAGCGCTACCTGCGCGAGGCCGATCCGGCCGATGCCGCCTGGGCCGTGTACTTCCTCGCCGGCGGCAAGCCGCGCCAGCTGGTGCCCACCAAGCTGCTGCGGCTGCTCGCGCAGGAGGCCGCGGGCCTGCCCGAATGGCTGTTCGACGAGAGCTACGAGGCGGTCGGCGACCTGGCCGAAACCATCGCGCTGCTGCTGCCGCCGCCCACCGAGGCGCATGACCTCGGCCTGGCGCGCTGGGTCGAGGAGCACCTGCTGCCGCTGCGCGAGGCCGGCAAGGCGGCGCCGGACGAACTGCCCGCGCGGCTGCGCGCGCAGTGGCGCCAGCTCGCGGCCGAAGAGCGGCTGGTGTACTTCAAGCTCATCACCGGCGCCTTCCGCGTGGGCGTGTCGAAGCTGCAGGTCACCCAGGCGCTCGCGGGCGTGGGCGGCATCGATCCCAAGCGCGTGGCGCAGCGCCTCATGGGCTACACCCACATCGGCGGCCGGCCGCGCGCGGAAGACTACCGCGCGCTGATCGCGCCGGAGTCGGGCGCGGAGCAGGTGCAAAAAACCAGCGGGCAGCCCTACCCGTTCTTTCTTGCGCATGCCTTCAACCTGCCGCTCGAACAATTCGATGCTGTGCTCGGCCCGCCGGCCGGCTGGATCGTCGAATGGAAGTGGGACGGCATCCGCGCGCAGCTGGTCAAGCGCGCGGGCGCCAGCTGGCTGTGGTCGCGCGGCGAGGAACTGGTGACCGAGCGCTTTCCCGAGCTGGCCGTGCTGGGCGATGCGCTGCCCGACGGCACGGTGCTCGACGGCGAGATTGCCGTCTGGCGCGACGACCGCGTGCAGCCCTTCGCGGAGCTGCAGAAACGCATCGGCCGCAAGACGCTGGGCGCGAAGCTGCTGCGCGAGATCCCGGTGGTGCTGCTGGCCTACGACATCCTCGAATGGGAAGGGCGCGACCTGCGCGCGCTGCCTCAATCGGAGCGCCGGCTCTTGCTCGACGAACTCGTCACGCGCATGCAGCACCCGTCGCTGCTGCCGAGCCCGATGCTCACCGGCATCGCGTGGAGCGACTTCGCACGCCAGCGCGAAGCCGCGCGCAGCCTGGGCGTGGAGGGCATGATGCTCAAGCGCCGCGACGCGCAGTACGGCGTGGGCCGCACCAAGGACGTGGGCGTGTGGTGGAAGTGGAAGATCGATCCGCTCAGCATCGACGCCGTGCTCGTCTACGCGCAGCGCGGCCACGGCCGGCGCGCGAGCCTCTACAGCGACTACACCTTCGCCGTCTGGGATGGCCCGCCCGAACAGGGGGACCGCAAGCTCGTGCCCTTTGCCAAGGCCTATTCGGGCCTGACCGACGCCGAGATGGCGCGCGTGGACGCGATCATCCGCAAGACCACCGTCGAAAGCTTCGGCCCGGTGAAGAGCGTCAAGCCCACGCTGGTGTTCGAGCTCGGCTTCGAAGGCATTGCGCGCAGCACGCGCCACAAGAGCGGCATCGCGGTGCGCTTTCCGCGCATGCTGCGCTGGCGCGAGGACAAGCCGGTGGCGGAGGCCGATACCTTGCAGACGCTCGCCGCGTTGCTGCCGTCATGACCGCGCCCGTGGACCCTGAATTTCTCCCTCCCCTCCCGGGGGAAGGCCGGGGTGGGGGCAAGCGGCGCATCAAGAACCAGCCGCCTGTGCTCGAAGGCCGCGAGCCCCCATCCCCGCCTTCCCCCGGAAGGGGAAGGAGCAAGGCAGCTGCAGTCAAGGCGGCACTCGACGCCTGGTCCGCGCCGCCGGACCCCGAATTTCTCCCTCCCCTTCCGGGGGAGGGCCGGGGTGGGGGCAAGCGGCGCACCAAGAACCCGCCGCCTGTCGTCGAAGGCCGCGAGCCCCCATCCCTGCCTTCCCCCGGAAGGGGAAGGAGCAAGGCAGCGGTAGTCAAGGCGGCGCTCGACGCCTGGTTTGCAGCGCGCGGCTGGAAGCCTTTCAAGTTCCAGCGCGACGTATGGAAGGCCGTGGCCGCGGGCCGCTCCGGGCTGCTGCACGCGACCACCGGCGCGGGCAAGACCTACGCGGTGTGGCTCGGCGCGCTGCAGGCGTTCTCGTCCGCGGCGCCGCCGCCTTCGCGCAGCGCAAGGGCCACGCCGCCGCCGCCGCTCACCGTGCTGTGGATCACGCCCATGCGCGCGCTCGCGGCCGACACGCTGCGCGCGCTGCAGCAGCCGCTCGAAGCCATGGATGCCCAGGGCATCGACCTGCACCGCTGGAGCGCCGGTGCGCGCAGCGGCGACACCTCGTCGGCCGAGCGCAGCGCGCAGAACGAGCGCCTGCCCACGGTGCTCGTCACCACGCCCGAGAGCCTGTCGCTGCTGCTCGCGCGCGCCGACGCGAGCGAGGTGCTGGGCCGCGTGAGGATGGTGGTGGTCGATGAATGGCACGAGCTGCTCGGCAACAAACGCGGCGTGCAGGTGCAGCTGGCGCTCGCGCGGCTCAGGCGCTGGAATGCGGGGCTCGCGGTGTGGGGCATGTCGGCCACGCTCGGCAACCTGCAGGAGGCCATGCACGCGTTGCTCGGTGATCAAGAAGGCGTGCTGGTGCAGGGCGCGGTGCCCAAGAAGCTGGTGGTCGATTCGCTGCTGCCCGGCCGCGCCGAGCGCTTTCCGTGGGGCGGGCACCTGGGCCTCACGATGCTGCCGCAGGTGCTCGACGAGATTGCCGCCAGCAGCACCACGCTGGTGTTCACCAACACGCGCTCGCAATCGGAGATCTGGTACCAGGCCATGCTCGAGGCGCGGCCCGAATGGGCCGGCCTCATCGCACTGCACCACGGCTCGCTCGACCGCGCGGTGCGCGAGTGGGTCGAGCTGGGCCTCAAGAACGGCGAGCTCAAGGCCGTGGTCTGCACCTCGAGCCTGGACCTGGGCGTCGACTTTTTGCCGGTCGAGCGCGTGCTGCAGATCGGTTCGCCCAAGGGCGTGGCGCGGCTGCTGCAGCGCGCGGGGCGCTCGGGCCATGCGCCGGGCCGGCCCTCGCGCATCACGCTCGTGCCCACGCACAGCATCGAGATGGTCGAAGGCGCCGCGGCGCGCGCGGCCATTGCGGCCGGCCACATCGAGGCGCGCCACACGCCGGTGCAGCCGCTCGACGTGCTGGTGCAGCACCTGGTGACGGTGGCGCTCGGCGGCGGCTTCGTGCCCGACGACCTGTATGCCGAAGTGCGCGGCACCGCCGCCTATGCGGATCTGTCGCGCGAGAGTTGGGCGTGGTGCCTGGCCTTCGTCTCGCAGGGCGGGCCATCGCTGGCCGCGTATCCCGACTACCGCCGCGCGGTGCCTGATGCGGAGGGCGTCTGGCGCGTACCGGATGCGCGGCTCGCGCGGCGCCACCGCATGAACATCGGCACCATCGTGAGCGATGCGAGCATGGCGGTGCAGTACATGGGCGGCGCGAGGATCGGCAGCGTCGAGGAAGGCTTTGTGGCGCGCATGAAGCCCGGCGACTGCTTCCTGTTTGGCGGGCGGCTGCTCGAACTCGTGCGCATCCACGACATGACGGCCTGGGTGCGGCGCGCCACCGGCAAGCGCGCCGCGGTGCCGCGCTGGAACGGCGGGCGCATGCCGCTGTCGACCACGCTGGCCGATGCGGTGGTGCAGCAGCTCGCGCTGGCCGGCGCGGGGCGCTACAACTCGCCCGAGCTGCAGTGCGTGCGGCCGCTGCTCGAGATCCAGCAGCAATGGTCGGCCCTGCCCACGCCCGAGACGCTGCTGGCCGAAACGCTGGCCACGCGCGAAGGCTCGCACCTGTTCCTCTATCCCTTCGCGGGACGCCACGTGCACATGGGACTTGCGAGCCTCCTGGCCTGGCGCGTGGCGCAGCACGAGGCGCGCACTTTCTCCATTGCGGTGAACGACTACGGCTTCGAGCTGCTGAGCGCCACGCCGGTCGACTGGCCCGCGCTGCTGCCCCAGGTGCTGCGCCTGCCGCAGGGCGAGGATGCGCATGCCACGCTGCTGCACGAGGTGCTGGCCTCGCTCAACGCGGGCGAACTCGCGCAGCGCCGCTTCCGCGAGATTGCGCGCGTCTCGGGGCTGATCTTCCAGGGCTATCCGGGCGAGAAGCGCAGCAGCCGGCAGCTGCAGGCCTCGTCCTCGCTGTTCTGGGAGGTGTTCCGCAAGTACGACCCGGCGAACAAGCTGCTGCTGCAGGCCGAGCAGGAACTGCTCGCGCAGGAGCTTGAAATCGGCCGCCTGGCAGCCAGCCTCGCACGCATGGCGACCCAGCAGCTGGTGCTGAAGCCGCTCGAGCGGCCCACGCCTTTTTCGTTTCCGCTCATGGTCGAGCTGTTCCGCGAGAAGCTGTCGAACGAGAACGTGGCTGACCGCATTGCGCGCATGGTCGAGCAGCTCGAAAAGGCCGCGGGCGGCGTGGTCACGGCCGGCGGCGTGGAGCGCGTGAAAAGCACGCTCGCGTTCGGCCAGGAAGGGCCGGGCAAGCCGCCGGCTGCGCCGCGCCGCGAGCGCAGGCGGCCCTCACGGCCCTTGCCGCCGCTCTGAGCCGCCCGATGCAGCTCAGCCCGCGCCGTGCGCCTTGACCCAGCGCACGATGTCCGCCGCGCCCATGGCGCCGGCCTGGCGTGCCACTTCGCGGCCGCCGCGGAACAGCGCCAGCGTCGGGATGCTGCGGATATTGAAGCGCGCGCCCAGTGCCGGCACGGCTTCCGTGTCGACCTTGGCGAGCCGCACCTGCGGTTCGAGCTGCGCCGCGGCCTGTTCGTAGCCCGGCGCCATCTGGCGGCAGGGGCCGCACCAGGGCGCCCAGAAGTCCACCAGCACCGGGATTTCATTGCGTGCGATGTGGCGGTC
Source organism: Variovorax sp. 05T418 (assembly GCF_056396385.1). Lineage (NCBI taxonomy): Bacteria > Pseudomonadati > Pseudomonadota > Betaproteobacteria > Burkholderiales > Comamonadaceae > Variovorax > Variovorax sp. 05T418. The sequence goes on along the minus strand of NZ_JBFTLJ010000016.1, from coordinate 93,570 downwards.
GAAGGTCTTTTCGTCCGGCAGCGCGGTGGAATGGCCGGTGAACAGTGCGCGGTGGCAGTTGCCGCAGTCGGGCGCGCTGCCCAGCTGCGCCGCGCGCACGCGGTTGGTCGTGTGGCAATGCGGGCAGACGATGTGCAGCGAAGGCGTGTCGGTCATTCTGAAGAACTGGGGCTCGCGGGGTGAATTGCAAGAAGGCCGCCGGCCCGCGCGTCTTTTGCGACACTCGTGGCCCGTGACCGCTTCGAATCTCCCAGCATCGGCGCTCCCGGTCCAGTGGGCCGGCGAACTGTTGCACCTGTTGCCCGAGCACGCCATCTGGTGGCCCGATGGCCGCGTGCTGTTCATTGCCGACCTGCACATCGGCAAGGCCGCGACCTACCGCGCGCTCGGCCAGCCGGTGCCGGGCGGCACCACGCAGGAGAACCTGGCGCGGCTCGACGCGCTCATTGCGGCCCATGCGCCGCAGCGCATCGTGTTCCTTGGCGATTTCCTGCATGCGGCGCAGGCGCGCACGCCGCAGGTGCTGGCAGCGCTGGCCGCCTGGCGCGCCGTGCATGCGTCCATCGGCATGACGCTGGTGCGGGGCAACCACGACAGCCGCGCGGGCGATCCGCCCGCCGAGCTCGGCATCGAGGTGGTCGACGAGCCTTATCTGCTCGGCCCTTTTGCCTGCTGCCACCATCCGCAGGCGCATGCCACGCACTTCGTGCTCGCGGGGCACCTGCATCCCGTCTGCCGGCTCTACGGGCCGGGGCGCGACAGCGTGCGGCTGCCGTGCTTCGCGAGCGATGCGCAGCAGGCCGTGCTGCCGGCTTTCGGCGAGTTCACGGGCGGCTGGTTGATGGAGCGCGCGCCGGGGCGGCGCTTCTATGCGGTGGGCGGAAAAAGCGTGTGGGCGCTGCCGCCATCGGAGTAAGGGGTTGAGCTCCTTCCCCTCCCGGGGGAAGCTTGGGATGGGGGCTGCCAGAGCGTGCCCCATTTCAGCGCCGCTTGCCCCCACCCCGGCCCTCCCCCGGAAGGGGAGGGAGAAATTCAAAGGACGACGGGCTCGTCGGGCAACTCGTTGGTGTCGGGCTCGTTCTCGGCCAGCGGAAAGTGCGCCACCAGCAAGGCCGACATTTCTTCCAGCGCCTGCGTGAGCCCGTCCTCGAAGCGGCCCTCGCGGAAGGCCGCACCCATGCGCTGCGCCATCGCGGCCCATTCGGCATCGTCGACGTGCGCATCGATGCCGCGGTCGGCCACGATCTCGATCGCATGCTCGGCCAGCAGCAGGTAGATGAGCACGCCGTTGTTGTGCGCGGTGTCCCACACGCGCAGCTTGCCGAACAGCGTGACGGCACGCTCGCGCGCCGAGGCATGGCGCCGCAGGTAGGACCATGGCAGGCCCGCTTCGACGCAGATGCGGATCTCGCCGCTGTGGCGGCGCTCGCTCGCGGCCACGCGTGCCGCCAGGCGCTCCATGGCGGCATCGGGCAGCACGCGCCGCACATCGGCCTCGTCCATCCACTGGTGGCGCCAGATGCGGGCCAGCTTCGAGAAAAGCGTTGCCGTTGCCATGCCTACCAGTCCCCCGAGGCGCCGCCGCCCCCGAAATCGCCACCGCCGCCGGAGCTGAAGCCTCCGCCACCGCTGCTGCCGCCACTGCTCCAGCCGCCGCCACCACCGCCGCCGCCCCAGCCGCCGAATCCGCCACCACCACCACCGCCGCGCCGCGCCGGGCTCGTCGCCGCCACGGCCGAGAACAGCGACACCATGAGCGCCGCCATGCCCGCCAGCACCGCGATGACGATGCTGGTCGTGATGAGGAAGGCAATCACGCCGATGCCGCCGCCCATGACCACCGAGCCCAGCTTCTTGCCGGCGATCGAGCGCACGATCGGTGCCGCAACGAAGACGCCGACGAACAGGAAGATCGCGAGGTTCTCCCAGTCGATGCCTTCGCTGGAATCCTTGCTGCTGCTGCCGCCGCCGCTGCTGGAAGGCGCGGGCAGCGCCTCGCCATCGACCAGCCCGATGAGCCGGGCCACGGCCGCGTTCAGCCCGCCCGCGAAGTCGTTGTTGCGAAAGCGCGGCTTCATCTCCTCGTCGATGATGCGAATGGCTGCGAGGTCGGGCACCGCGCCCTCGAGCGCCTTGGCCACCTCGATGCGCATCTTGCGGTCGTTCTTGGCCACGATCACCAGGATGCCGTCGCCGACCTCCTTGCGCCCGATCTTCCAGGCATTGCCCACGCGGTTGGCGTAGCTCGCAATGTCTTCGGGAGCGGTGGTGGGCACCATCAGCACCACCATCTGCGAGCCCTTGCGCTGCTCGAACGCGGCCAGCTTGGCCTCGAGATCGGCGCGCTCGGATTCGGCCAGCGTCTGCGTCTGGTCGATCACCCGCGCCGTGAGCGCCGGCACCGGCAGCAGGCCCTGCGCCCATGCCGCTCCCGCAAGGCCGGCCCATGCAGCCGCGGCCAGCAGGACGGTGGCCAGCACACGGCGGAAGAGGGCAAGGGCCATCAGGCGGGTGTCTTGCTTACTTCTTGGGTGCCGAGAAATCGACCGTCGGCGGCGTCGAGATCTGCGCTTCGTTCTGCACCGAGAAGTTGGGCTTGGGCTGGTAGCTGAAGATCTTGGCCGTGATGTTGGTCGGGAAGCTGCGCGCCAGCACGTTGTACTCCTGCACCGTCTGGATGTAGCGGTTGCGCGCCACGGTGATGCGGTTCTCGGTGCCTTCGAGCGTCACGCGCAGGTCGCGGAAGGCCTGGTTGGCCTTGAGCTCCGGATAGCGCTCCGCCACCACCATGAGCCGCGACAGCGCCGAAGAGAGCTCGCCCTGCGCCTGCTGGAACTTGTTGAAGGCCTCGGGGTTGTTGAGCGTCTCGGGCGTCACCTGGATCGAGGTGGCCTTGGCGCGCGCCTCGATCACCTTGGTAAGCGTGTCCTGCTCGAAGCTGGCCTCGCCCTTCACGGTGGCCACGATGTTGGGCACCAGGTCGGCGCGCCGCTGGTACTGGTTGAGCACCTCGCTCCAGGCCGACTTGCTGGCCTCGTCGAGCGACTGGAACTGGTTGTAGCCGCAGCCGCTCAGCGAAAGCGCCGCAGCAAGAATCAGGAGCCAGCGTTTCATCATCGTCATTTGCATTACCTCCGCAGATGGAAGCCGAAGTTAGCATAGAAGGCTCCATGGCCCTCGATCCTCTCCAAGCCCTGCGGGGCGCCAACCGCGCGGCCGCATTGCCCGTTGCAGCGGTAGCCACCGGCACGCTGCTGGTGGCCGGCGCGACCGGCGCCCTGGGCCAGGAGCTGCTGCGCCGGCTTGCGGGCAGCCACCGCTTCGCCCATGCGCGCGTGCTGGCGCGCGAGCCGATCCGCGACGGCCTGCGCGGCGTCGAAACCTACCTCGCCCCCGGCCTGCCGATCGCGCAATGGCCGCTGGCATCGGCCGACAGCGCCGTCATCGCCTTCGACCCGCCGCGGCTCTACCACGACCGCGAACGCGCGCTCTGGGTGCCGCAGCCTTCGGACCTGCCCGAGCTCGCGCGCTGGCTGCGCGCCTGCGGCGTGCGCACGCTGGCCATCGTGCAGCCGCACGACCAGGGCAAGCTGCCCGAGGCGCTCAAGCGCGGGCTCGCGAGCCTCGACGAGCAGGCCGTGGTCGCCAACGGCTTCGACCGCGTGATCCTCGTGCGCTCGGCTCGCAAGCCGCTCAACGCCAAGTTCGCCAACCCCGCCGAAAGGCTCGCGGCCTGGATGCTCTCGATCGTGCGCTTCATGGTGCCGAGCAGCGAGCAGCCGGTGCGCGCGTCGAAGGTGGCCGAACTGGTCGACCTCGCGCTGCGCATCGCGCCGCCGGGCGTGCACGTGGCGGCGCCCGAGGTGGTGTGGGAATCCGCGCAGGGCGACATGCAGGCCGTGGTGCGCCGCTGGCTGGGACTGGCGGGCTGACGGACCCTCAGCCGCGCCACTGGCGCAGCAGTTCGGCCGAGTCGAGCACCAGCCCCAGGTGCAGCGACACCATCGCAAGCGCCGCGCCTTCCAGGTGCGCGTCGGTGCCGCGCACCAGGTCGCGCAGCACGATCACGCGGTAGTTGCGGTTGCTGGCGTCGAAGGCCGTGTTGAGCACGCAGCAGTCGGTGAAGCCGCCGTTGAGCACCACCGTCTCGATGCGCTGGTTGCGCAGCAGGAAGTCGAGGTCGGTCGGGTAGAAGGCCGAGAGGCGCCGCTTGCTGTCCACGCGCATGTCGCCGGGCGCCACGCGCGTGACCCATTCGGTCCACTTGGAGCCTTCGATGGCGTGCGCGTCGGCATTCGGGATTTCGCCCACGTGCAGCGGAAAGGTGCGCCGCCAGGCGGACGGAATGCCATGGACGTCGTCCACGCCGCCGGGCCGCAGCACCGACCGGATGTGCACGATGCGCACGCCCAGCGCGCGCACCGCGTCGTGGAAGCCGTCGATGGGCGCCACCACGTCGCGCGCCCGCGGGGCGGGGCAGGGGCACTCGGGGCTGTCGTCCAGGTGGCCGCGGTGCATGTCGATGGACACGACCGCGGTGCTGGCCGGGTCCAGGTAGTCGGCGAACTGCGCCGCGTCGAGCTCGCGCTCCTCGTTGTAGACCCAGGCCTTCATCGGCGTTCTTCCCGCACGTAGGGTTGGCCCAGCGCACCGGGCTCTTCGTCGGCGCCGCGCCGCGAGAGCGCGACCCACACCATCACCGCGAGCGTCACCGCATAGGGCGTCATCATCACGAAGTACTGCGGCAGCTGCACGCCGGCCGCCGCGAGCTGCGGGATCAACGCCTCGATGCAGCCGAACAGCAGCGCGCCCACGAGCGCCTTCCACGGCGACCAGCGCGCGAAGATCACCAGCCCCACCGCGATCCAGCCGCGCCCGCCGGTCATGCCCGCGATCCACAGCTTGGTGCTGACCACCGAGATGTACGCGCCCGCCAGGCCCACCAGCGCCGAGCCCGCGAGCACCGCGGCCAGCCGCCACACGGTGACGCGGATGCCGGCCGCATCGGCCGCCTGCGGGTTCTCGCCCACCGCGCGCAGCCGCAGCCCGGCCGAGGTGCGCGAGAGAAACCACGCCACGGCAAGGAAGATCGGCAGCGTGAGCCAGACCATCGCGTTCTGCTCGAACAGCCGGCCGGCGCCGGGCAGGAGCGACAGCGGCCACAGCGCCATCGCGCCGATGCCTTCGGTGGCATGGTTGGTCCATTCGGCGAGCGAGCCGACCAGCGCCGTGAGGCCCTGGCAGAAGAACACCAGCGCGAGCCCCGCGATCACCTGGTTCACGCGCAGCCAGATCACCATCACCGCGAACAGCAGCGACACCGCGCTGGCCGCGAGCATCGCCAGCACCAGCGACACGGCCGGCTGTCCCATGGCGATCTGCGCGCCAATGCCCGCGAGCGCGCCCACGAGCATCAGCCCTTCGGCACCGAGCGACAGCACGCCCGCGCGCTCGCTGATGATCAGGCCCAGCGCCGCGAGCGCATAGGGCACCGCGAAGTCGGGCGTGCTCGCGAGCCAGTTGAGAACGATGCTTCCGCTCATTGCACCGCCTCCGCACCCACGCGGCGCAACCGATGGCGAATGAAGAAATCGCTCGACGCCACGCACACCACGATGATGGCCTGGATCAGCTGCACCATCGAGAACGGCACCTGGTAGAACACCTGCAGGCTGCGGCCGGTGACGAACAGGGCCGCCACCAGCAGCGCCACCACCGTGGCCGCGAGCGGGTTGTTGCGCGCAAGAAAGGCAATCAGGATGCCCGAGAAGCCGTACCCCTGGTAGAAGGCCTGCGTGAGCCGCCCTTCCTGCCCGGAGGCCACCGCCAGGCCCGCGAGCCCGGCCATCGCGCCCGACAGCAGCACGGCGCCGTAGATGGTGCGGCGCACCGGCACCCCATTGGCATGCGCCACGCGCGGATTGGCATCGACGAAGCGCAGGTACAGCCCGGCGCGGCTCACGCCCACCAGCCACCACGCAAGGAGCGCCACCACGGCCGCGAGCACGATGGCGCTGCTCACGCCGGCGCCCATTTCGGGCAGCCGCTCGAAGGCGCGGAACTGCGGCGAATAGGGGAAGTTGTCCTTCGGGTCCTTCCAACTGCCATAGACCAGGTGCAGCAGGAAGTTGGCCGCCATGTAGTTGAGCATCAGCGTGGAAATGATCTCGTTCACGCCGAGCCTGATCTTCAGCCACGCCGGCCCCAGCACCCAGAGCAGCCCGCAGCCGATGGCAGCCGCGAACATCAGCGGCAGGCGCAGCGGCTCGGGCCCGAGCTGCCACATCGAGACGGCCGTCGCGCCGATGGCGCCCCAGATCATCTGGCCCTCGAGTCCCAGGTTCCAGAAGCGCGCGCGAAACGCCAGCGCGCCAGCCAGGCCCACGAGGATCATGGGGGCGGCCTGGAACAGCACGGCGCGAAAGTTCTGGCCGTCGAAGAAGGTCTGCATCACGAACTCGTTGGCGAGTTCGTTGGCGGGAACGCCGGCCGCCACCAGGATGGCGGCGGAAATCGCAAGGCCCGCGAAAAGCGCCGCCGCAAGGATCAGCGCCTGCCGCCGCCATCCCATGTGCTGGCGGATCTCCAGCGCATAGCGCCGGCGCGCCAGCGGCTGGTGCCGTGCGCGTTGCGCGGCCTCCGGATCGGTCTGCGCCGGCTGCGCGATGGCCGCGAGCGTGGCGTCAACCATGGTCCACCATCGCCTGTCCGATGGCCTGCCGGTCGGCCGGCTGCGCGAATTCGCCGGCAATGCGCCCGCGCGCCATCACGCCCACGCGGTCGGCCAGCTGCAGCACCTCGTCGAGGTCCTCGCTGATCAGCAGTACCGCGGCGCCGCCGTCGCGCGCGGCGCGCAGGCGCGCATGCACCTCGGCGCTCGCGCGCACGTCGAGCCCGCGGCTCGGGCTGTGCGCGAGCACCAGCGAGGGCGCCTTGCCGAACTCGCGCGCGAGCACCAGCTTCTGCGCGTTGCCGCCCGACAGCAGCGCGGCCTTCTGCGCCACCGAGCGCACGCCCTGCACGTCGAAAGCGCGCACCGCTTGCTGCGTGTCGTCCTGCATGCGGCCGCGCCGCAGATGCCAGGCCGCGCCGTAGCGGCCGGTGTGCACGCGGCCGATGGCGTAGTTCTCGGCGACCGAAAGGCCACCGGCCAGCGCGAGCCCATAGCGGTCGGCCGGGATCGCGGCAATGCCCACGTTGCGGCGCTCTGGTGCACTCATGGCCTTGAGGTCGCCGTGGCCGTTCAGATGGATCTCGCCTTCGAGCGCACCGCCGGCGTCGGGCAGGCCCATGATGGCGCCGGCCAGCTCGCCCTGTCCGTTGCCGCCGACACCGGCCAGGCCGTAGATCTCGCCCGCATGCAGTTCGAGCTCGACGCCGTCGAGCACGCGGCGGCCCTCGGGCGATGCCGCCGAGCGCAGGCCGCGCACCGTGAGCCGCACCGGGCCACGCGGCGACTTTGCGGCCTGATAGCTTTGCGTGGCAATCGATTCGCCCACGGTAAGTTTCACGAGCTCGGCCACCGAGGTGGCGCCCGGCGCCAGCGTGGCGACCGTGCGGCCGCCGCGCATCACCGTCACGCGGTCGGCATAGGTCTTCACGTCGGCCATCTTGTGCGTGACCAGCACCACGGCCGAGCCGCCGCGTGCGAGGCCCTGCACCGTCTGCAGGAGGCGCGCGGCCTCCTGGTCGGTGAGCACCGCGGTGGGCTCGTCGAGGATCAGGATGCGCGCGCCCGCCAGCAGCACCTTGAGGATCTCGACGCGCTGCTGCTCGGCAATCGACAGCGCATCGACGCGCTTCGATGGATCGATCTCGAAGCCCAGCTCCGAAGCCTTGTTGCGGATGTCGCGAGAGATTTCGCGCAGGCGCTCCCCGTGGCTCTGGAACTCGGCCGGCGCCGGCGCAGTGAGCAGAATGTTCTCTGCCACCGTGAACGGCCGCACCAGCTTGAAATGCTGGTGGACCATGCCGATGCGGTGCCTGGCCGCATCGCGCGGTCCGGCCAGGCGCACCACGTTGTCGTCGACCAGCAGCTGGCCCGCCTCCGGCGCATAGAGCCCGGCCGCAATGTTCATCAGCGACGACTTGCCCGCGCCGTTCTCGCCCAAGAGCGCATGCACTTCGCCCCAGCGCGCTTCGAAGTGCGCGTCGGTCAGTGCCGCAAAGCCGTCGAAGGACTTGCGGATGCCGGTGAGCTGGAGCGCGTTGGGCATGGGCGTTGCTCTTTTTTTTTACTTACTTCTGCGTCACCACGCCCTTGACGAACCAGTCCATCTTCCAGAGGTCGGCATCCGACAGCACCGCGCCCTTGGCCACGCGCTCCTTGCCGTCGCGGTCGGCGAGCGGGCCGGCGTAGACCTGCTTGCCCTTCATGATGGCGTCGCGCTCGGCCGTGATCTGCGACGCCTTGTCCTTGGGCACCGCGGGGCCGAAGCCCGCGATGTCGGTGCCGCCGTCCTTCATCTCGATGAAGGCGCCGTACTGGCCGGGCTTCCAGTTGCCGGCCATGATCTTCTTGAGCTCGGGCGACAAGAAGCGGTCCCACACCCACACCGACGAGCACAGCGTGGCCTTGGGCGCGAACTGGCGCAGGTCGCGGTGGTGGCCGGTGCCATACACGCCGCGCTCCTGCGCCACGATCTGCGGCGTGGGCGAATCGACGTGCTGGCCGATCACGTCGGCGCCCTGGTCGATCAGCGCGGCCGCGGCGGCGCGTTCCTTCACCGGGTCATTCCAGGCGCCGGTGTAGATCACGTTGACCGTGGCGTTGGGGTTCATCTTCTGCGCACCGAGCGCGAAGGCGTTGATGGTCCAGTTCACCACGCCGAAGGGGTTGGCCGCGACGAAGCCGAGCTTGCCGGTCTTGGAGGCCGCGCCCGCGGCCATGCCGCACAGGTACTGGCTCTCGTAGGTGCGGCCGTAGAACGATTCGAGGTTGCTGCCGTTGGTGGTGCCCGAGCCGTTGAGAAAAGCCACGCCGGGGTACTTGGCGGCCAGGTCCTTGAAGCTGTCGGAATAGCCGAAGGCGGTGCCGATCACGATGTTGGCGCCGCGCTGGATGAACTTCTCGGCCGCGGGCTTGATGGCCGATGCGTCTTCGGGCACGTTCTCGACGAACTGGATCTTCTGGCCGATCTCCTTCTCGATCTTCACGCGCGCCTCGTCGAAGGCCTGCGTCCAGCCGCCGTCGTTCTTCGGGCCGAAGTAGAGCATCGCGATTTTCGGCTTGTCCTTGAGCGTGAAGCCGTCTGCTGCTACGGCAGGCAGCGTGAACAATGCGCCGCCGGCCGCGAGCGCCGATGCAAGGCCGAAGGCGAAGCCGTGGGTGGGAGTGCGCAGCAGCATCAGCATGGAGCAACCTTTCGTGGGGAGCATGTCAAAGAACGGGGAGAAAGAAGAAGAGGGCGTGCCGCGTGCGTCACATCATGAAGTTGATGCGGAACACATTGCCCTCGGGGTCGAGCAGCACCGACTGGTACCAGTTGTAGTAGGTGACGTACGGTGGCTTCACCAGCGTGGCGCCGGCCTCGAGTGCAATGGGCACCATGCGGTCGACGTCGTCCTTGCTGTCGACGTCGATGTTCAGCAGAAACTTCACGCCGCGCGTGTCGGAAAATTCGGCCAGGTGCAGCAGCTCGTAGGCATCGAGCGCGTTGAAGCCGAGGCTCGACTTGCCGGTGTCGAGCCCGCGGAAGATCGGCGAGCGAATGGCCTCGATCTCCGGGAAGCCGAACACGCGCTGATAGAAGCCGCTGAGCGCGGCCACGTCTTTGGCGAAGACGTTGACGTAGGAGAGGTGGGGCATGTCAGTTTTTCTTGGCGCTGTTGTTCTTGTTCGGGGCGCTCTTGTTCGGGGCGCTCTTGTTCAGGGCGCTTTTCAGGGCGCGTGCACAGGCCACCGGGTACTCCCCTCCGCGAATGTCCCCCGGCCTTCGGCCTCCTCCTTGATTTCGCTGCGGGGAGCACCCGATGTCCTGTGCACGATGGGCGCGGCTCCTGTGCTGGCCGATCAACGACCGCTGTGCATAACGATCACGTCGATGGGGTGCCTTGCGCAGCGAAATCAAGGGGGAGGCCGCAGGCCGGAGGACATTCGCGGAGCAAGGTACCCCGTCGGCGGGAGCGCGCCCCGAACAACAACGATCGCGGGGTTTCATTTAGACCGCGACCTTGGTCCCCCCAAAGGTCGTCTGCTTGACGAACTTGGAGGTCAGGTGGTCGCCCGAAGAAATCGGTGCGTACTTCGGCTGCTCGCCCGGTGCCAGGCAACTCGGCAGGCACTCGACCATCGCGTCGTAGTTGGGCTGGTGAAAGAACACCAGCGACTGGCGGCGGTTGGTGCTGGCCATCTCGAACGGCGGATTGACCACGCGGTGCAGCGTCGACACCCACTGGTCGTTGGTCCACTGCATCATCAGGTCGGCAATGTTGACCACCAGGCCGCCTTCCACCTGCGGCACGTCGACCCACTGGCCCGCCTTGTTGAACACCTGCAGGCCCTTGTCGTCGGGCAGCACGATCGTGAGGCTGCCGTAGTCGCTGTGCGCGCCTGCGCGCAGCTGGCCCGGCAGCGGCGCTTCGCGCTGCGGCGGATAGCTCAGCACGCGGAACATGCTGATGTGCCGGTCGATCTTGTCGTCGAAGAACGGCTCGGGCAGCGCAAGGCCGAGCGCGAAGATGCGCATCATCGAGCGCGAGAGATCGCTCATGGCCTCGAAGTAGCTTTCATAAGCCTCCCGGAAACCGTCGATCGGCGGCCAGCTGTTGGGCTCGAAGTGCGGGCCGGCGGCGGGGCCGCGGTGGTAGTCGTCATCGGGCACGTTGGAGGGGCCGATGGAAAACGATTCCTTCAGGTCGCCGGGCGCGGCCTCTTCCAGGCTGTACGAAAGCCCCTCTTCGCCCACCGCGCTGTAGCCGCGCACCGCGTCCTCGCGCGGCCGGTCGACATTGCGCTTCTCGGCCAGCGGCATGTCGAAAAAGCGGCGCGAGAGTTGCGACACGCGCGCAATCAGCTCGGCCGGAATGCCATGGTTGGTGATGACCAGAAAGCCGATGCTGCGGCAGGCCTCGTCCACCTTGGCCGCAACCTGCGCCTTGCCTTCGGCCGTGCCGGCGAAGTAGGGCGCGAGATCGATGATGGGTACGGACAGCAGCGTTGTCATGTGTCGGTCCTCGTGCTTGGCATGCCTTTCGCCATGCAACGTCTGTGCCAGTTGGACCAAATGGACAAAACGCGTTGGCCGCGTCAGCATGGTGCGTGCCGGCGGCGCGCGAAGGCCGCGCTGGCGCAACGCGATGCATCGCGGCCTTACAGTGGTGCGCGTTGAAAGAAGAACCAGCAAGCAATCGATGAAGCGAGGGAAGATGCCGAAGACCAAGGCGCTGGCCGCAGCCAGCAGCACGAAGAAGATCCCGGCCAAAAAAAGCCCGGTGAAGATCCCGGTGACCCTTCCGGTGAAGGGCCCGGCGCGCAAGCGCGCGAAGCCCGCCGTGCGCAGCGCATCCGCGGTGAGCCGCAGGCTGCGCCAGATCGAGGACAAGCGCAGCGCCATCCTCGGCGCCGCGCTTGGGTTGTTCTCGCGCTTTGGCCTGCATGGCACGTCCATCGACCAAGTGGCGGCGCGCGCCGATGTGTCCAAGAGCAACCTGCTCTACTACTTCGCGAACAAGGAGGAGCTGTACGTCAACGTGCTGCGCGACCTGCTCGCGCTGTGGCTCGAACCGCTGCGCGGCTTCAGCGCCGAGCAGGACCCGGCCGAAGCCATCGGTGGCTACATCCGCCGCAAGCTCGTGGTCTCGCGCGACCGGCCCGATGCATCGCGCCTGTTCTGCCTCGAGATGATCCAGGGCGCGCCGCTCCTGCGCGACGAGCTCGACCGCGAGCTGCGCACGCTGGTGGAGCGCAAGTCGGAGGTCATCCGTTCATGGATTGCCGCCGGCAAGCTCGCAGCGGTCGATCCGCATCACCTGATCTTCACGCTCTGGGCCGTCACGCAGCACTATGCGGATTTCGGCGTGCAGGTGCAGGCGCTGACGGGGCATACGCTGGAGGATCCGGCGTTCTTCGAGCAGACGGTGGAGAACGTGCAGCGGATCGTGCTGCAGGGCATTGCACCGCGCTAACGAGCTTCTCTCTCTTGCTCCCTCTCCCTCCGGGAGAGGGCTGGGGTGAGGGCCGGCGGCGTTGGAAGATGCGCTGCGGTTGGAAAGGCCGCTGCCCTCACCCTGACCCTCTCCCGGAGGGAGAGGGGAGAAGACAAGGGAGAGGGGAAAGGAAAGAAAGTCAGTGCGGCGGCGCTGCAATCTCGTGATACCGCCGATCGAAATAAATCAAGCTCTGCGCCGCCCCCCCAATCGCAATCGCCAACGCCTCGCAAAACAGCACGTCATGCGTCCCCGCACTCGTGGCCTGCACCACGCGGCAGTCGAACGAGGCCGCGGCATCTTCGAGCACCGGCGAGCCCGTGGCCTTGCGGCTCCATCGGCCTGCGGCAAAGCGCTCGTCCATCGGCGTCTTGCCGCCGAACAGGCCCGAGAGCGCCTGGTGCCCCGCGGCCAGCACGTTCACGCACAGCACGCCGTTGGCCGTGAACGCGGGGTACACCGAGGCCGAGCGGTTCAGGCACACCAGCAGCATCGGCGGCTCGTCGGTCACGCTGCACACGGCCGAGGCGGTGAACCCGGCGCGGCCTGCGGGCCCGTCGGTGGTGATGATGTTGACCGCCGCACCCAGCCGCGCCATGGCGTTGCGGTAGTCGGCCTTGGGCAGCACAGGCGGCGCACCGCTCGGCATGACGTGGTTGGAGGCCATTGCGTTGGGCAGCATGAGAAAAAAGTCTCCGTTGTGAAGACGGGCTTCAGGCGAGGACGCAGGCTTCGTCGAAGCCGAGCCGCGGCAGGCGCCCGAACACCTTGGCCGAATCGCCATGGCCGAGGTTGATCAGGAAGTTGGCGCTCCAGTCGGTGCCCTCGAAGAACGCGGCATCGACCTTCGCCTTGTCGAAGCCCGACATCGGCCCGGCGTCGAGCCCCACCGCGCGCGCGGCCAGCAGCAGGTAGGCCGCCTGCAGGCTGGCGTTGCGAAAGGCGGTTTCATGCGCGGCCTCGGGGCTGCCGGTGAACCAGCTGCGCGCATCGGCATGCGGAAACAGCGTGGGCAGCTTGTCGTAGAACTTGCGGTCCCACGCGGCAATCACGGTGACGGGCGCAGCCATGGTCTTGTTGAGGTTGCCCTTCGAAAGCGCCGGCGCGAGGCGCTGCTTGCCTTCGGGCGTGCGAACGAACACGAAGCGCGCGGGCGAGCAGTTGGCCGAGGTCGGTCCCATGCAGGCCAGCGCGTAGACCTGGCGGATCTGCGCATCGGTCACGGGCTCGGCGGTCCAGCCGTTGTGGCTGCGCGCCTCGGTAAAAAGAAGGGCCAGTGCGGCGTCGTCGAGGGCGGGTTTCATCATGGTCATGCGGGAACGCCGGGTGCGCTGACCCGGGCGAGAAAGTCGAGCAGGCTGCGGTTGAAGGCGGCGGCCTCGGTCACGCTGTGCGCGTGGCCGCCGTGCGGCAGGAAGTGGAGCGTCACGTCCTTCAGGCCATCGGCCAGGCGCTGTGAGCAGGTCCACGGCACCAGCGCATCGTCCATGGCGGCGGCCACCAGCGTGGGCGCGGTGATGGCGCCCAGGCGTGCATCGACGTCGAAGGCGCGCAGCGCACCGATGCGCGCGCGCATGTTGGCTTCTCCGGGGAAGTGCGCAAACGCATGGTCGACCTCGTCGGCCACGCGCTGCGCATGTTCCGCGCACCAGGCCGCGGGGTACAAAAAGATCGGCTGCGCTTCCACGTACGCGCGCGGGCCGCAGGCATCGAGCAGCGCAAGCCGCGCATCGAAGCAGCGCGCCGAATGCGCGTTGGGCTTCGACCACGCATTGACCAGCACCAGGCTGGCCACGCGCGCCGGTTCGTCGAGCGCCAGCTGCAGGCCCACGAGCCCGCCCAGCGCATGGCCCACCAGGTGGCAGCGCGGCGTGGCCGTGGCGTCGAGAATCTGCACCACGTCGCGCGCCATGTCGGCAATGGCATAGCCCGCATCCAGCGCGGCGGGGCTGCGGCCCGTGCCGCGCTGGTCGTACGCAATCACGCGGTGGCCCGCTTCGACCAGCGCGCCAAGCTGCGGTTGCCAGAAGGCGGCCGAACCGCCCAGGCCCGATGACAGCAGCACCGCCTCGCCATCGGCCGGCCCATGCACTTCGTAGTGCAGCGGCATGCTCAGGCCTTGTTGCCGACGTGGGCGATAGACGCAATCTCGACCAGCGCATCGGGCTTCACCAGGCCGCACTGGATGCAGTAGCGCGCAGGCTTGGTGCCCGGAAAGAACTCGGCATACACCGCATTGACCTTGGCGTAGTCGGCCCAGTCCTTGATCATGATCATGTTGAAGGTCACGTCGTCCATGGTGCCGCCGGCCGTTGCGATCACGTTCTGGATCGTCTCGAGCACGTGGCGCGTCTGCGCCGAGGCATCGCCCACGTGGACCACGTTGTTGTCCTTGTCGAAGGGCAGCGTGCCCGACACGTAGACGATGCCGTCGGCCATGGTGCCGGGCACGAAGGGAGCGATCGGCGTGGTGGTTCCGGCCGGGATGATGGCTTGCTTGGGCATGGGGGTTCCTTGCTGTGGGTTGAACGATTGAAAGTCAGGCGGCGCTTGGCGCGAAGCTGCGCACGAAGTCGTCGACGGTGGAGACCCAGCCGAAGAAGGTCTCGACGTTGTAGACCGAGGCCTTCTGGATGGCCGCGCCGCCCAGCTCGTGCGTCGCGTCTTCCAGCATCACGGCGAAGTATTCGAGGTGGAAGGCGTCTCGCAGGGTCGACTCCACGCACACGTTGGTCGCGATGCCGGTGAACACCAGGTGGCGGATGCCGCGTGCGCGCAGCGTGCTGTCGAGCGTGCTGTTGAAGAAGCCGCTGTAGCGCGTCTTGGGCACCACGATGTCGCCGGGCTGCGGCTTCATCTCGGCAATGAGTTCGTAGTCCCAGCCGCCCTTGGCGAGGAACTTGCCCGCAAGCTCGGGCCGCGCGCGCATGGTCTTGAGCGCATTTGACTTGTGCCAGTTGGGCGAGCCCGGCCCGCCGGCCTCGACATAGGCGGCGTCCCAGCCGTTTTGCAAGAACACCACCAGCATGCCGGCCGCGCGCGCCGCCGCGATGGTGCGCGCGATGTTGGCAATGGTGCCCTGCGCGCCGGAAATGTCGAAGCCGGCCGAATCGACATAGCCGCCCATCGACGCATAGGCGTTCTGCATGTCGACCACGATCAGCGCCGAGTCGCTGGCATGCAGCGCGAGCGGTTCGGGCCGCGCGGACAGCACCTGCGGCGCCGGTGCGCCGGGCAGGCGCGGCGCGCCGACGGGAGTGTCCGATGTGAGGGTGGTGTTGCGTGCTGGCGTGCTCACGTGGCGCTCCTGCTCAGGCCGCAAGGCGTTGTTCGGCTTCGGCCTGCGAGGGCACGGGGCTCTGCACGTGCACGCGGCTCTTCATGAGCGGCTGGATGCGTTCGCCGAAGGCCGCGACGCCCTGCACGAAATCGTCGAAGGTCAGCAGCACGCCCTCGGTGCCCGGCACCTCGGCCATCTCGTCGAGCAGGCGCGCGACGGTGGCGTAGGAGCCGACCAGCGTGCCCATGTTGATGTTGACGGCCGAGGTCGGATCGGCCATCTGGCGCACGTTGGTGTCGGCGCCCGACCTGGTGTCGGCCCCGCCCTGCTGGCCCAGCCAGGCGATGGCCTCGTGGTCGGCGCCGGCCTTGTAGTGCTCCCACTTGGCGCGCGCGGCCTCGTCGGTCTCGTCGGCAATCACCATCATCAGCACGTAGGTGGTGACGTGGCGGCCGGTCTTGCGCGTGGCCTCGATGAGCTTCTCGGCCGCGGGCGCAAAGGCCTTGGGCGTGTTCACGCCCTTGCCGAAGCAGAAGTTGTAGTCGGCGTACTTTGCGGAGAAGTCCATGCCCGCATCGCTCTGGCCCGCGCAGATCACCTTCATGTCGGCCTGCGGTTGCGGGCTCAGGCGGCAGTCGTCCATCTGGAAGTGGTCGCCCTTGAAGTCGGACTGGCCCGTGCCCCAGAGCTCGCGCAGCACCTGGATGTATTCGGACAGGTACTGGTAGCGCGTGCCGAAGAACTGGTCGCCCGGCCACATGCCCATCTGCGAATACTCGGGCCGCTGCCAGCCGGTGACGAGGTTCAGGCCGAAGCGGCCGTTGGAGATGGAGTCGATGGTCGACGCCATGCGCGCCACGATGGCCGGCGGCATCACCAGCGAGGCGGCGGTGGCAAAGAGCTTGATCTTCGTGGTCACGGCCGCGAGCCCGGCCATCAGCGTGAACGACTCGAGGTTGTGGTCCCAGAACTCCGTCTTCCCGCCGAAGCCGCGCAGCTTGATCATCGAAAGCACGAAGTCCACGCCGTAGCGCTCGGCCGCCAGCGTGATCTCCTTGTTGAGCTCGAAACTGGGCTTGTACTGCGGCGCGTTCTCCGAGAGCAGCCAGCCGTTGTTGCCGATGGGAATGAAGATGCCGACGTTCATGCAAAAAGCTCCTGTTGCGGGGTCGCAAAGCCCTATGCATGGCCCGTGCCAGTTGGAAAAGCCGTTTTAAATCAACGGTTTGAGTGCTTTTGGATGTTGTGTTTTGACCATTTGGTCCAAAGTGGAGCGGACGAACCGCCCGCGCTGCGGCAACGCGGTGCGCCGCAAGGCCAAAGCGGTGCAGCCCCATGTCATCGATCGCGCGGCAAAATCACCCCATGCCCAAGACCCCACTCCGCGCCGCCGCGGCCATCGGCGGCACTGCCGACGACGTCGAAGCCGCCTTCTACGAAGCGCTGCAGCGCGGCGACATCGATGCCCTGATGGCGTGCTGGGCCGACGAGGACGAGGTGTTCTGCGTGCATCCCGGCGGCCCGCGGCTGGTAGGCGCCACCGCCATCCGCGCCGCCTTCGAGCAGATGTTCGGCAACGGCGCCATCCACGCGACGCCAGCGCGCGTGCGCAAGATCGAGTCATTGGCAAGCGCCGTGCACAACGTGCTCGAGCGCATCGAGGTACTCACCTCCGAAGGCCCCAAGCACGCCTTCGTGCTGGCCACCAACGTCTATCACAAGACCGTCGAAGGGTGGCGCCTGGTGGCGCACCACGCGAGCCCCGGCAGCGCGCGCGAGCCCAGCGACGTGAACGAGCTGCCCCAGACCCTGCACTGAAGCGATGACCGCCGCCGCGCCGAATTCTTCTTCCTCTTCCCTGCACGCGGCCATGGGCTACATGGCGCCGCGCTGGCTGCCCGGCGGCAACCTGCAGACCATCTGGCCGGCGCTCTATGCGCGCCGCTTCGAGGGCTCTGCGCCGGCCTACCGCCGCGAGCGCTGGACCACGCCCGACGGCGACTTCATCGATGTCGACTTCATCGATGCGGCCTTGCCCGGCCCGCAGCCGCTGCTTGTGCTGTTCCACGGGCTGGAGGGGTCGTCGCGCAGCCACTACGCCGAAGCCTTCGCGGCCTTTGCCGCCGCGCAGGGCATGGCCTTTGCCGTGCCGCATTTCCGCGGGTGCAGCGGCGAGCTCAACCTGGCGCCGCGCGCCTACCACTCGGGCGACTACGAAGAGATCGGCTGGATCCTGCAGCGCATGCGCGAGCAGCATGCGCAGCGCGGCGGCGGCCCGGTGCTGGCCGCGGGCGTCTCGCTCGGCGGCAATGCGCTGCTGCGCTGGGCCTGCGAGGCCGGCGACACGGCCCGCGCCTCGGTGAATGCGGTGGCTTCGGTGTCCGCGCCGCTCGACCTGGCGGCCGGCGGCGCGGCCATTGGCCGCGGCTTCAACCGGCTGGTCTACACGCGCATGTTCCTTGCCACCATGAAGCCCAAGGCACTGGCCAAGCTGGCGCAGTTTCCGGGCCTGTTCGACCGCGAGCGGCTGCTTGCGGCGCGCGACCTCTATGCCTTCGACGACGTGTTCACCGCGCCGCTGCACGGCTTTCGCAACACCGACGACTACTGGGCCCGCGGCTCGTCCAAGCCGCACCTGAGGGCGATCCGCGTGCCCACGCTGGTGGTGAATGCGCGGAACGACCCGTTCATTCCGGCGCAGAGCCTGCCCGGCCCCGGCGAGGTCGGCCCGCATGTCACGCTGTGGCAGCCCGCGCACGGCGGCCACGTGGGCTTTCCGCTCGGGCCGCCGCCGGGCCATGTGCAGGGCATGCCCGAGCGCGTGGGCGGCTGGCTGGCCGGGTTTGCACCCTCCACGGCGGCGCAGGCGCGCGCAAAATAACGCCCATGGACGACATCGTCAAACAGGCGCTTGCCAAGTGGCCCAACGTGCCGCACTGCTACGGCTGGCTCGGCCTGGACGCGCGCGGCAACTGGTACATGCGCGACGACCGCACCCAGGCCGAAGGCGCCTTCCCCGCGGCCAAGGGCTCGATGCTGCGGCACGAGAAGCTGATCGACTTCATCCAGCGCAACTACGACCACGATGAAGAAGGCCAGTGGTTCTTCCAGAACGGCCCGCAGCGCGTGTATGTCGAACTGGAGGCCGCGCCCTTCGTCTGGCGCATTGCCGATGGCGCGGGCTTTGCCGTCACGGCCCACACCGGGCAGGCGGCGGGCGCCATCTCGGCCTGCCTGCTCGACGAGCACGGGCGCCTTTTCCTGGCGGCGCCCCTCGGGGTCGGGCTGGTCCATACGCAGGACGTGGGCCTAGCCGCCGACGCGGTGGAGCAGGGCCTGTGGACCCCCGAGCCGGTGCATGCGGCCGACCTGCCGCAGCGCTTCGGCCATGTGCTGAGCCCCTCGGCGCGCCGGCTCGTCTTGCTATCAAATGAGTAGCTGCAGCTGGCAGCGGACATGAAAAAGCCGGCGCGAAGCCGGCTTTCTCTTTGGGGGCCTGGGCCCGGTTACTTGCTGGCAGCCGCCGCGGGCGCCGAAGCCGCGCCATCGGCAGGCGCCGCCGCCGCCGCGGGGCGGTCGGGCACCGCGAACTTGGCGCCGCCGGCATTGGCCATGTAGACCACGGCACGGCCGATTTCGAGGTCTTCGAAGTCGCCGCCGCCCTGGGGCGGCATCGCGCCCTTGCCATGCAGCGCATGATCGAGCAGCGTTTCGTAGCCCTGGCCGATGCGCGGGCCCCAGGCTGCGGCGTCGCCGTAGTGCGGAGCGCCGGGAATGCCGGGCGCGCCGTGGCAGGCTGCGCACTGCGCCTTGAAGACGGCCTCGCCGGCTGCCAGCGGACGGTTGGCATCGCGGATCTCGATGGCGCCGACCTTCTTGAGCCGTTCGGCCACTTCGCGGTCGCGCGCATCCTGCGACACGCCGTACAGCGACATGTTGTCGCCCTCGGCCGTGCCCGCGGGCTTGTTGCCCGAAACCACATAGGCCACAAGGCCCACGATGATCAGGATGGGTGCTACGAAGGAGAAAAATACCGCCAGCAGCAGTTGCTTCGGGTTCTTGATCGGGCCGGTGTGGGCGTCTTCTGTGGCCTGGTAGTGCGGGTCTGCGCTCATTGGCGTCCTCAATAACGGGGGCTCGTCGGGGGGCTTTTTCGAATCAACCGGCGATTATAGAGAGGCCCTCCGCCCAAAGGACGCAAGGCCGCTCACCGTCCGTCGCGCGAAAGCCTCAGCCCTTGCTGCCGGGCGTGGCCCAGCCGCCGCCCAATGTCTTGTAGAGCGTGACCTGGTTCTGCAGCTGCAAGAGGCGCGTGGTGACCGCCGACTGCTGCGCCGTGTACAGCGAGCGCTGCGCATCGAGCAGGTCCAGCGCGCTGGCAATGCCGTTGCGGTAGCGCATGTCCGAGAGCCTGAAGCGCACCGCCTCGGCATCGGCCTGCGCGCGCTGCGCACGCACCTGCTCGCCCAGCGTGGCGCGCCCGGCCAGCGCGTCGGCCACTTCGCGGAACGCGGTCTGGATCGACTTCTCGTACTGCGCCACGGCAATCTCGCGCCCGGCCTTGGCCGAATCGAGCGTGGCCCGGTTGCGGCCCGCATCGAAGATCGGCAGCGTGACCGAGGGCGCGAACGACCAGGCCCTGGAGCCGCGGTCGAACAGGCCCGAGAACTCGCTGCTCGCGGTGCCCAGCGTGGTGGTCAGCGACACGCGCGGGAAGAAGTTGGCGCGCGCCGCGCCGATGTTGGCGTTGGCCGCAATCAGCTGCTGCTCGGCGGCGCGGATGTCGGGCCGCTCGGCCAGCAGGTCGGAGGGCAGGCCCGCCGGCACGTCGGGCATCGGCTTGACGCTGTCCAGCCCCTTGATGCCGCCCGCGGTGGCATCGGCCGGAACCGGCGCGCCCAGCAGCAGGGCGAGCGCGTTCTCGTCCTGCATGCGCGTGCGCTGCTGCTGCGCGTACGAGGCGCGCGCGGTCTCGGCCAGCGAGTTCGCGGCCTGGAAGTCGAGCTCGGACGACACGCCGTTGTCGAAGCGCATCTTGGTCAGCCGCACCGACTCTTCGCGCGTCACCAAGGTCTGGCGCGTGAGCTCGAGCAGCTCGTCGTCGGCAATCAGCGTGAGCCAGCCGGTGGCCACCGCCGCGATCAGGCTCACCTGCGCGGCCTTGCGCGATTCCTCGGTGGCCAGGTACTGCGCCAGCGCCTGGTCCTTCAGCGCGCGGATGCGGCCGAAGAAGTCGATCTCCCAGGCGGTCACGCCCAGGTTCACGCTGTACTGCGACGACACGCTGCCCGCGCTGCTGTCGAACGCCTGGTAGGGGTTGGGGCTCGAGCGCGAGCCGCTGCCCGTGAGGCCCAGCGCCGGGAACAGCGCCGCGCGCTCGATCTGGAACTGCGCGCGCGCCTGCTCGATGTTGAGCACCGACACGCGCAGGTCGCGGTTGTTTTCCAGCGCGGTGCGGATCAGCCCGTTCAGCCGCGAATCGGTGAAGAACTCTTCCCAGGGCACCGCGGCCGCAGCCTGGCCGGCCGGCTGCGCCGGGTCGCCCGGGAAGGTGGTGGGCACCGGCGCCGCCGGGCGTTCGTAGGTCGGAATCAGCGAGCAGCCGGCCAGCAGCATTGCCGCGGCCAAGGCTGTGGGAATCAGTTTCTTAGTCATGTGCTTTTTCTTCCGTGATGCCGGCTGCTTCCGCGTGCCGCTTGTCGGCTTCATGCTGGCGCGCACTGCCCTTGAACAGGCTGCGCACCACCACGAAGAACACCGGCACGAAGATCACGGCCAGCGCCGTACCCGTCACCATGCCGCCGAGCACGCCCGTGCCAATGGCGCGCTGGCTGGCCGAGCCGGCCCCCGAGGCAAGCACCAGCGGCACCACGCCCAGGCCGAAGGCCAGCGAGGTCATGATGATCGGGCGGAACCGCAGGTGGGCCGCGGCCAATGCCGATTCGACGATGCCCTTGCCCTGCGCCTGCAGGTCCTTCGCAAACTCGATGATCAGGATCGCGTTCTTCGCCGACAGGCCGATGATGGTGATCAGCCCCACCTGGAAGTACACGTCGTTCGAGTAGGCGCGCAGCATGGTCGCCAGCAGCACCCCCAGCACGCCCAGCGGCACCACCAGGATCACCGACAGCGGAATCGACCAGCTCTCGTACAGCGCGGCCAGGCACAGGAACACCGCCAGAATCGCAAAGCCGTACAGCACGATCGCCTGCGAGCCCGCGAGCTTTTCTTCGCGCGACTGGCCCGTCCATTCAAAGCCAAAGCCCTGCGGCAGCTGCCCGGCGAGCTTTTCCATCTCGGCCATCGCGGCGCCCGTGCTGTAGCCCTGCGCGGCGTCGCCGCTGATGCGGATCGCCGGGTAGCCGTTGTAGCGCACCGTCTGCGTCGCGCCCTTGACCCACTTGGTGGTCGCAAACGCCGACAGCGGCACCGGCTGGCCCTTGGTGTTGCTGGCGTTCAGGCGCAGCAGGTCGTCAGGCTGCATGCGCGCCGGCGCATCGGCCTGCACCACCACGCGCTGCAGGCGGCCGCGGTTCGGAAAGTCGTTGATGTAGCTCGAACCCAGGCCCGTCGACAGCGTGGCGTTGATCGCATCGAAGGTCACGCCCAGGGCATTCGCCTTGTCGCGGTCGATGTCGATCTGCAGCTGCGGCGCGTCTTCCAGGCCGTCGGGGCGCACCTGCGACAGGATCTTGCTCTGCCCGGCCATGCCCAGCAGCTGGTTGCGCGCATTGATCAGCGCCTCGTGGCCCGCGCCCGAGCGGTCCTGCAGCCGGAAGCTGAAGCCGCTCGCATTGCCCAGTTCAGGAATGGGCGGCGGGCTCAGCGGGTAGATGAACGCATCGCGAATGCCCGAGAGCGCACCAAAGGCACGGCCCGCCAGCGCGCTGGCCGAATGGGCCGGGTCCTTGCGTTCCTCCCAGTCCTTCAGCGTCACGAAGGCAAGGCCCGCGTTCTGCCCCTGGCCCGAGAAGCTGAAGCCCATCACGCCCACGATGCTCTGCACTTCGGGCTGCTTCAGGATGAAGCCCTCGACCTGCTGCATGACCGACAGCGCACGCTCCTGCGTGGCACCCGGGGGCAGCTGCACGTTCACGATGATGTTGCCCTGGTCTTCCGCCGGCAGGAACGAGCTCGGCAGCCGCAGGTAGGTGAACACCACCGCGCCGATGATCGCCACGTAGATGACCAGGTAGCGCGCGGCGCGCCGCAAAATGCGCGCGACCACGCTTTCATAGCCCTTGGCCGTGCGCGTGAAGCCGCGGTTGAACCAGCCGAAGAAGCCGGTCTTCTCGTGGTGGTGGCCCGCTTCCACCGGCTTGAGCAGCGTGGCGCACAAGGCCGGCGTGAGCGACAGCGCCATGAAGGCCGAGAAGGCGATCGAGGTCACCATCACCGCCGAGAACTGGCGGTAGATGTTGCCCGTGGAGCCCGCAAAGAACGCCAGCGGCACAAACACCGAGATCAGCACCACCGTCACGCCGATGATGGCGCCCGAGATCTGCTTCATGGCCTTGCGCGTGGCTTCGAGCGGCGACAGCCCCTCCTCGCTCATGATGCGCTCGACGTTCTCCACCACCACGATGGCGTCGTCCACCACGATGCCGATCACCAGCACCATGCCGAACATGGTCAGCACGTTGATCGAGAAGCCCATGGCCAGCAGCATGGCAAAGGTGCCCAGCAATGCAATTGGCACCACGATGGTCGGGATGATCGTGTAGCGCCAGTTCTGCAGGAACAGGAACATCACGATGAACACCAGCGCAATGGCTTCCAGCAGCGTCTTGACCACTTCGGTGATGGAAATCTGCACGAAGCGCGAGCTGTCGTACGGAATGTTCCACTTCACGCCCTGCGGGAAGAAGCGCTCCAGCTCCGCCATCTTGGCGCGGATCGCCTTGGCCGACTGCAGCGCGTTGCCGTTGGGCGTGGGCTGCACGCCAATGCCCACCGCGGGCACGCCGTTCAGGCGCGCCGAGGTGGCATACGACTGGCCGCCCAGCTCCACCCGCGCCACGTCCTTCAGCCGCACGGTCGAGCCGTCGGTGTTGGCGCGCAGCACGATGTCCTTGAACTGGTCGACGTTGGCCAGCTGGCCGTTCACCACCACCGTGGCCGCAATGGCCTGGCCGGGGATGTTGGGCAGGTCGCCGATGGTGCCCGAGGACACCTGCGCGTTCTGCGCGCGGATCGCGTTGTTCACGTCCGTGGCCGACAGGTTGTAGCCCTGCAGCTTGTTCGGATCGATCCAGATGCGCATCGCGTTCTCGGAGCCGAACAGCTGGGCCTGGCCCACGCCGACCACGCGCTGCAGTTCGGGCACCACGTTGCGCGCGGCATAGTCGCCGAGCGCCACCGGGTCGAAGTTCGGGTTGTCCGAGGACAGCATCACGAACATCAGGAAGTTGTTGCGCGACTTGTCCACGCGCACACCCTGCTGCGTGACCGCGGCCGGCAGGCGCGGCGTGGCGCGGGAGAGCCGGTTCTGCACGTCCACCTGCGCGAGGTCGGGGTTGGTGCCCGCCTCGAAGCTGATGGTGATGGTGCCCGTGCCGTCGGCCTGGGCCACCGATTCCATGTAGATCAGGCCTGGCGAGCCGTTCATCTCGCGCTCGATCACGGACAGCACGCTGTCCTCCAGCGTCTGGGCCGAGGCGCCCGGGTAGGCAACGTTGATCACGATGGCCGGCGGAGCCACCGGCGGGTACTGCGAGATCGGCAGCTGGGTAATGGCGACACTGCCGCCCACCAGGATGAACAGCGCGATCACCCAGGCGAAGATCGGTCGGTCGATAAAGAATTTGGCCATGCGGGCGCGCTCCTGATTACTTCTTCTCGGCCGGTGCGGCCGCGGGGGCGGCACCAGGAGCGGGTGCCGCGGGCGCCGGAGCCGCACTCGGGTCCGGCTTCTTCCATGGCACCGCCTTCACCGGCGTGCCGGGCGGCATCATCTGCAGCTTCTGGAAGCCGTCGACCATCACCTGCTCGCCCGCCTTCAGGCCATCGAGCACCACCCACTGGTTGTCCTTGGCGGCGCTGATCTTCACCGTGCGCTGGCTGATCTTGCCGTCGGCGCTCACCACCGACACCGTGTCGCCCTGCTGCGTGCGCGTGACCGCCTGCTGGGGAATCGTGATCGCGTTGGTGGCCTGCGCCTGCTCCAGCCGCACGCGCACGTACAGGCCGGGCAGCAGCTCGCCCTTCGGGTTGGGCACCTCGGCGCGCAGCGTGACCTGGCCGGTGGTCGAATCCACCGTCAGGTCGGAGAACAGCAGCTTGCCGGGCAGGGCGTAGTCGGTGCCGTCTTCCAGCACCACGTTCACGCTGGCGGCTTCTTCGCCGCTCGCGCGCTTGTACTGGCCGGCGGCCAGTGCGCGGCGCAGCTTCAGCACGTCGGACGCCGACTGCGTGAAGTTCACGTACATCGGGTTAATCTGCTGCACCACGGCCAGTTCGGTCGCGTCGCCCTGGCCCACCAGCGCGCCTTCGGTCACCAGCGCGCGGCCGATGCGGCCGGCAATGGGCGAAGTCACGTCGGCATAGCCCAGGTTGATCTTGGCCGTCTGCACTGCGGCGCGGCCCGCGGCCACGTCGGCCTCGGCCGTCTTTTGCGAAGCCACGGCCGTCGCGTATTCCTGCTTGCTCACCGCGTTGGCCTCGACCAGCGGCTTGTAGCGGTCGGCCAGTGCCTTGGCCTGCACCGCGTTGGCTTCGGCACGGGCCAGCGTGGCCTGCGCGTTTTGCGCGGCGGCCACCAGCGGTGCCGGGTCGATGCGGAACAGCAGCTGGCCGGCCTTCACGTCGCTGCCTTCGCGGAACTCGCGCTTCAGCAGGATGCCCGAGGCGCGGGCGCGAACCTGCGCCACGCGCGAGGCTTCGAGCCGGCCCGGCAGTTCGGTCACCAGGCCCACGTCGGTGGGCGCGGCAACCACCACGCCCACCTCAGGGGCAGGGCGGGCACCGCCGCCGCCGGCACCGCCACCCGGGCCGGCCGGCGCATCGCCCTTGGAACAGGCCGCGAGCGCCAACACCACAGCAGCGGCCACGATCGCGAGGCGCGGCGAGAACGACGATTGACGCGAAACATGCAGGAGAGGCATGCGAATCCTTTGAAGCAAAGACGGGAGATGGCGCGTTCGCGAAGCGAACAGAAAGCCAGCATAAACAGCCGGGCCATCGGGGAAGCCCGCTAGTTTACATACATTCATGGATGTATAGTGACAGTGTCGAATGGCCCTACGCCTGGGAAAGGGCTTGGCTTTACAAATTGGGAGACTTGGTGGCACGTCGTACGAAGGAAGAGGCACTGGCCACGCGGAATCGCTTGCTCGATGCCGCGGAGCTGCTGTTTCAGGCGCAAGGCGTCTCGCAGACCTCGCTGCAGCAGATTGCGCAGCAGGCCGGGGCCACGCGCGGCGCCATCTATTGGCACTTCAAGGACAAGGCCGCCCTCTTCAACGCCATGATGGAACGCGTCATCCTCCCGCTGGAGGCCGGCCCCCGCGCTGCCGCCGCAGCCGCGGGCCCCGACGACGACCCGTTGGCCGAGATAGAAGAGGGCATGGTGCACGCCCTCACCCTCATGACCACCGACCCCCAGGTGCGCCGCGTGTTCGACGTGGCCACCCACAAGGTCGAATACACCCACGACATGGCCTCGGTGCAGCAGCGCCACCTGGACGCCCGCAACGCCTGCGTGGGCGATTTCGAAAAAGCCCTGCGCCTGGCCGCGCGGCGGGACCGCATCAAGCTGCCCGTGCCCGGCCCCGCCGCCGCCCAGGGCCTGCACGCGCTGATCAGCGGGCTCATCCAGAACTGGCTGCTCGACCCCACCGCCTTCGACCTGGTGCCCACCGGCCGCCGCACCTTCCGCGTCTACCTGGCCGGCCTGGGCTTTGTGCGGAACTCCCCGGCGGGCATCGGAAACGAAGCAGGTGAAGAAGAAATCGCCGCCTGATGGGCGATAATGCGAGGCTCCGGTTCTGCCGGAGCCCAGATTCCTCGCTGTATTTCAACGGATAGAATTCGGCCCTCCGAAGGCTGAGATCCAGGTTCGATTCCTGGCGGCGGGACCAGATATGAAGCCGGACACTTTCAAAAGGTGTCCGGCTTTTTTGTTTTCTCGTCTGGGGAATTCTTGTCCACAAGCAAGAGAGCCTGATCGTCCTCCAAGCCAAGCCAAGCCAAGCCAAGCCAAGCCGCGCCGCGCCGATACGGCTCCTATCTGGGAGAGATCAGTCCGGCACCTGAGGATCTCATCAATCGCAGGCGGCGGTTTCGAACGAAAAGTGGCTGACCGACATCGCCGAGTTGCAGATCCCGTCCGGCAAGGCGTACCTGTCGCCGATCATCGACTGCTTCGAAGGCCCGGTCTTCAGCTGGTCTATCGGAGCGCATCCAGATGCTCGTTGGTTGATACGATCCTGGATGCAGCCATCGAGACGGCAGCCGACCGCGACACCCGGCCATCGTCACTCAGATCGCGGCGCCTACTTTCTCTTGCCGGGTTGGCCGCCGTGTATCGGAGAAGCGAAGCTCATCCGCTTAAGGTCCCGCAAGGCGTGCTCGCCCGACAACTCCGCATGTGAAGGATCTGTCGGACGGCTGAAACATCCGTTGGTACAACGAGAAGCGGATCAAGATATCCCTTGGCTCTCGCACCCCCATCAAGTACCGACCCAGTCTCGAAACTGCGACATAAAACCAGTCCAAGTTTTCATCCGCACCCCCTAGATTCAGAGCTTGGCCGCATTCAACACCCGACCCCTTGCGTCATGGCGTATCCGCCCTATCGCTATTCAGCCGATGTTATCGGGCGCCGCAATCCTCATCTACGAAGACTATTTGATATGACTTGCGAATTCGAGCAGCGACTTCCTCTGTTGGGTGTTTAGCTGACCGAACCACAGGATGAGCTTGGCGAGCTCGTCATCCGCTGCGTAAAAGTAGGGGGCTGGGACGCCAAGCTCGTCTGCCAGCCGATGCGCAAAAGAAATGCTTGGCTCGTGGATTCCGCTCTCGTAGCGCGAAATGCGTGCGCTGGCAGTACCTTCATCCAGTCCCGCCTTAACGCCAAGCTTGTCTTGTGGCAAACCTGCCGCCAATCTCGCAAGCCTCAAGCGTGCACCGAAGACTGAGCGAGGAGATGGCGTGAGAGGCACTCTACGATAGTCGTAAGTTCGCCTTTTCGAGTCTCTACGTTTTTCGTAGAATATGAACTTGCGAACTCCGCTTCAAGGCAAGTCTCTACATGCCCAATCGAGCAATTGCATCCCCGTTACCTACCGCCCGGCCTTTGCGGCTGCCAGCTTCGGTAACACGTGCCCGGTCACGGCAGCCAACGCCCGTCGTGCGCAGTCTGTCCGCGGCGCGTATCGGCGCGCAGGTGAGGGCGCTGCGCATGGCGGCCGAGGTGTCTGGCGGCGAACTGGCCAAGACCTCGGGGATTTCTGCCTCGATGCTTTCTCGGATCGAGCGCGGGCTGGTCTCGCCTTCGGTGGAGACCCTGGAGCGCCTCGCGCAGGGCCTGCATGTGCCGACCTCACGCTTCTTCAGTGATCAGGCACGGCGCACTGACTTTTGCCATGTGCGTGCAGGACATGGTGTCTTGGTCGATCGCATCGGCGCCGTGGCGGACTACCGCTACGAGCTGCTGGGCCACCTGCTGTCGGGCAACCTGTTCGTCGAGCCCTACCTGGTCACATTGCTGCCCGGCGCCGATCCCTATGTGACCTTCCAGCATCCAGGCCTCAAGTTCCTGTACTTCCTGTCCGGGGAGGTCAGCTACCGCTACGGCGGCAAGTCGGTGGCGGTAGGGGCGGGGGACTCGCTGCTGTTCGATGCGACCGCACTGCACGGGATTGAGACGATCCAAGTGCAGCCGGTGTCCTACTTGTCGGTGGTGTTCACGCTGCGCGAGTGAAAGGGGAGAGCGGCGCCAATATTCTCGGAAGAGATACCTGGCGAGTTCTCGCCCCTGGGGTGCTGCCAGAACTCTGCGGCCGTGTGTGGCGGTGCGATTGTGCTCGGGCAGACCGCAGTTTGGTCGGTTGATTGCTCGCCCACGCGCCACGCGTGAAAGATGCGTTGTCGCTTCAAGCCCAACACGGCGACGATCGGTAGCTTGACCGCAATTTGATTCGACTCACGCCGTGCGCACCCGCGACTCGAACGCACCGGCATGCGCCCCGCGCCACCGAAAACAAGCCTCGCGAACGTCGTCGGCCAGCGCTGACAGAGCTTCGGAAGGAGTGCCACTTTTCCAGTGCTGAATCACAAACCGCGCCGCCGGCAGCACCGGCAAAAAGCTTCCCGGCGGAATGGAGCGCAGGCCAGACGGCATGCCCGAAGGCGTCAGCACGGTGATGGCCAAACCGGCGGCTGCAGCCGCCACCAATGCGCCAGAACTCTGCGCAGTAAGGACGATCTGCCAGTGGGTCGTGCCATGCCCGGCCAGCGAGGCGAGCGCGGCTTCGCGGAACGGGCAGGGCTCCGACAGGAACGCGAGCGGCACGGGCGCCTCGGGGTCGAGCAGCGCCTTTGCCGAAAAGGCCCAGACCAGCGGCTCCATCCAGAGCGTTTCGGTGTCGCTGCCGGCGTCGCAGACCGTGCCGACCATCAGGTCGAGCGAGTGCTGCCGCACCTGTTTGGCCAGCATCGTGCTGATGCCGCAGCTGATTTCCACATGCACGTCGGGCCTGCGCTCGCGAAAGCCCGCGAGCGCGCCGAACAGCCATTCGCTGGGAAAGCCCTCCGAGCATCCGAGGCGCAGCGTGGCCGGCGCATGGCGCGGCGCCGCAAGCCGCGAGACCGCCTGC
Organism: Variovorax sp. 05T418; assembly: GCF_056396385.1. Lineage (NCBI taxonomy): Bacteria > Pseudomonadati > Pseudomonadota > Betaproteobacteria > Burkholderiales > Comamonadaceae > Variovorax > Variovorax sp. 05T418. Next base: position 64,323 of record NZ_JBFTLJ010000016.1, on the reverse strand, counting down.
TGCTGCAGCTTGAGGATGCTCCTCGCATAGCTCAGCAGCACGCTGCCCTGGGCCGTGAGCTGCAGCGAGCGGGTGGTGCGATCGAAGACGCGGCAGCCCAGCTGCTCTTCGAGCCGCCGGATCTGCGCACTCACGGCCGATTGCGTCAGGTGCATGGCGTCGGCCGCGCGCGTCACGCTGCCGTGGTCGGCCACCGAGACGAAGGCGCGCAGCTGTTGGGAGTCGAGCATGGGTTTCAGTGAAATTCGTTCTGAATGGATGCAAATTATGTTGCTTGTGTGCAGGGTCCGTGCTGCCTAGCCTCGGCGTTCCGAACCACTCACCCCTGCACGCCATGAAAGAACTGCTCTACATCGAGACCTCGCCCAGGAAGACGCGCTCCGCCAGCATCGAGGTGGCCGGCGCCTTCATCAATGAAGTGACGCGCATCCACCCGGCCTGCCATGTCACCACGCTGAACCCCTGGACCATGCAGCTGCCGGAGCTGTCGCAGGACATGCTCGATGCCAAGTACGCCGGCATCAACGGCGTGCCGCTGAGCGACGCCCAGCAAGTGGCCTGGGACGAGGTCCGGCGCATTGCCGTGCCTTTCCACGCCGCGGACCACATCGTGCTGGCGATGCCGCTGTGGAACTTTGGCATTCCCTACAAGCTGAAGCACCTGATCGACGTGGTGTCGCACAAGGACGTGCTGTTCCGCTTCGACGCCTCGGGCCTGTCGGGCATGCTGCAGACCCGGCGCGCGACGGTGGTGTGCGCAAGGGGCCTGGACTACCCCCTGGGCAAGGACGGCTCCGCGCATGCGCTCGACTTCCAGCTGCCCTACATCGAGACCTGGCTGCGCTTCATCGGCGTGCGCGAGGTGCGCTCCGTGGTGGTCGAGAAAACGCTGATGGGGCCGGAGGTCGATGCCGGCGCCAGGGCCGAGGCCAGGCGCCGCGCGGTGGAGCTTGCCGAGGGGCTCTGAGGGCAAGGGCGCGGCGGTTGCAGGGGCATGCGGAGCCTGACACCATGGCTCCATGACCACCTATCAACTCCACTACTGGCCCACCATCCAGGGCCGCGGGGAATTCGTGCGGCTCGCGCTCGAGGCGGCCGGTGCGGACTATGTCGACGTGGCGCGGCTGCCCGAATCGAAGGGCGGCGGCGGGTCCGCACTGGGCGACCGGCTCGACGACCCCGACATCGTCCGCCCTTCGTTCGCGCCGCCGTTCCTGATCGACGGCGACATCGTCGTGGGGCAGACCGCGGCCATCCTGCTGTACCTGGGGCCGCGGCTGGGCCTTTCGGGCGTCGGCGAATCCGACGGCCTCTGGACGCACCAGCTGCAGCTCACCATTGCCGACGTGGTGGCCGAGGCGCACGACACGCACCACCCGATCTCCACCGGCGCCTACTACGAAGACCAGCGCGATGCGGCGGTGCAGCGCGCGCGGGCCTTCCGCGAAGAGCGGATACCCAAGTACCTGAACTGGTTCGAGCGCGTGCTGCAGCGCAACCCCGCGGGGCCGTCGCACCTCGTGGGCGATGTGCTGACCTATGCCGACCTGTCGCTGTTCCAGCTGGTGGACGGCCTGCGCTACGCCTTCCCGAAAGCCGCGGCCCGGGCGCTGGCCGCCACGCCGGCGGTCGAGAAGCTGCACGACAACGTCCGGCGCCGCCAGCGCGTGCACGACTACCTGCAAAGCCCGCGCCGCATCGCGTTCAACGAGGACGGGATCTTCAGGCGGTATGCGGAGCTGGATGGCTGAGGCCTGCGCATCGGCAGGCATGCCATGGGGCTACACGAACTTGCCGGTGATGCCGCCATCCACCAGCAGCTCGGTGCCGGTCACATAGGCGGCCGCATCCGACGCCAGGAACGCGCAGGCATGGGCCACGTCCCAGGCCGTGCCCATGCGGCCCACGGGCACCTGCCGCGCGCGGGCTGCCTTGGCCTCTTCCAGGCTGGTGTCCGAGAACATCTTCGCCACCGTGGTGGCGATGCGCGGCGTGTCGATCAGCCCTGGCACGACGGTGTTGGCACGCACGCCCTGGGCTGCATATTGCTGCGCCACCATGCGCGTGAACTGCGTGACCGCGGCCTTGGTCACGCCGTAGGCCAGGTGCGGATAGCCCAGGTAGCGCATGCCCGCGATCGACGAGATGGCGACGATGGCGCCGCGCCCGCGCTCGACCATGCCGGGCAGCACCTGCCGGGTGGCCAGGAGCAGGCTGCGCACGTTCACTGCGTGGATGCGGTCGAAGTCCTCGGCGCTGGTTTCCATGGGCCCGCCGGTCTTGCCGATGCCCACGTTGTGGTGCAGCACGTCGACCGTGCCGAAGCGCTCGCGTGCTTCGCCAAAGAGCCGAACCACGTCGGCTTCGTCCGCCGCATCGCCGACGAAGGTCTCGGCCGTGCCGCCTTCGGCTCGGATCAGCGCGGTGGTTTCCTCGGCGGAGGCGGCGTCGCGGTCCGCCACGCACACGTGCGCGCCGAGCCGGGCGTAGGTGACGCTCGACGCCCGACCGATGCTCCAGCCCGGTCCCGCCGAGCCCGCGCCCAGCACGAAGACGACCCGACCCGACAGGTCCAGTGGCAGCGCAGGAGGAGTGAAGCTCATGCGTCATCCTTCCCGCTCGCGCCGACGAACGGAATCGCGTGCTCGACGGTGTCCCAGATGAAGCGGCCCGACGGACTCTGCTGCTCCTCCACGATGTGCGCCACCAGCCCGGCGGCGCGCGAGATCACGGCAAAGCCGCGCATCACGCCGGTGGGCACGCCGATCTCGCCCAGCAGCGCGGCCACCGCGCCGGTCGCGTTGATGGTGATGGGGCGTCCGGCCACGGCGTCCACCGCGGCGGACAGGCGCTCCAGCGCCCGCACCTTGTGGCCGGCCAGCTCGGGCTCGGCGCGCGCCATGTCGAGCAGCTTGTAGGCGCGCGGGTCCACCGGCTTGTGCAGGTGGTGGCCGAAGCCGGGCACCGGGCTCTTGAGGCCTTTGTAGTGGCGCGCGATGGCCATCGCCTCGGCATCCGGGTCGGCGGCGGCGCCGATGCGGTCGAGCAGGCCGGCGCAGTTCTCCATGGTCCCGACGAACGAGCTGCCCACGGCCAGCAGCCCGGCCGAGACGGCACCCTGCAGGTTCTCGGGCGCGCTCATGTAGATCAGGCGCGTGGCGATGGCGCTGGGCGTGAGGCCGTGCTCCATCAGCACCACCAGCACCGCATCGGTGATGCGCAGGTCCACGCCGCGCGGCGTGCGGTTGAGGATCTGCATCAGCATCACCTCGGTGAAGGTCTTCTTGCCGAGCAGGTCTTCGACCAGGTCGGCGTCGCGGTAGTGCAGGCTCGTGAGCGTGTGGGTGCACAGGCGGGTGACGGGAGTGGCGGAGGAGGAAGTCATCGCGTGGTTTCTTTCGTTCAGGATGTGGCGGCGGCCGCCATGGCGAGTTCGCGCACGGCGCTCTTGAGCACCTTGCCCACGGGCGAGCGCGGCAGGGCCTCGTGGAAATGGATGTGCTTGGGCGTCTGCACCGGGCCCAGGCGTTCGCGCACGAAGGCAATCAGCTCGGCTTCGGTGGCGTGGCGGCCGGGGCGCAGCTGCACGGCGGCCTGCACCGCCTCGCCCCACTTGTCGTCGGGAATGCCGAACACGGCGCATTCGTGCACGGCGGGGTGCTGGCCCAGCGCGTTCTCCACGTCCACCGGGTACACGTTGAAGCCGCCCGTGATGACCATGTCCTTCAGCCGGTCCTTTAGGTAGAGGTAGCCGCGCTCGTCGACGAGGCCGCGGTCGCCGGTGTGCAGCCAGCCGTCCACCAGCGTCTCGGCGGTCTTGTCGGGCAGGCGCCAGTAGCCGGCCATCAGCAGGTCGCCGCGCGCCACCACTTCGCCGACCTCGCCCGCGGGCAGCAGCCGGCCGTCCGGCGCCATGATGGCCACATCGCTGAACCACGCGGTGCGGCCCACGGCGGCCCAGTTGCGTTCGTCCTCGAAGTCTTCGGGGTGCATCACCGTGAGGATCTGGGGCGCCTCGGTCTGGCCGTAGGTGGTGCCCAGCACCGGGCCGAAGAATTCCCGCACCTCGCGGATCTTTTCCGAAGGCATCGGCGCGCCGCCGTAGATCAGCCGGCGCAGGTGCGGAAAGTCGGCGCGCGACACGCCCGGCAGCGCCATCAGCATGTACACCAGCGTGGGCGGCATGAAGCATGTCGTGCCGCCGCGTTCGCGGAAGGCCGTGCGCACGGCCTCGGCGCCGGCCGCGGGCAGCACCACGTGGCAGCCGCCCTGCGCCAGGATGGGCAGCACGTAGGTCGAGGTACCGTGCGTGATTGGCGCCGCCACCACATAGCGCTCGTGCTCGTCGAAGCCCCAGGCGTGGATCTGGTTGGCGATGTTGGCGAGCCATGCGCGGTAGGGCTGCATCACGCCCTTGGGCGCGCCGGTGGTGCCGCCGGTGAATTTGATCGCCTGCGTGGCGTCCAGCGGCAGCGCGAAGGAAGGGCGCGGCGCGCCTGCATGCCGGGTCACCAGCGCCGCGATGGTGGCTTCGTGCTGCGGCGCCGTGCCGGTGTGGATGCGCGCGCCGGGCGCACCGTCGAGCAGCGCGGCGCAGGCCGCGTCGAGCACGAGGATCGAAGGTTCGGTGGCATCGACGATGCGGCGGATCTCGGGCCGCGTGCTCTGCGGATTCAGCGGCACCCAAACCTTGCCGCAGGCCAGCACCGCGAGCAGCGCGGCAATGTGCTCCGCGCTGTTCTTCGCGCAGATGGCGACGCGGCTTTGCGGCGCGGGGTCGAGCGCGACCAGCGCGGCCGCCAGCGCCGCCACCTGGGCAGCAAGTTCCTGGTAGCGGATGGCGCCCTCGGGGGCGTCGATGGCAATGTTGTCGGGCCAGCGCACCGCGGCGCGCCAGAAGAAGTCGATCGGAAACATGGGTGGGTGTGCTCCTTGCAGGCTCTGGTGGTCGCTGTCAGTCGGCCTTGGCGCCGGATGCCTTCACGACGTCGCGCCAGCGCTTGATCTCGGCCGCGGCAAAGCTGCGCATCTGCTCGGGCGTGCCGGGTTCGGGGGTGGCGGCCAGCTCCTGCAGGCGCTGGCGCACATCGGGCGCGGCCAGCACCTTGCCGAGCGCAGTATTCAGGCGGTCGATCACGGCGCGCGGTGTGCCCGCGGGGGCCGCCAAGCCGAACCACGACTGCACGTCGAAGCCCGGATAGCCCGACTCGGCCAGCGTGGGCACGTCGGGCAGCAGCGGCGAACGCCGGGCGCTGGTGATGGCAATGGCGCGCAGGCGCCCGCCCTGCACGTGCGGCAGGGCCGACGGCGTGTTGTCGAACATCGACTGCACCTGGCCGCCCAGCAGGTCGGTGATGGCGGGCGCGCTGCCGCGGTAGGGCACGTGCAGCATGTTGAGCCCGGCCTGCATCTTGAACATCTCGCCCGACAGGTGGATGGACGAGCCGCTGCCGGACGACGCGAAGGTGATGCCCTCTTTCGACTCCTTGGCAAAGCGCACGTATTCGGCCACGTTCTTCACGGGCAACGACGGGTTCACCACGAGGATGTTGGGAATCTTGGCGATCAGGCCGACGGGCTCGAAGTCCTTGACCGGGTCGTAGCCGAGCTTGCCGTAGAGTGAGGCATTGATGGTGTTCGCGATGGTGTAGACGTAGAGCGTGTAGCCGTCGGCGGGCGCGCGGGCCACGTACTCGGCGCCCACGTTGCTGTTGGCGCCCGTTCGGTTGTCCACCAGCAGGGGCTGGCCGAGCTGCTCGCCCAGCTTGATGGCGACGAGGCGCGCGATCACGTCGGTGGCGCCGCCGGCGGCATAGCCGACCACGAGCTTCACGGGCTTGGACGGCCAGGGGGTGGCGGGCTGCGCCTGCAGGGGCAGCGCGGCGCTGCAGGCGAGGGCGGCGGCGAATGCCAGCCAATGCCGGCGGGGTGCGGAATACGAGCTCACTTCTTGTCTCCAGTTGGGTATGCAATGCCTGTCGCGGGCTGCGTCCTGCCGTGCTGCGGCACACTGCGCGATGGCTCCGTCGACCGAGAAATTCTTTCGCATGCCTTCGCGAACCGTGAATAAGAACGTCCGCCAGGCGGACGTTTCGGCCCGCGCCGCGGCCGCGCGCATCTCCAGCGCAGAGCCCGGCGACGACCCCGGCAGCCGCACGCTGCGGCGCGGCCTGCAGTTGCTGGACGCGGTGCTGGCCAGCGGCCGCGAAGGCCTGCGCGTGGTCGACCTGTGCCGCGCAGCGGGGCTGGAGCGCGCCACGGTGCACCGCCTGCTGGCCACGCTGGTGGAGAGCGGCTATGCCGCGCAGCGCGGGCGCTTTCGCTATGTGGCGGGGCCGCGGCTCGCGGCCATGGCGCAACCGGCCGGCATGCCCAACATGGCGGTGCGCCTGCGTCCGGTGCTGGAGCGCGTGAGTGCGGCCTGCGGCGATGCGGCTTTCGCGATCGTGCGCGAAGGCCCGGCGTCGCATTGCATCGCGCGCCATGTGGGCACGCACCCGGTGCAGATCCTGGTGATCCAGGTGGGCACGCGCCAGCCGCTGGGTGTGGGCGCGGCGGGCCTGGCGCTGCTGTCGGCGCTGCCCGACGACGAGGTCCATGCCGCTGTCGCCGCCAATGCGCGTGTGCTGGGCCGCTACGGCGGCATGACGCCGGAGCGCATGGCGCTGCTGGTGCGCGCGACGCGCGAGCGCGGCTGGTCGGTCATCGGCAACCATGCCACCGACGGCGTGCTGGCCGTGGGCATGGCGGTGCGCAGCAGCGAAGGCGAGCCTGTGGCCGCGATCAGCGTGGCGTCGACCCTGGACCGCATGCCGCGCGAGCGCCAGCAGCTGATCGCGCGCTGGATGCGCGAGGCACTGGCCGCGCTGCTGCCGGGCGGGCTTTGAGGCTGGCGGCTACGCGCCGCTCTCGTCGTCTTCGTTGCCGTCGTCGTTGCGAATGCGCAGCGCCGCTTCATACAGCGCATTGCGCGGCGCCCCGCTGATCTCGGCCGCAAGCCGCACAGCAGTCTTCACGGGCAGCTCGGCCAGCAGCAGGCGCAGCACGCGTTCGCCTTCGGCGCCGTCGTCGGCGGCCGCGGCCATGGGGTGCAGCACCAGCGCGAATTCGCCGCGCGTGCGGTCGCGGCCGGCTGCGAACCAGCCCGGCAGCTCGGCGGCGGCGACGGTCGCGATCTCCTCGAACTGCTTGGTGAGCTCGCGGCCGACGGTGATGCGGCGCTCGCCCAGCGTCGCCAGCGCGCGGGCCACGGCTTCGATGCGGTGCGGCGCTTCCAGCAGTACCACGGCGCGCCGCTCCTGTGCGAGCGCCTGCACGGCCGCGTCGCGCTCGCCGGCCTTGGTCGGCAGGAAGCCCGCGAACACGAAGGCGCTGCTCTCGTCGCCGGCCGCCACCAGGCCGGCGGCGCCGACCAGCGTGGTGACGCTGCTCGCGCCCGGCAGCGGCAGCACGCGCTGGCCGGCACCGCGCACGGCTGCGACCAGCCGCGCGCCCGGGTCGCTCACGCCGGGCGTGCCGGCATCGCTCACGTAAGCGATGCGCTCGCCCTGCGCGAGCCGCGCGACCACGGCCTGCGCGGCCTCGGCCTCGTTGTGCTGGTGCACGGCCAGGAGCTGGGCATTCGGCCGGTCGATGCCGTAGGCGCGCAGCAGGCTCTGCGTGTGGCGCGTGTCCTCGCAGGCGACCGCATCGACCAGCTGCAGCACGTGCAGCGCGCGCAGCGTGATGTCGGCCAGGTTGCCGATGGGCGTGGCCACCACGTAGAGCGTGCCCTGCGGATAATGCTGTGCACCCGAGGCATCGCGCGCGGCCGAAAGGGCGGCGCCGAAGGAAGCGGGTGCTAGTGAAGCCAAGGGGTTTCTCCGTAGGAACAAAAAAGAAGCGGGCAGGGAGCCAGCATGAAGACCATCACGACCAAGCATCGCGGCGATGCGGCGGAAGACGCCGCGCTCGACCACCTCCAATGCGCCGGCCTGGCGCTGGTAGCGCGCAATTATCGAACGCCCGGGCGCGGCGGCGGTGAGATCGACCTGATCATGCGCGATCCGCGCGACGCCACGCTGGTGTTCGTGGAGGTGCGCCAGCGCAGCAGCGGCACCCACGGCGGCGCCGGCGGCAGCATCACGGGGCTCAAGCAGCGGCGCATCGTGTTTGCGGCGCGGCACTACCTGAACGGGCTGCGCACGCTGCCGCCCTGCCGCTTCGACGTGGTGCTGGTCGAGGAGCGCATCACCTGGCTGCAGGGCGCGTTCGACGCGGGCGGGAACTGAAAGCGCGCCGCGGGCTCCACCCACACATTCATCCTCCCATCCATCGCAAACGTCTTGTTTCAACGCCCCCCGGTATCATCGCGCCCCATGCTCGAGCAACGGATTCAGCAACACTTCATCGACAGCGCCGACCTCAAGTACCAGGCCGGCCCCATCCTCAGCAAACCCATTTCGCAGGCCATGCAGGCGATCCTGGCCTGCGTGACCAGCGGCGGCAAGGTGCTGGCCTGCGGCGCGGGCGTCTCGGGCCTGCTGGCGGCGCAGTTCGCGGCGCAGTTCGTCGGCCGCTTCGAGCGCGAGCGCCCCGAGCTCGGCGCCATCGCGCTGCCCGGCGATCCCACCGACCCGTCGGCCGACAGCGCCGCTGCCACCGACGTCGACCGTTTCGCCCGCCAGGTGCGCGCGCTCGGCCAGGCCGGCGACGTGCTGCTGGCGCTGAGCGCGAGCGGCCAGTCGGCGGCCGTGCTGGCCGCGGTGCTGGCTGCGCACGAGCGCGACATGACGGTGGTGGCGCTGCTGGGCAACGCCAGCGCGGGCCAGCCGGCCTCGCCCGGCGCGGGCAGCAGCGGAACCGGTGGCGCCATCGGCCGCGCGCTGCGCGAAACGGACGTCCAGATCGGCGTGTCGCACGAACGTGCGGCGCGTATCCACGAAATCCACCTGCTCGCGCTGCATTGCCTGTGCGACGGCGTGGATGCCCAGCTACTCGGAGAACAGGAAGCTTCCACATGACGACAACGACACCGTTCCAGCGCTTCGCCATTGCACTTGCCTCGGGAACCGTCCTGGTTGCCGGGCTTTCGGCCTGCGTGCCGCTCGTGGTCGGAGGGGCCGCGGCGGTGGGCGTGGGCATGGTGGCCACCGACCGCCGCAGCTCCGGCGCCCAGCTCGACGACCAGGGCATCGAGCTGCGCGCAGCGGCCCGCGTGCGCGAGATCGCCAACGACAACATGTACGTGAGCGTCACCAGCTTCAACCGCCAGGTGCTGCTGACCGGCGCCGTGGGCAGCGACGCCGACCGCCGCCGCGTCGAGGACCTGGTGCAGCGCGTGGACAACGTGCGCTCGGTGGTCAACGAGCTCACCGTCGGCCCGCCCAGCACCTTCCAGGACCGCTCGAACGACCTGTTCATCAGCGGCAAGGTCAAGGCCTCGCTGCTCGACGCCAAGGACATCTTCGCCAACTCGTTCAAGGTGGTGACCGAGCGCGGCGTGGTCTACCTGATGGGCATTGCGACGCGCCGCGAGACCGACCGCGCGACCGAAATCGCACGCGGCATCTCGGGCGTGCAGAAGGTGGTGCGCGTGGTCGAGGTGGTGAGCGAAGCCGAGCTGGCCAGCCAGGCGCAGCAGGCGCAGCGGGGCGGCACCGGATCGCCTGCACCGGCACCCGCGCCGTCGTCGGCGCCCGGGTCTTCTTCGTCGTCGTCGCGCGTGCCGCTGCCGCCGATGGAGCCGCTGCCGCCGGCCCAGCCCGGCGGCGCCACGGCCACGCCGGTGCGCTGACCCCGCAAAAAACAAAGCCCGCTTCGCGCGGGCTTTTTTTTGTTTTTACTTGAGCCGGATGATCAGGCTCGACGTGTCCCAGCGCCGCCCGCCGGCCTGCTGCACGTCGGCGTAGAACTGGTCGACCAGCGCCGTCACGGGCACGCGCGCGCCGTTGCGCTTGGCCTCGTCGAGCACCAGGCCCAGGTCCTTGCGCATCCAGTCGACCGCAAAGCCGTAGTCGAACTTGCCGTCGATCATGGTCTTGCCGCGGTTGTCCATCTGCCAGCTCTGGGCGGCGCCCTTGCCGATCACCTCGAGCACCAGCTTCATGTCCAAGCCCGCGCGCTGGCCGAAGGCAATGGCTTCGGACAGGCCCTGCACCAGGCCCGCGATGGCGATCTGGTTCACCATCTTGGCGAGCTGGCCGGCGCCGCTCGCGCCCAGCAGCGTGACGGCGCGCGCGAAGGCCTCCATCACCGGCTTGACGCGCTCGAAGCTCGCCTTGTCGCCGCCGCACATCACGGTGAGCGCGCCGTTCTGCGCGCCGGCCTGGCCGCCGGACACCGGCGCGTCGATGAACTGCAGGCCGGCTGCCGCCGCCGCGTTCGCGAGCTCGCGCGCCACGTCGGCCGAGGCGGTGGTGTGGTCGACCAGCACGCTGCCTTTCTTCATGCCGGCAAAGGCGCCGTTCGGGCCCAGCACCACGGCGCGCAGGTCGTCGTCGTTGCCCACGCAGCTGAAGACGATGTCGGCGCCTGCGGCCGCTTCGCGCGGGGTGGCGGCATGGCGGCCGGGCGCGCCGAATTCGGCGACCCAGGCCTCGGCCTTGGCCGGCGTGCGGTTGTAGACCGTGACCTTGTGGCCGGCCTTGGCCAGGTGCCCGGCCATCGGGCCGCCCATGACGCCAAGGCCCAGGAAGGCCACCGTCTGGGAGGGAGTGGATTCGTAGGTTCGGGGATTGATGCTGCTCATGGGCGAGAGCTTAAAGCCAACGCGAAGCCCCCGTCACCTGCGTCTACACGATCGCGAAGTGCTCGGTGCCGGCCGAGAGGTCGGTGCTGCGCGCGCGCTGGCTGTTGAGCTTGATCTGCAGCCGCAGGTCGTTGGCCGAATCGGCGTTGCGGATGGCGTCCTCGAAGGTGATCGAGTGGCTTTCGAACAGGTCGAACAGCGCCTGGTCGAAGGTCTGCATGCCGAGGTTGCGGCTTTTGCGCATGATCTCCTTGATCTCGCCCACCTCGCCCTTGAAGATCAGGTCGGAAATGAGCGGCGTGTTCAGCAGCACTTCCACCGCCGCCACGCGGCCCTGGCCGTCCTCGGTGGGCACCAGGCGCTGGGAGATCAGCGAGCGCAGGTTCAGCGACAGGTCCATCAACAGTTGCGCGCGACGCTCTTCGGGGAAGAAGTTGATGATCCGGTCCAGCGCCTGGTTGGCGCTGTTGGCGTGCAGCGTGGCCATGCACAGGTGGCCGGTCTCGGCAAAGGCCACGGCGTGCTCCATGGTCTCGCGGTCGCGGATTTCGCCCATCAGGATCACGTCGGGCGCCTGGCGCAGCGTGTTCTTGAGCGCGGCTTCCCAGCTGTCGGTGTCGATGCCCACTTCGCGCTGCGTGACCACGCAGTTCTTGTGCGGATGCACGAATTCGACCGGGTCCTCCACCGTCACGATGTGGCCGTAGGAATTTTCGTTGCGCCAGTCGATCATGGCGGCCAGCGTGGTCGACTTGCCCGAGCCCGTGGCGCCCACCAGGATGGTGAGGCCGCGCTTGGTCATCGACACGTCCTTCAGGATCTGCGGCATGCCCAGCCCGTCGATGGTCGGCAGCTTGGCCGGAATGGTCCGCAGCACCATGCCGACCTTGCCCTGCTGCACGAAGGCGTTCACGCGGAAGCGGCCGATGCCGGTCGGCGAGATCGCGAAGTTGCATTCCTTGGTGCGCTCGAACTCCGCCGTCTGGCGGTCGTTCATGACCGAGCGCGTGAGCGCCAGCGTGTGCTGCGCCCCCAGCGCCTGCTGCGACACCTTGGTGACCTTGCCGTCGACCTTGATCGCGGGCGGAAAGTCCGCGGTGATGAACAAGTCGCTGCCGTTGCGGCTCACCATGAGCTTGAGCAGGTCGTTGATGAACTGGCTGGCTTGATCGCGTTCCATGATGTGTCGGTGCTCCGAAGGGCTGGGATCAGCCAGGGAAATTTTCGGGGATCTTGGCCTTGCCGCGTGCTTCCGCCGCCGAAATGGCATTGCGGCGCACGAGGTCGGTCAGGTTCTGGTCCAGCGTCTGCATGCCCGCGCCCTGGCCGGTCTGGATGGCCGAATACATCTGCGCCACCTTGGCCTCGCGGATCAGGTTGCGGATGGCCGGCGTGCCCAGCATGATCTCGTGCGCCGCCACGCGGCCCTGGCCGTCCTTGGTCTTGCACAGCGTCTGCGAGATCACGGCCTGCAAGGATTCGGACAGCATGGCGCGGATCATTTCCTTTTCCTCGCCCGGGAACACGTCGATGATCCGGTCGATGGTCTTGGCGGCCGACGAGGTGTGCAGCGTGCCGAACACCAGGTGGCCCGTTTCGGCCGCGGTCATGGCCAGGCGAATGGTTTCCAGGTCGCGCAGCTCGCCCACCAGGATGGCGTCCGGGTCTTCGCGCAGCGCCGAGCGCAGCGCGTTGGAGAACGACAGCGTCATCGGCCCGACCTCGCGCTGGTTGATCAGGCACTTCTTGGATTCGTGCACGAATTCGATCGGGTCTTCCACCGTGAGGATGTGGCCGTACTCGTTTTCGTTCAGGTAGTTGACCATCGCGGCCAAGGTGGTCGACTTGCCCGAGCCGGTGGGCCCGGTCACCAGCACCAGCCCGCGCGGCTTGAGCGCCAGTTCCGCGAAAATCTTGGGCGCGTTGAGCTGCTCCAGCGTGAGGATCTTCGAGGGAATGGTCCGGAACACCGCCGCCGCGCCGCGCGCCTGGTTGAAGGCATTCACGCGGAAGCGCGCGAGGCCGTCGATCTCGAACGAGAAGTCGACCTCCAGGAATTCTTCATAGTGCTTGCGGTGCGTGTCGCTCATGATGTCGTACACCATGGCGTGCACCGACTTGTGGTCGAGCGCATCGACGTTGATGCGCCGCACGTCGCCGTGGACGCGGATCATCGGCGGCAGGCCGGCCGACAAGTGCAGGTCGGAGGCTTTGTTCTTGACGCTGAATGCCAGCAGCTGGGTAATGTCCACGGGGGTCCTCGGCTCGAGTTCGGTGACGTTTTGATACGATTTTGGAAGATTATGACGATGATTGGCGACGACCTCCAGCAAGTAAAGAACCGGATCGCAAAGGCCTGTGCCGAACATGGGCGCAACCCGGCCGAAGTCCGGCTGCTGGCGGTGTCCAAGACCTTCGGGCCCGAGGCCGTGCGCGAGGCCCATGCGGCGGGCCAGCGGGCCTTCGGCGAGAACTACGTGCAGGAGGGGCTGGACAAGATCTCCGCGCTGTCGGACCTGCGCGCGGAGCTCGAATGGCACTGCATCGGCCCTCTGCAGAGCAACAAGACGCGGCCCGTGGCCGAGCATTTCGACTGGGTGCACGGCATCGACCGGATCAAGATCGCCGAGCGCCTTTCGGCGCAGCGGCCGGCGCATCTGCTGCCGCTCCAGGTGTGCCTGCAGGTCAATGTGGACGGCGGCGCCAACAAGTCCGGCGTGCCGCCCGAAGAGGCGCTGCCGCTCGCGCGTGCTGTGGCGGCATTGCCACATTTGCGGCTGCGCGGGCTCATGGCCATTCCAGAACCGGCGCCGGATTTCGCCGCGCAGCGCGAACTGTGCCTGCGCGCCCGGGCGGTGTACGACGCGATGCGTGACGCCGGCATCGAACTCGACACCCTGTCGCTCGGCATGAGCGCCGACTTGGAAGCGGCCGTGAGCGCCGGCAGCACGATGGTGCGCATCGGCACCGCCATCTTCGGCGGCCGGCCCAAGGCCGCCTGACGGGCGCTAGACGGCCAGCGGCAGCCGCGCGCTGCTCTTGATTTCTTCCATCACCGCGTAGGTGCGGGTTTCGCGCACGCCCGGCAGTTGCCACAGCACCGTGCCCGCGAATTCGCGGTAGGCCGCCATGTCGGCCATGCGGGTCTTGAGCAGGTAGTCGAAGCCGCCCGCAACCATGTGGCATTCCATGATCTCGTCGCGCACCTGCACCGCGGCCTTGAACTGCTCGAACACGTTGGGCGTGGTGCGGTCGAGCAGGATCTCGACGAACACCGTGAGCCCGCGCCCGAGCTTGTGCGGATCGAGCCGCGCCTCGTAGCCCTGGATGAAACCCTCGCGCGTGAGCCGCTGCACCCGCGCCAGCACGGCGGTGGGCGAGAGCGCCACCAACTCGGCCAGCTTGAGGTTGGTGATGCGGCCGTCTTCCTGAAGAATCTTCAGCAGCCGAAGGTCGATGCGATCCAGATCCAGGTCGAGCATTGGTGAATTATCCGGCCGGCTCCGTATTTTTTGGCAAAAGATTCGGTCTATATCCAAAGACTATAGGGGATAGAACCAAGGAACTGCCATGCACCTGCCCATCCCTTACCGCCCTGAAGCCGATGTCGTCTCGCACCGGCTTGCCTCGCTCGAAGGCGCGCTCGACTGGCGCGCCGCGGCTGCCGCCGCCACGCCCTGGGTGGAGGCGGTGCGCCGCCATCCGCCGCCGTTCTGGGCCATGGAAAGCCTGCTGCGCGAATACCCGATCTCCAGCGCCGAGGGCCTTGCGCTGATGCGCCTGGCCGAGGCGCTGCTTCGCGTGCCCGACGCCGCCACGGCCATCGCGCTCACGGCCGACCAGTTGGGCCGGGCCGATTTCGAGGGCACGGCCGATTCCACGCTGTCGCGGCTGTCGTCCGCCGCCATCGCGATGTCGAAGAAATTCCTGCCCGAAGGCGACCATCCGCCCGGCCTCATGGCCAAGCTCGGCTCCCGCACGGTGGTGGCCGCCACTTTGCGCGCGGTGCAGTTGCTGGGGCGCCAGTTCGTGCTCGGACAGACCATCGCCGAGGCCATGGACGAGGCCCGCTCGGCGCACCGCCGGCAGGGCGCGCTGCGCTTCAGCTACGACATGCTCGGCGAAGGCGCGCGCACCGATGCCGATGCGCTGCGCTACCTCGAGAGCTACACGCAAGCCATCGGCGCCATTGCGGCCGGTGCCGATGCGGCGCGCGGGCCCGAGCACAACGACGGCATCTCCATCAAGCTCAGCGCGCTGCATCCGCGCTACGAGGACGCGCAGCGCGAGCGCGTGATGCGCGAGCTGGTGCCGCGCGTGTGGCAGCTGTGCGAACTGGCGGCCGATGCCGGCCTCAACCTCACCATCGATGCCGAAGAGGTCGACCGGCTCGAGCTGTCGCTCGACGTGTTCGAGGCGCTGGCCGCGCGCGTGGCCGCCGAACGGCCGCAATGGCGCGGCTTCGGCCTGGCGCTGCAGGCCTACCAGACACGCGCGCTCGAACTGATTGCGCACGTCACGGCGGTGGCGCGCCGGCACAAGCTGCGGCTGATGTGCCGCCTCGTGAAGGGCGCCTACTGGGACGCCGAGATCAAGCGGGCCCAGGAGCTCGGCCTGCCGCACTACCCGGTCTTCACGCACAAGCACCACAGCGACGTCAGCTACCTGGCCTGCGCGCGCGCGCTGCTGTCGGCGCCCGATGCGGTCTATCCGCAGTTCGCCACCCACAACGCGGGCACCATCGCGGCCATCCTGCAGATGGCCGAGGCGGCCGGTGCGCCCTTCGAGCTGCAGCGCCTGCATGGCATGGGCGAGGGCGTCTACCGCGAAGTGATGAAGAGCACCGACGCGCCGGTGCGCGTGTACGCCCCGGTGGGCCAGCACAAGGACCTGCTCGCCTACCTCGTGCGGCGCCTGCTCGAAAACGGCGCCAACTCCTCGTTCGTGAACCAGCTCGGCGACGAGCAGGTGGACATCGGCGAGCTGCTGATGTCGCCGCTCTGGCTCGAAGAGGCGAACCCCGCCCTGCCGCTGCCGCCCGCGCTCTACGGCCCGGCGCCGGCACGGCGCAACAGCGAAGGCATCGACCTTGCCGTCGAGCCGATGCGCGCGCCCTTGCTCGCGGCGCTGGAGACCACCGCGGTGCCCCATGTCGAACTGTTCGATGCCGCGAGCGCGCCCAAGGCCGTGGCCGCCAGCGCCGCCGCTTTCCGCAGCTGGCGCAAGACGCCGGTCGAGGCGCGCGCCGCCATGCTGCGCCAGGCCGCCGACGCGCTGCAGCGCGAGCTGCCGCGCTTCTGCGCGCTGTTGGTCAAGGAGGCCTTCAAGACCTGGGGCGACGCGGTGGCCGAAGTGCGCGAAGCTGTCGACTTCCTGCGCTACTACGCCGACGAGGCCGAACGCATCATGCAGCCCGTGGCGCTGCCCGGCCCGACGGGCGAGAGCAACGAACTGCGGCTCACGGCGCGCGGTCCCTGGGTGTGCATCAGCCCGTGGAATTTTCCGCTCGCGATCTTCGCGGGCCAGGTGGCGGCCGCGCTCGCCACCGGCAATACGGTGCTGGCCAAGCCGGCCGAACAGACCCCGGCGATCGCGCTCGAAGCCGTGAAGCTGCTGCATGCCGCGGGCGTGCCGGCCGATGCGCTGCAGCTGCTGCACGGGCCCGGCGAAACCGTGGGCGCCGCGCTGGTGGCGGCGCCGGGCGTGGCGGGCGTGGTGTTCACCGGTTCGACCCAGGTGGCGCGCATCATCCACCGCGCGCTTGCCGCCAAGGACGGCCCGATCGTGCCGCTGATCGCCGAGA
This sequence comes from Variovorax sp. 05T418, assembly GCF_056396385.1. Lineage (NCBI taxonomy): Bacteria > Pseudomonadati > Pseudomonadota > Betaproteobacteria > Burkholderiales > Comamonadaceae > Variovorax > Variovorax sp. 05T418. The sequence goes on along the minus strand of NZ_JBFTLJ010000016.1, from coordinate 47,791 downwards.
CCGGCGGCATCAACGCGATGCTGGTCGATTCGAGCGCGCTGCCCGAGCAGGTGGTCGACGCCGTGGTGCAGAGCGCATTCCGTTCGGCCGGCCAGCGCTGCTCGGCCTTGCGCCTCCTGGTGCTGCACGAGGGCATCGCCGATGCGGTGATCGAGATGATCCGCGGCGCGGCCGGGGAGCTGGCCGCCGGCGACCCGGCGCTGCTTTCGACCGACGTGGGGCCGGTGATCGACGGCGAGGCGGCCGACAACATCCGGCGCCATCTGAAGCGCCTGGATTCGGAGGCGAAGCGGCTGCTCGCGCCGGCTTCTTCTTCAGCCGAAGGCAACCTGATCGCGCCGCAGGCCTACGAGGTGCCCTCGATCGACAGCGTGACCAGCGAGATCTTCGGGCCGGTGCTGCAGATCGCGCGCTGGGGCCAGGGCGCGCTGAGCGATCCCGCCGAGGTGATCGATCGCATCAACGCGCTCGGCTACGGCCTCACGCTCGGCATCCAGACCCGCATCGACTCGCGCGCGCAGGCGCTCGCGGCGCGGGCGCACGTGGGCAACATCTACGTGAACCGCAACATCATCGGCGCGGTGGTCGGCGTGCAGCCCTTCGGCGGCGAGGGGCTGAGCGGCACCGGCCCCAAGGCCGGCGGGCCGCACTACCTTTACCGCTTCTGTGCCGAGCAGACGGTCACGGTCAACACCACGGCAGCCGGCGGCAACGCGGCGCTGCTGAGCGCGGTGGCCTGAGGGCGCCGTTCGTCTTCTTTCCTCAACGCAGGGAATGGCCGTCTTCTTCGGCGCGTGCGGAAGATGACCGGCTGTTGAACTGGTCGATCAGCGCGCCGTAGGCCGGGCTGGTGCGCAGCCGCGCATATTCGGCGGCCGCCTGCCGGTAGGCGGGGCTCGACGGATCGGCGCCCGCTTCGCCGTTCTGCCGCGCGGCCAGGCCCGAGCGGATCCACAGCTGCGTGTCCGCCGCCACGGCCGCGCGGCTGTTGGGCGACACCCGCGGCTCGGGCTGCGGCGAACCTTCGGCATAGCCTTGCGTGGGCGCGGTAGCGAGCCACTGCCGCGCGTCGGCCGAGACGGCGGCGCGCGTGGTGGAGGAGGCGAACGGAACGGGCCGCGGATCGCCCTCCGCATAGTTGCCGGCAAGGCTCGGCGCGGCGGCCAGGCCCAGCAGCGACGAGACGGCGGCCGTGGCCAGGAGGCGGGTGCAAGAGCGGGTCATGGAATCGGTCCTTTCGATCGGTGGTTGGCAGCCCCCACTCTAGGAACCGCAGCTCGGGGGCCGATGACCCGGCGATGACCGTTTTGTCATGTTCGGCCAAACCTCTCTTGCATAACCGCCATCGCGGCGCGCATAAGACATGGCGCGGCGGGCGCGAGAGGTCTATCGTTGCGGCCATCCATTCCAACCAAGGGATCTCCCATGAGTGAAAAGCTCTCCTTCGTCAATCCGACCGCCAACAGCCCCTGGGGCACCTACCTTTCGCAGGTCGACCGCGTGGTGCCCTACCTCGGCCCGCTGGCCCGCTGGGTCGAGACGCTCAAGCGCCCCAAGCGCGCGCTGATCGTGGACGTGCCGATCGAGATGGACGACGGCACCATCGCCCACTTCGAGGGCTACCGCGTGCAGCACAACATGAGCCGCGGCCCGGGCAAGGGCGGCGTGCGCTTCCACCCCGACGTCACGCTGGAAGAAGTGATGGCGCTGTCGGCCTGGATGACCATCAAGACCGCCGCCGTCAACCTGCCGTACGGCGGCGCCAAGGGCGGCATCCGCGTCGACCCGAAGAAGCTTTCGCTGCAGGAGCTGGAGAAGGTCACGCGCCGCTACACCAGCGAGATCGGCATCATCATCGGCCCGCACACCGACATTCCCGCGCCCGACGTCAACACCAACGCCCAGATCATGGCGTGGATGATGGACACCTACTCCATGAACGTCGGCGGCACCGCCACCGGCGTGGTCACGGGCAAGCCGCTGCACCTGGGCGGCTCGCTGGGCCGCGTCAAGGCCACCGGCCGCGGCGTGTTCGTCACCGGCCGCGAAGCGGCGCGCCGCCTGGGCCTGGACCTGCGCGGCGCGCGCATCGCGGTGCAGGGTTTCGGCAACGTGGGCTCGGTCGCGGCCGAACTCTTTGCCGAGGCGGGTGCCAAGATCGTCGCGGTGCAGGACCACACCGGCACCATCGTCAACAGCAACGGCCTCGACCTTGCGACGCTGATCCCGGTGGCCAACAAGGAAGGCGTCGTCGCCTTCAAGGGCGGCGACGTGGTGCCCAACGAAGCCTTCTGGGACGTGGCCTGCGACATCCTGATTCCCGCGGCGCTCGAAGGCCAGATCACCGCCGAACGCGCACAGAAGACCAGCGCCAAGCTGGTGCTCGAAGGCGCCAACGGCCCCACGGTGCCCACGGCCGACGACATCCTGGCCGAGCGCGGCGTGCTGGTGGTGCCCGACGTGATCTGCAACGCCGGCGGCGTGACGGTTTCGTACTTCGAATGGGTGCAGGACTTCTCGTCCTTCTTTTGGGACGAGGACGAGATCAACGTGCGCCTGGACCGCATCATGATGAAGGCTCTCAACCAGATCTGGGACACGGCCGACAGGCACAAGATCACGCTGCGCACGGCGACCTACGCGGTGGCCTGCGAGCGCATCCTGATGGCCCGCCAGGAACGCGGTTTGTACCCCTGATCCGCTGAAGCCAAGGTTGTACGCTCGGGGGATGAGCATCTCTCCCGAGCAACAACTTCCGTCCATTCCCGCCGACGCCCTCGCCCGCCTGCAGGCCCTGATGGCCGACGGCCGGCGCAAGCTGCTGGGGCTGGTCGGCGCACCCGGCGCGGGCAAGTCCACGCTTGCGCTGGCGCTGCTGCGGGCCGTGGGCGCCGGGCGCGCGCAGGTCGTGCCGATGGATGGCTTCCACCTGGCCAACGTCGAGCTGCAGCGGCTCGGCCGCGCCGGCCGCAAGGGCGCCCCCGACACCTTCGACAGCGCCGGCTACGTGGCGCTGCTGCAGCGGCTTCGCATGCAGGGGCCGCACGACCCGATCGTCTACGCGCCCGAATTCCGCCGCGAGATCGAGGAGCCGATCGCCGGCGCCATCGCGGTGCTGCCGCAGACCCAATTGGTCATCACCGAGGGCAACTATCTTCTGCACGACGACGGTCCCTGGGCCGGCGCGGCGGCCATGCTCGATGAGGCCTGGTACGTCGACATCGACGACGCCGTGCGCGAAGAGCGCCTGCTGAAGCGCCACCAGCAGTTCGGCCGCAGCGCCGAGGCCGCGCGCGACTGGGTGGCCGGCACCGATGCACCCAACGCACGCCTGATTGCCGCCACGCGCGGACGGGCGCACCACGTGCTGCACTGGTCCTGAAAATTCGCGCCGCCGGGGAACACCGGCGCCCGGGCATGCTCGAAGCTTCGCCGGCGGACACGCCGGTTAGGATTCGCCGCTCCATGACCATGCCTCCCCTTTCCACTTCGGTTCTTTCCGTCCTTCGCACGCCCGTTCTGGTCCTCGGCCTCGCGTCCCTGCTGGTGCTCGCCGGCTGCGGCAGCAATGGCGGCACGCGCCGCGTGTCGTACGAGACCGAGGAGTTCGACTCCACCACCACCCACACGCGCACCTACGCCGCCACCGAAGCCCAGACCTGCGAAGCCGCGCGCCGTGCGCTGCTGAGCCAGGGCTACATGATCAGCGCGGCCAACGCCGACCTGGTGACCGGGCGCAAGAGCTTCCAGCCGGCGTCCGAGGTGCATGTGGAGGTCGAGTTCCGCGTGGTGTGCGCACGCGAGGGCGGCAAGGCCGGCAAGCGCAGCACCGTGGCCTTCGCGACCGCGCTGCAGGACCGCTACGGCATCAAGAAGGTCAACAACTCGGCCAGCGTGGGCGTGGGCGCCTTCGGCTCGCTCTCGCTGCCCTTTGCCGGCAGCGACGACGCGATGGTCAAGGTGGCCAGCGAAACGCTCACCGACGAGCTGTTCTACGACCGCTTCTTCGCGCTGCTCGACCGTTTTCTCGAAGGCCAGGGCGGCGAAGAGCCCGACGTGCCGAGCGTGGCGCCCGAGGCGCCGCGGCCCGCCGCGCCGCTGAACCCTGCGGCGCCGGCCACCACCTTTCCCGTGAAGCCGGTGCCGAATCCGGGCTGAGCGTCCTGCGGCCGCCGCGCCAGATAGCAAGATGCGTCTTACAATCTGGCATGGCTTCCAACCTCGACTCCGCCGACGCGCTGCAGTGCGCCGCGCGCCTGCGCACCGCGGTGTCGCAGTTCTCGCGCCAGCTGCGCAGCGGCCCGGCCGCGCCCGACGGCCCGAGCGTGGCCAAGCTCAGCGTGCTGGGCCAGCTGCACCGGCACGGGCCGTGCACGCCCACCGCGCTCGCGGCGCATGAACGCGTCAAGCTCCAATCGCTGACCCGGCTGCTGGCCGAACTGGAAGCCGAGGGCTGGATCGGCCGCGCGCCGCATGCCACCGACGGGCGCCAGTGGCTGCTGTCGCTCACGCCCGAGGGCCTGCGCCGGCTCAAGGCGCTGATGCGCTCGCGCGAGGCCGCCCTGGCCCGCGCCATCGGCGCCACACTGGGCGCCGAACAGCGCGCGCTGCTGTTGCAGGCCTGCGGGCTGCTCGACCGCATCGCCGGCGCACTCGAAGAGGGCGGCGAGTCCTCGACGGGCGCGGCGCGGCCGCGATGATGCCGATGGCACCGGCCCTGCAGCGCATCGGCGGCTTCTGGCGCGAGGGCCGCTGGCGCGCGGGCGCGCAGCTGGCGGCCGCGGTGGCGCTGGCATGGTTGGTGGCCGTGGCGATGCGGCTGCCCGAGAGCTTCTGGGCCGTGATGAGCGTGCTGATCGTCATGCGGCCGAGCGCCGGCGGCACGCTCGGCGCGGGCTGGGAGCGCCTGCGCGGCACGGCCGCCGGCGCGCTCTGCGGACTCGCGGGGGTCTACCTGCAGCACCGGGGCGCGCCGGTGCTCGCGACCACGCTGGCCACCGTGATGCTGCTGGCCTTTGCCGGCGCCGCGCTGCCGGGTTTTCGCAGCGCGCCGGTGGCCGCGCTGCTCATTCTTTCGGCCGGCGCCATCCCCGGCCACTCGGCGCTCGACGTGGCGCTGCTGCGCATGCTGCAAATCGGCATCGGGGTGGGCGTGGCGCTGGCGGTGGCGCTCGTCGCGTCGGAGTACCGCGCGGGTCCGCGCTTCGATGCGGGTTGTGCCGCGTTGCTGCGCGGCATGGCGAAGCGCCTGGCCACGCTGGCCGCACTCGGCCCGGGCGACGCTGCCGGGCTGCCTGCCGAGTCCGAGGCCGAGCGTGCCAATGCCGCCGCGCGCGCGGCGCTCGCCCGGCTGGCGCTGCTCGCGGGCAGTGCCGACCTGGAAGCCCGCTGGTGGCGCCGCGGCGCTGCCGTGCCGGCGGCGCAGTCCTGCCGCAGCAAGGCGCGGCTCGCGGCGCGGATCTTCCAGGACGCCACCGTGCTCGAACGCATGCTGCGCCGCATGCCGGCTGGCGGCGCAGCGTGGCAGGACACCGCCCGGGCCGCGGCCGCCGCGCTCGCCGCCATGGCCGATGCGCTCGATGGCCAGGGCGTGCCTGATCTTGCCAAGCTTGCGCAGCTCGCACGCCGGCATGAGTCGCCGGGCGCCTCGTCCGCCTTGCTGCTGCTGGCGGCACCGGTGTGCCTGCTGCTCGAAGACCTGCAGCGCATGCAGCGCTGTGTGGCGGCAGCGGCATCCGCGGCATCCGCGGCCTGAAACCGCTCAGCGCACCAGCGTCGACTTTCCGAACAGGCTCTCGATCAGCTCCACCGCCACTTCGGCGGTCTGGTTGCGCACGTCGAGCGCGGGGTTCAGCTCCACCACGTCGACCGAGCCGAGGCGGCGGGTGTCGGCGACCATTTCCATGCACAGCTGCATCTCGCGGTAGGTCGGGCCGCCGCGCACGCCGGTGCCCACGCCGGGCGCGATGTTCGGGTCGAGGCAATCCAGGTCGAAGCTCACGTGCAGGTGGGTGTCTTCGTCCACGTCCTGCAGCGCCTCGGTCATGGTGGTGCGCATGCCGTGCTCGTCGATGTGGCGCATGTCGAACACATGCAGGCCGAGTGTGCGGATGGCGTCCTTCTCGTCCGCGTCGACGCTGCGGATGCCGATGAAGCGGATGGCATCGTGCTCCAGCGCCGCGCGCTCGCCGCTCCAGCCGGTGAGCGCCGCGGGCCCGTGGCCCAGCAGGCAGGACACGGGCATGCCGTGCAGGTTGCCGCTCGGGCTGGTGGTTTCGGTGTTGACGTCGGAGTGCGCATCGAGCCACAGCACGCGCAGCTTCTTGCCGCGCTTGCGCACATGCCAGGCCACGGCGCTGATCGAGCCGATGGCCAGGCAGTGGTCGCCGCCCATCATGAGCGGCACGTGGCCGGTGCCCAGGGCGGTGTCGACGGCGGCGTAGACGGAGCGGTTCCAGGCAATCACCTCGTCGAGGTGGCGCAGGCCGTTGGCCGGCGCGGTCCACGGCGTGGCGGGGCCCGCGAGGTTGCCGCGGTCGATCACGGTGAAGCCCTGCCGCGCGAGCGCCTCCGGCAGCCCGGCCACGCGCAGCGCATCGGGGCCCATGCCGGCGCCGCGCACGCTGGCGCCGACGTCGGTGGGCGCGCCGATCAGTTCGAGGGTGGTGCCGTTGTCGTTGCTCATGCGGATGTCCGTCCGATGTGCTCCCACAGGTAGGCGTAGCCCAGGGCGTCCATGAAGGCGGCCTCCTTGTTGTCGGTGGCCGCGCTGTGGCCGCCTTCGATGTTCTCGTAGAAGCTGCTGTCGTAGCCCATGGCGGCCAGCTTCGCATGCATCTTGCGCGCATGCACCGGGCCCACGCGGTCGTCGCGCGTCGACGTGGTGAAGAGCGCCGGCGGATAGGGCTGGCCTTTCTTCGCGTTCTCGTAGGGCGAGAAGGCCTGGATCCAGGCCCATTCTTCCGGATCGTCCGGGTCGCCGTATTCGGCAATCCACGAGGCGCCGGCCGACAGATGCGTGTAGCGCTTCATGTCGAGCAGCGCCACCTCGCTCACGATGGCGCCGTAGAGCGTGGGATACAGCGTGAGCATGTTGCCCATCAGCAGCCCGCCGTTGCTGCCGCCCATGGCGCCCAGGTGCGGCGGCGAAGTGATGTTGCGCGCGACGAGGTGCTCCGAAACCGCGGCGAAGTCCTCGCAGGTGCGCAGGCGGTCGCGCTGCAGCGCGGCCTGGTGCCAGCGCGGCCCGTACTCGCCGCCGCCGCGGATGTTGGCCACCACGTAGACGCCGCCCCGCTCGAGCCATGCGCGGCCGATGGCGCCGCTGTAGCTGGGCTGCAGCGAGATCTCGAAGCCGCCGTAGGCGTACTGCAGCGTGGGGTTCCTGCCGTCGGCCTGCAGGTTCCTGGGCGCAATCTCGAAGTAGGGCACGCGCGTGCCGTCCTTCGAGGTGGCGAAATGCTGGCTCACGCGATAGCCGGAGGCATCGAAGAAGGCGGGGCTGTCCTTCAGCGGCTCGGGCTCGCCCCGGCCGATGGTGCCGATGTAGAGCGTGGTCGGTTGCAGGAAGCCGCTCACGGTCAGGAAGTAGTCGTCGTTCTCGTCCTCGTCGACGCCGCCGGCCGCGATGGTCGAGAGCTCGGGCGCGCCGCCCAGGCCCTCGCGCTTCCATGCCTTGGAGCCGGCCTGCGGCGTGAGCACTTCGAGCCGGTTCACCACGTCGTGCATCACGTTGAGGATCAGGTGGTGGCGGGTCCACGAATAGTCGTCGAGCGCGGTCGTGTCGTCGGGCTCGAACAGCACGGTGATCTCGCGCCGGCCGGCCATGTAGTCGTCGAAGCGCATTGCCAGCAGCGAGCCCGGCTTGTAGGTGGTGCCGCCCACGGTCCAGGGGCTGCGCGGCTCGACCAGCATCCACTCGCGCGTGACCTCGGTGCTGGCGTCGTCGGGCACGTCGATCTTCACCAGCCGGCCGTCGCCCGTGCGCAGCCAGGTCTCGCTGTCGTAGAAGTCCATCTGGCGCGAGACGAAGTCGCGCTCGAAGCCCGGCGTGTTGTCGCGCCAGGCGCTGACCGTCATGTCGTCCTCGCCGCCCTCGTAGACCGTGGCCGCGCTTTCCAGCGGCGTGCCGCGCTTCCATTCCTTGACGATGCGCGGGTAGCTCGAACCGGTCATCGAGCCGGGGCCGAAATCGGTGGCCACGTAGAGGTGGTCGATGTCTTTCCACGCCACGTTGCTCTTGGCCTCGGGCAGCGTGAAGCCGCTCGCGACGAACTGCTTGAGCTCGAGGTCGAACTCGCGCACCACGTTCGCATCGGCGCCGCCGCGCGAGAGCGAGACGAGGCAGCGCTTGTAGCCGGGCTGCAGGCAATCGGCGCCATGCCAGACCCAGTTTTCCTTGTCGGCCTCGGCCAGCGCGTCGAGGTCGAGCACGGTTTCCCAGTCGGACTGGGGCTTGCGGTATTCGGCCAGCGTGGTGCGCCGCCACAGGCCCTTGGGGTTCTTCTTGTCGCGCCAGAAGTTGTAGAAGAGCGGGCCGATCTTGCGCACCATCGGAATGCGGGCCTCGGAGTCGAGCACTTCGAGGATGCCCTGCTCCATCCGCTCGAAGGCGGGCGAACGCGCGTAGCGCTGCACGGTCTTCGCGTTGTGCTGGCGCGCCCATTCGAGCTGTTCGGCGCCGTCGATGTCTTCGAGCCACTGGTGCTCGTCGGTCTGCGTGGAAGCGGTGGATGTCATGGGCGCAGTGTACGAATCCGCCGTGAAGAAAGGCATGCCTGCCGTCAGGGTCGGCCGAAGCTACTGAATTCATAGCGCACCGCGCGCCGGCCTAGTGACAAACCCGCGTTCGGCCGTTTGGCCTCGATGCGCGGGGCTCCCACGGGTATCCTGCCGGACGGCGCCTGCGCACACAAGGAGACACGACACATGAAACACCTGAGCGGTCTTGATGCCACCTTCCTGCACCTGGAAACCCCCGAGATGCCGATGCACGTGGGCTCGCTCAACGTGCTCGACCTGCCCAAGGGCTACAAGGGCGATTTCTACGAGGATGCCAAGCAGTTCATGTCCAGCCGCATCCACCTGGCCGACGTGTTCACGCGCAAGCTCGCGCTGATGCCCTTCGACATGACCAACCCGGTGTGGGTGGCCGACGAGGACATCGACCTCGACTACCACGTGCGCCACATCACGCTGCCCAGGCCCGGCACCAACCGGCAGCTGCAGCAGTACGTGGCGCGGCTGCATTCCACCTTGCTCGACCGCAGCCGGCCGATGTGGGAGTTCTTCATCATCGACGGCCTGAAGAGCGGCCAGGTGGCGCTCTACACCAAGGTGCACCATGCGGGCATCGACGGGCAGGCCGGCGTGGCGCTCGGCAAGGCCATCTTCGACCTCGAGCCCACGGGCCGCGTGGTCAAGCCGCCGCGCGCCCGCGCGCGCAGCAGCGGCTACCAGCTGGGCATGGCCGAGCTTGCGACCGCGGCGCTGCGCAACACGGCGCAGCAGTACGTCAAGCTCTTCAAGATGGCGCCGGCCATCGCGCGCGCGCTCGGCGGCCTCGCCAAGCCCGACGAGAAGGCGGCCGAGAAGGACGCCGCCACCGCGCCCAAGAAGTTCAACCTGTTTGCGCCGCGCACCTCGCTGAACGTGTCGATCACCAACCAGCGCACCTTTGCCGGCCGCACCATCTCGCTGGCCGAGACCAAGCACATCGCCAAGCACTTCGGCGTGTCGCTCAACGACGTGGTGATGGCCACCGTGGCCGGGGCGTTGCGCCACTACCTGGCCGACAACAACGAGCTGCCCGCCAAGCCGCTGGTGGCCGGCGTTCCCGTGAGCCTGCGCGAAGCGGGCGACGACACGGCCAACAACCAGGCCAGCATGATCCTCGTGAGCCTGGCCACCGACATCACCGACCCGGTGCAGCGGCTGAAGGCGATCAACGCGTCGTCGACCAGTTCGAAGTCGACCATGAACCGCTTCAAGGCGGTGATCCTCGACGACTTCCCGACCTTTGCCGCGCCCTGGCTGGTGTCGGGCATCGCCTCGATGGTGGGCCGCTCGGGCCTCGTGAACCTGCTGCCGCCGGCTGCCAACGTGGCCATCTCCAATGTGGCGGGCGCGCCGTTCCCGATGTACTTTGCGGGCGCGCTGGTCACCAGCTACTACCCGGTGTCGATCGCGAGCCACGGCACCGCCCTCAACGTCACGGTGCAGAGCTACAACGGGCGCATGGACTACGGCCTCATCGCCTGCCGCCGCGCGGTGCCCGACATCACCGAGATTGGCGACTACATGCTGGCCGAGCACCAGCTGCTGCTGGGCCTGACGCAGACGCATCCCGCGGCGGCGGGCGCGGCGCCCGCGAAGGCAGCGGCGGCTCCCGAGCCGGCGCCCGCCGTGAAGGCGGCGCCCAAGCCGGTTGCAAAAAAGGCGGCGGCGAAGAAGCCGCCGGCCGCCAAAGCCCCCGCGGCCAAGGCACCGGTCGCCAAGACCGCCGCCAGGAAGGCACCGGCCAAGACAGCCGCACCCAAGGCCGCGCCGCGCAGCAAGCCCGCGGCGCCCGCCAAGCGCGCCAGGGTGGCCGCTGCGGCATGATCGCCAGGCACGAGGGCCGGAAAATTGGGGCAGTTGGACTAGTTTTCCGACTGTTCTAGCTTTCCAGGCCTAGGCACTCTGGAAGAAGATCACTTCATCGCGAACCCAGCGACCCGATCAACTTCCAGGAAATCCACATGACCACCACGCAAGCCTCCTTCTCTTCCGCCGCCATCCACGTCATCGGCCAGTACAACGACGCCGGCAAGACCCTGGTGGGTGCCTACCGCGCCGGCGTCCATCGCCTGCTCGGCGGCGCCGCGTCGCGCTACAGCGAATTCCTCGGCAGCCGCCAGATTCCGCTGGTGAGCGAGCAGGTCAAGGCCAACCTGATCGGCGCGCAGGAAAAGATCAACGGCTTCCTGGCCAACCGCCTGGACATCGACACCGGCCGCATCGTCTCGGTGATGGACCGCGTCGCCGCGGGCACCACGAGCGGCATCGAAACCGTGGCCGGCCGCGTGGCGCGCGTCGAGTCGCCCGTCGTCACCTCGGTGGTCAAGACGCTGAATGCGCTGAACCAGCCGATCGCCAACGTGTCGGTGCAGATCGCCGACAAGGTCGCTGCCGGTGCCAGGCAGATCGAAGTGCGCGTGAGCGGCACCGAAGAAGCCAAGCCCGTGCGCAGCGTGAAGGCCAAGGCCGCCGCTGCCAAGAAGCCGGTTCGCCGCACCGCCGCCCGCAAGGCGGCCTGACCCTGGAGCAACAACGCATGGCGACCCACCCCGATCCGACGGACGATTCCAGGAAGAAGAGGGCGGCGCCTGCGAAGCCTGCAAGGAAAACTCCTGCGGCCAGGAAGGCGCCCGCAGCCGGGAAGAAGGCTGCGGTATCGAAGAAGAGAACGGCTGCTGCCGCACCGGACACCGCGCGGGGCAAGAAGGCCGTCGGCGCCGAGGGCCTGCTGCGCGCCGGCCTGAAGGTGCTCGGCAATGTGCGCGACGACGTCGCCAAGCGCCAGGCCAACGTGATCGAGGGGCTGCTGGGCATCGGCCAGGCCAGGTTCGATCCGGCGGCGGGTGCCAAGGCCGCGGTTCCCCGCGGCTTTCCGGGTCTCGACAGCTTCGGCCTGCGCAAGTTCGAGGACGTGTTCGACCAGCGCGTGGCCACCGCGCTGCAGCGCCTGGGCATGCCCAGCGCGGAAGAGGTGCAGGCGCTGCGCGAAGAAGTCATTCGGCTGCGCGAACGCCTCGCGCAACTCGAGCCCAGGAACGCCGGCCCGCGCGGCAGCGGCAAGCGCTGAGCGCCGGCAGCCCGGCGAAGCACCGACGCACGCAGCAGCACCAGCCGGTTGTGGCCAGTTCCAACACCACGCGCGACCGCATCCTGCAGGCCAGCCTCGCGCTGTTCAATGCGCAGGGCCTGCCGGCCGTGTCCACGCACAAGATCGCGGCCGAGCTCGGCATCAGCCCGGGCAACCTGCACTACCACTTCAAGGCCAAGCAGCTGATCGTCGAGTGGCTGTTCCGGCGCTTCGAGCAGCGGCTCGAAGTGCTCGACGGCTCCGCGGGTTCGATCACCGCCATCGACGATCTCTGGCTCGCGCTGCACCTGCGCTTCGAAGCGATCGACCAGTACCGCTTCATCTACCGCGACATGGCCTTCCTGGCCGGCGAATACCCGGCGCTCGGCCAGCGCGCGCAGGCGCTCACCGCGCAGAACCTGCTGGCGGCGCAGGCGCTGTGCGAAGGGCTGGTGGCCTCGGGCGTGATCGAGACCAGCGCCGAGCAGGCCCGCATCCTCGCCCTGCAGATGGTCTTCACCACCACCTGCTGGCTCTCGTTCGAACGCCTGGTGCCGGGGCGCGACGCGCTGGCGCAGGCCGACCCGGGATTGGCGGCCTTCTACACGCTCACCCTGATTTCCCCGTATGTTTCCAGCGAATCGAGGGCTTACCTTGATTACCTGCGGGGCAAATACCTCGGATAAAGATCGCTGTTGTCCGACGGGGCGGTGAAACTTTGGTTCGCCATGCTCGTCCCACAGAACAAAGAACAGAAAGGAAAGCCGCCCTCATGACCACCGCCACCCGAGACCCCATCGCGCCGCCGTCCGGCCTGCTGCTGCTGGCCGAGGCGCGCGCACTCTGGGAAACGGGCGCCGGCATCGCGATGTGGCCGCTGCTGCAGCTCGCGCCGCGCGGCGACGGGCATCCGGTGCTCGTGCTGCCCGGCCTCGTGGCGGGCGACGGCTCCACGCTGGTGCTGCGCCGCTACCTGTGCAGCCGCGGCTACGACGCGCACGGCTGGGGCCAGGGCCGCAACTTCGGCCCGCGCGAAGGCGTGGAAGACGGCATGCTCGCGCTCCTGAAATCGCTCGCTGAAAAGAGCGGCCAGAAGGTCAGCGTGATCGGCTGGAGCCTGGGCGGCGTCTATGCGCGGCTGCTGGCATCGGCGCAGCCGGCGCTGGTGCGCAACGTCATCACCTTGGGCAGCCCGTTCTCCGGCAGCCCGCGCGCCACCAATGCATGGCGCGTGTACGAGGGCGTGAGCGGCCAGAGCTCGCATGACCCGCGCCGCATGAAGTTCGTGCAGCCCACGCCGCCGGTGCCCACGACCTCGATCTTCAGCCGCACCGACGGCGTCGTCGCCTGGCGCTGCAGCCTCGAGAAGCCGGGGCCGCAGGCGGAAAACATCGAGGTGGTGGCGAGCCACCTCGGGCTGGGCGCGCATCCGGCGGTGCTCTATGCGCTGGCCGATCGGCTGGCGCAGCCGGAGGGCGAGTGGAAGCCCTTCAACCGCGGCCTGCTCGGGCCGCTGGTCTATCCCGATCCGAGCCGCAAGGCCTGAGCTGCGGCGGGGCTACGCTCCCGCCCAGACGTCCAGTACGTAGCGCTGGTCGGCAATCATCTGGTCCATCCATGCCGCGCCGTCGTGGCCGTGCCCCCGCGCCAGGTCGGCCAGCGTGCGCCGCACGTCGGGCTCCATGCGCGAACCGTCGCCGCACACGTAGATCACGCCGCCCGCTTCCAGCAGCTTCCACACGGCCGCGCCCTGCTCGCGGATCAGGTCCTGCACATAGACCTTGCGCTCGCCCGCGCGCGAGAACGCGGTGTGCAGCTTCATCAGGCCGCGGTGCGACCAGGCTTCGAGCTCCTCGGCGTAGATGAAATCCTGCTCGGGATGGCGGCAGCCGAAGAACAGCATCGCATCGCCCAGCGCCTGGCCGCGCTCGGCCTGTGCCGCGCGCTCCTGCAGGAAGCCGCGGAACGGCGCAAGGCCGGTGCCGGGGCCGATCATGACGAGTGGGCGCTGCGCATCCTCGGGCAGGCGGAAGCCTTCGGCCGTGGTTTCGCGGATCACGCCGTGCACCGTGTCGCCCGCTTCGGCGCGCGCCAGGTAGTTGGAGCACACGCCCTCGAAGCTGCCCTTGCCCGACAGCGCCGGCGCGCTCACCACGCCCACGGTGACGCTGCAGCGCCCCGGCGTCATCGTGGGCGAGGAAGAGATCGAGTAGTAGCGCGGCGAGAGCGGCGATAGCATTTCTAGGAACACCGCGAACGGCAGCTGGCAGGCGCGGTGCTCCTCGAGCAGGTCGAGCAGCGACCTGCGCCTGTGCAGCACCTGGGCCTTGTAGGCGGCCTGCGAGGCGTCGTCGCTGCCCGAGAGCGCGGCGAGCTTCGGCCGGGTGGCCGGGCACTCGGTGTATGCCGCGAGCGTGGCGATCTGCTTGCGCGTGGCCACGTCCTGCAGCTCGACATAGTCGCCGAGCAGGCGGTCGACCGCAATCACCTGGTCGACCGGCAGCGCGGTCTTGCGGCCTGAGTCGGCATGCAGCCGCACATGCGCGGCGCGGTCGAATCCGAAGCGCGCCATCGCGCGTTCCACCTGCGCCGGGCTGTTGCGCGGCACCACGCTCAGGTGGTCGCCGGCGCGGTAGTCCACGCCCTCGGGCAGCATCAGCTCGACGTGGCGCGTGGAGCGGCCCGCTTCGCCGGCGCTGCCGGGATCTTTCTGCAATTCGCGGTTCTCGATCACGCGCAGCGCCACCGCGCCCAGCGCGTCGACGAGCGCGTTCTTCTGCGGCGGCGGCAGTTCCTCGAGCGTGTAGAGCGGCTCGGCCTCGGCGGGCGTGTCGGCGCCGGACTGGATGCCGAAGGCCTTCACCAGTTCGGGCCAGAGCGCGTCGCTCCAGTCCTGGAAGGCGCCGTCCATGTCCTCGCGCGCATCGCCCTCGCCGCGCGGATGCACCCGCGTGGCGCCGAGCGCCGCCAGCCGCTCGTCGATGCGCCGCGGCACCGCCTGGTAGGTGGCGGCCCAGTCGGTGTTGCCGCAGCCGAAGACGCTGAAGCGCACGCCGTTGAGCGAATCGTCGGCCTTGTCGAGCCAGCGATGGAACTCGGCCGCGTTGTCGGGCGCCACGCCGTTGTACGAGGCGCAGACGATGGCGACGGCGCCATTGGCCGGCAGCCGCTCGGCGTAGTCGTCGAGCGAGGCCACCTGTGTCGAGAAGCCGCGCAGCTCGCCGGCCTCGGCCAGCTGGCGCGCCAGGTCTTCGGCCGTGCCGAGGTTGGAGCCCTGCAGCACCAGGAGCGAGGTGCCGTGCCGCGCGGCCTGCGGCTTGCGCGCGGCGGCCTGCCTGGGCTGCACCGGCGCGGCGGCCGCATCGGCGGTGTTGCCGCGCGGCCGCGTGGCCGGGTCGCGCAGCAGCGCCTTGATCTTCAGGCCTTCCGGCTTGATCGTGAGCGCCTCCTTGATGCGGAGCTTGTAGCCCGTGTGGTCGACGAGGTCGAAGCGCTGCAGGATCATGCCCAGCGTGAGCACCGCTTCCTGCAATGCGAACTGGCGCCCGATGCAGGCGCGCTGCCCGTTGCCGAAGGGCTTGAAGGCATTCACCGGCCGTTCGCGCTCGGCCTCGCGGCTGAAGTGGTCGGGGTTGAATTCGTCGGCGTCCTCGCCCCAGATGCCCTTGTCGCGATGCAGCGCCAGCGCGTGCATGATGACCATGTTCTTCTTCTTGATCGTGTACTGGCCGCCGATGGTCGTGTCTTCCTTCGCGCGCATCGCGATGGCGGGGGCGGTCGGGTACAGGCGCAGCGCCTCCTTCAGCACCTGCATCACGTACTGCAGGCGGTTGACCTGCGCATAGGTCGGCTTCTGCGAGGTGTCGGGGCCGAACACGTTGTCGACCTCGGCCTGCGCCTTGGCCAGCGCCTCGGGGTTCTTCAGCAGGAAGTAGATCGCGAACGAGAGCAGGCCGCTGGTGGTCTCGTGCCCCGCGATGAGAAATTCGATGCACTCGTCGCGGATCATCTTGTCGGTGAGCTTCTCGCCGCTCTTCTTGTCGACGCCCGCGATCATGTAGCTCAGCAGGTCGGGCTTGGTGGCAATGTCGGCCCCGCCCGCGCGGCGCTCCTCGATGATGTCTTCCACCATCTTGTGCATGAAGCGGATGTCCTTGCGCTGCTGCGCGAGCTCCTTCTTGAGCATGAACTCCTCGAGCGGCAGGCCGCGGCGGTTCTGCACCGTCTCCAGCGTGCGCACCATTGCATCGACAAAAGGATGGAAGCCCTCGCGGTAGAACGAATTGAAGCGGTAGCCGAAGCCGCACAGGCCGATGGTGTCGAGCGTGAGCGCGGTCATGTCGCGCACCACGTCCACCTCTTCGTCGAAGTTCAGGCGCTCCCACTTGGTGACCAGCTGGCCCGCGATGTCCAGCATCATCGGGTGGTAGGCCTGCATGGCACGCTGGCTGAAGTTGGCCAGCAGGATGTTGTGCGGCTTCGACCAGGTTTCCTCGTGCGTGTCGGAGGTGAAGAGGCCGTGCGACGCTGCGCGAAGCCGCCGCAGCGCGCCGCGCGTGCTCTTGTCGAAGCGCGCCTCTTCGCACAGCTCGTCGACCAGCGCGGGCGAGGACACCACGATCACCGGCATGCCCGGCATGTCGAGCCAGTAGATGCCGCCGAGCTCCTGCGCGATCTTCCACATGTCGAGCACGGGGGAGTCGGAGCCGATCGACAGCAGGTTGCCGACGAAGGGCTTCTTGGCGGGATGCGGGATCGGATGGAGCGAGTTTTTGCCTGCCATGGGTGTCGTGCCTTTGGAGTGGACCCGCTTCGGAGATTCCGGCGTGTGACTCCGGAGTATCCCGAGGGCACCGGTGGGGGGCAGGACGGGGTTTCCCTTAGGCTGGTTCGGTGCCTTTGCCTTTGTTCGGTGGCGCCGCTGATTCAGGGTGCGCTCCCGCCGACGGGGTGCCTTGCTCCGCGAATGTCCCCCGGCCTGCGGCCTCCTCCTTTATTTCGCTGCGCAAGGCACCCCATCGGCGGGAGCGTGATCAGAGCACTGGTTGATCAGCGGTGCACCCGGAGCGTGTCCTCGTGCACAGAGCATCGGGTGCTCCCCGCAGCGAAATCAAGGAGGAGGGGGCGTAGCCCCCGGGGGACATTCGCGGAGGGGAGTACCCGGTGATCTGTGCACGCGCCCTGAAGGACTTCAGCCGCAACAGCAAGCAGAAGCCCTCAAGGCCGAACCATCTTGCACTCAGACCCCTGCGCCAGCTCGTTGCCCGTATAGACAGCGTCCGTCCGGAAGCCGTAGTTCGTCCCTTCCCAGCCCACCTTCACGCTCTTGCCATCGACCGGCGCGATCGTGTTGACCACCTGCGGCAGCAGCAACTGGTGGTCCTCGGCGCGCATGCGGATCGGCCCCACCACCGAGTCGTAGCTCATGTCCTCGAGCGCACGCGCCACCTTCACCGTGTCGGTCGAGCCGGCCTTGTTGATGGCGGCGGCCAGAAGGCGCGGCGTGAAGTCGATGCGCGGCGCGAGGAAGTCCTTGCCCGTCTTCGCCTTGTACGCCTTGGCCAGCGCATCGGCGCGCGGCGTGTCGGCCTGCCCCGGATGCCACTCGGCCACCCAGGTCAGCTGCCCGAGTTTGGCCTGCGACACCGCCAGCACCGTGCCCGGCACCGAGCCCGCGCTGTGGTTGAAGTAGCGCAGGTTGTAGCCCGCATCGCCCGCGGCCTTGAGCAGCAGCGTCATGTCCTGGCCCCAGTTGCCGGTGATGACCGAGTCGGCGCCGCTCTGCTTGATGTTGGCGATGTAGGGCGAGAAGTCCTTTACGCGGCCGATCGGATGCAGCGTTTCGCCGACGAACTGCACGTCGGGCCGCGCCAGGCCCACCAGCTGGCGCCCGTGGCTCGCCCACTGCTTGCCGTGGGCGTAGTCCTGGTTCAGCAGGTAGACCTTCTTCACGTCCGGCGTCTTCTTGATGTAGTTGGCCAGCGCCTTCATCTTCATCGCCGTGTTGGCCTCGGTCTGGAAGTGCCAGAAGCTGCAGTTCTTGCCGGTCATCTCGGGGTCGATCGACGAATGGTTCAGCACGATCAGCTCCTTGCCCGGATTGCGCTGGTTCCAGCGCGCCACCGACTGCACCAGTGCCGACACCACCGAGGAGCCCGACCCACCCGTGACGATGGCCTGGGCGCCCTGGTCGATGGCCGCCTGCAGCGCGCTCTGGCTCTCCTGCGCCGAGAGCTTGCTGTCGAACTGCAGCAACTGCAGCTTCGTGCCGCCGAGCACACCGCCCTTGGCGTTGATCTCCTCGATGGCGTACTGCGTGTGCGTGAGCATCAGCTCGCCCACGTTCGCGAACGGCCCTGAGAGCGGGTCGATGTAGGCGATCTTGTAGCTGGGCTGCTGTTGCTGCGCCTGGGCGCCGCCGGCAGCGGCCAGCAGGCAGGCAAGGGCGATCGGCGCCAGTGGCGCGTGCTTGGGCTTCATGGTTTGTCTCTCTCGGTTTTTTGGGGGAAGTCAGTCCGGGCTGCGAAGGCCGATCACGCGGCTCGCGAGCTTCGTGAGCTCGGTCGCCACCTCGTCGGGCGAGAGGCGGCCGTTCGGCCGGTACCAGCTGTAGAGAAAGCCCGGCAGGCTGCAGGCCGCGAGGGCCGTGATCTTGGTTTCCTCGAAGTCCAGGTCGCCGTCGCGGCGCGCTTCTTCGAGCAGCGGACAGAGCAGGTCGTAGAAGTGATGTGCGAGCTTCTTCTGCGCCGCGATGTATTCGGGCCGGTACACCTGCGGCTCGCGGTACGGAAAGAAGGCGCAGGGATGGTGCGCAATGGTCGCGCGGATCAGCCGTTCGATGCCTTCGAGCACCTTCTCGCTCGCGCGGCGCGGATCGCCGGCTGCGAAATCGAGCGCGGTGAAGCAGTCGACCGCGGGGCGCCACGACAGCGTTTCGAAGATCT
The DNA here is from genome assembly GCF_056396385.1 of Variovorax sp. 05T418. NCBI lineage: Bacteria > Pseudomonadati > Pseudomonadota > Betaproteobacteria > Burkholderiales > Comamonadaceae > Variovorax > Variovorax sp. 05T418. The sequence continues at coordinate 29,002 of NZ_JBFTLJ010000016.1, read as the reverse complement.
CCTGCTTGTCGCGGAAGTAGTAGTACACGAAGGGCTTGGTCACGCCCAGCGCGCGCACGATCTGCGCCATGGTGGTGTTGGCATAGCCCTGCGCCGCAAAGAGCTGCGCCGCGGCCTGCAGGATGCGCTCGCGCTGCAGGTCGGTGCCCTGCGTGGCCGCGCGCTGGCGCCCGGTGCCCTGGGGCAGGTGCGGCTGTGCCGTGGCGGCGGCCGAGGTTTCGGCCTTGCCAGAGGGTTTGTGCCGTGTCGCGGAAGTTATACCCATGGGTAGGATTGTTGGTGCACCATGCACCCATTGGCAAGCGCTTGGCTCCTGCAGCCGGCTATCGATAACCCTGAGAAAGTGACGCCATGGAGACATTGCCCGACCGTCCGCAACAGCCCCTGCACGAATACCTGCGCGCCCATGCGCGCGAGCGCGGCGAACGCCCGGCCTGCCTCTGGTACGGCCACGCCATGAGCTGGGCGCAGCTCGACCGCGCGAGCGACGCCTTCGCGGCGCGGCTGCAGGCCATCGGCGTGAAGAAGGGCGAGCCGGTGGTGCTGTTCCTCAACAACTGCCCGCAGTACCTGGTCGCGCATTTCGGCATCCAGAAGATCGGCGCCATCGTCTGCCCGGGCAGCCCGCTCAACAAGGAGCATGAGCTGGCCTACCAGGTCAACGACCTGCAGGCGCGCGTGATCGTCGCCGCCGCGCCGCTGCTGCCGGTGGTGCGCAAGGTGCAGCCGCAGAGCGCGCTCGCGCATGTGTTCGTGGTGCACTACGCCGACCTGCTGCCCGAAGAGCCCGTGCCCGACCTTCCCGCCGAACTGCTCGCCGAGCGCGGCGCCCCGCGCAGCGTGCCCGAAGGATGCGAAGACTTCCTGGCCGTGATGCAGGGCGGCGCGGTGCCGCAGCCGGTGGCCATCGACCTCGACGACGTGGCGCTCATGACCTACACCTCCGGCACCACAGGCCTGCCCAAGGGCGCGATGCTGAGCTACGGCAATGCGCTCTTCAAGACCCGCGCGGCGGCCGACTGCAACGGCGTGGCCGGCGACGACGTGCTGCTTTCCATTGCGCCGCTCTATCACATCGCCGGCATGCTGATGGGCGTGAACGTGCCGGTGCTCAGCGGCGCGGCCTCGGTGCTGCTGCACCGCTTTGATCCGCGCGCGGTGCTGCAGGCCATTGCGCGCTACAAGGTGAGCTGGTGGTACAGCATCGCGCCGATGAACGTGGCCTGCATGCAGGTGCCGGACATCGCGGGCTTCGACCTCTCGAGCCTGCGGCGCAATCCGGTCACGAGCTTCGGCATCGCCTTCACCGAGCCGCTGGCCGCGCAGTGGCGCGCGCATGCGCCCAACTGCACGTCGTTCGAGGCCGCCTACGGGCTCAGCGAAACCCACACCTGCGACACCTACACGCCGCACCATGCGCCGCGCTGGGGCACCCAGGGCGTTGCGGTGCCGGGCGTGCGCATCCGCATCATTGATCCCGACACGCAAGCCGACCTGCCCGCGGGCGAGGTCGGCGAGATCGTGCTCGCGAGCCCCGGCTCCTTCAAGGGCTACTGGAACAAGCCCGAGGCCACAGCGGCCACGCTGCGCAATGGATGGGTGCACACCGGCGACATGGGCAAGCTCGATGCCGACGGCTACCTGACCTTCATCGGCCGCTTCAAGGAGATGATCAAGGTCTCGGGCTACAGCGTGTTCCCCGAGGAGGTCGAGACCATCCTCATCAAGCATCCCGCGGTGGCCCAGGCCGCGGTCATTGCGCAGCCCGATGCCGAGAAGGGCGAGGTCGTCAAGGCCTTCATCGTGCGCAAGCCCGGCGCGGCGCTCGAGGCCGATGCGCTCATCGCCTGGTCGCGCGACAACATGGCCAGCTACAAGGCGCCGCGCGCCGTGAGCTTCATCGATGCCTTGCCGACCACCGGTGCCGGCAAGGTGCTGCGGCGCCTGCTGAAAGACAAAGCCTGAAAGGTCCTCCCTTGTTCTCCAAAGTCCTGATTGCCAACCGCGGAGAGATCGCGGTGCGCCTGGTGCGTGCGCTGCGCGACCTCGGCATTGCGAGCGTGGCGGTGCATGCGCGCGACGATGCCTCGGCATTGCATGTGCAGCTGGCCGACGTGGCCGTCGCGCTCGATGCGGCCGGGCCCTCGGCCTACCTCGATGTTGCCGCGCTGATCGGCGTAGCAAAGGCGCAGGGCTGCGACGCGGTGCATCCCGGCTACGGCTTCCTGAGCGAACGCGCGGACTTTGCAGAGGCCTGCGCGGAGGCGGGGCTGGTCTTCATCGGCCCCGCACCCGAGCAGCTGGCGCTGTTCGGCGACAAGGCGCGTGCACGCGCACTCGCCACCCAGTGCGACGTTCCCGTGATGCCCGGCAGCGCCGGCGCCGTGACGCTCGCGCAGGCGCAGACCTTCTTTGCCGAGCAGCAGGCGCAGGGCGCCGCGGGCGTGATGATCAAGGCCATCGGCGGCGGTGGCGGGCGCGGCATGCGCGCTGTCATGAATGCGGACGAACTCTCCGAAGCACATGCGCGCTGCATGTCCGAGGCCAAGGCGGCCTTCGGCGTCGAAGGCGTGTACGTGGAGCGCCTGATGCGCAATGCGCGCCATATCGAAATTCAGGTGCTCGGCGACGGCCAGGCCGTGGCCAGCCTCGGCGAGCGCGAGTGCACCCTGCAGCGGCGTTTCCAGAAGCTGGTGGAGATCGCGCCGAGCCCCTCGCTGCCCGATGCGCTGCGCACGTCCATCACGCAGGCCGCGCTGCGCATGGCCCAGGCCGCGGGCTACCGCAGCCTGGGCACCTTCGAATTCCTCGTCGATGCACAGTCGCCCACGCTCCCTTTCGTCTTCATCGAGGCGAACCCGCGGTTGCAGGTCGAGCACACGGTGACGGAGGCCGTGACGGGCCTGGATCTCGTGCAGCTGCAGATGGCGGTGGCAGCCGGCCAGTCCTTGAAGGCGCTCGGCGTGGAAGCCGGCCGCACGGCGGTGCAGCGCGGGTTTGCAGTGCAATGGCGCATCAACGCCGAGACGCTCGATGCCCATGGCAGCGCACGGCCCTCGGGCGGCACGCTCGCGCGCTTCGACCTGCCGAGCGGGCCCGGCGTGCGCGTCGACACGCACGGCTATGCAGGCCTTGCGCCATCGCCGCACTACGACACGCTGCTTGCCAAGCTGATCGTGCATTCGCCGTCGCCGCGTTTTGCCGACGCGCTGCGCCGCTCGCTGCGCGCGCTGGACGAATGCCGCATCGACGGCATCGCGACCAATATTGCATTGCTGCGCGCCATTGCGGCGCGGCCCGAGTTCGCAAGCCAGGCGGTGCACACGCGCTTCGTCGAAGCGCATCTGGGCGACCTGCTGGCCGCCGCGGCATCGCTTGAAAAGCATGCGAAGAAGATCGCACCTGTCGATGCGCAGGCGGCGGCAATCGAAAACGACGATGCGGACGGCCTGGCGATCAAGGCGCCGATGCCCGCAAAGCTGGTGCAGTTCGAAGTGGCGGTGGGCGATGTGCTGCCTGCCGGTGCGCAGCTCGGCGTGCTCGAGGCCATGAAGATGGAGCACCTGCTGCACGCGCCGGTCGCGGGCCGCGTGGTTGCGCTGCTGGCCGAACCCGGCGACTACCTCGTCGAAGGCCAGTCGCTGGTGCGGCTGGAGCCGGTCGATGCCGAGGCGGCCGCAGCCGAGGCGCGCACCGAACAGGACCTCGATGCGATCCGCCCCGACCTGCAGAAGGTGATCGACCGCCATGCCTTCACGCTCGATGCCAACCGCGGCGCGGCCGTGGCCAAGCGGCATGCGCAGGGCGGGCGCACCGCGCGCGAGAACATCGCTGACCTGTGCGATACCGCCGCCGATGCCGGCAACTTCATCGAATACGGCGCGCTCGCCATCGCCGCGCAAACGCGCCGCCGCACGCTCGAAGACCTGGTCGCCAACACGCCGGCCGACGGCATGGTGACGGGCCTGGGCAGCATCAACGCGAAGCTGTTCGGCCCCGAGGCCTCGCGCTGCGCGGTGCTGGCCTACGACTACACGGTGCTGGCCGGTACGCAGGGCATGCGCAACCACCACAAGACCGACCGCATGCTGTCGATCGCGCACCAGCTGAAGCTGCCGGTGGTGCTGTTCGCCGAAGGCGGCGGCGGGCGGCCGGGCGATACCGATATGCCGATCGTCGCGGGCCTCAACAACCACACCTTCAGCCAGTTCGCGGCGCTCTCGGGCAAGGTGCCGGTGGTGGGCATCGTGCATGGCCGCTGCTTCGCGGGCAACGCGGCGCTGCTGGGCTGCGCCGACGTGATCATTGCCACGCGCGGCAGCAACATCGGCATGAGCGGCCCCGCGATGATCGAGGGCGGCGGGCTCGGCAGCTTCGCGCCCGAGCAGATCGGGCCGAGCAGCGTGCAGTCGCGCAACGGCGTGATCGACGTCCTGGTGGAAGACGAGGCCGCGGCGGTGGCTGCGGCAAAGCAATACCTTTCGTATTTCCAGGGGCCGGTGAGCGACTGGCAATGCGCCGACCCGCGCGCGCTGCGCCACGTGGTGCCCGAGAACCGGCTGCGCGTGTACGACGTGCGCGCCGCGATGCGCGGCGTGGCCGACACGGGCTCGCTGCTCGAGCTGCGAGTGGGCTTCGGCGCCGGCATCGTCACTGCGCTCGCGCGCATCGAGGGCAAGCCGGTGGGGCTGATGGCCAACAACCCGCACCACCTGGGCGGCGCGATCGACGTGGAGGCGGCCGACAAATCGGCGCGCTTCATGCAGCTGTGCAATGCGCACGGCTTGCCGATCGTCTCGCTGTGCGACACGCCCGGCTTCATGGTCGGCCCCGAGATCGAGGCGCAGGCGCAGGTGCGCCATGTCTGCCGCATGTTCATGGTGGCCTCGCACCTGCGCGTGCCCTTCTTTGCGGTGGTGCTGCGCAAGGGCTACGGCCTGGGCGCGCAGGCCATGACGGCCGGCGGCTTCGATGCGCCGGTGTTCACGGTGGCCTGGCCGACCGGCGAATTCGGCGCGATGGGGCTCGAGGGCGCGGTGCGCCTGGGCTATCGCAAGGAGCTGGCGGCGGCGGCCGAGGGCGCCGAGCGCGACGCGCTGTTCAAGACGCTGGTGGCGCAGCAATACGCCAATGGCGAGGCGATCCACATGGCGCAGACGCTCGAGATCGATGCGGTGATCGATCCCGCCGAAACCCGCACCTGGCTGGTGCGCGGACTCGCCTCCGCGGGGCGCTCTGCGCAAACCGCGTCGCCCTATGTAGACACTTGGTAACCATGCACTAGACCTCGTCACATGCAATGGCAAGGCGGCTTCGTAAACTGAAGCGCTTTGCGTGCATGAAACTGGGTTCGCATTGGTTCTTCGCTCTTCGCCAAGGTGCTCTGCGGCATTGGATGGCCGCAGTGGGTTGCCTGCTGTTCGTCGTGGCCGTGGCCGTGCAGGCCGTTCAGCCCGACGCGCGGCCGAAGCAGCCTGCCGAGGCGCACTGGGTGGCCGGATGGGCGGCCGCGCCGGTGGATTTCCGCGAACTCAGTGCGAATCCGCTCCTCACGGCTGCGGCGCCCCGGCCCGGCGGCGATGCGTTCCGCGGACAGACACTGCGGCAGCAGGTCGAGCCCGCGCTGCGCGGCGAGCGCGTTCGCATCCGCTTCTCGAATCGGTTCGGCAAGACACCTATGCGCATCGCCGAGGCCAGCGTGGGCCAGGGCACCGGTGGCGGCGCGGTCTCGCCGGCCACGCTGCGCAAGCTGCGCTTCGGTGGGCGCGCAAGCACGGTCATCGCGCCGGGCGCCGAAGCCTGGAGCGACGGCGCCGACCTGAAGGTCGACGCCGGGCAGGCGGTGGCGGTGAGTGCCTTCTTCGATCGCGCCGTGCCCTTTGCAACCGTGCACCTGCAATCCCCCGGCACCGTCTGGGTGGCGGGCGGCAACGCCGTTGCAGCGCCCAGGCTGCACGATGCCGCGCCCCTGCCGCTGAACCACATCGTGACCGGACTCGACGTGATGGCGACGCAGCCCGTGCGCACGGTGGTGGCCTTCGGCGACTCGATCACCGCGGGCGGCGGCGAGGCGGGCGACGGCTCGTACCCCGAACTGCTCGCCACGCGCCTGCGCAACAGTCCTGCCGCGGCGCAGGCGGTTTCGGTGCTGAACATGGGCATCGGCGGCAACCGGCTGCTGGTCGACGGCATCGGCCCCAACGGCCTGTCGCGCTTTGCGCGCGATGCGCTCGGGCAGAGCGGCGTGACGCACGTGATGATCCTGCTGGGCACCAACGACATCGGCCGCAGCGTGTTCGTGCTGCCGGGGCGGCCGACGCCGGACCATGAGGTGGCGACGGCCGAGCGCATCACCGATGGTCTGCAGCAGCTGATCAAGCAGGCCCGCGCCAAGGGCGTGAAGGTGCTGATCGGCACCGTGCCGCCGTTCAGGAACACGCCCTACTGGACCGAGGCCACCGAGGCCATGCGCGGCGAGGTCAACCGCTGGATCCGCAGCCGCCAGGACGTGGACGGCATGATCGATTTCGACGCCGTGCTGCGCAACCCGGCCGATCCGACGACGTTGAACCCCGCCTACGACAACGGCGACCACCTGCACCCCAACAAGGCAGGCCATGCCGCCATGGCCGCGGCCGTCGATCTGCGCGAACTGCAGGAGTAGTGGGCGCAGTAAGTGCCTACAAAGGTACTACTTTCGAGGAAACACCTCTACACAAAGTCCCGCCGAGTGCTTACAGGCGCTTCACATGGGTTGGTCAGCATGAAGGCTCCAACCACTCATGAGGGGATCCCCATGAAAAAACTCGCAATGACCCTTTCCGTTGCCGCTGCTTCGCTGTTCTCGGTGGGTGGCGCGCTGATGGTGCCGACCGCCGCCCAGGCGCAGCCCGGGGTGTATGTCGAAGTGCCGCCGCCTCCGCCCCGCCACGAGCGCATTCCGCCGCCGCGCCGCGGCTACGTGTGGGCGCCGGGGCACTATGAATGGCGCGGTGGAAACCATGTGTGGGTCCGGGGCATGTGGGTGCGCGCCCGCCCGGGCTACGCCTACCGTCCGCCGGAATGGCGCGAGCGCGATGGCCGCTGGGAATACCGCCGCGGCTATTGGGACCGCGACCGCGACGGCGTGCCGAACCGCTACGACCGCCGCCCGGACAATCCGAACCGGTATTGACTAGCGGTATGCCTGGACGGGCGCCGCCTACCGGAACACCACCGTGCGGTGCCCGTTCAACAGCACGCGGTGCTCGCTGTGCCACTTCACCGCGCGGGCCAGCACCTGGCTCTCGGTGTCGCGGCCGCGGGCCGTGAGGTCCTCGACCGTGTCGGTGTGGTCGGCGCGCGCCACGTCCTGCTCGATGATCGGGCCTTCGTCGAGGTCGGCCGTCACATAGTGCGCGGTGGCGCCGATGAGCTTCACGCCGCGGTCGTGCGCCTGGTAGTAGGGCTTGGCGCCCTTGAAGCTGGGCAGGAACGAGTGATGGATGTTGATGGCCCGGCCCGCCAGGCTCTTGCACAGGCCGTTGCTCAGGATCTGCATGTAGCGCGCGAGCACCACGAGTTCGGCGCCCTCGGACTCGATGATCTCCAGCTGTTTTGCTTCGCCCTGCGCCTTGGTGGCGGCCGTCACGGGAATGTGATGGAAGGGCACGTTGTAGCTGGCGGCCAGCTGGTAGAAGTCGCGGTGGTTCGAGATGATGGCGCGCACGTCGATGGCCAGCAGCCCGCTCTTCCAGCGGAACAGCAGGTCGTTCAGGCAGTGGCCTTCCTTGCTGACCAGGATCACGGTCTTCATGGGCTCGGCCGCGGCGTGCAGCTGCAGGCTCATGCCGAAGCCGGCGCCGAAGGTGGCGAGCTGTTCGCGCAGCGCCGCCTCGGTGTGGTCGCTGCAGGCGAAGCGCACGCGCATGAAGAACAGGCCCGTGTCGTGGTCGTTGTACTGGGCGGCTTCCTCGATGTTGCCGCCGCGTTCGAGCAGGAAGCCCGAAACGGCATGCACGATGCCCGTCCGGTCGGGGCAGGAGAGGGTCAGGATGTAAGCGGGCGTTGTGGTCGTCATGAGGGGCACGATTGTCGCAGGGGTGCCAGAATGCCGTTTTTTGGTGCGCGTTAAGCAGGAGCAATCGATGGCTTATCAGGACTTCAACATGGGCAACCAGTGGTTGCCCTTCACTCCCAACCGCCACTTCCAGAAAGACCCTCGCGTTTTCGTGGCCGCCGACGGCATGGAGTTCACCACGCACGACGGCAAGAAGGTGATCGACGGTATCTCGTCGCTCTGGTGCGTGGGCGCGGGCCACAACCGCAAGCCCATCAACGAGGCGATCAAGAAGCAGCTCGACACGCTGGACTACGCCACCGCCTTCCAGGTCAGCAACGACAAGGCCTTCAAGGCGGCCGAGATGATCGCCTCGCTGGCGCCCGGCGACCTCAACAAGGTGCTGTTCTGCAATTCGGGCTCCGAGGCGGCCGACACCTCGATGAAGGTGGCGCTGGCCTACCACCGCGCGCGCGGCGAAGGCCACCGCAACGTGTTCATCGGCCGCGAGAAGGGCTACCACGGCGTGGGCTTCGGCGGCATGTCGGTGGGGGGCATCCCGGGCAACCGCAAGGTGTTCGGCGCGGCCTTTTTGCCGCGCGTGGACCACATGCGCTTCATCCACGATCCGGTGAACCATGCCTACATCCACAACGAGGAGCCGGTGTGGGCCGAAGACCCGCTGGTCGAACTCGAAACGCGCATCCTGCCGCTGCACGATCCGAGCAACATCGCCGCGATCATCGTCGAGCCGGTGGCCGGTTCGGCCGGCTGGTACCTGCCGCCCAAGGGCTACCTGAAGCGCCTGCGCGAGATCTGCGACAAGCACGGCATCCTCTTGATCTTCGACGAGGTCATCACCGGCTTCGGCCGCATGGGCACCAACTTCGCGTCGGACTATTTCGGCGTGGTGCCCGACATGCTGAACTTTGCCAAGTGCGTGACCAACGGCGTGATTCCGCTGGGCGGCGTGATCTGCCGCGACAAGCTCTACGACGCGATGATGAAGACCGACGCGCCAGAGCACGTGGTCGAGTTCTTCCATGGCTACACCTACTCGGGCCATCCGGTGGCCTGCGCCGCCGCCATTGCCACGCTCGACCTGTTCAAGGAAGAAAACCTGTTCGCGCGCGCCGGCGAAATGGGCAAGGTGCTGGGCGATGCCTTCCACAGCGCCTTCAAGGGCCTGCCGAACGTGGTCAGCATCCGCAGCCTCGGCCTGGCCGCCGCGGTGGAGCTCGCGCCCATCGCGGGCGCGCCGGGCAAGCGCGCCTACGACATCTTCCTGGACTGCTTCCACAAGGGCGCGCTGGTGCGGCCCGCGGGCGACGTGCTGGTGATTGCGCCGCCCTACATCGTGGAGAAGCAGCACATCGAGACGCTGGTCAACACGCTGGCGGATTCGATCAGGAAGTTCGCCTGAGCCGGCTCGCGGCCTTCATCCAGGGCGATGGCCGCGGCTATCGGGTGCGCATGTCCGCGCAGTAGTCCTTCGGCGGCAGCGGGGCCGTGCGCCAGACGGCGTCGTAGGCTTCCTTGTCCTGCTCCTCGTCCGGTGATTCGCCGGCCTGCAGCCGCACGGACTTGACCGACACGTCGGTCGGCAGGTGCTGCGGCACGCCCAGCACCTTGGTGGCATGGCCCGCGCCGCTGACCAGCAGCACCGTCTTGCCCGGCTGGCGGGCCTTGACGATGGCCTGCGCCATGGCGCGGTCGCGCCCGACCTGGATGCGCGTCATCGGCACGATCTGCGGCTCGGGCAGCAGCTTGCAGTGGCCTTCGCGCACGGCGTCCTGCTGCGCGGTGTAGGCCTCGCCGTTGAGCTGCACGTCGAGTGAGACGTCGGCCATGGCGTTCTTCATGCGCGAACGCGGCAGGTTGGCGCCGATGACGGGCACGCTGGCGCGCACCGCGGCCATCACCACGGGACCGTAGCTCTGCCAGGCCCAGGCTTTGTCGTTCCAGGCCAGCGCGTCGCGCACCTGCGCATCGGTGGCCGCGGCGTCGAGGCGAAGGGTGCTGTGGCCTTCCTCGGCCATTTCGAGCAGCAGTGCGGCCAGCTGGCCCCGGCTGGCCAGCGCCTGGACGGTTTCGCGCTCGATCGCATGGTGCTCGGGGGCGTCGTGCTGCTCGCCCAGGATCAGCGCGTCCACCGGCAGCAGCGCCGCCGCGCGCCGCGCCACCGGCGCATCGGGGCCGTCCTGAAATGCGGTGCAACCCGCAAGGGCCATGGCAGCGAACAGGGGCAGCAGCAATCGGGAAGCCCGTGCGGAAAAGGGTTGGCATCGCATCGCGCCATACTATGCGCTGGCGCTCGCACGCAGTGCCATCCAATTCCGCTTCTTCCCTTCCTGCCCGTGTCTCTCCGCTTTCTGGTTCGCGTGCTGGCCACGCTGTTGCTCGCGCTCGCCGCGGCCGAAATCTGCCTCGCCCTGCACACCCCACTGCCGTGGATGATCGGCCCGCTGCTGGCGGTGTCGCTGGCGTCGATTGCCGGTGCGCCCACGGCCAGCTTCACGCCGCTGCGCAATGCCGGGCAATGGACCATCGGCACGGTGCTGGGCCTTTATTTCACGCCGCAGGTGGTGGCGCTGGTGGCCGGCGTTTGGTGGGCCATTGCGCTGGCCATCGCCTGGGCCCTGCTGCTCGGCTGGGGGTTCGGGCGCTGGCTGCATGGGCTGCACGCCCGGCGAATGCCGCATGTGCCGGCCAGTTCCATGAGAGCCACGACTTACTTCGCTGGCGCCATCGGCGGCGCCTCCGAGATGACGCTGCTGGCCGAATCGGCCGGTGCGCGCACCGACCTCGTGGCCGCGGCGCACAGCCTGCGGCTGGTGGTGGTGACCATCGCCATTCCGTTCGCAATGCAGTGGAGCGGCCTGCACGGGCTCGAAGTCAATCCGTCCACGGTGCGCGAAGTGAATGCGGGCGGGCTCCTGCTGCTCGCCCTGGCCACCGCCGCCGGCGGACTTGCGATGCGGGCGCTGGGCCGCACCAATCCCTGGTTCATGGGGCCGCTGCTGGTGGCGATGGGTTTCACCATCGCCGGCCAGCCGCTGTCGGCCGTGCCCGGCTGGATGTCGAACACCGCGCAGCTCGTGATTGCGGTCAGCCTGGGCGTGCGCTTCAGCCGCGAATTCCTGCACACGGCGCCGCGCTGGCTGGGATCGGTGGCGCTGGGCACCGTCGGCATGCTGGTGCTGTGCGCGGGGGCCGCCTGGCTGCTGGCCTGGGCGACGGGGCTGCACCCCGCCACCATGATCCTGGGCACTTCGCCGGGCGGCATTGCCGAGATGTCGATCACCGCCAAGGTGCTGCAGCTGGGCGTGCCGGTGGTGACGGCGTTCCAGGTCTGCCGGCTGGTGGCGGTGCTGCTGCTCGTGGGGCCGATGTACCGATGGATTTACCAACGGAAATGAGCGGCAGGCGCTGAAAAGACGCAAAAAAAGCGCCGCTCGGGCGCTTTCTTGTTCGGGCGGGCGGGGAACCCGGGTTTTCAGTGCACCAGCACCGGCGTGTGCGCCAGCTCGGCATAGCCCTCGAGCGTGTCTTCCACCTCTTCCTGCGTGGGCGTGTTGAGCTGCCAGGCGGCGATCTGCTGCTGGAACAGTTCGGCCCAGGAACCGTCGAGGTAGACCTCCTTGCCCGAGCGCTTGTCGACGATCTCGAAGCCGTGGCGTTCCAGCACCGGGACATTGGGCTGGTCCGGGGCGTCGCTTTCGTTCGGCTGCACGTGCACGACGACGAAGGACTCCGAGTCATAGAGCATGTTCATTGCGGGGCCTGTGAGGATGTCGATGGCGTTCATGGGGTTTAGATAGCAATCAACGCGCCAGTTTCAAGAAGGGTTGTCGCATTGCGGTCACAACGGTGTTTCTTTACCTCATTTGTACTATCAGCTGGACGGCCCCGCGGGAAGGGATTCACGCAACTGCATGTCGGCGAAGTCGCCGTTGGGCTGTGTCTGTTTCATCCGCACGGGTAGGTACCCCAGCGCCGGCGCGAGCCAGATTTCGATCTTGTCGTCGAACTCGCGCCGGGGGCTGCGCGTGAGCTTGCGCACGGCGTAGTCGCCCGCCGGCACGCTCATCTGCTCCTCGCCCTCGATGTTGAACACCCAGACGCCCGCGTCGCGCGGCCCGGCGGTCTGGATGGAAATGCGGCTGCCGGCCGGATACCGGCCCGGATCGCCCGCCAGCATGCCGCCCAACTGCATCACCACGCTGAGCCGGTCCTGCGCGCCGGGCAGCAGGGGCACGCTGGGCGCGTTGTTGCTGAACATGATCTGGCCCTGGTCGCGCAGGAAGTGCGAGGCGACCTCGCCCTTGCGGCTCTCCGAAAAGCGCGCCGGCTCGATGCCGGTGGGGCCGATCCGGCCGGTGCTGTGCTGGCTGCGGATGGTCCGGAACAGGAATTTGAGCGACAGCCGGGCGTCGTAGCTGCTGCCGTCCTGCAGCCAGACCAGGTCGCCGAAAACGCCCTGCATCGGCGAGGCGCCCTGCTGGCCCGTGACCGCGAAGGCGAGCTTCACCGAACCGGGGATGCGCAGCGCCTCGGGCCCGACGACATTGCCTGCCGCGGCGCTGGCGGCGCCCGCAGCCTCGCCGGGCGCGCCGTTTCCGACGCCGGCGTTGGCCGTGCTGCCCGCCCCGCCCAGCACGGCGCCTGCCGGGGCGCTGGCTGCCTGGTCGGGAGGTGTCGCTCCTGAATCAATAGCGTTCTGCGCCGTGAGGTCTGGCGTTTGCGGCGGGGGCTGTTCCGAAACCTGGGGTTCCGGCGCCGGCGCCGGCTGCGGCACTGGCTCGGATGGTGGCGCCACCGGCCGGGGCCTGGACGGCTCGCGCGGCCGGCGCGGCTTTGCGGGCGGCGGCGGCTTGGCCTCGGCCACTGGCGCTGCGGCGGCCGGCGCGGCCGGCTTTTCCGCGGCCGGCGGTGCAATCACGATGGTGCGGGTGATGAACTTGTTCGCGAGCGGCGAGGGGTCGGGCCCGATGGCCGTGGGAGCCAGGTCCAGCAACAGCACGTGGGCCAGCGCCACCGCCAGCGTCAGCCCGGCCAGCGCGCGCCATGACGGGCGTGCGGGCGGGGCGGCGGAGGACGGCAGCTGGGAGGCGACAAGCGTCGGCATGAGGTGGTGGAGTGGGCGCCGGCGCCGAGGTTCACCGGGAGCACCTCGGTACACTGCCGCCCGTTCAACCAGTTTAGTGGGCGCGGCGCCGGCTCTCGTGTTCGCGCCGTGTCCTTCATCACGCATTTGCCATCATGAAACTCGCCACCCTGAAGGACGGCTCGCGCGACGGCCAGCTCGTCGTCGTCTCGCGCGACCTCACGCTCGCCCACTACGCCACTGGCATCGCCAGCCGGCTGCAGCAGGTGCTGGACGACTGGGGCTTCATGAGCCCGCAGCTGCAGGACCTGTACGACGCGGTCAACACCGGCCGCGCACGCCATTCCTTCCCGTTCGACCCCGCCCAGTGCATGGCGCCGCTGCCGCGCGCCTACCAGTGGGCCGACGGTTCGGCCTACCTGAACCACGTCGAGCTGGTGCGCAAGGCGCGCAATGCCGAGGTGCCCGAGAGCTTCTACACCGACCCGCTGATGTACCAGGGCGGCAGCGACGACTTCCTCGGCCCGGTCGACGACGTGGTCGTGCCCAGCGAAGCCATGGGCATCGACTTCGAGGCCGAGATCGCGGTGATCACCGGCGACGTGAAGATGGGCGCCACGCCCGACCAGGCGCTCGACGGCATCCGCCTGGTGATGCTGGCCAACGACGTGAGCTTGCGCAACCTGATCCCTGCCGAGCTGGCCAAGGGCTTCGGCTTCTTCCAGAGCAAGCCGGCCACCGCCTTCAGCCCCGTGGCCGTGACGCTCGACGAGATCGGCGAAGCTTGGCAGCACGGCCGCGTGCACCTCACGCTGCAAAGCAGCTGGAACGGCCGCAAGGTCGGCATGTGCGACGCCGGGCCCGAGATGACCTTCCATTTCGGCCAGCTCATCGCCCACATCGCCAAGACGCGCAACGTGCGCGCCGGCAGCATCGTCGGCAGCGGCACCGTGAGCAACAAGGGCGTGGAAAAGAACGGCCAGATGGACTGGCCCAAGGGCTATTCGTGCATTGCCGAGAAGCGCTGCATCGAAACCATCCAGGGCGGCGAGCCCGTGACCGAATTCATGAAGTTCGGCGACACCATCCGCATCGAGATGAAGGGGCTCGATGGCCGCTCGCTGTTCGGCGCGATCGACCAGGAAATCGTGTCGGCGGCGGGGCGGGCGAAGGTGGCGCCGGTGTCGCTGGCGAACCCGCAGGACGACGACGGCGCCGAAGGCTGACTAGCGCGGCGCGGCGCGCAGCAGCTCCTTCTGGCTGCGTATCCCCAGCCGCCGGAACGCCCGGTACTGGTGGGTGCGCACCGTCGTCAGTTCGATGCCGATTTCGCGCGCCGCTTCCTTGGCTGTGCGGCCGGCCATCAGGTGGCCGATGACTTCGCGCTCGCGCAGGCTCAGGGTGAGAAGGCGCGAGGCGAGCGTGGGCGCCACCGCTTCGCGGGCGGCCATGGCGCTGCGGCCATGGGCCAGCGTGGCGTCGGCCAGGAGCGTGGCGTGGCGCTCGATGGCCGCGAAGTCGGCGGCGCCGAATTCGGGCTGCGCGAGGCTCCGGTAGAAGCTCACGGCCACGCGCTGGCCGGTGGGCGTCAGGCGCAGCACCGACGCGCGCTCGCGGATGCCCACGTCGCCGTAGCAGGCCGCGCGGTAGGCCGGGTCGGCCACCTCGTCGGCGCGCTGGTGGCCCAGCCAGAGCTGCGCGCGCCGGGGCAGCTTGCGCGCCGCCAGCCAGGTCATGTTGGGATCGAGCAGGTCGAAGCGCTGCGCCACGTAGCGCTCGGCCGTGCGTTCGGCCGTGGTGCCGTAGCTGCTGGCGGCCGACACCGCCTCGATGCGGCCGGTGGCGTCGACCGCGAACACGGTGCAGAAGGTGACGGGCATCACGCGGTGCATGGCCGCAAGGCAGCTGGCCGCCAGGTGCGGCGTGCCGATGCCCGCGAGCACGTCGCCGGCGAGGGCGGCGGACAGCATGGTGTCCGCCGCGGGCTGGATGCGCCAGCGTCTCATGGGGGGAGCAGGTAGGGCAGGGTAATTACTTCGTACGAAGTTATGACAATGGCCAGCGCCGCGCATCGGGACAATCCCGCTGCATGATGACGAACCCCACCGCTCCGGCCACCGCGCCGCCGCCCGGCGCACGGGCTGCCGATGCCGCCAGCGGCCCGGTGCCGCCGCCGGCCAGCGCCACCGAACTGCCGCCTTCCGTCGGCGCCTTTCACTACACGCGCTACCCGGCGCGCACGCCGGCGCTCGGGCACGACGGCATGGAGCCCGGCCGCCATCCGGTGGTGATCGCGGGCGGCGGGCCGGTCGGCATGGCGCTGGCGCTGGGGCTCGCGAACCACGGCGTGCGCAGCGTGGTGCTCGAGGCCGACGACACGGTGTGCGTGGGCAGCCGCGCGGCCTGCATCTCGCGCCGCAGCCTGGAGATCATGGAGCGGCTCCATGTGCTGCCGGCCTTCATGGCCAAGGGCCTGCCGTGGACCGGCGGGCGCAGCTTCTACAAGACGGCCGAGGTGTTCCGCTTCGAGATGCCGCATGACGAGCGCCAGAAGCTGCCGCCGATGATCAACCTGGAGCAGTACTACATCGAGCAGTACCTGCTGGACGAGATCCTCCGCCGCAACGAGGCGTCGCCGGGGCTCGTCGACATCCGATGGGGCACCGAGCTCACCGGCCTCGCGCAGGACGACGAGGGCGTGACGCTGGACGTGCGCAACCCCGAGGGCGCCTACCGGCTGCGCGGCCAGTGGCTTGCCGCCTGCGATGGCGGCCAGAGCTTCGTGCGCAAGGCGCTCGGGCTCGCGCTCGAGGGCACGGGCTACGAGGGCCGCTACGTGATCATCGACATCGAGCTGCACAGCACGCACCCCACCGAGCGCCGCGCCTGGTTCGACCCGCCGTGGAACCCGGGCTCGACCGTGCTGATGCACCGCCAGCCTGACGACATCTGGCGCATCGACTACCAGCTGCGCGCGGGCCAGGGCACCGAGGACGCGTTGAAGCCGGCGGCCGTGGCCGAATTCGTGCAGCGCCACCTCAACGCCATCGGCGAAGGCCACCTGCCATGGAAGACGGTCTGGACCTCGGTCTACCGCGCGGGTGCGATGACGCTCGACAGCTACCGCCACGGCCGCGTGCTGTTCGCGGGCAATGCCGCGCATGCGATGCCGATCTTCGGCGTGCGCGGCCTCAACTCGGGCTTCGACGATGCGGACAACCTGGCCTGGAAGCTGGCCTTCGTGGCGCGCGGCCTGTCGGACGCGTCGCTGCTCGATTCGTACTCGCAGGAGCGCATCGCGGCCTTTCACGTCAATGCCGAGAACGCGATGCGCAGCACCGAGTTCATGTCGCCGCCGTCGCGCGGCTTCGACCTGCTGCGCGAGGCCGCGCTTTCGCTGTCGCAGGTGCACCGCGGCATTGCGCAGCTGATCAACCCGCGCCAGACCCAGGCCGTGCGCTACGCGGATTCGGCGCTGTCGAGCGAAGGCGATGCGCTGCCTGCGGGGCCATTGCCTGGAGAGGTCATGGCCGAGCAGCAGCTCGAGCAAGGCCACCTGACCGACTGGATCGGGCCGGTCTTCACGCTGCTGGTGCTCCGGCCGGGCGCCGATGCCGTGCCGCTGCCGGACGATGAACTGGCACAGGCGCTTGGCGGCGCGCTGCCGTTCGCGGTGCGCACCATTGCAGGCCCGGGCATCGCAGGCGCCGACGCGCACGTCGGCCCTGACGTGTTCGAGGCGCTGGGCGCG
Organism: Variovorax sp. 05T418; assembly: GCF_056396385.1. NCBI lineage: Bacteria > Pseudomonadati > Pseudomonadota > Betaproteobacteria > Burkholderiales > Comamonadaceae > Variovorax > Variovorax sp. 05T418. The sequence continues at coordinate 12,106 of NZ_JBFTLJ010000016.1, read as the reverse complement.
CGCGATGGTGCCGTCTACCTGCTGCGCCCCGACGGCCATGTGGCCGCGCGCTGGCGGCGCTTGCCCCGCGGCGCATTGCAGGCCGCATTGGCCCGCGCTGCAGCCGCCGCTTCCACGGAGATTGCCAGATGACCACACCGCTTCCATCCGACGCGCGCGACCGGCTCTATGCAGAGTGCGCGCGCGCCATCACCGAGGCCGGCGCCGAACGCGAATCGCTGTTCCTGGCCCGCCTCGCGCTGCTGCTGTTCGAGCAGGTCGGCGACGAGGCGCGCTGCCGCGCCGCGCTGGCCGACGCACTGCACGCGCTGCCCGTACCATCGCTGTCCGCAACCGAACCAATACAAAAAGGAGACTGATCCATGGATCGCCGCACCCTTCTCGCCACGCTCGCCTCCGGCGCCGCCGTAACCGCCGCGCCCTTTGCCCGCGCCCAGGACTACCCGGCGCAACTCATCAAGTGGGTGGTGCCCTATCCGGCTGGCGGCGGCACCGACGTGATCGCACGCGTGCTGGCCGAGGCCATGCGCCAGACGCTGGGCCAGCAGATCGTGGTCGACAACCGCCCCGGCGCCTCGACCAACATCGGCGCCGACCTCGTCGCCAAGAGCAAGCCCGACGGCTACACCATCCTCTCGGCGGACAACGCCGTGCTGGCCTTCAACGAGCACCTGTTCAGCAAGCTGCCGTTCAATCCGGAGAAGGACTTCACCTACATCGGCGCGATCGGCAAGTTCCCGCTCGCGCTGGTGGTGCATCCCGACTTTCCGGCCAAGAACTTCAAGGAGTTCCTGGCCTACGCGAAGGCCAATCCGGGCAAGGTCAACTACGCCTCGCCGGGCAATGGCTCGCCGCACCACCTGGCCATGGAAATGTTCAAGGCCCGCACCGGCACCTTCATCACCCACATTCCCTACCGCGGCGCGGCGCCCGCCATGGCCGACGTGATGGGCGGCCAGGTGCCGTGCATGTTCCTCGACCTGGCCTCGGGCCTGCCGATCATGCAGGGCAACAAGGTGCGCGTGCTGGCCATCGGCTCGGGCGCGCGCAGCAAGACGCTGCCCAGCGTGCCGACGCTGGCCGAAGTGGGCGTGCCCAACACCGAGGTGTTCGCGTTCCAGGGCATCCTCGGCCCGGCGGGGCTGCCGCCCGCGGTGGTCGCCAGGCTCAACAGCGAGCTGAACCGCGCGTTCGGCACGCCGGCCGTGCAGAAGCGCTTCGACGATTTCGGCATGGAAGCCATGCCGGGCACACCGGCGCAGTTCGCGGCGCTGTCGCGCGCCGAGTCGAAACGCTGGGGCCCGATCATCAAGCAGGCCGGCATCAAGCTGGATTGATGAAGCCCGCGCGGCCCCGGGGTGGGCCGTGCTACTGCGTGTAGGCCTTGCGCGAGCCGTCCTCGAGCACGTGCTCGTCGTGCTGCAGTTCGCCGTTCTCGTCCCAGCTGCGCTCGCGCGTCACGCGGCCCTTGGCATCGAAGCTCGATTCCGCCAGCAGGTTGCCCTTTTCGCTGAAGCGCCGGTGCGTGCCCACCGGCACCTGGCGCCCGCGGCCCGCCACCAGGTAGCGGCCGTGGGCGGCGCGCTGGCCGCTCTCGTAGAACTCGGTAATCTCGACCGTGCGCGCATTGCCGCTTCCGCGGTAGACCGACTTGCTGCGCGGCCGGCCATTGAGGTGGTAGCTGTCGTCGCCGATCGGTTCGCCCGCCGGGTTCCATCGCTGGTCACGGATCAGCGTTCCCTTTTCGGAGAACTCCTGCTCGCGTTGCCGCACCGCGCTGCGCTCGACCAGCAGCCACACCGTTTCGCGGCGCTTCACGCCTTCGGATGAAAACTGGCGCTCGGTGCGCTGGCTGCCGACGATCTCGTCCTGCACGGAAGGCTTGCCGTTGTCGTAGAAGCTCTGCGAACGTACCCGCTTGCCCGACAGGTACGACAGCCGCGAGCGCAGGATGCCGCCCGCATCGAACAGCTCGACCTGCGACGGCCCGCTGATGAACCCGCACAGCCGGGCGTCGTCGACGGCCGGCGCCAGCATGGGCGTTTCGCCGCAGCGCAGCGCCGACATCTGGCCGCGTTCGGTGAACTCGACGAAGGCGCGGTCGGTGCCGACGGCTGGATAGAAGGTGACGCGGCGCAGCTGCCCGCCCGGGTAGAAGCTGCGCACCAGGCCCTGCTCCTGTCCGTCGTCGTAGACCGCCTCGCGCACGACCTGCCCGTTGGGCGCGAACTCGCGGGCGAGGCCGTGGATGTGGCCCTTGGCGTTGAGCGTGTGCTCCCTGGCCAGCTTGCCTTTTTCATAGAAGCGCGCCAGGCCCATGAAGACGCCGTTCTGGATCTGCTGCTCGCGCTGGAGTTCGCCGGTTTCGCGCTCCTTGCAGCGCATCAGCCCCGTCTTGCCCGCGGTGCTGCTGCCGTCGGACGGATCGGCCTTGCGGTCGTTGAGCTCGCAATCGATGGCCGCGTGGGCGGTGCCCGCCGCAAAAAGAAGCCACAGTACCGCCGCCGCGGCGCGCAATGCGGCTGCGCCGGCGCCCGCAGAGGCTGCGAGCCAGCCCGGGGCGGCTCGGGGCGGAGGGTTCATTTGTCGTAGAGCGCTGCCAGGGAACGAAAGCCCTTGACCTCGATCGGATTGCCGAACGGGTCGCAGAAGAACATGGTCCACTGCTCGCCCGGCTGGCCCTCGAAGCGCACCTGGGGCTCGAGCACGAACTCGATCTCGGCGGCCTTCAGCCGCTTCGCGAGCGCCTGCCAGTCGGGCAGCGCGAGCACGATGCCGAAGTGCGGCATCGGCACCATCGCGTCGCCGACACGGCCGGTGCGCGTGGTGGCGAAGGGTTCGCCCAGGTGCAGCGAGATCTGGTGGCCGAAGAAGTCGAAATCGACCCACGTGCCGGTGCTGCGGCCCTCGGCGCAGCCCAGAACCTGGCCATAGAAGCGGCGGGCCGCGTCGAGATCGCGGACGTGGAAGGCAAGATGGAAGATGCTCTGCATGTTCCGGATTATGGGCAGCGGTGCTGTGAGAATGCCGGACTTTCTTTCATCGTGGAGCAAGCCTTGCGGATACTCCGGATCCTGGTTGCGCCGAGGCGCGACACCCTTTTGAAGACGAAGACGCCCGCGCGTGCGTCCCTGCTTTCGCGCCTGCCGCGCCTTGCGCTGGCCGGCGCCTGCTGCGTCTTCGCGCTGGCGGCGCAGGCCGCCTGCCCGCCGTCTGCCATTGCCAGCCTCGGAAAGCCCGGCGCGGCCGTCGGCCAGTGGAACGCGGCCGACCGCGGCCTGCTGTGGCGCGCCGAGCGAGACGGGCGCACTTCCTGGCTCTACGGGACCATTCATCTCGGGCGCGCCGAGTGGGTGCGGCCCGGGCCCACCGTGCAGAAGGCGCTGGAGCAAAGCGACGCGCTGGCACTGGAACTCGACGTGCGCGACCCGGTCGCGATGCAGCCCCTGACGCAGCAGGCCGATCCGGCCGTGGTCGCGCGGCTGCTCAGTGGCGAGCGCGCACAGCGGCTGGCGCGCCAGAACGAGGCCGCCTGCGTGCCGCCCGGCCAGGCCACGGGGCTGCAGCCCATCCTGCAGGTCATGGCGCTGACCGGCCTGGTGGCGCGCGCCGACGGCCTGTACCCCGAGTTCGGCGCCGACGAGGCGCTGGCCGTCTCCGCACGCAACAACAACAAGCCGGTGTTCGCGCTCGAAAGCGCGGCCGCGCAATTGAAGATGCTGACCGGCGACTCCGAGGCCGAGGAGGCCGAGCAGATCGACGCGGCCCTGAGCGAACTGGAATCGGGCCAGTTGCGCGCGCAGATGAAGGAGCTGGCCGACATCTGGGCACGCGGCGACGCGGACAAGCTCGGCCGCTACCCCGAGTGGTGCAACTGCCTCAACACGCCCGCCGAGCAGCGGCTCATGAAGCGCCTGCTGGACGACCGCAACCCGGGCCTGGCCGACGGCATCGAGCGCATGCACGCGGGCGGCAAGCGCGTGTTCGCTGCCGTGGGCGCGCTGCACATGGTCGGTCCGCAGGGGCTGCCGGCGCTGCTGGCGGCGCGCGGCTTCAAGGTGGAGGCGGTCCCGCTGGTGGCGCAGCCGCCCGCCGCGGTGCCGACCGCACCCGCGCCCAAGGCGAGCGCCCGCGGCGCGCAAGGGGCCAGGAGCAATCGCGGCGCCAAGGCTTCCGGCGCCAAGGCCTCGGGCACCCGGAGTTCGGGCAATGCCAAGTCCGCTCAGCGCGCACCGGCACCAAAGAACAAACAGCGCCGATAATCGCCAACGCCATGCACCTGCTGCGAAACCACCCCCGCTTCCTCGGCCTCGTCGGCCGCTGGGTGCTGCTGTGGTTCGCGCTCTCGATCGGCGCGGCGGTGGCCTCGCCGATCGTGCATCCGCAGGCCGTCGAACTGGTGTGCTCGAGCGCCGGTTCGATCAAGGCGGTGGTCCACACCGAAGACGGCGTGCAGGAGATGGGCGCCTCGCACATGGACTGCCCGCTGTGCGTGCTGACCGGCGCGCCGCCGCCGTCGCCGTCCGCTGCCGCTTTCGACCTTCCGCTGCCGCTCGGCCGCGTGGTCCAGTCCATTCCCGCCGCGCGCTTGGCCGCGGCCACCGCCGCGCCGCTGCCGGCGCGCGGGCCTCCCGCCTTCTCCTGAAGCTGTCAAAACCGTAGCTGCGTGCGCCCGATCGACGGGTGCATGCGGCCTGTCCGGCTTGAAGTTCGTGGAGCAGGTTCCCAGTGAAAAAGCATTCCCGCGCCATGGCGATCGCCATGGCATTTCCCCTTGGCGCGCCCGCGTGGGCGCAGGACGCGCCTGATCCATCCGGCGGCAGCGGTGCGCGCACCCTGAGCACCGTCACGGTCAGCGGCGGCCGCCCGACCTCGCTGCCGACCCAGATTCCGACCACCATCGAGGGCGTGACGCACGAGCAGATCGCCGAAACCGTCAACGCCACCGACGGCGAAGACGCGCTCAAGTACCTGCCCAGCCTCGTGGTGCGCAAGCGCTACATCGGCGATTTCAACCATGCGGTGCTTGCCACGCGCGCCTCCGGCACGGGCAACAGCGCTCGCTCGATGGTGTATGCCGACGGCGTCATGCTGTCGAACCCGCTGGGCAACGGCGCTACCTACGCGCCGCGCTGGGGCATGGTCTCGCCCGAGGAGATCGAGCGGGTCGACGTGCTGTACGGGCCGTTCTCGGCGGCCTATCCGGGCAACTCGGTCGGCGCCGTGGTCGACTACGTGACGCGCATGCCCACCCGGCTCGAAGCGCACGCCAAGCTCAGCGGCTTCGCCTCCAACTTCGACCTGTACAACAGCCACTCCTCGCCCGCCGGCCAGCAGCTCGAGCTCTCGCTGGGCAGCCGCAGCGGCGACTGGTCATGGTGGCTCAGCGCCTCGCGCACCCACAGCAAGGGGCAGGCGCTGGTGTTCGGCAACCGGCTCGCGAGTGCCGGCACCCTGGGCAATGCCGGCACGCCGGTCACCGGGGCGGTTCTGGGGCTGAACCCGTCGAACCAGCCCTGGTGGCTGGTAGGCGGCTCGACGATCTACGACACCACGCAGGAGCAGGCCAAGCTCAAGCTGGCCTACGATTTCTCGCCCACGGTGCGCGCCACCTACACGCTGGGCGCCTGGAACAACACCACGCACGGCAGCGTCGACACCTACCTGCGCGATGCCTTCGGTGGGCCGGTGTATTCGGGGCGCGTGAACATCGCCGGGCGGAGCTACAACCTCGATGCGCCGAGCGCCGCGCTGGCGCCGACCGAAACCGCGCTCACCCACTACATGCATGGCCTCTCGGTGAAGAGCCACACCGGCGGGGTGTTCGACTGGGAGCTGTCCGCAAGCCTGTTCGACTATGCGCGCGACACCTCGCGCACGCCGACCACGCCGCTGCCCGGCGCCTTCAACGGCGGACCGGGCCGCACCACCGACATGGGGGGCTCCGGCTGGCACACCTTCAAGGCCGCCGGCACATGGCGGCCCATCGGCTCGGCCGAGGGCGTGGGCGCGCACGTGGTCGACTTCGGCTTCCAGCAGGACACCGCCCGCCTGCGCACCAGCGTCGGCAACACGCTCGACTGGATCGCCGGGCCGGCCGTGTCGCCGTTCTCCGGCTTCAACGGCAACACCCGGCTGCAGTCGCTCTACGTGCAGGACACCTGGCGCTTCGCCAAGGACTGGAAGACCACGCTCGGCCTGCGCCACGAACGCTGGGAGGCCTACGGCGGCCAGCTCGGCAGCGCGACGAAGCTGCTCGACTTCGCGCCGCGCAGGAACAGCTACGACTCGCCCAAGGCGGCCCTTGCCTGGCAGGCCACGCCGGACTGGCTGCTCAAGGCATCGACCGGCCGGGCAGTGCGCATGCCGACGGTGAGCGAGCTCTACCAGGGCTCGATCGACGGCAACCGCATCGTCAACACCGATCCGAACCTGCGGCCGGAGCGCTCCTGGACGACGGAGCTCAGCGCCGAGCGCGACCTGAAGGGCTGGGGGCTCGACGGCGTGCTGCGCACCACGCTGTTCTTCGAGAACACCAAGGACGCGCTCTACAGCCAGGCCCTCACCAATCTGGTCAGCACGGTGCAGAACGTCGATGCCATCCGCACCCGCGGCCTGGAGGTGGCGCTGAACGCGGTCGACGTGGGCGTGAAGGGGCTGGACCTGAGCGGCAGCCTCACGCTGACGCGCTCGAAGATCGCGGCCAACAGCGGTTTTCCGGCCAGCGTCGGCCGCGAGCAGCCGCGCGTGCCGAAGCTGCGGGCCACGCTGCTCGCCACCTACCGGCCCGATGCGAGGTGGAGCTACACCGTCGGCGCCCGCTACAGCGGCAAGCAGTACGGCACGCTCGACAACAGCGACGGCAACGGCGCGGCCTACATGGGCTTCTCGAAGTTCTTCGTGGTCGACGCGCGCATCCGCTACCGGATCGACCGGCAATGGAGCGCCGCCTTAGGCATCGACAACCTGAACAACAACAAGTACTGGGCCTTCCACCCCTATCCGCAACGCACCTACGTGGCCGAACTCAAGTTCGACCTCTGATTCCTTTCAACCGCCTTTTTCAAGGAGTTCCCGCAATGAACCATCCGCGCACCATCCTCAAGACCGCCGCCGCCTGCGCCCTGCTGGCAGGCACGGCCGCCGCCTGCGCCCACGTCACGCTGCCGCGCGGCGGCGCCACCGTCGGCAGCGACTACAACGCGGCCTTCCGCGTCGGCCATGCCTGCGAAGGCGCCAAGGCCACTACCGGCCTGGCCGTGCGCCTGCCCAAGGGTTTCCTGCTGAGCGACGCCCAGGCGCGCAAGGGCTGGAAGCTCGACGTGCAGAAGAACGCCGGCGACGGCGAAGTGCGCTGGACCGCCGAAAACCCGCAAGCGGCGCTGCCCGCCGGCGAGCGCGCCGAGTTCGTGCTGCGCGGCAAGGTGCCGGGCACGCCCGGCCCGCTGTGGTTCAAGGTGCTGCAGACCTGCGACGTGGGCAGCATCGATTGGGCGGAAGTGCCGGCCTCGGGCACTTCGACCACCGGGCTCAAGAGCCCTGCCGCCAGGCTCGACGTGGTGGCGCAGGGCGTGGCCACGGTCGACGTGCGCGACGGCTGGGTGCGCCAGTCGGTGCCGGGCCAGAGCGGCACCGGGGCCTTCATGAAACTCACCGCGCCCACGGGCGCCAGGCTGGTCGGCATCACGACGCCGGCCGCCGGCGTGGCCGAGGTGCACGAGATGAAGATGGAAGGCGACACCATGAAGATGCGCGAACTGCCGGGCGGCCTCGACCTGCCTGCCGGCCAGACCGTCGAGCTCAAGCCGGGCGGCTACCACGTGATGATGATGGACCTGAAGCAGGCGCTGGCCAAGGGTTCGACCGTGCCGATGACGCTGCGTTTCGAGGATGCCAAGGGCCAGAAGAGCTCGCTCGAGCTGAACCTGCCGGTGGGCGCGCCCGAAGGAGCCGACACCGCCGCGCCGGCCCATCAGCACAAGCACTGACGCCGGCGCCCTACAGCAGCTGGTCCGGCGCCAGCGGACCGAACAGCCGCAGCAGCAGGCGCAGGGTCAGGCTGGCGTCGGGCTCGGTGGAGGTGTCCTTCAGCCCGCTGCCTTCGGGCGCCCGCCAGACCAGCGAGCCGCCGTCCAGCTCGACCCGCCATGAGCCCTCGCGCATGCCGCGCTCGATCTGGGCGGAGGCCGCGCGCGAGAGCTCGGCGCTTCGCACGAGCAGCGCGATCTCGGTGTTCTGCAGCTGCGAGCGCAGGTCCAGGTTCATCGAGCCGACCACCAGCAGCCGGCCGTCCATCACCAGCACCTTCGAATGCAGCATCGAGCGCGATTCGCCGAGGCTGCCGCCGCTGCCCGACGAGCCGAAGGCATTGCCGACGCTGGCCTGCTCGCTGCGCAGCTCGTAGAGCTCCACGCCCACTTTGAGCAGATCCTCGCGATGGCGGGAGTAACCGACATGCGCCACCGGCGCGTCGTTCGACGACAGCGAGTTGGTCAGCACGCGGATGCGCACGCCCCGCCCCCGCGCCGCTGCAAAGGCCTGCATCATGTCCGGGCCGGGCACGAAATAGGGCGAGATGATGAGCAGGTCGCTGCGGGCCTGGCCGATCAGCTGCAGCAGGCCTTCGACCACCGTGTCGCTGCCCGCGGCCAGGTCGGAGCTGGCTTCGAGCGCCGCCGCGCGCCGCGACGAGCTGGCGGCGTCCCCGGGCTGGCTCACGACCAGGCCCGGCGCCCTCGTCTTCTCGGCGCCCTTGTCGGCCGGGATCTTTCCGGGCTGGTCGGCGAGCATCACCGCGGGCGCCCAGACGAAACGGGCGGTTCGCAGGTCCATCGGCTTTTCGTCCCAGGCGCGGGCGAGCTGTGCCGGCGTCGGGGCGGCGCCGTCCTTCGGTTCTGTTCCGGGCGCGGGCGGCGGGGGGGCCGGCGGCGGCGAGTTCTGCGCCCGAGCCGACTCGTCGGCCAGTTCCCGGTCGGCCTGCTGCGCGCGCTCGCGGATGGCCTCCAGCTCGCTGCGCTTGACCAGCGACTGGACCGGGTAGGCGCGTTCGTTGTTCCAGTAGCTGTCGAAGCTGCGCGACAGGTCCCGCACGATCGGCCCGGCCGCCAGGATGTCGACGTCGATGTAGTTGCCCTTCAGCGCATTGCCGAAATAGGCGTCGCCCAGGTTGCGCCCGCCGGTGACGCCGAGCACGTTGTCGGCGAGGAAGAGCTTGTTGTGCATCCGCTGCTGGATCCGCGAGGCATCGCCGATCGAGTTGAAGACGCGCGCCAGCGAAGTCCCGCGCGCGCCGGCCAGCGGGTTGAACAGGCGCATCTCGATGTTCGGCACGAACGCCAGGCCCAGCACCAGCGCATCGCGCCCGGTGCTGTGCAGGTCGTCGAGCAGGATTCGCACGCGCACGCCGCGCTCGGCCGCCGCTCGAAGTCCCCGCACCAGCCGGCCGGTGCTGGCGTCGGCATGGATGGCGTAGTACTGCAGGTCGAGCGTTTTCTGCGCGCCTTCGATCAGCGCGAGCCGACTGCCGTAGGCGGCGGGCGGCCCCGCGAGCAGCAGGAAGCCGGATTCGAAGCGCGCCCCGTCGGCCTTGCGCCGCTGCTGCACCAGGGCCTCCAGCGCGGTGCCGTTGGGCGAGGCGAGCGCGGTCGAGACCGGCCGGTCGACGTGCTCGGGCAGTTGTGCGCAGGCGCCCTGCAGGACAAGGACAAGAAGCGCAATGCTTCGGCCAAAGAGCGCGTAGAAGGAAGACATGCGGCGTTCCCGGAGCTTGGAAGCCGCATATATAGCCCAGTCGGCGCCGCCGCGGCGTGGGACGGCGGGACGGCCCGTCGTAGAACCAATGAACTAGCGCCCGGCGGACAGCTCTTCCTGGCGTTCCAGCGCCGCCAGCAGTTCGTCGTCGATCTGGGCGTGGCGCTGGCTCAACTCGGCCGCGCGCGAAGCGTCGCTGGCGTAGATCGCGCCGCCGTCGAGCTCGAGCATTTCGCCGATGCGCTTCTGCTCGGCCTCGAGCGCCTCGATCAGCGCCGGGAGCGCCTCGAGTTCGCGCTGTTCCTTGTAGCTGAGCTTCTTGCGGGCGGCGCCGGCCGGACGCGCGGGCGCCGGTTCGGCGGCGGCGGGAGCCGGTGCGGGCGGCGGGGCAGGCGGGGCGCCGGCGGCCTGCCGCTGCTCCGCGATCTCGCGCGCGCGCTTCGACTGGATCAGCCAGTCCTGCACGCTGCCCTCGTATTCGCGCCAGTGGCCGTCGCCCTCGAAGGCGATCGTGCTGGTCACTACGTTGTCCAGGAAGGTGCGGTCGTGGCTGACCAGGAACACGGTGCCGTCGTAGTCCTGCAGCAGGCCTTCCAGCAGTTCCAGCGTGTCGATGTCCAGGTCGTTGGTCGGTTCGTCGAGCACCAGCACGTTGGCCGGGCGCGCGAACAGGCGCGCCAGCAGCAGCCGGTTGCGCTCGCCGCCGCTCAGGGAGCGCACCGGCGAATTGGCACGCGCGGGGGAGAAGAGAAAGTCCGAAAGGTAGCTCTTCACGTGCTTGCGCTGGCTGCCGATCTCGATCCACTCGCTGCCCGGGCTGATGAAGTCCTCCAGCGTCGCGTCCAGGTCGAGCTTGTCGCGCATCTGGTCGAAATACGCCACCTGCAGGTTGGTGCCGCGGCGGATCTTGCCGCTGTCGGGCTCGAGCTCGCCCAGGATCAGCTTGAGCAGCGTGGTCTTGCCCGCCCCGTTCGGGCCCAGCAGGCCGACCTTGTCGCCGCGCAGGATGGTGCCGGTGAACTTGCGGATCACGGTCTTTTCGCCGAAGGACTTGGTCGCCTCGGTGAGCTCGGCCACGATCTTGCCGCTGCTCTGGCCCGAGGCCACGTCCATGTTGACGCTGCCTTGCACTTCGCGGCGTGCCGCGCGGCTTGCGCGCAGGGCTTCCAGGCGGCTGATGCGGCTCTGGCTGCGGGTGCGGCGCGCCTCCACGCCCTTGCGGATCCAGATTTCTTCCTGTGCGAGGAGCTTGTCCGCCTTGGCGCTGATGACCGCTTCCTGGGCGAGCTGTTCTTCCTTCTGCAGCAGGTACTGCTCGAAATTGCCCGGGTAGGAATTCAGCTTGCCCCGGTCCAACTCCACGATGCGGGTGGCCACGCGGTTGAGGAAGCTGCGGTCATGGGTGACGGTGACGACGCTTCCCTTGAAGTCGATCAGCAATTGCTCCAGCCATTCGATGGAGTCCAGGTCCAGGTGGTTGGTGGGTTCGTCCAATAGAAGAACATCCGGCGCGGCGACCAGCGCCTGGGCCAGCGCGACCCGCTTGCGGGTGCCGCCGGAGAGCGAGCCGACCCGGGCGTTGCGGTCCAGGTGGAGCCGATGCAGCGTTTCTTCCACGCGCTGCTCCCAGTTCCAGGCGTCGAAAGCTTCAATCTGGGATTGCAGCGCATCCAGGTCCAGGCCCTCTGCACCAGAAAGATAGAGGTCCCGTATGGCGATGACCGGGGCCAGCCCCTGGCTCGCGGCCGTGAATACGTCCGCGTCCATGTCCAGCTGGGGTTCCTGGGCAACGAACGCGATGCGCAGGTTCTGCTGCAGTTGGAGCGTGCCGTCGTCCGTCTTCTCCAGGCCACCCAGTATCTTGAGCAGCGAAGACTTGCCGGCACCATTGCGCCCGATCAGGCCGATACGCTCCGATTCGAGAAGAGAGAAGTCCGCATGATCGAGCAGCGGGACGTGACCGAACGCGAGTTGGGCGTTGAGGAGTGTGATGAGTGCCATGTGGCACGGATTATCGGAGGAGCCTCCCTTTCCCTCCGGGGGCGGCGCGAAGCGCCGTCCCCGGAGGGAAAGGCTCCGACGCCGATTTTGTTCACGGCAGTCTTGCAGGACCCGGAATTTGGCATATACTCGTGGGCTCGGCTGACAACGCTGCAAAGCACTTCAGGCAGCCGCTCCCAGGAGCGGAAAGCAAGAAGATGAAAGTCGAAAAAATCTTCTTCGAAGTTGACGCGGTTTGAAAAAACAGTGCATAATCGAAGGCTCCGCTGAAGCAGCTTCAGCGTCTCGTAGCGAAGGTTGCGGGGTGCGACAAGAAGCTGAAGAAAGCGAAAAAAGTTTGACGGTACTTAAAAAA